>CAFBRK010000215.1 GCA_903231505.1 Olavius algarvensis associated proteobacterium Delta 3 | reverse complement strand
TGGGTCAAGATACAAGTTTCAAGATTCAGGATACATGATTAAGGGGACTGCTAGCGATCAATGAGCTCTCGATCTCTTTTGGGTGCATCTTGTATCCTGCAGCTTGCATCTGTTCTTTTCATCTTT
>CAFBRK010000214.1 GCA_903231505.1 Olavius algarvensis associated proteobacterium Delta 3 | reverse complement strand
GGCGAAATGCAAACCGATCATCTTGAAAATTTTCAGAAATTCAATATGTTGCTGGGGCCCTTTCCCAGAATCCCCCTCTCAGGGATTCTGGGAAAAATAGCGCTCCTTTGCGTTCTCTGAGACTCTGCGGTCATCGTTTCCATTTGTCTGCAAACGGAACATATTTAGGACAACCACTATAGATTGCGGACTCCTGTCTACCATCCAACATCCGTTAATGGGCCACCGTTACAACGTTCGCTGATTGCTTTTTAGCCGGCCTTACTGTGTAAACGCAGAAAAAGCCCCTACCCGACCCCAAATTCTTTCCAATTCGTTTCTTCACAAAACTGGATGCAGCACCCGGCTCAGAAAGCGAACGTTATTTTACGTTTTG
This sequence comes from Olavius algarvensis associated proteobacterium Delta 3, assembly GCA_903231505.1. GTDB lineage: Bacteria > Desulfobacterota > Desulfobacteria > Desulfobacterales > CAFBRK01 > CAFBRK01. The sequence goes on along the minus strand of CAFBRK010000214.1, from coordinate 150,039 downwards.
TAAGCATCATGCGTTACCCGCAGGTTATCTCCGAGCTGATCACGCCGTTCTCGTGGTTTTTGCGGGAATGTCATTTGGATGGTATAATGAATGTCGATGAATTATGGGGAACCTTGTGAAACGGAATGGCCCTTGCGACAATGGAGATCATCTGAATCATTTTTTGTGCCACCTGAAGTATCCCTGTAAGTATTTGTAATTTCATAGTTTTATCTTGAAGTCGATAGAACCGCAAGCCTTGGCTGCACATTTTTCCGGGCAAAGGTGCTATAAATATTGGGCAGCAAGTTCAGGCCGCCGATGCATTTATGTATTTAATATGTGTGAATTATTTCCGGAATATTCAATATACAGGAATTAATTCCCGCTACTCACTCGTTAGACCTACTATTAAGATTGTGAACTTATGCTGCGGATAATCATAATATCTATCGCCATTCACTCTTTAGCGATTTTTGTGATTTTCGGGATGGCATATTCTATTGAAAGCGAAATGAGACCTGGCGATTGGCATAAAATCAATGAACCTCGTGTCATACGTTATCTTTCATCATTACAATCATCGGACATCGGTATGATTGTGGAAGGTGTAGAGCTTAGCGATGGTGATTTGGCGGTATATAATTTAAAGTTTTTAGGCCGCGTAGATAAACTCGGTCGCGGGGTCCATCTTTACCTATTTACAGATTCAACACGGACATATGCATATATCTGGATCGATGAAAGTGGTGAGTCACTACCATTGCCTGATTGCAGTGAGCTTTATCCAAACGAAGAAGGGCAATACGGGCTTTCAGGAGATGTGTACACTTGGAAGTCAGTTCAGCCAGGTCATGGAGTTGTTATTTCACATTGTCCTAAGGAAGAATGGCTGCGAATGAAAAAGTAGGTCTAACAAATCGCTGGAGTACGACGTGAACCGCTAACGCGTTTCACGCGTCTCAGCTCAAACGTTAGCCTGCGATCATTATAATGAATTCATCTTCAGAAAATATTGAGACTAAAAATAGAAGGATACCTTTATCGCTTGGCATAATAACGAGCATTGTTTTAGCCGTCTTATTCCCATTATTACTAGTGGCTTATGAGGGTATCATATGGGGCGGCGAGGGTTTGTTTTCATTCATGCTGGTCTCTCCAATTTTGGGTCCAGTTCTTGCCTTTCTCGGTATTGGAATAAGTATTGCGGCCTATAAAGCAGAAAATAAAGCAAAGCGTGACAAAATTATTAAATTCGGGAGCATGATATACATTGTTTTCGTACTGATAGTATTTGTCGTTATGAGTGGAATATACCATGATGCGCTTGGTCCAATAACAAGCCGATAACCTCAAAAAATTGCTAACCAATCGCTGGAGCAGACCGCGTGAATACCGCGGTTTTACGTACCGGCCGTGCATACTCGAAGGTTGTTCGGGCGGCTGCTCAGCTCAAACGTTGGACTCCAACTAAATAAATGCTAACAGCCGAGAGAAAAATTTTCACTCCGACCTATCATTTTTTTGAGGATGATGATTATTTCGGTACACTCCGAGCATCCTTTTTTATCCCGAAGGCAGTATTTATTGCCCGAGAAGGCAATTATAAATTTTATCGTGAAAAATTATTTGAAGGTAAGTATTTTTGTGACTTTCATTACGATTGCAAGGCTATCGCTGAAAAACCCCAAGGGATAGGTTATTCGTATTCTATCAAGCACAAATCAATCTCATATTTATTAAAACCAGGGTCTTTATTCAATGAAATGGCCGCATTTCAATTTGAACTTTATGAAGGCAATGAATTGTTGGGCTCTATCTATGAAAATCCAACAAAATTTATCTTGAGTATTGAAATGGAACGCGAAGTTTCTCGGATTCTACAGTGTTTCATTTTTTGGCTCGGATTTAGGGCATGGATTGGGCTCCGAGGCTGGAGATACGTAACTGGTGACACCAGAGCAGCAATGAGGTTCTAGGGTCGAACATATCTCTGGAGTTCGACGTGAATCGCCGACGCGCTTCACGCGTCTCAGCTCAGTCGTTAGACATGAAAATTTATTATGCCATCTTTATTTCGTAATATATTTATAATTTTTATTTCCTTACTTTTATTAACTCAAAGTACCTCCGGTGCGGAAGGTAATAAGACCGACGATGTCAATGTAACCGAAATATTATCTAACCCTAAGAAATTCGATGGAAAAAAATTATCGATTGTCGGTAATTATCACATAAAATTTGAATCCCATGTTTTGTCAGACGGGAATCGAAATCGATTGTGGGTAGGAAGGCCTTCTGAGTATGCAACGCTTTCAGATATAAACGAAGTGAATAATAGCCGTTCTAGAGTGATTGGAACGTTCATTAGCGGGCGCAGTGGTCATTTAGGACGATATCCCGGTAGAATTGAAAATATCACACATGTAAAAGCATTATCCGGGTGGACTGAATTCAGTCCTTTAGGTTTTAAATTAGAAGGTATAATCATTTCTCCGATCGGAAATAATGCACTATTCGTTGATAGCAGAGGAAAAGGATGGACTGTCAAAGAAGGTCATTTTTTCCCAGGTATAATTTCAAAAAAAGTTAAACGAATATTAAAGGATCGAATAATTTTCATTGAAGAATTCGAGAACTATAAAGGAATAGAAGTTCGAGAATTCGAAATGGTGCTTGAGAAAAACTTTGGCATTGACTAACATAACCGACCCACAATTCGACGGCGAAAGAACCACCAAAAAACTGTGCGCTTATCAGCTCACGCGTCAGGCTTGAGGAAGGAATTAGTATTGGGAGGATCTGATGAGAATCACTGTATTAGGTGCCGGTATGGTTGGGAGCGCAATTGCGAAAGATTTGGCGCAAGAAATAGATATTGATGTGGTTGTTGTAGATCGTAGACAAGAGGTTTTGGGAAGACTGGAAGCAGAAGCTTCTATAACAGGGATTCAAGCCGATCTTCAAGAAAATGGGAGGATTTCTTCGGTAGTGGAGGATAGCGATTTGGTCATAAATGCTGTTCCCGGCTCCATCGGTTTTGAAACCTTGCGCGAGATCATCGAGGCAGGAAAAAATGTGGTGGATATATCTTTTTTCGGTGAAGATCCCTTTATACTTGACGAATTGGCCAAGTCAAAAGAGGTTACGGCAGTGGTCGACTGCGGGGTGGCTCCAGGTTTGTGCAACATCATAGCAGGGTATGTATACGAGTTGCTGGATCAAACAGATCGATATGTATGCTATGTGGGCGGATTGCCGCAAGTCCGCCACTGGCCATTTGAATATAAAGCGGTGTTTTCCCCATCGGATGTATTGGAAGAGTACATCCGCCCTGCCAGGTTTGTGGAGTACGGTCAAGAAGTGATCCTGCCAGCCCTTTCGGAGATCGAGTTGATTGACGTTCCGGATGTTGACACCTTAGAGGCGTTCAATACAGATGGGCTCCGCACGTTGAGGGAAACTTTGGATATCCCGTTTATGCGAGAAAAGACCCTCCGTTACCCAGGTCATGCAAATCTAATGCGCGTTTTTCGGGAGAGCGGCTTTTTCGGCACTTCGGCAGTTGAGGTGGATGGTCAAGAGGTAAAACCTCTCTCCCTGACCTCCAAGCTGTTATTTGACAAATGGCACTTAGAAGAAGGAGAGAAGGATTTCACAGTGATGCAAGTTGTCATGGAAGGACAAAGAGATGGAGAAAGCGTGTGCTACACGTACTACTTGCTGGACCAATACGATAAAAAAACTCAGACAACTTCAATGGCTCGTACGACAGGTTATACCTGTGCGATTGTAGCACGTCAGATTATCAGAGGGCTTTTCGGTCGAGAGGGAATATGCCCTCCTGAATTCATTGGACGAACCGTTGGTTGTTACGATGATCTGCAAGCCGAATACAAAAAGCGGAATATTCAATTGTTGGAGACAATCACAAGACAGAAGGGAAACTGTCTAGCATAGAGAAGTGTTTTCCAGCGTAGCTAACATAACATCTATATGCCTTTGTAATGGTCAACCTTGTACCGATGACGGAAGAAATAATTATCCCTGATCAAACGGTACTGGTCCATGGGACCCGAATAGCTGCAATCGATCCGTCAAACCGCATAAAGATACCGGAAACTCAATTACCGTTACCGAGAGCTTATCAACGGGCATCGCTGATGAGCCGCCACGGAAGCACAGCGTTAGCCTATGAAAGGGGTGAATGTGTCCACGATTTCTTCCAAAACGATCTTAATAACAGATGACAATCAAGTTAGTGTGCAATTCATAGCTACCATTTTGAAAAAAAACGGCTACCAGACGGTCAGTGCACTGAACGCGAAAGATTGTTTGAAATATGCGGTCGAAAATCAGCCGGACCTTATTCTGCTTGATATCAGCATGCCTGAAACGAGCGGCATTGAAGTGTGTAAAAAATTACGCCAAACATCCCGGACGAATAATATTCCCATCATATTCGTGACGGCAAACACTGATGACTCAGTTTTGAGCACCGCGTTTGAAGCCGGAGGAACAGACTATGTTCGCAAACCCGTTAACCGGATAGAATTACTGGCCCGAATTAAATCGGCTTTGGTTCACCAGGAATTGACTATAAAACGGGTTCAGGAAGAAAAGCTTCAGGGGATTCTTGAGATGGCTGGTGCCGTGTGCCATGAATTGAACCAGCCATTGCAGTTAATTGTCGGTTATACGGAATTGAGTTTGACCGAGTTATCACAGGACAATCCCATGTTTGAGTCTATTACTAAAATCAAAGTGCATGTAGACAAAATGGGGGAAATCACTAAAAAGCTCATGGGGATAACATCCTACGAAACCAAGCACTATGGAGGAAATACGAAAATCGTTGATATTGACAGGTCCTCAGGACGGAATAACGATTAACCTGGATATTGCACCAAATGAACTCCAGCCGAAAAAGCGCATGGTTTATATTTTGGCGAGATTTTGTGTCGAGCTGCCTGTAGCGAAAGCCCGTTTACGGACAAATCGCTGGAGGGAATGTCAAACAGTCGCGCCCTTCAGCTTGGCGTTAATTCTACATATATGAATTGGCAAACAATATACAAGAGGCGGGAAGTTGAGCTGCTGGTAGCGTGGCTTCTGCTGCCTCTCGCCATGTTTGGGGTCGCATTCTTGATAACACCGTGGGTAATAGTCATCTGTTCGCTTGGGAACCCGCTATTTGAGTACTTTGTCGACGGTATAACCTATGAATGATAAACAACATAAATTTGGCGGTGATAAGAAAGTCGGACATTCCTTGTTGAGCCGTCCGGAAAACTTACTGAAAAATTGGGCTGTCCCCAAAATACCCCGGCGTATAGAGACCTATCATCTCACTCTAATGACTCTCATTTGGAGCCTTATTAACGTCATTTTGGCATTTTACGCCAAAGAAAACCTCCAATTTCTATGGCTGGTTTCGTTAATGATTTTGTTCCAATATCTGACAGATCTATTTGACGGCGAGCTCGGAAGGCAGAGGAATACCGGTTTGATTAAATGGGGATTTTACATGGACCACTTCCTTGATTATATTTTCCTTTGTTCATTCGTTTTCGTCGGATATATGATTTCTCCCGATGGACTGGAGATATGGTATTTCGCTTTGGTCGTTATACTGGGTGCTTACATGGTGAGTTCTTTTTTATCCTTTGCCGCCACCAATGAATTCCAAATATACTATTACCGTATGGGGCCAACAGAGGTAAGAGTTGTCTTCATCCTGATCAATACCTTTGTAATTTATTTCGGAACGAGATATTTCAATATCTTGCTTCCGATAGTTGTTGCTCTCTGCCTTTTCGGGCTAATTGTGAACACGTTTCAAGTTCAAAAAAAACTATGGCATCGGGACATGCAAGCTAAAGACGGTGATCTTCGATAAGTGGAAGTTTTTTACATTGATTATTCTCATGTTAATCGGGCTAAGTGTGTAAAACGTTGTGCAGGCCCCGCATGCTCTCCTAAACGCAGGATTCCGCAGAATACATCATCGAATTCATGCTAAGATTTATTACAGTCGGTGTGACGGGTGGCCTGATCGCCCTGACCTTATTATTGCCGAAAACCGTTTGGGCCGATGGAAAGAAAACAGTGCCGGAAAAACACGTTACGTTTTATACAAGCTATGGTTACCGGGAGGGTAACAATTGGATTATTCCATTACGTATCTGGGTGCGAGAGAAATCTGATGCGTTTCGCCGTTTAGCTGCGAAAGGTGCCAGGAGGATCATACGAAAAAGGGCCGGGCTGGAAAACTTGGATGAAACCCAAAAAGACATATTTATGTCGCGAGCTGAGGATTTTGTTGCGGATAGCGATTCCGGCGAGGTGGTTGTCTTTGGATTTGACAATGATCCAGACAACGACACATTTCAGCTAAAGGATAAAAGGGGGAACTCGAGAACGGATCACAATGGGCTTATTGACGGCTTCATAACGCTCACAGATAATAAAGTGACGCGGCTTCTTGACGCACAGGCGTCCGAACAGGGCTGGTTGACCTATCGGGCGGTGTCTAAAAACCACGTTGGTAAGGGACGCGTCAGATTGCTCGAACCGGCAGGTGTCTCGGTCATTTCCGACATTGACGATACGATCAAAGTCACCGAGATACCGGCCGGTGAGCAGGTGGTATTGACGAATACATTTTTCCGTGACTTTGTTGCCGCCCCCTGTATGCCTGAAATGTATCGGGCGTTTGATCAGACTGTGGCATTTCACTATGTGTCGGGAGGTCCCTGGCAATTATATGGGCCGCTTGCTCATTTTTTGTTTAGCGAATCCGTTGGATTTCCATCCGGCAGTTTTCACATGAAAAATGTCAGAATCAATCCTTTTGAGTCCGAATCATATCAGGATCTCTGGAAGCTTTTTCGGGATGGCTCTAATCAAACGACGTTCGAACAAAAAATAGGTCAAATCAGTGCGTTGATGGTTCATTTTCCGAGACGGAAATTCATTCTGATTGGCGATTCAGGAGAACATGACCCAGAGGTGTTCCGAGTCATCAAGGAACAGTTTTCCGATCAAGTCATCGAAATCCGAATCCGCGATATCACTAATGATCAAGAGATTAATCCACGTCGACTCGATAAGATGCGTATCATACCACAGCGTTTTGGGAATGGCGTATCATGTCGTGACTATCTTGAGCGGTGACATGTGTAGTTGGTATGAGGGTCTAACCCGAACATTGCACCAAAACTCCAAACCATGGTGGTTTAGCGCCAGGCCCTATCTGACGCATTCCAATAGGCAACCAATACATCGGTTTTCGAATAATGGGTGACCTTGTCAGTCCTCTGGCACTCACGGATAAAATATATTATCGAGGCGTCTCTGAGTTATCATCACGGGACTCGGATCTCGCAGCAGTTGTCTCAAGGTGGGGGGATCCTCCATTCTGGTGCCATGCACCTGGATTTTCGGGTATTGTTATCGCCATCCTATCCCAACAAGTATCTTTGGAATCAGCACACACAGCGTTTGCCAAATTGGAAACGGTCGTCGGCGCAATCCATCCTGAAAAGTTTTTGTACTTGGATGACAGCACATTGAGGGGAATAGGCTTTAGTCGCCAGAAAATATCGTATGTTCGCGGCATAGCCCACAAAATTATGACCGGGGCGTTCGACCTGAAAGGGCTCGAAAGCATGCCCGATGACCAGGCCAGGAAACGCTTGATGGAAGTAAGAGGAATCGGAGCTTGGACCGCCGATACATACCTGCTGTTTGCCTTGCGCAGATCGGATGCGTGGCCTTCGGGGGATCTTGCATTAGCAAAGGCCATTCAGGAATTGAGAGAGTTGCCAACGGTTCCCAGTTCTGAAACAGTGGACCAAATTGCAGAGACTTGGAGGCCGTGGCGAGCAGTGGCCGCAAGAATACTCTGGCATCATTATCTCAATGAACGCGGCAGGGCTTCATCCGCCTGACCAGCCAGCGGAGCAGAAGGCGTAAAGACCGCTTTAACGCATTCAGTCCCTGCCTGCTGGTCACCCATGCGGGCTGCCGTTAACATCGACTTCCAGGGCTAAAAACGTAAACCGTGAATTTCATCTCATAAGGGAATGGTGTTATTTATAGAGACTCCCCAAAACAATTGAGCTTTTGCCGGCGGAATTCAGTAATACAAGGAGATATATGTATCCGAATACAGATTTGATCGAAAGGTTTTACTCCTGTTTTCAAAGCTTAGATGGCGATGGCATGGTGCAATGCTATCATGAAAACATCGAGTTTTCTGATCCAATCTTTCAGCTATTGAGAGGCTCTAAAGCGGCAAATATGTGGAAAATGCTGTGTGCGAAAGCCAAAGGATTCGAGTTGACGTTTAACGACATTCAGTCAGATGAAACAACAGGCAGGGCGCATTGGGAAGCAAAATACATTTTTTCAACAACGGGTCGAAGCGTCCACAACAAAATTGATGCAACATTTCAGTTTCAAGATGGAAAAATCATTCAACATCAAGATAGCTTCAATTTTTGGAAATGGAGTTTCATGGCACTTGGGCCTGTTGGGTTGATTTTAGGATGGAGCCCTCTGATACGGAATTACGTTCGAAAACAAGCTTCTAAAAATCTTGAACTGTTTATGGCAACGTCTGACGTTGAAAACAGAGGGGCATCCCCGAATCAGCGGTAGGTTTTGTTGGCCCCTCTTGTTCGACGAATATGGGGCCACAGGGGACGGAGGCAGTGAGGGTATATTTAATTGGTTAAAAAAAGCCTACACTTTTCATGCCGGTTGTTTAAGATAAGATATGATTGAGCATTTCCACACCGGGATGCAACGCTTTACATCGGCAGCGCACCGTTTCCGTCAGGTATTTTTTTATGACAACCTGAGATTGGCAGACCATGAATAACATTGCACACTATTTGCTGGGCGCAGCAACTCTTTGGGTACCGAGAGTAATCGGAGTTATATTAATCATTATTTTTTCTTTTTTCCTGGCGAGAATAGTGAAAAAAGCAATTTTCACCGCCGCCGATCGCTTTAAATTAGATGACACTCTCACACCGCTGATTGCCCGAACGAGCAGTATCGCAATAATGATCTTTGGTATGTTAACGGCCCTGGGGACATTGGGCATAAACGTTTCCGCCCTGGTGGCCGGCTTGGGGCTGACGGGGTTTGCACTCGGCTTTGCTCTGAAAGACACTATTTCCAATCTGTTGTCCGGCGTTCTCATTCTGCTGTACCGACCCTTTGAGATAGGAAACCGCATCAGGATATCCGGGTACGAAGGAATCGTGATCTCCATCGATTTACGCTACACGGAGCTCGATTCCGAGGGAAATAAGGTGCTGATTCCAAATTCAAAACTATTCACGGATCCGATTACCGTTCTTGAATAGCGATCCACATGTATTGTTTTCGGAGCGTGTCACTTATTTTATCGACTGTTCTATCTGCTCGTTTCAACACGTATGAACCAATCGACATCCCCTCAACTTCATAAAAAACGCGATTCTTTTATAGCGATTGTCAGAATACCGTTCCGAAACCACACGCAAGCCCGGGGTCTGATGCTTTATTCGGGCGTTTGGCCGCCATTCTGGAAGGCGTCGTCAAGGTGTATCTGGAAGCCGTTGGCCAACGCGTTGGTCTGATTCGCCATGGCAACAACCGCCATCAACTCGGCCAGCATCGCTTCGCTCATACCCTTTTTCCTCGCAGCCGCCGTATGGCTGTTGATGCAGTATTTACAGGCATTGCCGACACTTACGGCAACGTATAGCATTTCCTTCGTAAGGGCGTCGATGGCGCCGGGCGCCATGACCTCCTTGACCCCGTTCCAGGTGCGCCGCAACAGCTCCGGCTGAACCGCCAGCACCTTCCAGAAGTTGTTGACCCAGTCTATGTTCCGTGTCGCCATAATGTCGTCATAAACTTCACGCACCTCCGGGCTTGCCTTTTCATATTCAATCATTTCAACGGTGGCCATAATGTCTCTCCTTTCGATTTTCGGGAATTCAATTGGGTCGCAATCGTGGGTTCGAAATTTTTCTTTCTATCCAAAAGCTCTCTCCTCCATATCGAGGGTCGCGCGGTTGCCGCTCAGAATTCCCTCCATCGCTCCCAGGGTTTCCGGGAGCACGGTTTCGCTATAATAGGTGGCTGTTTTTATCTGGCCGTCATAGAATGCCGCTATCGGCCGTTGACAGGTCCGGCCTACAACGGCAAGGAAATCGCTTTCGTTAACAAGACTGGAGTAAAGGGACGCAGGCGGTGATCGCTATCTGGTAAACTCGTGGCGTCGAACTCATCTTCTGCGCTGATAAAAGGAATAGGGCGCAGATTCTGCATAGATTTAACATTATCCGATAATGTTATACTAATTACTAAACCCTCGGAGTCAAAAAGATCCGATTGCCATCCGCCGCGATTTTATTTTTCGGGCCTGTGGATGTTCTGAGACCGCAGGCCCAATCGATTATAACCCCTCGGGGCGAATGGTTATCAATGTTATGGCGAATAAGGTGTAGATTCCGACGACTGACAGACGAGGGTAGGGTCTCAATGCATAATGACTAATTCCGAAACTGGCCAAAATGGACGCGGCTGAAACAATTCCGAATTTGACGAAGACCGAGCCGTCTGACCAGCCAGCCAGAACCAGTTGCATGATAACGACGATTAAGAAGTGCGTCATATAGATATGATAGGAATTGAGAGCCAGCAGTCTATGAAATTGGGAAGGTCGATTCCAGTGGCCGGCCGCCCATGATGAGAATGCTGCCAGAAACGAGACACACAGAAACGATCTGGCCAAAAGATATAAGAGAAAGATCCCTATCGAAAAATTCAGCATTAATCGGTTCAGCGTCAGCAGAAGGGACCCTGACAGAAGGGCACACGAGATGAGCCAAATCGCCGGATGGCCCGGGATTTTCGTGGTTATGAACCATTTCTTGTGGGACGCGTAAATTCCAACACCGAAATAGAGAATATAGGTTCCCACACTGTCGGGCTGGAATTGGAGGAGATTTGCGATGGTGACCCACGGCTCCGGATTTTCAGGGCGGGCAAACAGCATATTCCCGATCAATGCAAATACGGCGGAAAGAATCCCCATAACAGCCAGTATGATTAAAATGGATCCTGGTGAGGTACTCCCCGAACGGTCGACCGCAGCGGAACCGTCATCGAGCCTCGTTGTCCCCACGCACAGTCCAAAAACAACAAAAAAGAACAGAAGTAAGGACATAAACCAGAGATGCGACTGACTGAATTGATCGATCGAGGTCATGGTGCCGATGGAGAAATCTCCGGCGGTTTTCAGGTAATCCATCCAGTAGGCACCAAAACCCATGTGACTCGAAAATCCGTTCCGGGTAAAATGGTAGATATAGGAGAAAGACGGGCTGACCAGAGGAATGCCGATCAACAGGGGTAGTCCCAATCGCTTGAATTTTCGCTTGAGGAAACGCCGTGTACCCTTTTTTCGAAACGACGATATGGCAAAATAGCCGGCGATAAAAAACAGAACCGGCATGAGAAACACATCCAGGATCAGTATGAGAACATCAAAAACAGCGGCATGCACATTTGGCTCTTTAACGCACCACCATGGTACAAAATTGCTGTAGCTGATCGCTGCATGCAGGATAAGAACCAGCAGCACCATGAGGTAACGCAAGTTATCCAGAAACAGGATGCGGCTTTTTTCGCTGGTGTGTGTCATCGGCAATGGCACTGAATACCGGCATGCGAGGCATGGCAAACGAAACTTTTCGATCCCACATATCGTTACACATACGCCCCTATTTTGCACCCCTGGCTTTAAGGGCCTCGATGGCCCTGCTGTTCCGCCGCTCCGTTGCCAGTTGCAACGGAGTTTTACCCTTGTTGGCCCGGGCGTTGATATCCGCTCCGGCAGCCAGGAGCGCCTCAACAGCCTCGGGCACCTTCCACATGGCCCTGGCGATGTAGTGTATGGGCTGCCTGCCGTAATTGTCGGTGACGTGCACACCCATGCCCTGGTCCAGCCAATAGCGGATCATGGCCGGAACCGCCGCCCCAGCCGCACTGTGCAGAACCGTCCCGCCATCCCTGTTCCGAACATAAATGATTGCCCCATGCTGGCGCAGAAGGTCTGCCATGCGCGTGTTGGCTCGAAGCGCGCTGGAAGCGTAGTGCAACGGCGCCGCGCCACCGTTGTTTGCGATATTGGGGTCCGCTCCCTTGGACAAGAGAAAAGCGACCATCCCTGCTTCGCTGTTGCTGGTAGCGCTGATAAGCGGCGTGGCACCGGAGGCATCTTGTTTATTTACCATAATGGGATGGGCCGTGATGAGTCTATTAACCTCTTCTATGTTTCCATGGGCCGCATACCGGTGGATAGCCCTGTCCTCCGCCAAAACCGGCGAACAGATCCCCAGTAGAGCGATCAGCAACACCGCAACCCACAATTCCCAGGCCCGATGTTGACGCCGTATGCGACAGGTCGCCTGAATATCATGGTAGACATGTCGGTTCACTTTACCTATACCCACTTTCGTATTTCAATAAGGTTTTTCTCCCACTAATTGAGAGATGATCCTTTAGTAATATGCGCTGCCTGTTTATCGGTTGAACAGGCGGTCGATAATCCCCTTTTTGGCGGCCACCGGCTCCGGAAGCCCCAGGTGCCGGCAGATCGCGGACTCTATCTGTTGCTCTGGTATGTCGGTGCCCTCGACCAGGATTTGATCCCCCACCATAACGGCCGGGGCCACCGGCAGCTCCAGTTCAAAGTATTCATCCGTCATGTAGTCTGCTTTGGGTCTGGATGTGGTTTCTATCTCAACGTCATACTTTGTACCCAGCCTGGGTATAATCTTCTTGAAATGCTTTCAGGGCTTGCCATTGGGTTCGTTCATAAAAAATCTAACTCGTACCATGTGATGTCTCCTGATTTACGTTAATTGCTTGCTATTCATTTAATCGACACCATTCGATTCAAAAATTCATCCGATTCGACAAAATCAATCAACCGCAAATCCGTCCACTCATTTCCGGCCGCGTCTATGAACACGACGGTCGGAACTCCTTTGATGTCATATTCCTCTAACAGATGGTCATACTTTCGGGCATCTTTCCGGGTGAGGTCCACCTTCACCATGATGAAATCGTCCTGAGAAAGCCGGACAATATCCGGCTGATGGAAGGTGGTTTGATCCAGTTTACGGCAGGGTGCACACCAATTGGCGTAAAAATCGATGATCACCGGCTTCTGCTTCTCTGCCGAATCAGCCAGGAGTTGTTTTGAATAGGGATGCCATCTGACCGATGGTCCCATAAAAAGCTGGTTGCCGATCACTACGGTGGCAAACACCAGACACAACGTGCCAACCATGGTCTTCACCCAGGGAAACAAACGAAACGTGGCGGTTGTTTTATCGAGCCAGCCCAAATGGATACCGGCGGCTATCGCAACGATGCCAAGAAAGTACTGCTGAGAGACTGCCGGCAGAATCGGCTGGACAAAATAGGCGGCCATTCCCACCAGAATCCAGCCCATTAGCCGCCTTACCCAGTTCATCCATTCGCCGGATTTTGGCAGTTTTGCCAGCTGCCCGGAGAAAATCGCGAGAACAAACAGGGGAGTCCCCAAACCCAGACTCAAGGTGAAAAAGATGAAAAACCCGATCAGCGGGTCCCCCAGGGTCGCCACCCAGGTCAGAAGGCCCAGAACAAAGGGGCCAATGCACGGAGCGGCTACGATGCCCAGCGTGACCCCCATGAAGAACGAGCCAAAAAATCCCGAATAGGATGTTGAGGCCGCCTTCGTGAGCCAAAAGGGAACGCGGAGTTCCCAAAAACCGAACAGGCTTAAGGCGAACGCAACCAATACGGCGGCAATGACCGACAGCACCAGAGGGCTTTGAAGCAAAGCGCCGATCAGGCTTCCAGTCAGGGCGGCCACCACTCCCAGCAACGAGTTGGTCAGCGCCAGGCCACCGATGTAGCAGACACCATGTCCAACAAGTCCACTCTTGCCACGGGTGCTTCTGCCGCTAAAATAGGAAACGGTGATGGGGATCAGGGGATAGACGCAGGGTGTGAGGTTCAGTGCCAGGCCGCCTGCAAATACGCCTATCAGCGTCCATAACGTGGCCCATCCGGATAGGGAGCGGTTCACTCCGGAAGACTCGGAAACGGACTGAGGTATTAATTTCGCCTTGGCGACGGGAAGCCCGTTGGATTCCCATTGAGGATATCCTTCCGGGTACCGGAAGACATTTTGATAACCTAATTGAACGGCTACCCGAGCCGCCAGGTCGCTACGGACTCAAGCCAAACCCGCTCAGTAGAAAACGATCGACTTATCCTGATTCGGGCCCAGAAACTCTTTTAAAGCCCCTTTTTTGAGCCATCGAGATGTCCATGAGGGCGGCGTGGGAAAATTAGTGCTTCCGTCGATGTGACCGGCACGGTGTTCCCATTCCTGACGCGTGTCCACCAAAAGGATCTTCTCACGATTGGATCGGTACAATCCCCAAAGTGTATCCGCATCGATGATCCGATAGCCGCCCCGTTCGGCCTCCTGCCGGACCTCCGCCATTGTCGACGGCTCAACGGAAGCCGGCCGCTGGAAAAATCCTACGACCCCAAAGGTGAGAGCCACGGCGACTGCCGGCAGGATAAAAGATCGAACTGGTTTCATTGAGTCGCGCCCCGATTCGTGTGTCCAACATTTCTTTTATCAACAAGGCGGACGGATTTCCATTCTTAAATTGCTAGCCGAAGGCCCTCTCATCCATCGTCACCGTAGATTGATTGCCCCGCAGGATTCCCTCCATTTTCCCCAGAGTTTCCGGAAGCAAGGTTTCTATATAATGGGCCGCCGTTTTCAGCTGCCCATCATAAAAGGCCGCAGAGGCATCATGTCGAACGATTTCGCTGCGCGTTTCCCCTTTCTTCCCGTTGACGATGTCGTCCAGCTTTGGGCCGGCAGCAACTGCCCGCCACAGAAGCATCCATGCCATGCAGACATCCCCCATTGCCATCAGAAAGGGATGGGCAAAGGAAAAAGCGGTTTTTATTTCCGGCGACATGGCCTGCATGCCGATGTGCATAGCGGTTTCTCCCAGCTTCTCTGTCGCCCCTTCCAATTTTTCTGCCAAATCGTCGAGACCTCTCACATCTCTGGCCATAGCGATGGTCTTTTTGATTTCCCCGAGAAAATCCATAAAAACAGCCCCGTTTTTCATCCCGAGTTTACGTCCCAGCAGATCCATGGCCTGAATTCCATCGGTACCCTCGAATATGGACATCAGTTTGCAATCTCTGGCCAGCTGTTCCGGAGGATAGTCTCGAATATACCCGTAGCCACCATAGACCTGCATCGCCTGAATACAGACCTCGAAACCCCGGGTGGCACAATAGGCTTTTACCACCGGCGTGAGAAGTGCGATCTGTTCGTTGTACCGTTCCTTTTCAGAGTCCGTTCCGGCGCAGGCCGCCCGATCGAAACGAGAATAGACATAATAAACGAAGCTGCGCATGCCTTCCACATGGGCTTTCATCCAGGTCAACATTCTTCGGACATCCGGATGTCGAATGATCGGCACCTGTGCCGCCTCCGGATCTTTTCCGGCACTCAGGTCTTTTCCCTGCAATCTCTCCTTGGCATAACTCAACCCATACATGTAGGCGACACTTGAAAAAACAAATCCCATATATCCGACATACAGACGCGCTTCGTTCATCATTTTGAACATGATTCGCATCCCCTGGTTCGCCTTCCCAAGCAACAATCCCCGGCAAATTCCCTTACTCCCCAAGGCCATGCTGCATGTCGGACTTCCATGGGTTCCCATCTTTTCTTCGATGCCGGTGCACACGATATCGTTCGGTTCGCCGAGGCTCCCGTCGTCATTTACCCAGATCTTGGGAACGATGAAAATAGAGATCCCCTTTGCCCCCTTTGCGGCGCCCTCAACCCGGGCCAGAACCGGATGAATGATATTTTCAGACAAATCATGGTCGCCGTTTGAGATAAAAATCTTGTTTCCCGAGAGCGAATAGGTTCCATCCGGATTTTTTACGGCCGATGTGGTGAGCGCCCCGACATCAGATCCTGCCTGGGGCTCGGTCAGCAGCATGGTGCCGGCCCATTCGCCAGTGTACAGCTTTGTTAGAAACAGTCTTTTCTGCGTTTCGGTACCGTAAAGCTCTATCATTTTTCCGGTACCGTGGCCGAAACAGGCGAAGGAGATAAGTACTGAATTGGCACCGTGCAGGTATTCGCGTAGGGCGCAGGCAACGACATGGGGAAGCCCCTGCCCCCCGAGTTCGGTCTTTTCCGCCAGGGAAACCCATCCGCCTTCCCGAATAAGCTGATGCGGGCGTTTGAAGCATTCAGGGGTAGATACGTTACCTGATTCGAAACCGACGCCCTCTCTGTCTCCCTCGGCCCAGGTTGGCAGAATTTCCTTGATGCCCAAATTCGCAGCTTCGGAGATGAGCATGTCGATCATTTTCCGGTTCAATCCAGTATATTTTTTTTCCTTTAAAAGCGTTTCCACCTCCATCTGCTCGTACAACACAAACTCTATATCCCGTCGGTTCGCTATGAGTTGTGCCATCTTTAGACCTCCTTTTGTTACAGTCCAAAGCAAGCATTGATCCCCCCAATGATATGGTATTGCATATGGACTCAGTAGAACCGTGATAAGATTCTATAGAGGTTGGCAAAAAAACGTTCCGATTGACGAACGTTTTTTTGTTACAACCACTTATGCCGCCATCCTTATTTCGGAACATATTTATGACAAGCGGTATACAAAACACGGCGAAACTGATCGGCGGACGGAGGACTACCCAGATTCATGCTTTAACGAAGGTCTTGATCACATCTGATGCGGAAAACAACTGCGCAAATGAAAGGAAAAGAGTACGACGTCAGGTGGAATGGAACAATTGGTTATATGAAGATATTAATTATCTAAAAGCGTGGCGTCAAAAATTTGCCGTGTATTCTGCTACCGTTTCTCGTCTTTTGTCGATCTGGGTGCATCAGGATCCGGCAGAACCAATGGTGATCAACATGATGATAAAAAGAGCATAAATTCCGACGACGGACCACCGCGGAAAGAAACCCCACAGCCGCAAGTACGATAATTATGGATCCGGATGACGCTTTTTTTGGGGATTCAATCCTTTCGGAATCCTCAACCGTTATTTTTGCTCGTGCAAATGGGGCGAAAACAATGAAAAAAACAGCAGCAACGACATAAACCACAGATGTGACTGGCTGAATTGATCGATGGAGGTCATGATCCCGAGGGGAAGATCGGCAATGGTTTTCATGTAATTGACCCAGTAAATGCCGAAATTCAAGTGAGCGGAAAATCCATTCCGGGTAAAGTGGTAAATATAGGAAAAGGTTGGACTGACTATCGGGATGGCGATCAACAGAGGCAGTCCCAATCGTTTGAATTTTCGCCGGAGGAAAACCCTGAATCCTTTTTTTTGAAACGATGATATGGCGAAATAACCGGCGATGAAAAACAGCACCGGCATGAAAAACACATCGAGGATCAGGATGACGACATCAAAAAAAACAGCATGCGCATTCGGCACTTTGACGCACCACCACGGTACGAAATTGCTGTAAGGGATGGCCGCATGCAGAACAACGACCAACAACACCATGAGATAACGCAAATTATCGAGGAAAAGAATGCGGCTGGACTCTGTAGTGTTTGTCATAGGAATTTGGTTGCTCGTGAAGATGCTGTTGCCTGGCAAAATTTTAAATAAACTCCTGTGAAGAAAAATAAGGAATGAGCCAACCTTACCCCCTCCCACTGGCTCCCTCCCGCCAGGGGAGGGAGAAAAGATAGTCCTCCCCCTTGATGGGGGAGGCCCGGTGGGGGTGAAAGAATGCCTGATTACCGCAGCCTTAGTTTTGTTTATAGGCCCGTAAATAAAAGGCGGCCACCTCTATACGTGGTCGGACGGTTCATCACGTGTGCGACTTGGCCTTTTGATGTGCTTACTTCAAACCCGCTTTGCGCATGGCTTCAATGGCATCGTTTAAATATTCTTTATCTTTGTACGGCAAGCTCTTTGCCAGCTTTTCAAGAGAGAACTTAGGATTGATCCTTAAAACCTCTTCAGCTTCAGCTCGAGCATTCTCCTCCTGACCGGCCATGTTATACGTAGCGGATAGAAATATGCGAGCCATCCAGTATTTAGGCTTCCCGTCAAGCGCTTTCTGATAGGCTGCAATGGCATCCTCATATTTCCCGAGACCGCGGTAGGCATGGCCCAATCCGAGATAATAGTAAGCCGGTCCTTTTGGGTCGAGTCGGATCACTCTTTTGAACGTTTGAAGGGCTTCCGCATACCTGCCCGTAAAGTAAAAAATGGACCCCAGAACAAAGTGAGTATTGGCCCTGCCGGGATTGGATTCGATTGCCTGCTGGGCCTGAGCCAAGGCCATGTCATATTTCCGTTGCATCCCATAAACATATGCCAGAGCACTGCGGGCAATGGGGTGGGCCTCGTCAACGGCGAGCACTTTTTCAAAATAACTGACTGCTGTATCAAATGACTTTCGAGGGGATTTGGATGTGCCGAGGAACACATCCATAAAGTGGGTGACCCCCAGAAGGCAGTAGGCGTTTTGATACTCAGGATCGAGTTCAATGGCTTCTTCTGCCAGTTTGCGGGCCAGACGGTTGGTCTCCCGGGTTGGAGCATAAAAGTACTCCCAACCTTGTATCGCTTTAAGGTAGGCATCAACACTATTTGTCCCTATTGCATTGATGCGGGCCCGCTCGCCCCGGGTCACCTCGGCACCGACAGCGCTTATGATCTTCAGGGTAATCTCATCCTGTAGAGCGAATATATCCTGAAGCTTCCGGTCGAATTTCTCCGCCCACAAGTGCCGGCCGCTGATGGCGTCGATCAACTGGGCATTGAACCGCACCTTTTCCCCTGCTCTCTGAACACTTCCCTCCATAACATACCGCACTCCCAGTTCCTCGGCGACCTGCTGCACCTTGACCGCTTTCCCCTTGAAACTGAAGGATGAGTTGCGGGCAATGACAAAGAGGTTGGGCACCATGGAGAGGTTGGTGATGAGCTGTTCGGTGAACCCGTCGCTGAAATAGTCCTGGTCCGGATCACCGCTCATGTTGTCGAACGGGAGGACGGCTATGGAATGCTCGTCCGGCAAGGGGAATGCCATCTTTTCAATGGAGGCGGGCTCTATTCTGCCGGATTGATGCAGGTAAATATAGTATGACACCAGCCCGGCGGTTATGACGCACAGGGTTAAAATGGCCGCAAATGCAACACGGCGCGACATCCGTCCGACAAATCGTTTTTCTCCGATCACCTTCCCCGCATCTTCGGGCCGGGTCAACACCTTATAGACGCGCACCGGCTGAGCGATATTTTTTACCTTCTGTTCTCCCGAAAACTGGTAACCATAACCAAGCTTATTTCGAACGCTGTCAAACGCGGTTCCTGAAATGGACACCCCGCCGGGGTCCGCCAGACCCTCGATCCTGGCGGCGATATTGACACCGTCGCCATGGATGCGATGTCCGTCCTGAACAACGTCCCCGAGATTGACGCCGATTCTGAAGGCCATCATGCGGTTTTCCGGCAAATCTCGGTTCTGTTCCTCAATTGCCTCCTGAATCTCCACTGCACAGGACACCGCATCCACAATGCTGTTAAATTCGGCAAGGATGTTGTCTCCCGGTGAGTCCACCACCCGTCCGTCGAATGCCTCGATTTGTTCGGTAATTAGTCGGCGATGGGATTTGAGGGTGGCGACAGTGGCAAATTCGTCCTCACCCATGAGGCGGCTGTAACCGACCACGTCTGCGCTGAGAATAGCGGTAAGTCTGCGTTTATAGTTTTCACCCGCCACGGAATTCTCCGTTTGGTGTGATGATTCCGTTAAACGCGATGGTATTTGATGTTTATGTCGTGATGAGGCGTCGTGGAGGGAGAACGCAGCGAAAAATACCAGGTCAGCTTCTGGTTGCGTTCGAACTGATAGAATTAATAATGCGATGTAAACCAAATTGTCAAGATCTTTGGGGGAATGTTCAGATTGAACGGACCGGTGTTACCGAATCAGGAACTTCATGCCGCGGGGAACAGATATGAACAGGGGGGTGCAGGCGCCATCCCCCCATACGGGGATTTACCCAGTGATTTTGAGCTTTATGACAACGTCCTCGACACGTTTACTCTTTTTCTGGATTCTCGACGTCATCCCGGGGTTCGTCGGCAGTCTCGATCCCATCCTGGGATTCGTCCGGAGTCTCTTCTGTTGTTAGACCCTCTGCTTCAAGCTTTCGCTGTTTCTTTTCCAATTTTCGTTGTCGTTTTTCCTCTTTTTTTTTCTTCTTTGCCAACTCTTTTTGACGCTTTTTGAATGAATAGAATGATTTCGCCAAATTTGCTCCTCTCCGTTCGTCAGTCCTGGTGGTGATGAAAATAAAAGGGCATCCCTCATTATATGAAGGATGCCCTTTTAATCGATACTAAAACTTAGATCACAGTGACATTGGCAGCCGAAGGACCTTTTTGTCCTTGCTCTATGTCAAAAGAAACCCGGTCACCTTCATTGAGGGATCTAAAACCGACCGCATTGATTGCTGAATGATGTACAAACACATCCGGCCCGTCTTCCTGCTCAATGAAACCGAAACCCTTGCTGTCGTTAAACCATTTAACAGTTCCATTTGCCATGGCGACATCCTCCTCTCTTCATATTTTCAACTTCTCAAACTGCAGGATATCACGCTGGAAAATGGATTGTTCCTTCAGAAAGAAGTCGCCCCGCCAAGGAGGCAGGGCTTTGTTGAATGCAACTATATTAATCTGTCCCAAAGCGAAAATCAAGGCAATTTTATAGATTTTTCTAAATAGCCGGATATTCACTGAAACCATTTCTCCGATTTCATGGGATCAGTCTTTGATTTTCGCCGGTTCACGTATGGCTGAAGGAAGGGACAGGGAAATTGCAAAATACGGAGGGTCGACGATCATGGAACGCACCCAAATGCCTGGGTTCCGCTCAGGTCAGATGAATATCTTCATCCGAGTCACCGACGAATACGCTGCTCCAGTCGGTCACCCGGATCCACCTGTCCCGGCGTTCTGGATTTATGCGTCGGTCTTCCTTGCTTCCGCGTCGCTCGGTGCCGCCTTTGGAAAAGTAATCGAGGCTATAGCTTTTCCGGCGATCATTGCCGGATCGCCGGTCAACGGGATACCGTTGCGCCCGGCGCCTCATGTCCGCTGTCCGCCGCCGGCCGGTCGAACGATATGTGCCCATGTCGATAACGGGGCGGCGCTTTTTCATGATCCGCTTCCTTTGCGTTTTACCGCGTCTGAGTCGACCCATAGCCCTACTGGCAGGCTTGGACTATATAACGGCAGTGTACAATATTCGAATCAGATATGCCAGTTCTGATCCTGAAGCCAGGAGTACACTGAATCGAAACACGGGTGGTCCGGCACGTTATTGCTTCCGGTCAATCACCATCGGCCCAAGAGCCTGGCATACCGGCATGACCTCGATCCGATTGATATTGACGTGGGGCGGCAGACCGGCTGCCCAGAAAATGATATCCGCGATATCTTTCGCCGTGAGCGGTTGGGTGTTGTCGTAGACGTTGCCGGCGGTATCGTGATCCCCCTTGAAGCGCACGAGTGAGAACTCCGTTTCCGCCAGGCCCGGTTCGATATTGGTCACCCGGACACGAGTTCCCACCAGATCGGTACGGAGGGTCAGTGAAAACTGTTTCACGAATGCCTTGGTGGCACAGTAAACATTGCCGTTGGGGTACGGCCAGTCACCGGCCACAGAGCCTATATTAAATATGTGTCCCCGATTGCGTTCCACCATTGCCGGCAACACCGCATGGGTGCAATACATCATCCCCTTGATGTTGGTATCGACCATGGTTTCCCAGTCATCCAGGTCGACCTTGTGAGCCGGCGCCAGCCCCAGTGCCAGACCGGCGTTGTTCAACAGTATATTCACATCGGAAAATTGAGCCGGCAGATCGGCAACAGCAGCCTTTACCGCCTGACGGTCTCGGACATCGAGGGTTATGGTATGGATCGCGATATCGCCTTCGAGTCGCTCTTTCACATCCGCCAGACGGTCCGTCCGTCGTGCTGCAAGCACCAGATTCCAGCCATCCTGAGCGAAAAGCTCCGCACAGGCCCTTCCAAATCCGGAAGTGGCCCCTGTGATAAACG
This sequence comes from Olavius algarvensis associated proteobacterium Delta 3, assembly GCA_903231505.1. Classification (GTDB taxonomy): domain Bacteria; phylum Desulfobacterota; class Desulfobacteria; order Desulfobacterales; family CAFBRK01; genus CAFBRK01. Next base: position 127,806 of record CAFBRK010000214.1, on the reverse strand, counting down.
CCGTCCCCTTCATCGATGATCACCTTTCATTGAGTATGCAAACACCGTACATTCGTATTTCATTTCAGGAACACAGTCAATCGACTCCGAACAAGCCGTAATTCAAAGCCACACGTGTTGCAACGATTTAAACGTATTTTGATAACTCCCCCGCAATTTCGCTGCGCGGGATTTCTGCTGCGCTCCAACAAGCGGCGGGGTATCAAAGCGGAATATCGTCAGTCTTATCCCCCTCACCTTGCCTCTACAGTTCGACTTGGCTCACCACACGCCACCAGGGGAGAGCAATCCCAGGGGGCGCTCCCCAGCGGACGACCGTCAATAGGCGAGTTCAATTCAGAACCGCATCACTCGTGAAGTCATCACAACCTTACGGCCAGACACAGGCCGTCGTGTTCCGGTGAATGCAGTGGCAGAAACGAGAAAATGGATACGCTGCGCCAGTCGGTACTGGCCCTCAGGGTCTGGTTGAATTCATCTGCGTCCCCGAAACCGACATTGTCGGCAACCAGCAGGCCGCCGGAACGAAGCAGCCTGTGGCATGGCGCCAGAGCGCGAATGTAATCGACTTTTTCGATATCCATGAAGGCCATGTCAAAGGGACCCTCAAGTTGGGCGAGCAGTCCAATAGCTTCGCCGGTTTCCACCGTGATTGTCGCTGAGAGCCCGGCACGCTCAATATACTGTCGCGCTTTGAACGCCATTTCGGGGTCAAGTTCCAGGGTGACCACCCTGCCCCGTGTTTCAGCGCATGCCTGCCCCAGATAAAGCGATGAGTACCCCGTGGCCGTTCCAAGTTCCAGGATACGCTGCGCGTTTAAAAGGCGGGCCAGGATATACAGCAGTTCCCCCACCACGGGACCGACAATGGGAATCTCTTCTGTCAGCGCTTCCTGCTCCATGGCCCGCAGCTGCTCACCCCTGGCCGGGACCAGGCTGCGGAAATAAGCGGTTGGATTCTCTACGATATTGGACATGGATTTTTTGGCCCATCTCTCGATTGGTTGCAGTTTTTTTAGATTAAACCTTGACCCCTTGACTCCTTGACCCCTTGACTCCTTGACCCCTTGGATCCTTGACCCCTTGAACCCCTGGTCGCCTCCGGCGCCGCCATAGGCGGGTAAACCTTGGCCCCTTCTTCTCCAACTAATTTGGAGAAGAATCCTACTTTTTATCCCAGCGCCAGTTTTCGTAGTATTCCCAATTGACAAAGGAGCTGAGTTTTTCCAGTTCCTCTGTCTTCTCCACCAATGCCGCCCTGACAGCATCACCGGAGGAGACCATTCCAATGTACGTGCCGTCTTTTTCGATCAACAGATGGCGAAGGCGGAGCCCCAGATACATGTCCAACAGTTTGTAGATGCCTGCGGTGTGCGGTGCGGCGATCAATCCGGTGGTCATGTAGTCCTTCAATCGGGCCGTTTCGATATCGAATTCCGGAAGGATCGAGTTTCTCAAATGATCCCGCTCCGTCCAGACACCGACCACCTTACCGTTGTCCTCTATGAAAAGGGCCCCGATGTTATGCTTGGCCATCAATCGGAGAGCATCCTTGATGGTCGTTTCCGGGCCGGCGGTGATCAATTCGCTGATCCGGCAGGTGAGTATATCCGCTGCGGTTTTCATGTCGGTCTCCTTTGCCCCGTACACCAGGCATCCCCCTGGCAACCGGAAAGAGGTCTGTTCAGGACGACGCCATGATCGCTTTCAGTTCACTGCCATCGATTTTTTCCTTTTCCAGTAGAATCGCTGCCCCTTTTTCCAGAATTTGCCGTTTGCTTTTCAGAAGGTCCAGCGCTTTTTCATATTGCTTTTGAATGATGTCACGGACCTCACTGTCGATCAGTTCGGCAGTGGCCTCGCTGTACTCCTTGGCCCCCTGTATGACAGTATCCAGGAACTGGCCGCGCTTCTCCCTGGCAAAGTAGACCTGGCCGACAGTACTGCTCATGCCATACTCTTTAACCATGCTCCGTGCGATATCGGTTGCCTTTGCCAGATCGTTATGGGCACCGGTCGAAATGTCCTCGAAGATGATTTCTTCGGCGGCCCGCCCACCCAGGAGGGTAGCGATCCGATTCAGCAATTCCGTTTTCTTCATGAGAAAACGATCCTCTGTGGGAACCTGCATGGTATAACCGAGGGCGGCGATTCCCCGGGGGATAATCGATATTTTCTGTACCGGATCGGTACCCGGCAACGACAAGGCAACCATCGCGTGACCCATTTCATGGAAAGCGACAATTTCCCGCTCCCGGGGATTGATCAACCGGTTTTTCTTTTCGAGTCCGGCCACGATCCTCTCGACCGCCTCCTCGAAGTCGGCCATCTCCACCTTATCCTTGCCCTTTCGGACAGCCAGCAGCGCCGCCTCGTTGATCAGATTGGCCAGATCGGCCCCGACCATGCCGGGTGTCATTCCCGACAATACCGCCAGGTCAACCTCATCGCTTGCCTGGATGTCTCGGATATGCACGCGCAGTATCGCCTCTCGCCCGGTTTTGTCGGGTCTGTCCACCAGGATCTGTCGATCGAACCGGCCGGGGCGCAACAGGGCCGGATCAAGGATTTCCGGCCGGTTCGTAGCCGCCATGAGGATGACGCCCACCTGGGGATCGAATCCGTCCATTTCCACCAACAACTGGTTCAGGGTCTGTTCACGCTCGTCATGGCCACCGACGCCGCCGACGCCGCGCGCTTTTCCCAATGCGTCCAGTTCGTCGATAAAGATGATACAGGGCGCTTTTTCCTTCGCCTGGGTGAAGAGGTCCCGAACCCGTGCCGCCCCCAATCCTACAAACATCTCGACAAACTCGCTGCCGCTCAGGCTGAAAAAAGGCACATTGCTTTCCCCGGCAACCGCCTTTGCCAGGAGGGTTTTCCCGGTTCCCGGCGGTCCGACCAGCAATATCCCCCGCGGCATCTTCCCGCCAAGCCGGGTAAATCGTTCCGGCTCCCGGAGAAATTCAATGACTTCGACCAATTCCTGCTTGGCCTCGTCCACCCCTGCGGCATCCTCGAAGGTAACATTCAGATCTTCTTCCACATAGATCTTAGCCTTGTTCTTTCCGAGGGACATGAACCGCGCCTGCTGCCCGGTCATTCGCCGCATCATGAACATCCATATTCCGATAAAGATGGCAATCGGTACAATCCAGGAAAGCAGATCCCGAAAGAAAGTCGATTCAATTTCACCTTTAAACGTGACCTGGTATTCCTCGAGAAGCCCGGAAATATCCGGATCGACACGGACCGTGCGAAACATTTGGCCGGGTTCGCCGCCCTCTCCGACCATCCTGCCCTGAATCTGGTTCGAGGTAATCGCCACCTCGGAAACTTTCTTGTCTTTCAAAAGTTCCAGAAACTGGCTGTACGGTATGACTTTAACGGCAATGGCGGAAAAAATGATATTGTGAAGAATCAGTACGGCCCAGATCCCGATCAGCACATACCATATTGAAAACTTGTGGTGCTTTTCCATAAAATACCCTCTGTTTCGAATGTTTGGTCGCGCTCCGGGCCAGGTTCAACCCGGATTAGAACCGGTAAGGCAGGCTATATAAAACGTGCACCGTTATTATGAAAAACAACGATGTCGCATATCTTACGAATGGAGAAGTATACAGTTTAAGTATCACTAAAATATAAAAACGCGCCCCTATGGTGTCAAGGAACTTGCGGGAAGTGTCATATCCCGGAAATATTGGTGACATGTTCAGTTCAGGAGAGGTAGAGTGCCAGCATCTCTTCGATCTCGTTCATGCATTCCTGCCGAAGTTCCGGCTCGTCGGCAGGTCTTTCGATATTGATGACATGGGTGTCAAAATCGATCTCGACGATGGTGCAGCGGTGTTTGACGCAAATTTCCTTTGCGATTTGCAGAATTTGCAGCTTGTCCAGAGAGACCATGAGCGCTCCGAGGGATTCCCTGTGTGTTCGAGATGGCACCGTAATCGGATAATCTTGGTGCCGTATTCATATCTAAGTCCTTTCCCCCGGTCAACCCGGCGAATAGCCGGATCGGCTGCTAAATCTCCATGAATCCTGTAACGTTCGGATTCGGCCCCGGCATTCCGGTCAGAACAGGGAAACCGGGCACATAGACGCTGCAGCTTGCAGACCGTTGTCAGGAGGCGATGAATCTAATATAGTTCCCACATGCCATGTGCGTCCTCACCGATTCGATAACCCCAATAAGGAGACACCCATGCTTGACTTTCGTTTGACGCCAGAGCAGGCAGAGCTTCGGGACAAGGCCCGGCAATTTGCCGTCGCCGAGATCCTCCCCGTGGCATGGCACTACGATCAGCTCGATGAGACTCCGCTTCAAATTCTCCGCAAAGCCTACGACAAGGGATTTACGAACACGGATGTTCCCGCGAAATACGGCGGGAAGGGTTATGGGCTCTTGGAGGCCGCTCTGATGACAGAGGAATTTGCCGCTGCTTGCCCCGGGCTGGCAACCTCGATTTTCGACAACTCCCTTGGCATGGAGCCGTTGATCCTTTCAGACAACGAGGGGGTAAAACAAAAATACCTTCCCGGCATTCTCGATGACTTCAAGCTGATCTGCTTCGGTACCTCCGAACCCACGATGGGATCCGATGTCTCCGGGATCCGCTGTAACGCCGAACCAGACGGCGAGGACTATGTTCTTAACGGTACCAAGTACTGGATCACAAATGGTGGTTTGGCCGATTACATATCGGTGTTTGCGACGGTCGATCCAAAATCCAGCCACGAGGGGATTTGCGCGTTTCTCGTGGAGTTGAATTGGGAAGGCGTGACCGTGGGGCGCCCCATTCCCAAAATGGGCCAGCGCTGCTCCAATACGGTCGGGATCAATTTTAAAAACGTCCGGGTCCCAAAGGAGAATGTTCTGGCACCGCCCGGAAAAGGCTTTGTCCTGGCCATGCAAACCTTTTCCCGCACGCGACCCATCATCGGTGCTTTCGCAACCGGTGCGGCCCGGTCGGCTATGGAATTCAGCATCGACTATGCAAAAAAACGGCGGGCATTCGGCATGAAAATTAAGGATTTTCAGGCCATCCAGTTCAAGCTGGCGGAAATGTACCAGAAAGTTGAAACATCACGGATGCTAACATGGAAAGGGGCCTGGGAAGCAGACCAGGGACAAGATCCGACCATCACTGCTTCCATTGCAAAATTCTATGCCAGCGAGGCGGCCCTGGAGGTGGTAAACGATGCACTCCAGGTGTTTGCCGGATACGGCTACACAAAGATGTTCCCCATTGAGAAACTGCTGCGGGATGTCCGGCTGCTGCGCATTTATGAGGGGACCAGCGAAGTACAACGGATGATCGTGGCCGGCCACCTGCTTGGGAATTACCAGCCGACCATGCCGGCCCTGGAGGATTTACCGCTCCACATCGAACAGGAGCCCGATCAACTCGATTCGAACCAAACCGTCTGGCGATGTCGCATGTGCGGGTACGTGCACTATGGTGAAGAGGCTCCGGAAGAGTGTCCCTACTGCTTTTTCCCAAAGGCGTCGTTCAAACATATTGGAGCATAGGTCGATTGTCAGAATAACGTTCCGATCGGTAGATCGTGCACATGTAGAACGGTAGTCGACGCATCGGAATCGGTATCGGGTTCGGTATCGGTATCGATTACAAAAACAAACATCCTGTTTCGATTCCGATAGCGACCTCTGCACCGAGGATAGACGATCCTGGATTCCCTGGGAGTGACGATATGTGGAAGGAACGTTATAGGTTCAAACGGAACATATTCATGCCAACGACCATAAGTCCCAAATAAAAACCCCGCCCTTAATGGCGGGGTTTTTAAATGATATCTACAGGGGGTCCGGGCTAGGCGGTTTTGCGAGCCCCCTCTTTCCGCCGACCCCTCTCTTCCAATTTTCGCGTTCGCGCGTTGGCCTCCTGAAAGCGCCGGAGGCCGTCTTTTCCCAAATACCGGATCCCTAAACGCTCGTCGGTTTCAAATAGATCCACCATGAACAATCCATCCACGACATCCGAGAAGGATTTGTCGACATTAAAGGAGAGCAGGCTGCCGTTCAGCTTCAGGTACTGTCTCAACAGAATCGGGATTCCTTTCCCGTCTTTTTCTATCTCGGACACCAGAAGAGACACATCGTCCAGATCCTGAATGGATGTCTTCAACGTGTGGGCACTGATCCCGGCCAGCCGTCGAGGCCGATAGGGTCTCCGCGGCGACACCAGCCTGGAGAGAGAGTCATCCGTCTTTCTTTCTTTAAGAAACCGAACAATCAGATTCTTGGATACTTTATGGTAATCCTTGCTGATGCTCACGGCCCCGAAAAGGATATGGTAGCGGGGATGGCGGACCACAAATTCAATAATCCCTTTCCAGAGAAGCATCAAGCTGTTGAACTTTTTCTGATATTCGATCCGGATAAACGACCGCCCAAGCTCGATGGCATGGGTCAGCCGCTGAACAAATTCCGGCTTATACTTGAACAACGAGCTGGTATACAAGCCCTTTGTCCCATGGGATTCGAGAATCTGGTCGGCCAGACCGAGCCGGTAGGCACCGACCAATTCCTTACTTTGGCGGTTCCACAGAAACAGGTGGATGTAATACGCATCGTATCGATCGATATCCAGGGCCTCGCCGGTACTCTCCTCAACCTCCCGGAAGGTAATTTCCCGAAGACGGCCTATCTCAGTCAAAACGTTGGGGATCTGTTCTGATCCGGCGACATATACCGCCATATCGTTGTGTTCCACGAGCAGCTGATCCCGGGATAGATTCTGAATGTCTTTTGCGAGCAAAGCAGGTTTCACCGGCGGGATGGTGGGACTTTTTCGACGGCCGCCTGGCTTGGGAAGGACCTTCGTGGAAAGCCGTTTCAAAGGGTGGTTGTGGCGATTTTTTAAAATATCGGTGTTCAGTCTCAGAAAATGGACAAGATCCGTGTCGTCTTCAAAACGTTTCAGTTTTTGTCGAGGGATCGCCCGCCCGATATAGACGGTGATCTCCTTGTTCGTCTTGTTTGTTAGCTCCCTGGCAAGCAGAGCGGTTCTCAACCGTGGATGGATAAGGCCCATGCACTGAAAGAACCAGCCGTTTCGCCCCGGAAAATAGACCGGTAGTACGGCGGCTTCGGTCCGCCGGACGATGCCCGCCACATGGGAACTCCACTCCGGATCGATCACGCGGCGCTGACGGATGTTCAAACTGGCCACCTCTCCGGCTGGGAAGGTAGCCAGGACGCCGCCATGTCTGAGCCAGCGCAGGGCCTCCTTTAATCCCTTCAGATTGCCCTGCACCGCTTGCCGCTCTTCAAACGGGTCCACAGGGATGAAAAAATCCCCGATACCGGGAATGCGTTTCAGCAGATAATTGGTCAGGATGCGGAGATCCGATCGGGCCTGAAGCAGAAGCTTGCCCAGGATGACCCCCTCGATGCCGCCGAAAGGATGGTTAGACACCACCACCAACGGTCCCTTTTGGGGTATCCGATCAAGATCCCGGGGATCGATCCGGATCCGGACATTCATGTTCTCAAGGAGCGCCTGGAAGCAATATTCCGGGTTGTCTCTTATCTGCTCCAACCGTCGGAGATAGTCCCAATAAATGTGATTGAGATGATTAATGGAGAGCGCGTATTCGATCGGTCCACGGAAAAACGAAATCAGCGGGCCGGCGGATGTTTGAAGATCAATCAGTTTTTGAGCATTCGAACCGTTACGAAGCGTTTTATCGTCGGCATCGTTCATAAAGCCCCTATTCGTTATTAAGGTTTACCGGATAATTAAGCATAGAAAAAAATCATTTTCAACGGTAACTATACAATATGATGGTATCAGAACTCAATCAAAGACTATTTCAGGATATCATCTATGGGTTCCCGTTGCCAGAAATAGCTTTTTATGCATCCGGTGGGGACTTATCCACTATTATCAGCGCTACCCCGCCGGCCACAAATAGGATCAAAATACTCAAAATACCATACCGGGAATCGCCGGTCATCCGGCTGATAATCCCCATCAGAAAGGGGCCGATAATCGTCGCGAACTTTCCAAAAATATTATAAAAACCAAAGAACTCGGCGCTGCGCTCCGGGGGAATCAGCCGTCCGAAAAAAGACCGGCTCAGTGCCTGGATACCCCCCATGGAGGTTGCCACCAGAAACGCCGGGGCCCAGAATGCGGCCGTTTTGAGCTCCATGGGTTGGCTCGCCATGTGTCCTGGCCTCCGCGGGGGTTAAATCAATTTTGATTCAAGAGACCGCACCTTTTCGTCAAGGCGACCCATGGGTCCTTTTCGATAATCCGCTTTCATTGTCATGTAAACGCGATCACCGGTTCCAGTCATCTCGATGAAACAGCGACGGACCACACCCATGACGTCCTCCAGATCCCCTTCAATCAAGGTGCCCATGGCATGGGTGTGATGCGTCAACCCGCTTTCCCGGATCACCCTTACCGCCCGGGCCACCTCCGCACTGACACCTTCTCCCTTACCGATTGGAAAGATCGCTAAATCAACGATAACACTCATAAAAGCCTCACTTTCTTTGGCTGGTCCATGGCACTGGATCGTATTGACGGGCTATCGGACGCCCATGCATGGGACAATGCCTCCTGGTCGGGGTGTCAAAGCAGTCTGTCACATCAGGCCCCGGAAATCCTACTTTTTTGTCGGAATCGAGATGCGAATGGGCTCCGATCCTTCCCGAACAAAAACCGAAGTACCATCCAACCAGTGGGGATTACATTAAAAATCTGCCGAGATCCGATACGATCGCTATCTGGCATTCATCTTGCTTTGTACTGTATGCGGAAACTGAGAGACACCATCATAAAACTAAACAACGAACGGAGGCAACCGTGAATCCCATGGTCCCTGTCACATTCGAAGACACCAATGTGGAAGTACTGGCCCGCATCGTGAAAGCGACATCTGAAAAATTTGATTGTACCATGGAAATCGATTTCAAAGATGGAAACCGAAAGACGGAATTCATCGGAGACGATGCGTTAAAAGCATTCATCGCGGAAGAAGTCGAAGACATGTTCCGCCGGGGAAAGAAACAGGAAAAGAAATAGGAGACGACACGAATCAGTTATTTCTTCGCCTTCCCGTTTCGGTACCGGCCCTATGGGCACCGCCTATCGAAGAAGACACACGACCCATGTCGGCGCGTCGTGCGCCCTGCCTGACAGGTTCACTCCAATAAGCATCCCTATCTGTGATGTCCCTTGAAATCGGCCGTTCGAGAATGACCAAAAAATAAGAGACCTTGTGTTGCGGTATTCCGAAGTTCCGTATATAATAGGAAAAAACGCTCTTCCCGGATCCTGAATCTGAATCTCTCCATGTTCGGACCGGTAGCTGTCGAGTCTGTAATGGGAATTCCTTTTCCTTCGACCACTGTATAGACGATGCCATGAGCGGTTCACCCGTACATTGCATAGCGTACATTCACCTCACGGCTGCTTGAAACAAACCCTTGCTCCAATGACCGGGATAGACGGGATCGTCTGCATCCGGCGGTAATTTATAAAGGTATTCAACGATATACATGCCTATCTGGAGGAAAAAATGACTGGCACTGAAACCAATATGCTGCAGCATCATCTGAATTCGGTCAAATCGGGAGATCGCAGGTTCGAGAATGCTTTCCACAGCATTGCCCGAATGATTCTCGAAGACGATATTCAAAAGGTCGTCGTCAATGGCAAAACCGCATACGATTTCAGCATCTTTCGGCGCGGGAAGAAGCACATCATCGGAATGTATGAGGAAATCAACAGCTTCGTCTCCTATGTCAAGGATGCCTCCGAAGGGGGGTCGTCCAAGGAAATGGCCTTTGTGTTGGTCGGGGAACCCGGAAACGGTAAAACCTTCTTCGTGGAATACCTGTGCAGTCTGTACCGGCGCTTTCTTTCCAGCGACGGAAACCGCAAATACACATTTCGATTCAACAAAATGGATCTGCTGGGGACTTACGGACGTATCAATATGATCGAATCTCAGACCTACGAAGATCCGATGATCCTTGCCATGAATCTGTTCGACGACCCGGATGAGACCAAAACATATCTGGCCCAGGAGATTGGATTCTCAGACGCAGAACTCGACGCTTTTTATGAGGATTACCGTCCCTTGGGTGCCTGCAGCGGATATATCTGGAACGATATTCGCAACCATACCGGCGGAGATCTCCAGGAAATGCTCTCATTCGTGGAAATTATTCCGGTTCCGTTGACGGAAAGCCTGGGAACGGTGACCGGAAAGTACCCGGCAAAGGACAAGATCACTTCATCAGCAGTGGATCTGTTGGGTGAGGAATCGATCCAGCGTCTGCTCCACATCAGCGATACCAACAATCCCTATCGTTTCGATCTTCGTCGGGGAGCCCTGGCGCGGGTCGCCGGCGGCGGTATCCATTTCAGCGATGAAATTTATAAAAACAAGAAGGATCTCGTGCAGGTTTACCTGGGCGTCATTCAGAACCGTACAATTGAAATCGACGGCTACAAATGGCCCATCGACACGTTGATTCTGGCCACCAGTAACAATTCGGAATTCAACCGGTTTCTTGCCGAAAAAGAGGAAGCTCCGATCGTGGATCGGTGTCGTATTTGCTATGTCGCCCACAATACCAATTACAAGCTTCAAAAACTGTTGACCAATTACGCCATCGGCAGCGAAGCGAAAACGACTTACACCAAGGAAAATCTGCACCAGGATCCCAACCTGAATTACGCCGCGTCGGTGTCGGCCATTTTAAGCCGACTGCCGCGATCAGAGAAACTAACCCCCATTGAAACCATGAAACTGGCCGCCGGCGAAGTGGCCGGCGAAAAAAGCATCAAAACGCTCTCTGAAGTGATTGACGACCTGAATCAGGATCCGGACATCACGAAGCGCTTCGGCCAGAAGGGCCTTGGCCAACGCAACCTGGGCCGCGCCCTTCAGCTTCTGGTGGAAAGCTCGGAAACCAACGAGGGCGAGTGCATGTTTACGTATGACATATTCCGTGCCCTGGAGAGGGTGATTCTCGATTATGTCACCGATGCGAACGACCGGGCCAAGTACCTGGAAGATCTGAAAATCTCTAAGGGTCTCTACCGGGAACGGATCATGACCGAAATGTTCAATGCCTATATGGATGAACCCTATGCGATCCGGAAGGACGTCATGAATTACGTCAATATGATCATCGGCATCGATGCCGAAAACCTGGGGGCAGATAGAATGTGGAAGTACAAGGACCCCCAGACCGGTGAGCTCAAGGCGCTCAAAATCGATGAACGATTCATCAACAGCGTGGAAGAACGGCTCCAGCTCAAAACCGATGAACAGCGGGACACGTTCCGCACGTCCATACGCAAGATTTACGGCCAGAAAATTTCAGTCGATCCGAATTACGATTTCATGGACAACCTGGAGTTGGTCAAGGCGGTGACGGATGTTCGACTCAAGTCGGACATTGCCGGTGCCGGCAGTCTGATCGGTGCGTTGGCCAACCGGACCAACGAGGAAAATCAGAAGCTTTACGACCGGATGATCGACACGATGCTCAACAAGCTGGGTTATTGCCGGACGTGCGCCCAGAAAACGATAGAGTACTTCTGTACCCAGGAAGACGAAAGCTAAAATCGCTTTGCGATTTTAGTACGTACCATAATGATCATGAATAACCCATGAAACCGAGCTTCCTCCAATGAAAGATGACCGGGAAGACATACGAAAGTGGATTCGACAGCTCAACCTGCCGCCGGAGGAGGAGAGGCGACGACTGGCGGAATTGGAGGGGTCTGTCTCCCATGATCTCCCCGAAACGGCCGCGGATACGGAAGGTCCTTGGGGGGCGGAAACCATCTATGGCCATCACGATCTCTTGTTTGTGCAGGCCATGACCGAGCCCCAGGGGTCATCGACGACCCATCTCAGTTCCATCGATGAATTGCTCGAGCGGGACAAACAACGCGAAAAAGACGGATTCCCGAGAAAAATCCGTGTCGGCCGTTTGATCAAGCCCGGCAGGGGGGGCAGTGACAAAGTCGTTGTGGTACCTACGACCGTGGAAGAAAAGCTTCTACACGACGCGTCACCGGAGTCCGAGCAGGAGGAGGGCTCCGCCGGAGGTACCGGAGACGGGGAAGAAGGAGAAGTGATCGGCGAACAGCCGATCCGGGATCAGGACACCGGCCCCGGTTCCGGCCCCGGCGAAGGTGAGGACGGCGCCCACGAAATTGAATCGAGCGCCTACGATCTGGGAAAAATCCTGACAGAACAATTCGAACTACCCAATTTGAAGGACAAGGGAAAAAAGCGCTCCCTCACCCGTTACACCTACGATCTCACCGATCGCCATCCGGGATTCGGACAATTTCTGGATAAAAAGGCAACGCTGCGGCAAATCCTGGAAACAAACATTGCCCTCGGTAGGGTTCCGGATATAAACGACATCGATCCTACCGGATTTCTCATCGCTCCCCAGGATAAAATCTACCGTATCCTCTCGCGGGAAAAGGATTATGAATCCCAGGCGATGGTTTTTTTCATCCGCGATTATTCCGGGTCGATGCATGGGAAACCCACCGAACTGGTCGTCACCCAGCATGTCTTGATATACAGCTGGCTGCTGTATCAGTACGCCCGGCAGGTAGAGACCCGTTTCATACTTCACGACACGTCGGCCAAGGAAGTTAAAGATTTTTACACCTATTACAACTTGAGGGTCGCCGGGGGGACCCAGGTTTTTTCCGCTTACCGCATGGTCAATGAAATCGTGGCAACGGAAAACCTGGACCGGGATTACAACATTTACGTTTTTCACGGTACGGACGGAGACGACTGGGATACCGACGGGAGCAAGGCCGTGCCCGAGCTCCGCCAAATGATGACATACGCCAGCCGCATCGGTATCACCGTGGCCGAACACTCCACCGATTCGGCAAACAACACGGAAGTGGAGAGATACCTGAAGAAATCTGAAATATTGGACCGGCATCCCAGCCTGGTTCGGCTCGATGTCATGGGCCTGGATGCCGACGAACCGCGTCTTATCGAGGGGATCAAATCACTGATTTCGGAATAAAATCGCGCAGCGATTTTATGAAACGCGACGATGTCGCTCATACCTAGAAAGAATAAATAACTCAAGCTCGAAGCTGAAAGCTGAAAGGTTACCCGCTTTCGGTGGGCTAAAAGGATGCAGGATACAAGATACAGGATGCAATCCTCATGAGAAGAGAGTCAACGTTTGATCGGACTATCTTGCATCCTCGATCCTGAATCTTGTATCCCGGCGTTACCGGCCAACCGGCTAACTGGCACACGGGCGAACGGGCCAACGGATACCATGGATATCGTCACCCAGCATACGAAACAGATCATGGAAGGCTGCAAAGAGCGGGCCCGCGATGCCGGACTCCGATTCCAGGACGAAACCCTGGAATATATCGTTACCAACCGGGACCTGCTGGAACTGTCACCCAAGATGATGATCCCGACCCTCTACGATTACTGGGTCCATGACGTGGAGGTGTTGAAAGAAAAAGGCAAGTACGAATTATACCCGAGCAACCCCTACGAGACGGTCATCAACACGCGTCCGGCGATATCGTTTTATAACGATAACAATCCGGATTGGATGAATGTGATGATCTTCTACCATGTACTGGCCCACATCGACTTTTTCCAGAACAATCTGTATTTCCGGCATACGTGGGAGTACGACTTTACCGGCCAGGCACTTTCGGATAAACGGATGATTTCCGGTCTGCGCGCAGAGAAAGGGCGTTGGGTCGATTACGTCATCGAGTTTGCCCGGGGTATCGACAATCTGGTCGGGTATTTCAGCGAACTTTCGGCCCTGCACCGTCCCCCCCCGACAAATCAGTCGCCGCGCCTTGACTATTATTTCGATGTGTTTCTCCAGAAGATAAAGAACGCCAAGGCCAATGACTATCTGAAGGAAATTCAGCGCTACAACGCCTGCATCAGGGAATCGGGAGAACAGGGCGAACAGGTGTTTTTCTCCGAAACGGCCCGCAAGTATCCCGAGTTTGAGGCACTCTATCAAAAAAGCCTCGATGACAAATCACGTCCGGCCGTCGATCTGCTCCAGTTCCTCTGGGAGCATTCCGAGTCACTGAACAAGGAAGAACATCTATGGATGAAGTCGGTGCTTCAGATGGTCCGCGGCACGTCTCTATTTTTTCAACCCCAGATCCGCACCAAAATCATGAACGAGGGTTGGGCCAGTTACTGGCATGAAACACTGTTTTTACTCGATGACCGCATCCACGGCCACGAAGTGGATTACGCCCGTGTCAACTCGGGTGTGACGGCGATGCCCCGTGTCGGATTAAATCCGTACGCGCTGGGCATGCGCCTGTTTCAGTATATCGAAGAAATGGCCGACAAGGGCCGGTTCAGTTTCGATTTCCGCTCATTGCTCGATGTTGAACAACGGAAACGATACGATGCAGGTGCGGGTAACGGGAAACAGGCCATATTTTCCATCCGGGAGGATTATAGCGATTTTACCTTCATCCAGACGTTTTTGGACCAGAACTTCGTCGATCGCAACAAATTGTTTGTCGCAGGGCGCCGGATGAACCAGGATCGGATGGTTTGGGAATACTATGTCAGAAGCAGAAAAGCGACCGATTACCGAAAGATGGTGATCGATTCACTATACCATCCGCCCCGCATTGACATATCCACGGAGAACGACGGGTCAAAGGTCCTGTATCTGAACCACCGATTTGAAGGCAAGCCGCTGGTTCGGGATTTCATTCAGAATACCATGATCGGGATCGAGTTTCTCTGGGGAAAACCGGTGAAACTGGAGACCAGCGAACGGATCCCGTCCGGTCCCTCCACCGAGGCAACCTCACCCGGCGCCCCCCCGGTGGCGGGCAAGGAAGCGGGCTGGGAGCGGGTCGTCTATACAATGAAAGACAAGACACTGACACGCGAGGTGGTTTCCGGATGATATTGGAGTTCCAGGATTCAAGATACAGAATGGAGTCAGGATAGGGACTGCAAGCGCTGCGGATAGATTATTAGCTGAAAGTTCAAAGCTGAAAGCGAAATTAACCGAAACACCGTTTACTGCGGAACGTACGCAGCGAATGCCAAACACCCGGTACCGAATACCCGACTGCCGGGCGCACGGGCAGACGGGCCAACGGTCATACAGGTCGATACCATGTTAAATATCAAACGCGCACTCGACCATCTGGACGAGCGTTTAAACCACTTTGAGCAGCGACGCACCATCGACTTCGAGGCATTTCTGACCCTGCTGGTGCTCAATCCGGATGTGGTGATCCGCAATGTGTTTCAGGTGTTTCACGACATGTTCGAGACATACGTCGGCAAGGGCGATGATGAGTATCCGGACGATCCGGAATCGATTCAATTTGTAAAGTATGACACCGGCAGTCTCTTCGTGGAGGGGTCGGACAATCCTTTCTTTGCAGATCGTCTGTTCGCAAACCGGCTGATCAAACATGTCGAAGCACTCAAACGGGGAGCGCAGCAAAACAAGATTTACATCTTCGACGGGCCCCCGGGATGTGGGAAAAGTACGTTTCTGAACAATTTGCTGAAAAAGTTTGAAGAATACGCCAATTCCAAGGCAGGATGCCGGTTTGAAACGGTTTGGCGGATTGAAAAAAAGGCCATTGCCGACTTGTCGAGCAAGGATAATGCCCCCTGGTTTGAAAAGCTTGCGAAGATGTTGGAGAAGCCGGAAACTCCGGAAGAAGGGTATGTCAAAGAAAAGGACGGTGTTGAACCGGAGGACAACCAGGAGGAGTTCGAGCTGGAGCATCTGGACAATCCATTTGCCGGCGGTTCCATCGAGGTTCCCTGCCCGAGCCATGACCACCCCATACTGATGATTCCAAAAAGCCACCGCCGGGAATTTTTCGACGACCTCCTGGAGAACCATGAGTTCAAATGGAAGCTGTTCACCGAAAAAGAGTACGATTGGGTCTTCAAGGACAATCCGTGTACCATCTGTGTCTCCCTGTACGACGCGCTTCTGGACAAATTGAAGAGCCCTCGCCGCGTTTACCAGAGAATCATGGCCAGGCCGTATCAATTCAAACGCCGTTTGGGAGAGGGCATCAGTGTGTTCAATCCCGGGGATCGGCCTCCCAAACAGTACGTGTTGAGCAACCCGATGCTCCAGGGGCGGATCAATGCGGTCCTGGAGGACAGCAATCTGGTGCGGTACGTATTCTCCCGTTATGCCCGCACCAACAACGGCATTTATGCCCTGATGGACATCAAATCCCACAATACCGAGCGGCTGATCGAGCTCCACAACATCATCAGCGAAGGGGTTCACAAAGTCGAGGACATCGAGGAGAACGTTGATTCGCTGTTTCTGGCGCTGATGAATCCGGAAGATAAAAAGAACATTCAGAACATCCAATCATTTTCTGACCGTATCGAATATATTCGGATCCCCTACGTGCTCGATCTCAACACCGAAGTCGAAATCTATCGAAACATCTTCGGCAGGCGCATCGATGATCACTTCCTGCCGCGGGTGCTGCACAATTTCGCACGGGTCATCATTTCGTCCCGCCTCAGAATCAAATCCAACGCCATGCTCGAATGGATTGAACAACCCGAGAAGTATCGCCTCTATTGCGATGAGAATCTGCAGCTCCTTAAGATGGAAATCTACACCGGTTACATTCCGGAGTGGCTCGGTGAAGATGACCGAAAACGATTCACGGCAAAACGCCGCCGCAAGATCATCGCCGAATCCGAGTTTGAAGGGGACAAGGGATTTTCGGGCCGGGATTCCATCAAGATATTCAACGATTTCTTTTCGGCCTACGCCACCGAAAACCGTATGATCAACATGTCCACCCTGTGCAATTTCTTTGGCAAGGTTCGCAAGGATCTGAACGAAATGATTCCCGGCAACTTTCTGGAGTCCCTCCACCGGATGTATGATTACAGCATCCTCCAGGAAGTCAAAGAGGCCCTCTATTACTATAATGAGGAGCAGATCGCCCGGGATCTCAAAAACTATTTGTTTGCCCTTAACTTCGAAATCAACTCAGAGGAAACCTGCAACTTCACGGGCGACCGTCTGGAAATTACGGAAGAGTTTTTATCAGGGATTGAAAACCGCCTGCTGGGGGCATCCGCCGACGATGCTTCCCGGGCGGCGTTTCGAAAAGACACCCAGAGAGCCTACACCACCAAAACCCTGACCCAGGAAATCATGATAGACGGACGGGATATCGAAAAGACGGAACTTTATGGCACACTCCACGAGCGATATGCACACAACATCAAGGAAAAGGCGCTGGATCCCTTTCTGGAAAACGAAAACTTCCGAAGGGCGATTAAAGATTACCGCACCGATGAATTCAAGACATATGACCGTCGCATCCGGGACGACGTGACGTTTTTGATCAACAACCTCATCGAAAAATCCCGATATACCGAGCTGGGGGCCCGGGAGGTCTGCATCTACGTTATCGACCAGGACCTGGCGCGGCGATATGAGAAGACCTGACGCAGAAATCGACTAATTTTTGCCGCCCTTCCGTGCTGGTCGGAATGACGGCGGCGATGTCGCCCCGGTCTTCGACAAGCCATGGCAGAAGGCGATTCCGGGGTGCCGGTAAAAAGACCATGTTTTCAACAGTTGAGTCTATCATGAATCCAGTCAGCATTTCCGGTTTGACTTGAATCCGACGCCACAGTAATATCTCGCCATTTCCGCCAACCCAAAGCTACAGAACACATGGATAAAGAAAAAAAGCCTGCCTCTATCAGGCATCGACGTTGGATCGTCATCATTAGCCTGGCCGTTTTTCTCATCGGTATATGGCAGCTGTTTGCGGGCCATTACGGGGAAGAAGAAAAGGAAGTTCGTCGCCACATCCGGGAAACCGTGAAGAAAACCTTTCCTGAGCAGACCGCAAAATTTTCCACCACATTTGGATTGTCTTTCGTTGAAGTGGACGGCACAGGGTCCCGCCCCATGTCTTTGGCTCGAAACACCGTCGTTCTGATTCACGGCCTGGACGATCCCGGAAAGGTTTGGCGAAGTCTGGCGCCGGTATTGGTCGAGGAAGATTATAATGTATACAAGTTGGCATATCCCAATGACCAGCCGGTCGTGGAATCGGCCCGTTTTTTTTTCGGGGAACTTAAAAAGCTCAAACAGCTGGGCATCGACCGAATCTTTATCGTGGGGCACAGTATGGGCGGCCTGGTCTCCCGGGAAATGCTCACCCGCCCCGACATCGGATACGAAGCGGCAGCAAGGAACGGGATGGTCCCCGGAGTCGCCTCGCTGATTATGGTGGGAACCCCGAATCATGGATCCCAAATGGCCCGATTCCGGGTCTTCAGTGAAATGCGTGATCAGCTGGGTCGGATTGCCAAGGGCGAAAGCACCTGGCTGGGCGGGATCCTCGACGGGGCCGGCGAGGCCAAAATCGACCTGCTGCCGGAAAGCCGCTTTTTAACCGAGCTGAACGCCCGGCCCCATCCCGAGGGGCTTGATATGCTGGTCATCGCCGGCATCACCAGCCCCTGGAATGAGACAGACATTAATGGCTGGATCAGCAGCTTGCGTCAAAAACTACCGGAAGACTTGCATGGAAGGGTCGACGAGCTCAGTGAGAATATGATCGCCATGACCCACGGGTTGGGGGACGGTCTGGTGACCGTGGACTCCGCGCGACTGGAAGGCGTCCCCCTCCGGACCGTGGACGGTACGCACCTGTCGATCATCCGTAACATCACCAAAGACAGCCGCCGCATCCCCCCGGCGGTGCCGATCATTTTGTCCCAAATAAAATCGTTTGACGATTTTATGAAACGCGACGATGTCGCTCATGGTGTAAACGAATGAGATAGCGCCCATTGGTTGAACAAATCATCAATCAATTCAGCCTATTCATAAGATTTCAGAGACCGTGCTACTTGCGAACGCCCCTGAACTACCGACTGGGCCCTCTATGCTCTGGCTGTTCCCTGTCGTTACCGGCAACTCCGGGTGTTTCATTAATCTCCGTTGCTGCTTCCGGCTGGCCTGTATACTCATAAACCTCATCTGCGATTTGACAGGCGTCCTCCTTGCCGACGGATACATCGGCAAAGAAAGCCGCGGCCGAGCCGAAGGGCCCGGCTATGAGAAATCCTCCTGCAATTCTTCCGAACATCCTGAAGGTGTTTCCGGCAGCGAAGACCAGGTCCGGGTCGGCCAACGTGCCCCCCAATCGAACCCACTGGGACATGCGCCTAAAGCTGATTGTGACCCCGACCCCGGAGGACCGTTTCGGTGTCGGTTTGATGCTCAGATTTAATTTTTCGGTTTTTAGATTGATACCTCCGGCACTGATTAGGGTGGTCTGATCAGTGTCGAGCAGTACCTTGACATCAGCCAAACCGTCTTTGATGTTGATATTGTTCACCCAGCAGTTGATGGGAGTATATTCTGCCCGAACCTGAGAAGGATTAAACAGTTGGAGAAGATCGCCCATATATCGTTGAAGAAAAGCGAGGTATCGGCTGACGATCCGCCCATCTTTTATCGCAGCACGGATGTCCCCGTTGAGCCCGGCCATTAGAGCGGCCATCGAGTCCCCGGATCCGTCAAGACGGACATCCATATCCAGCTTGCCCTCAAGATTTGCTCTACTTTCAAGTTGGTCGAGCTTGGCCCCAAGGGAGAGTTGCTCGACATGTATTGCCGTTTTCCACACCGGCATCGCCTCTCGAGAATTAAGGTCGAACAAAATATCCGCGCTGCCTTCTCCGATACGGAATGTGAACGGCGTAATCCGCAGGTGAAGATCCGCATCGAGTCGAGATAACCCTTCCAGATTCCACGCTTTGCTGGAGAATACGCGGGCGCTTGATGTGCCGGGAGATGGCGGAGGAGCCGTGGCGGTCTCTTTTGAATCCTCGCGAGCCAAAACCGGGCGAAGGTCCAACTTGTTCGACGATATGTCGGCACGCACCTTGGGACGCTCTCCGGACAGATCCAGTTCCACCCATCCCTTGTGCTCACTCTCACCCCAAATCGCGGTCAGAGAAGATGTTCGGTACACGTTCGGGGCAATATCGACAAAGTGCCCGGAAAGTCTTAAGGCCCCCTGAGGAAAGAAGGCCTTCCCGCTCAGCTTTTCGAAAATTGCCAGATCACTGGATCGGATGGCAAAATCAAGATTCATCCCTTTTGGGATCGAAGGGTCTTTAATTGTCCCTTTAACCATGACCGATACCAGCTCATCCTTTCCGAAATTCAGATCCAGATCTGTAAAGGTATATGTGTCTCCCCGGCCGACCACGCGGACGGCCAGTTTCAGGGGACCCAGGTCCGGTATCCCGCGCAGCGATTCAATGGATTCAATGGTCACGGGTGCCAGGGTGGTTTTGGAGGATTCCAATTCAAGGGCGATCATCGGAGAACTCTTCGCAAGAACGAGATCCACCCTGCCGCGCAGGTCATTTTCCCCGATAATGGCATTGAGATCTTCGATGCGGTAGGTCTTGACCGCAGGATCCGATAGCCGGCCGGACAGTTTGTAAACCCCCTCCAGGGGAACGGGCTGCCCCAGTAATTGTTCGAGTCGTGCCGCATCATTACCCTTGATTGAAAACTGCACATCCAGACCGCGTCCGGCGGACAGATCATTTAAAGCACCCTTAAGAGAGATTTTGGCGAGCTCCTCTCGACCCATATCAAGATCCACACGTTCGAGGGTGATACGGTCAAGCGGCCCCGACAACTGGGCCTTCAGCGCGAGCGGTCCGAAATCGGTGATCTTGCTGATAGGGGTAATCCACTTTTTGTCCGGTAAAGACAGGGATTCCAGGCTGATCTGCCGGCTGGATAATTCAACGAACAGACGCGGCTGGTTACCGGCCAGATCGATATTCACCCGACCGGAAAGCTCGTTTGGTCCAAGGAGGATTCCCAGATCGGCAATCTCATAGGTGCTCGCTTCTGGTTTAGCGATACGCCCGGAGACATCAAATATCCCCTGGGCGGGTAGGGCGCCACCGTATAGCTGTCCCAGTTGACCGACGTCCTGACCGCTGGCATGAAAGGTCAAATCGATGCCCTGAAGGCTTTTCACCTTCTGGATGGTCCCCGACATCTCCAGTTTTAAAAACCGGCTATTCCCCGAACTCAACTCAAACATGTCGATTGAGCGTTCCCCGGAAAAACCGGTCATGTGAAATCGCATCTCAAAGGGATCCATCTGGTCCAACGCCTTGACCCAGGGCTGCCCGACACTTTGCTTGGGAATGATGCTTGAGGCATCCAGATCCCGTGAGGATAGTGTCGCTTTCCATTGAGGTGCCTCTCCCCTGAGATCCCAATCCATAGATCCTTCGAAATCGTTTTTTCCCAGGGACACCTGGAGTTTGGGTACCTGGAACAGCTTTGGTTCCGTGATGGCGGCTTTCCCACTGGCGTGAAAGGCCCCTCGCAATGGTAGTTTACGGTTAAAGATCCGTGACGCATTGGATAAATCCCGGCCACGCATCTGAAAGTCCAGATCTACACCGCTCAGCTTCAGCAGGTTCCCGATGGATCCTCTCAGACTGGCCTTGACCACATCCTCGGTTCCAAAGATGACATCAAGTTTGGGCAATGCCAGCTTGTCGACAGGTCCGGTTAACACAGCATCCAGCGTGAATGGCCACAAACCGAATTTCTCGGAAGACAGTTTGGCGGTCAACATCGGAATGGGCTCAGCCATGCTCAATTCCATCCGTCCGGTGATGAGATGGTCTCCAATGGCGACCCGCATGTCGTCGGCTTTGTAGATTTTGGGTTTCGGATCCGATAGGCCGGCCGTGATCCGGAAAGGGCCGCGCAGGGGAATTGGCGGGATGCCAATCTTAACCAAATTCGCCGTGTCCTGACCGGTTGCCGTAACATCCAGCGCGACACCCCGCATCGAGATCACATCGTTGATCTTGCCGGTGACCGCAAGCCTGACCCGTTCTTCTTCGCCGACAGCCGCATTCAAAATGTGCAAGGCCGGTTTCCCATCCGCATCGCTTACCCTGGCTGTGATTGTAAAGGGGCCGAACTCCGGAACCTTGGGTTGTTCTGCGTAACGGGCGATTTCCTTGGTCGAAGAGCCGCTGGAAACGATGTCGAAGGAAAAACTCTCAAATTCAATCGGATCGCGGACACTTCCTCGAACCGTTGCCGACGTCCCGCCGGATGTCAGAGAGAGGTCCGCTGATAGCGCAAGGTTAGGGTCGAGCCATGCCCAGATTGGACCGAAGTTTCCCTTCACGGTAAGCGGAATGTCTTCCACCGCCCCACTTGCCTTCAATCGGACCGGTTTATCCCATCCCCGAATGTTGGCGTTGGCGCTGTCAATTCTGATTTCGAGAGTTAAATTCCTTTTCTCGTCAATGTAATTGAATCGACCCTTTTCGATGGTCAGATCTTTTACGATGAACACCGGCAACGTCGACAGGTCAGGTGGGCGCTCCTGGGAGGCCGCCGCTTGGATGGTGTCAAAAAGGAGATTCACATCGCCGGATTTGTTGAACTCCAGGAGAAAATCAGGCTCGATGAGGTGGATCCGCTTGAACACCAGGTCGCCCAGAATCAGGGGCCACAATTTCACCCGAAGCTCGATACGGGTTGCGGTCAAAAGGTCGGGCCGGGATCCCCAGGGAGCATTTTGAAACCGGACGTCATGAATTGAGATGACAGGAGAGAAACCGAGGCGAACATCCAAATCGCCGGCAATCACCAGTTCCCGACCGGTGGTTTCCTTTGCCAGCTGTTGGATCCGTGGTTTTAGTGTGTTGAAATCGTAAGCTGCCACCAAAATGAAGGCCGCCAGAATCAACCCGGCGACCAGCAATGCGGCAACAGCAATGGCTTTTTTCCAGTGCATAAGGGATTCTTCAATCGTCGAGAAAAAGGTTAGCGGAACATCATCCCGAAATCAGCAGATACCTTAGTGCAAAATATACCGGGGGAATAAAAATAGCCGGCAACATGTTACCGATTCTTAGTTTCTGAAGATCCAATATATTGATACCGATGGCCATGATCAATACGCCCCCCACAGCCGACATTTCATTGATCATGGGCGGCGTCAGAAACTGCTTGAAAAACGATGCCCCCAGTGTGATGGCCCCCTGGTACAGCAGAACAGAGAGGGAGGAAAACAGCACACCGACACCAAGCGTGGACGCGAAAATTACCGAAGTGACGCCGTCCAGAACCGACTTGGCGAACAGGGTCTGATGGTTGCCGGCAAGCCCGCTTTCAAGTGAGCCGACAATGGCCATGGCCCCGACACAGTACACCAGACTGGCCGTGACAAACCCATGGGTAAACCCATCACCCCCCAGTTTGAACATACCTCCCAACCTATTTCCAAGGCCCTCGAGCCGATCTTCAATCCGGAGCAGTTCGCCGATCAGACTGCCCACGGCCAGACTGATAATCAAAAGCAACAGCTCCTGGGTTTTCAGACCTCCCGTCAGGCCGATAAGAACCACCGCCAGACCGATGGCCTGCATGATGGTCCGATTGGTCTTTTCGGGAATGCCTCCCCTGAACATAAGCCCGATGAGGCTTCCGGCAATAATCGCCCCTGTGTTCACCAGCGTACCCAGCATACTTTTTCCTCAAAGAAAAATTCGAAATCCGAAGCTCGAAGCTCGAAACTCGGAATAAACTCATAAAACAGAAAAAAAAATAAACTACAAGCTGTTTGACACAGTTTGGTTTTGTATTTTGTAATTTGTTTCGGATTTCGATATTCGCGCTTCGAAATTATTATGGAGTGAAGCTTTGGGCATCCTCAGCTAGTCCATTAGAATTGAAGGCGTTTTAGCCCCTCATGATTGATTATTTGGGTCGATAGACCTCTTCCTTCATCAGATCCCGGTTAACGGAACCGCCGCTGCGCTCCATATCCGAAATCCACCCCTGGACACGGCGGCGACCGTAGGCATGTTCCCAGGCGGCAACAATGCGATCCACCGGGATATCTGTATCGGTACCATGGTCCTCGAGGTATTCCATGAAGGGCGACAGTTCTGAATTGTAGGGCTGCAGCAGGGCATCCCGGCGACCATCGAAATCCAGGGGAGCGGCACCGTAGCGGAGACAGAGCTCGGCGTTGAACGCCGGCGTGGCCTTGACCCAGCGCCCCTCAAGAAGCAGTTCCGTATAGCCATGATACACAAACCGATCCGAGCCCAGAAATTCGATGAGCTGTCGCGACGCCAGGTGATTGCGGACGGTGGCAAACCCGATGCGGGCAGGAATGCCGGAGGCCCGTGCCAGCGCACACAACAGGCCGGCCTTGCTGATGCAGAACCCGCGCCCGACGCTCAGTACATGGCTCGATCGATAGTGTTCCGGTCGATAAAATGGGACATAGGGATCGTAGCGGATGTCGTCCGTACCGCGTAAAAAAGCCGGACGGCTGTCTCGACCGGCCCCCGGCTGCTACCGGTTGCCGATCGGGCGTATTCGACAATCACCGGATGATCACTGTCCAGAATTGCGGTCGCCGATATATATCGGGAATGTGAAGCGTCCATGGCATTATCCGATACCTTTGATAAATGAAGTTGATGATCCGCTTATAGCAACCCCCCGGGACGTCGTCAAAACCACCTTCGGCCCCATTGTTCACCCACAGCGCGACTCATCCGCCAATGGCTATAAATCTTGACACTTTTCTGATGAAACACTATAGTTACTTGATTTCAATTGATTTTTTTAAGTTTTGAAATACCTGCCATGCAAAAAGCACTGTTGTCATTCAACCCGGTGGCGGCCCTTGGCCGCCTGACCATTTCATTGGTCCAGGAAATCGGCCGCATCGGGCTGTTTTTCGTCCGGGGACTCTTCCATATCGTTTCAGTCCCCTTGCAATTCGGAAAAATCATCCATCAAATCTATTTTATCGGTGCGAAATCCGTGCTGGTGATCTGTCTGACCGGTGCGTTTACCGGAATGGTCCTCGGGCTGCAGGGATATTACACCCTCTCCAAGTTCGGATCCGAGGGGTTTTTAGGGGCGGCCGTGGCGCTGTCTCTGATTCGTGAACTGGGCCCGGTGCTCACGGCTATCATGATCATCGCCCGGGCGGGATCGGCCATGACCGCGGAAATCGGGATCATGCGCATTTCCGAACAAATCGATGCCCTGAAGACCATGGGTATTAATCCGGTTCGATTTCTGGTGAGCCCCCGCCTTGCCGCCGGTCTGATTTCGTTTCCCCTGCTGACGGCGCTGTTCGATGTGATCGGGATCTTTGGCGGTTATGTCACCGGATCCATTTTGCTAGGGATCAATTCCGGGATTTATTTTTCACGGGTAGAGTCCAGTGTCCGGATGACCGATGTCAACGGCGGATTCACGAAAGCGATCGTTTTCAGTGTGGTGGTCATTACCATCTGCTGTTTCCAGGGGTATTATACCCATACCCGCAAGGAAGGGTTCGGTGCCAAGGGCGTCAGTCTGTCGACCACCTCGGCGGTGGTGATATCCTGTGTTCTGGTCCTGATTGTCGATTACATCGTAACGTCATTTTTACTGTAACGAAATGAATCAGCCCCTGATACAATTCGATAATGTGAACAAACGCTTCGGGGATCACAATGTGCTCAAGGGGGTCTGCCTCCGTGTGTTCAAGGGGGAGATCACCACCATCATTGGAAAGAGCGGGGTCGGCAAAAGCGTGCTTCTCAAGCATATTATCGGGCTCATGGAGCCGGATTCCGGACAGATTCTTTTCAATGGCGAACCCATGGCCGCCATGAAGCGGGGGGAGCGGAGACGCCTGGAACGGAAATTCAGTTATATGTTCCAGGGATCGGCACTGTTTGATTCCATGACTGTCTACGAAAACGTGGCCCTTCCCCTGAAAGAAAAAAGCCGTCTCAAGGAAGCGGAGATTGAAAAAAGGGTCCTGGATAAGCTGGAGGCATTGGATCTGTTGAATATCGATGAGAAATACCCGTCCCAGCTTTCCGGCGGGATGAAAAAACGGGTCGCCCTGGCACGGGCGCTGATCACCGAACCGGAGATTGTCCTGTTCGACGAACCGACCACCGGCCTGGACCCCATCCGGAAAAACGCGGTACACGGGATGATATCCGAATATCAGAAAAAATTCGGCTTTACCGGGGTCGTGGTGAGTCATGAAATCCCCGACATCTTCTATATTTCCCAGAGAGTGGCCATGCTGGAGGAAGGAAGCATTTTTGCGGAGGGAACCCCGGCAGAAATTCAGGATTCCTCGGACCCGGTGGTGCAAAACTTCATCCATGGCCTCATGGCACCGGATCGGGAAACCACCGGAATGGAATCTCGAAAAGCGTGTGAGGTTCACTTTCTTCAGGAACGATCCCGGCTGAATCGGCATGGGACGCCGTTTTCGGTGATCGTGTTCACCTTCGACAACATCGATGAACTCTATGAGAAGACAGGGCATGTGGGCGGACAGAACGTGATGAATCATTTCATTGACATGCTCAGGGCAAGGCTCCGCATCACCGACACCTGCTGCCGGTATGGATTGAACCGCGTCGTTGCGATTATGGACGGTGTGGACAATGAGTCGGCCGGCCGTCTCTGCCACAGACTGGCTCAAGAGATGACGGGCGTCCATTTGGCAATCGCTGAACCTGGCTCTGACAAATGTTTCAGAATCAGTGCCGGCATTGCCGACGTGAAAGCGGAAGGCAACCTCGAGGATGCCGTTACAGCGGCGATATACCGGGCGGCTGGATTGTACGAATTTCAGGTATGCGAATAAACCGGGTGCCCGAAAAAAAATTCGGGCACCCGGTTTATGAAACGCGGCTCTCGCCGCTCTGGAAAAATATGGATTTAATTTGACGGGTAAGGGCAAGGTTTGGCGCTCTGAGCGGAGGTGTTTTCGAATCTGCAGGTTTTGAGTTATAATACTTTGGCAGCACCAGATACCGGATACCCAATACCCAATACCCAATGGCGAATGCAGTGAGGGAACCATGAATCGAACCTCCATCGAAACGGCGGTCGGCATCTTTATGCTGATCGGTATTGCCTGCGTGGGTTATCTCACCATTAAACTCGGAAGGATGCAACTCATCGGAGGAGACCACTACACGGTGAGCGCCCACTTTCAGTCGGTGTCCGGCCTGCGTATCGGAGCCTCGGTGGAAATGGCGGGGGTGCCGGTCGGCCGGGTCGAGGACATTACGTTGGATCTGCAGCGGGAAGATGCCAAGGTACTTCTGAACATCGAGAACCACATCAAACTGACCGACGACGTCATGGCATCGGTGAAAACCTCCGGTCTCATCGGAGACAAATTCATTCTGCTGACCCTCGGCGGTTCGGACGATCTGCTTTCGGACGGCGATGAAATCACCGAAACCGAGTCGGCGGTGGATATTCAGGGACTGATCGGCAAATACGCATTCGGCGGCGTAGAGTAGGAGGCATATCCATGCTTCGAAAAACTATGGTCATCTGCATGATGCTCGTCATCACGGTGCCTGCAGCCCAGGCAGTCACCGAAGCCCCGGGTCCGATGCAGTCACTTCAAAAACCTGTGGAGCAGGTTCTCCAAATCCTGACAGACCCCCGATATAACAACCGTGCCAATATCGAGGAGCAAAAGGAGAAATTGTGGGCGATCGTGGGTGACGTATTTGATTTCGAAGCCATTGCCCGGGGAACACTGAAACGGAATCGGTGGAAAAGCTTCACACCGCAACAGCGCAGTGAATTTACGGATATCTTTACCCGATTTCTTGGGAACAATTATTTTAACCAGATCCAGGGAAAACTCCAGAACGAAAGGATCATTTTTCTTTCGGAGGTTATGAAGACCGAAAAGAAAGCGCTGGTGAAGACGAAGATTATCCGAAAAGCCGTTGAAATCCCGGTGGATTACAGCATGTGGAAACGCCAGGGAAAATGGCGCATCTATAATGTTCACGTCGAAGGCACCAGCCTTCTGGGAAATTACCGGAACGAGTTCGAGAGGGTGCTGAGACAAGATCCGCCGGAGCGGCTGATCGAGATGCTGAGAGAAAAAGTCGAGACCCTGACAGCGGAAACCACCGAGGGCAACTAACGGATGACACGCGGCGGTCTTTGGCTTTTCCGGCTTCATCTCGCGGTGTTGACCGTGTTGCTTTCAGCACCGGCATTCTGTCATGGGGAAGCCCCTGAAGGACCCGCGCAATCAGCACCCCGGGCGGCTGAAGATCCGGCTCCGGATACCATCGATGACGATGGATTTCTCGATGACGAACTGGATACCCTCTACGATGAGGCCGAAGACGCAGCGGTAAAGGTCGCGGATCCATTCGAACCGATCAACCGGGCCGTTTTTGTCTTCAACGACAGGTTTTACTTCTGGTTCGCAAAGCCCGTCACCATCGGCTATCGTACAGTGGTTCCGGTGAATGTGAGGATCCCTATCAAGAATTTTTTCTATAATGCGTTTGCCCCAATCCGTATCGTCAACAATCTGCTTCAGGGTAAGGGCAAAGGGGCGGGTATCGAAACGCAGCGCTTTTTGATCAATACCACCGCCGGCTTGCTGGGATTCGGAAACCCGGCCAGCAGCTTCCCGTAATTGGCTCCCCGGGAAGAGGACCTGGGGCAAACCTTCGCGGTCTGGGGAATCGGGAACGGTTTTTACATGGTGCTGCCGTTCATCGGCCCGACAACCTTGCGGGACACGACCGGCTGGGTCCTGGATCGCTATTTCAGTCCGCTGGCCTATTTATACGACTCATGGGAAGAGGCCGTCGCCGTGACGATCTTCCGGCGATGGAACGAGCTGTCCTTCCGGATCGGCGACTACGAAGCCCTGAAGGCCGCGTCCATCGACCCATACGTGGCTATGCGCAGCGGCTATATCCAGTTCCGAAATACCAAGATTAAACAATAAAACCACTTCTCCAAAATAATTGGAGAAGTGGGGTCAAGGTTTACCCGTACGCCTGAGGCGCATAAACCTGTGACGCCGCCGGAGGCGACCAGGGGTTCAAGTGTTTGAACAACATGTAAAACGTCCAAAACAGCATCGACCGTCATTCCGGCGAAGGAGACTGTGCCGTAATTATCAAAACTGGGTGTATGGGAAATTTTGTCATTCCGGGCTTGACCCGGAATCCAGGTCTTTTTGGCTAGTGACGTGACTGGATGACGGACACATTTCAAGCACTGTTTCCAATTACGACACAGCCTCGAAGGCCGGAATCCAGTTTCTCAATTCAGTTATAGACTCCGGCCTTTGCTGGGTTGACGATAGCTAGAACATTTTATAATTTCATAAAAGAGTTTGTTCTCTGGAGATGATCCAAAAGTGAAACAATCCCTCTTCATCCCCCTGTTTCTGATAACCATGGTGGCCTGCTCCTCGGGCGACGTGGTGCGGGTGGCGCGGATTGCCACCACCGGGGACATCGCCTCGGCAGAACGGATGGCCGCCGAAAAGGCCGTCAAGTATGCCACCAATCCCAAGGCGCTGGAACGTGATATTCGGGAATTTGAAAAGCTTGTTTCTGCCTTCCGAAAGGTCATCGGCGGCACCTGGGGGGACGACGAGGTAGAAGAACCTCGACCCAAAAAATACGTGAAATATACCCAGAATTACTTATCCCGGGCCTCTGTGGACTTCGACCGCGGAGTGGTGACCGTCGAAACACTGGATAAGGAAAACCCGCTACTCAGTCTGAAAACAGCCATTGTCACCACCCTTCTGACTCCGGACGATCCCCGCTCCGTCGACCTGTATTCTGCAAAACCCGTAAAACTGGGAGCCACCCCCTTTCTGTATAAAGAGATCAAGGACGCCGAGGGTAAAACTATCCGCTGGACATGGCGGGCGGAGCGCTACGCCGACTGGCTCATCGAGAACAAGCTGGCCACCCGACTGATTCGTATCGGCAAAGAAGAACGGACGGTCCACTATGTGAGGTTCCCCATGGTCAAGGACAACCTCCAGATCCGGGCGCGGAAGTATAAACCGATTGTCGGAGAATATGCACAGCGGTTTAAGGTTTCCCCCAACCTGATCTACGCCGTCATGAAGACCGAAAGCAATTTCAATCCCTTTGCAGTCAGCACGGCTCAGGCGTTCGGTCTCATGCAAATCGTGCCCTACACTGCGGGCGAAGACGTGTACCGCTTTCTCAACAAGCGGGACGGACGTCCCTCCAAGGGATTTCTTTTCGTTCCGGAAAACAACATTCAGTATGGAACGGCATATCTGCATCTTCTCAATGACCAGTACCTGGGTGAGATCATCGACCCCGTGTCCAGGGAGTATTGCGTCATCGCCGCATACAATGCAGGGCCCGGAAGCGTTCTCAGAACCTTTAATGCCGATCGAAACACGGCTCCGGACAAAATCAATCGACTTGCTCCCCACGAAGTCTATCAATCTCTTCGAAACAATCTGCCACGGGATGAATCCCGCCGATATTTGCTGAAGGTGATTGAGGCCAAAAAGGACTTTGTCGCTTTCTAGAGGTTTGCCCGTGGGCCCGTGTTTAGGTATTTGGTATTCGGTATTGGGGATTTGGCGTTGGGTCACTCCGTCAACGATCTCGGAGCTCAGATCGACAACGTATCCCCAAATACCTTGCATCCAGCATCCAGAATCCAGAATCCAGAATCCAGAATCCAGCATCCAGAATCCAGTAACCAGAATCCAGAATCCAGCCCGCCAAAGGTTTATCCGCCTCAGGCGGACGGACAAGCATCCAGCCTACCCAATATATTGTGGTTTTTTTCCCTTGACCAACAACATATGCTCAACTATAATGCGCCCATTGATTCATTGGCGACGGCGTGACATCCGGGAAACCGCTCCACACGTGACATTACTCGCCCGCAGGAAAGAGGCTCTGATCGACGATCACACAAGATATATTCTTTGCACCAGGCATCGGAGCCTTCACAGAAAAGCGGTTGAGGTATGCCGGAAATGCCGCCACAGGTTCACGTGTGAGGATTTTCAGAAATATCGTCAACCCGGACTGTTCAAGGACCTCCATAATCTCGAGAAAGCCATCAACCAGCGCCAATTGGGGCAAAGCGAAGCAAGTCGTATCAAAGAGGAGCTTGCCGACCTTCACACAATCTGCCGAACCGGATAGCAACCCTTCCTATTCGACATCCGCACGTGGTGCTGGAAGATATAGCGAGAGCGAACCAGCAAACCGAAAGGACGATCACAATGGCCAATATGACGGTAGAACGCTTGCATGAACTTTTTGACGAGTATCCGGACAAGGAAAACCTGATGTGGGAAGGCGTCTGCCATGACTGCCAGTCGAGTGTCATAATAACGGCATCACCGCAACCCGACGGCATCCATGTGAACGGAGGCAGTGTCTTTGAGCCAAAGACGAACAAATTCTTCCTGAAATGCAACACCTGCTACGAAAAAGAGCCGGCGCTCAGCAATTTCCAAAATTGTGAAGTTTACAGCCGCGTGGTCGGCTATCTGCGGCCGGTCACCCAGTGGAATGATGGGAAACAGGCCGAATTCAACGATCGGAAGATGTTCAATACCCAGCCCGAATCCTAAACTTTCCCCACGAGTCTACACATCCTGCTGCGGCAGAAACGCACGCCTGTTGCAGCAGGATTTTTTTTCACAACAATCCCTGTTGTAATGCCCTTCGACGCACCCAGGCCAATCCAATCCGTCCCATCAGGTGGTACAAGAACAGGCCCAGAGGAAGAACCCGCTCACTGGCCGGAGACAGATAGCACAGCCGAATCATGGCCATATAGAGCTGTGCAAAATCGTCCGCGTTGAAGATAATCCGGGCCCCGGATCGCTCGAATCCCCAGCGGGCCGCCAGACGCCTGGCGGTCTCGGCGCCGTCCCGCATGAGGACCACCGCCCTGAATGGTCCCTTGGGTAAATACGGGCGGGTGCAATGGTTGGTCAATGCGGCGGCAGCGGCAACGCCCAAACGATTCCGCCACGGCTCGGCCTCGAATCGCTCCGGGGGCCCGGACTTGTCGATACTGAATGTGCGGATGCCCGGAATCAGATGATGGGCCTGCCCGCACGCCACCGGGCAACCGGAGAAAAAGACCGGTCGAATCCCGTATCCGGCCACCGATCCGGAAAAAAAAGCCACCTCCGGCATCAGATGACCGTTGACCGTTAAACGTTGTATACGGGAGGTGAAGGTGTGGGACAGAAATCCGTGGGATCCGGATGCGGCATGCATTCCGATCAAAAACAGGGCCTCCGCCTTGTTGGGATTCCCGATCCCGGGCACCGGTCCGCGGCAGTAGCCCGGCACGATCCCTGCTCGAGGGTCGATCAGCCCGGGAATCAGATTGAAGCCGGTTCGATGAAAATCCTTGACCGTTACCTCTTTTGCGCCGGCGGAAAAGAGCGCTCGGGCCACCGCATCGACATCCCGGGACATGCCGATGCAGGCCGGCACCCAGTCCCGGGTCATAAAAGAAGAAGCGCGATGGCTCCAGCAATCTGAACTGCCTTCGATATCGGCAATGATCAGGACGCGCTTGAATACAGGTGCTGTCATGGAGTATGGTTATAAAATCGTACAACGATTTTATGAAACGCGACGAGATCGCTCATCGATAGAGATAGAGTGACCATGTTCGATTTTCTCGATAAGATCCCCTATAGTATTCTGATACCCATCGCGGTTTTCCTGCTGGTCGCGCCGGTGGTGCCGATGCCCCATGCCCTGGAAAAACTCATCATGCTGAAAAACGGCACGCTGAGACGGCCCATCGACATCTTCGATCTGATGATGCATACGGTGCCGACCATCCTGTTGCTCATCAAATTTGCCCGAAGCTGGCTGGCAAAATGATGCCGCGTTGCCATTACGGCCGAGGCCGAACGCCATTGATTTGGACGAACTGGACCATTTCGGCATAAGGCTGAAACCCGACGAGCTGTGTTCCATTTAATTCGAGGGTCGGCACCGCGGTGATTCCGTGCTCGTAGGACTTCTGCCAATCACTGTCCACCGGATCTTTGAAGGTCCGGACCGTCAAGACCTGCCGGGCATCCTCTTCCGGAAGCCCGACAGAGCAGGCCAGATTCGTCAAGACATCCGGTTCGGCAAGATTTTGACCATCAACAAAATAGGCCCGGAACGCGGCCGCATGAAAGTCGTCTCCTCGCCCCATGGACTCCGCCCATTTTCCCAACTCCTGGGCCAGCCGGCTGTTGTAAGTCATCTTCCGATCCCCGAACGGTAGGCCTTCCTCCCGGGCCACTGTTCTCAGGCGATCCATCATCAGGCCGACATCGATCGGCCGGCCCGCAAACAGATCCTCGAGCGTTCTGCCCTCTCTTGGCGTTTCCGGATGCAAGGGAAACGCTACCCACCGGATGTCCATCTCAAATTCACGTTGAAGCTTTTCGATACGCCCGGTAACGAAATAGCACCAGGGTCAGATATAATCGGAATAGATATCAAGAATGGGAACTGCCACGTTTTCACCTTTTGATCCGAACGTTTCCATAAGATTATCAATTCACAGAACAGTATTCAGCATCCTGCGAATCGTCAAGACTCCGTCACAATGAACATCTTGCGCCGGATTGCATTTTTTTATTATAGCTGGTCAATACCGATACCGATGATTCTTTTACGAGCCTATAACCCAAAATAAGGCGTGCGCCTATCATACCCCCTCCCTCTGGCTCCCTCCCCCCGGGGGAGGGAGTACAAAATTGTCCTCCCCTCGATGGGGGAGGATCGGTGGGGGGGTGATAGAGAGGCCAATCTCATCATCCTTAGATTTGTTTATTGGACCGTGCTTTTATACGTTCATAGAAGCAAAAAAAGTTTGGAAGGAAATTCCGACATTGGCTGTAGAAACCACAAAGAACGAGGAGCCCCATGGACAAACCGATTGAGAACTACTGGAACCTGCGATTGGAAGCGGTGAAGGAAGCGCTGGAGAAAAACAATTTCGAGGTGCATCTGGCCGAAACCCCCGAGGATGCAAAAGCCGTCGTGATGGACACCATTATCCCGAAAGTGACGCCCAAGAGCCTGTCCTGGGGCGGTTCCATGACGGCTGTTGCCGCCGGACTGTACAACCCGCTTCTGTCGCTTCCAGGGATTACGGCGATCGATTCCATGGCAAAAGATATCCCTCCGGAAGAGATGATCGAACGGCGGCGTCAGGCGCTGCTTGTGGATCTGTTTATCACCGGCACGAACGCCATCACGGAGACCGGCATGCTGGTAAACCTGGACATGATCGGAAACAGGGTCGGGGCCATCGCTTTCGGCCCTAAACATGTCGTGGTCTGCGTGGGTCGAAACAAAATCGTGCCGGACCTGGACGATGCCATGTACCGCATCAATGACTATGCGGCGCCGGTCAATTCCATGCGATTGGACAAGAAGACTCCCTGTGTGAAGACCTCCATATGCCATGACTGCAGCAGTCCGGACCGCATCTGCAACGTGTGGACCATCACCGAGAAGTCGTTTCCCAAGGGAAGAATCAAGATCGTTATCGTGAACCAGGATATGGGATTTTAATGCTGAGTATCAGAATTGGCGTCCGGTCGGATGGGGAACGGCCAGGGGGCCTTATATGGCCCCCGAAGTGGGCCTTTTTACCTTTTTACACCGCTGGTGTCGTAAATTTACGACACATTTCAGAGCTAAATAAGCGGTTCTGGGTGAACGGTTTCACAATGCACTCCGATATTAGGCTTTTTCCAGCTCTTTTTTAACAGATATCCCTAATTGTTCCAGGGTATATGGTTTTTTTACGTATTCTCCAGCCCCCAAATTTTGGGCCTCCTTAACCCGCTCTGTTTCGGAGAACCCGCTGGCTATAATCGCTTTCTGCCCAGGATGCAGTTCAAGTATCCGCCGGTACGTCTCGAGTCCATCCATTCCGGGCTCCATAATCATGTCTATAATTATCAAATCCACGGATTCAGACGTTAAGTATTCAATCGCCTCCTCGCCACTCGAAACCAACGTTACCGAATAACCCAGCTGCCGTAACATGCCGGAGGCAATCTCTCTTTGCTCTTGAATATCGTCGATGACTAAAATTTCCTTTTCCTTCCCCATATTCCCCATATAATCTTCAAAGGCCAATTTCGATTTTTCTCTGTCTAATTTCTTTCGGGTGGCAGGGAAAAATAAGGTAAAAGTGGTTCCTTGCCCAACACTACTTTGGACATGTATGTATCCTTTATGATCTTTTACTGTACCCCACACGACCGCCATGCCCAATCCTGTTCCGCTTCTACCCATCACCTTTTTCGTGTAGAAAGGTTCAAATATTCTCGATAAGTTCTCAGCCGAAATGCCGATTCCCGAATCGGCAATGCTAAACACCGCGTAATCCCCTTCTTCCACATCATCATAGCCTCTAACCGGTCTATCGATATATCGATTTTCTGTCTTTATAAATATGATTCCTCCTTCGAGCATGGACTCTGCCGCGTTTGTGACCAAATTCATAATTGTTTTTGACAGATGAATGGAAGAGCCGACGATATTTAAAAGGGTGGATTCTAAATCGATTTTCACGTGAGCTTCAGGATAAAAAGATTTTACGCGTTTATGTTCAGGACTCCTCAAATAATCTTTAATGATAGTATTTAAATTTACCACATTGTTTATAGCAACCCCTCTCCGAGCAAGCGTCAACAAATCCTGAACGACGGTGGCGGCTTTTTGTCCCGATTCCTTAATCGTCATAAGGGGCGTTCGTAATGGGCTGTCGTCTGGGAGCTGAAGCAGCAGCAGCTCCGGATAACTTACGATACCACTTAAAATGTTATTCAGATCATGGGCCACTCCTCCAGCCAGGGTTCCGACGGCTTCCATTTTTTCCGCTCTCTGTAACTGTATCGTAAGCCGCCGTCTTTCTCTCTCCGCTTTTTGACGCCCCTCGATTTCCATTTCAAGTTCTGTTTCACGCAAGGCAAGCTCGGAGACTCTTTTTTCAAGCTCATTCTGGTAATTGATCAACTGCTGGTTGTTATTTTCCAAAGTGTCGAGCATATCGTTGAACGACAAACCAAATTGTACAATTTCGTCGTTTTTATCGCTAAAATCTGCGCTCCGTGCATGAATATTTCCTGATTTTACCTCTCTCATTACAGCGGCTACAGACCTGATAGGATGTATAATTTTTTTGGAAATCAGGGTAAGGATCAATAAAAGGGTTATAATACTGACAACCGTCGATATGAAGAAAAACCGAATAAACTTTCCCCTGCTTTTCTGGATTTCTTGAAATTTATTTCTCAACAGAATTTCGGAGTCGTTCGATATCTCTTTAAAAAGGACCATAAGTTGACTGCTAGTTTCATTGAAACGCTCATTGATAAGTCTGATTTCACGTTCCAAAGCAAAATCAATATCCAATAGATCTCTAAAGCTTTTTATGTACCCTTGAACCCGATCGTCCATGAGCTTTGTTTTTACAAGTCTGTTATCGAGAGAATCGATAACCACTTTGAGTACCTGGTACTCGGATTCCAGTCGGTCAATACGGTAGTTTATAAGGAAATGGGTTAAATTAAAAAGAGGCTTCATAAGAGTTGTGTTATCACTTCTTAAAACAAAAGAGGTCAGTGACCGATAGCTTGTATCCATGCGAGTCCGATAAAGCCGCTGATCAGTTTTCGTTTGAATAATTTTGTTGAAATCCGTCTCATATTGAATCAAACCGTCAAAAACATGCTTCAGTTTTCCTTTTAGCGCCACCCTTGGTTGTCTATTGTAAAGTTCCATGAGGCGCTTTCTCATCTGAAGCATGTTCGCGCCAAATTTCTTATCCGCCTCAGGATTTCTTTGGAAAAGGATTGCTCTCTCCCACAAACGGATTTCATGGAAAAGAGCATGGAGAAAATGAATTTCCCTCTCAGTAAAAACCGTCTCTTCCATCACGACATCTCTTTGTGTCTGCTCACTTAGATAGTAAGCCAAACTGGTGTATCCAATACCGAAAATCAGGACAAGAACTCCGGCAATTGTATAAAACCTTCTATTGATCGTACGTAACAAAACGCAATCTCCTATTTAGTGACGAGTGATAGCTCGACGGGTATTACAGCAGGCAATTTTTCCCCACGAAAATACCCGGCGACGATTTCTATTGATAACCTTCCCATCGTATCCGGTTTCTGGGCAATCGTTGCAGTGAGCCTACCCTGTTTCACTTCCTGAACAGCTTCCCGGATTGCGTCAAATCCGATAAATACAAGTGGCATTGGGTCTTTTTTTTCGTTAACGGTTTCCAGAGCGCCTAAAATCATATTATCGTTATGAGCAAAAACCGCATCGAATTGGATATTACTCTGGAGAAGATGCCGCATGACATCCTGAGCCTCTTTTCTGTCAAAATTGGCCACTTCTCGTGAAACTACTTCTATACCCGGATATCTCTTCAGTTCTTCATTGAATCCAAACCCTCTCTCGTGGGCGGCGGAGGTTCCGGGGATCCCTTCTATTTCGATGACTTTCCCTTCCCCTTTCAGATGCATCGCCAACGCTTTGGCGGCCATTCTGCCCCCTTCAATATTATCAGATTCAATATGGCATAAAATTTTGCCCGACGAAGATTTTCTATCGACTGTGACAACAGGAATATTTTCTCTGTTCGCCATTTCGATACCCGGGGTTGTCGACTCCGAATTGGTCGGGTTGATAATAATGACATCTGCCCGCTGGTTGATCAAATTAACGATATCTGTCAATTGCTGAGCATCTTTGTTTTTTGCATCCATCACCAAAAGCTTCATTCCGAACAATTCGGCGGCGTCTTGAGATCCCTTTAGAAGGGTTGCAAAAAAGGGGTTTTCAAGGTTGGATATGGAAAGAGCTACCGTTTTATTAAAGGATTCATACGTAACTAAATCCAGCGGCGTTTTTTTGTAGGATGGGACTTTTTGACCGTTCAACGCTCTTGATGCGAGTTCCACGCCGTACGCTCCCATCAGCTCCGGGTGCTGCTCTACAGTAGCCTGGATGCGATTTTCGCGCATTTCATCGCGTACTGATTCTATATTATCGTATCCGGCAAGCAGAATGCTCCCTGTGAGATCCATAATATCAAGGGCTTGAAGTACGCCTAACGCCATTTTATCGTTAGCGCAGAATATCGCGTCGATAGATTTGTATTTCTTGAGTAATCTAATTGATAATGAAAGCGCTTCATCGGTATGCCAGTTTGCACTTTCGGAGCCTACAATTTGGATCCCACTATTCTCGGTAACAGCTTCGATAAATCCTTTTTTTCGAAGATCAGCGTTTTCAACGCCACGGATCCCTTCAATCACTATGACCCGCCCGCGTCCTTTTAATTTATTTTTGACATACTTCCCTATCATCTGCGCTCCAAGGCGGTTATCCGATCCTATAAAAGGTATATCGATACCAAAACGATCCATAGACTTCCGATGAAGAGGATTATCGATGTTGATGACGACAATGTTCTTGTCCAACGCTTTTTTACAGATCGGAACCAATCTTTTCGAGTCGGCAGGTGCGATAACGATGGCTCCGTATCCACGGGAAATGAGGTTCTCAAATATTCCAATCTGTTGTTCAACATCAGTTTCACGTTCAAGTCCAAATATCTCCAGAGGGATGTTCTCCTCTTCGGCATATTCTCGTGCGCCTTCTTTCATTTTGAAAAAGAAAGGATTGGAAAGAGCCTTCATGATGAGTGCAACCGTTCTCTCGTTGCCGGCTACTACTGGCGAGGCGGAAAATAGAAGATAGAAAATCGCCAATGAAAAGAATAACGCTTTTTTAAACACCAAGAATAGCAACATGTAAAGCGTGTCAGCTTTCACAATGCCCTCCCCCTCTGAGGTAGAAAATCTCGGTTGGATGATGGTAAACGCTAAATGATATCGCTTTGGGGTCTAGATCTCGATGTAACATCATGTATCGTATGGATACCCGGAAAGCTTATAACTCTGAAAAGATTCGACGACCCCTAAGTAACTGAGTTTATGCAATTCTCACTAAATTATGTCTATATATCATGATTAGAAAAGGTGTCAAATATTAGTAACAATTTTTAGTGTCCGGATTTTTACCCTTGATCCGACGCCTGCGACATTTTGGCACAAAAACGCGGCTGCGAATTTTTTTCCCGTATCTTTATTGATCGATCAATCTTAAATGTGGAATCATAACGTCAATACGTCTGAGCAATTGTTATAGCAGTTGCCATAAATATGTTCCGATTGCAGGTAGGGGCCATGAACGGACAATCAAGTGTTCCGGTGCCGTCCACGTGCGCATTATAGAAGTGGGTTCAAACAGGCTGAGAAAAATAGATACCTTGTTATTGGCTATCCGTTCCCTGATTTACTATTCTTTCATCAACTGCTCCCTATAAGCATGAATATTTCTTTTCTGGTTCCCATCCAACTCCGGATACATAAGTTTTAGGCTCTGCAATGTATCGATAATGACATTTGATACAACCACTCTGGCAAACCATTTTTTATCCGCTGGAATGATATACCAAGGAGCATAATCTGTGCTTGTTGCGGAAATCGCTTCTTCATAACATTTTTGATAATCTTCCCAGTGCTCTCTTTCCTTCAGGTCGGCTTCGGAAAATTTCCAATTTTTTGACGGAATATCCAATCTCCTCAGAAACCTTTTTCTTTGTTCATCCTTAGAGATATGTAGGAAAAATTTGATCGTTATTATTCCATTTTCGTACAGATATGTTTCAAAATTTTTTATCTGGTTAAATCTTTCTTTCCAGATACCATCATTATCAAATTTATCAGGAATTTTTTGAAACTTGACTAAATCATGAACTCTAACGACTAAAACATCTTCGTAGTGTGACCTATTAAAAATTCCAATCCGCCCCCTTTCGGGAACAGCCTTGGCAATCCTCCATAAATAACCATGATCTAATTCCTCAGCAGATGGTTGCTTAAAACTGAACACTTGAGTTCCTTGTGGATTTAAACCACTCATGACGTGCTTAATGGTGCTGTCCTTACCTGCTGCATCCATTGCTTGAAAAACCATTAACAATCCGTACCTATCATGTGCGTATAACCTATCCTGAAGCTCAGCCATTTTTTTTGTATTCGCCTTTAGAAGCTTACTTGCATCCTTTTTAGATTCTATATCGCCGGTGTCATCTGTTCGATAATCCGATAGCTTTACTTTCTTTCCTTGAGGGACCTTGAATTTTGAAGATTTCATCGATGGATTCCCTTTAATTTGCAACTATATGATGGGATCATAACCAGTCGAATTTTAACTGAATTTTTGCTTAACTGGGTTTCACTTGCGGTGGTTTCCCGGACTTAATTGATGATCCGGAAGGTCATCGATTTAAACCAAAATCCATGGAACTTCGCAAGCTTTTTAACCCTCAATTAACTTTTTTTGTCCGGGATATGCTATGCCAAAATTGATTGGTCTTTTAACTGCCGGAGGTGACAGCCCCGGCTTAAATGCTGCGATTCGGGGGATCGACAAAGCTGCAGTTATGGAGTCAGGTCTTGCATTGTGACATTTTCAGAATTGGTCAGCGGCATAGTTCCTCGAACCCATTGTCCGCGGATCGAAACCAAACAGGTAAATCTTGTTAACATTGCCTAGTTGATTTCCGACTCCGGATTATTTTTAGTGGGTATCCCGATCTCTTTTTTAAATAGCTCCATTTCTTCTCTGCTAATGCGTCGCGCCGGCACGCCGCCCCAGGTTTCACCTTCCC
Source organism: Olavius algarvensis associated proteobacterium Delta 3 (assembly GCA_903231505.1). Classification (GTDB taxonomy): domain Bacteria; phylum Desulfobacterota; class Desulfobacteria; order Desulfobacterales; family CAFBRK01; genus CAFBRK01. The sequence continues at coordinate 87,056 of CAFBRK010000214.1, read as the reverse complement.
CAACCCGGCTGCCGGGCATGAGGACCGAATGGGCAAGGATCGTCGCGTCGGCTGCCACGTGAACATCACCCATAACTGTTGCGGCGAGACCGATCGTTGCCCTGTGACCGATGACCACCGGTTCGACAACAAGATTGCCGTGCCCGCCGTAGTGGGCAAAAATCCGCACGCTTCCCCCGAGGGCCACATCGTCACCCAGCGTGATAAGCCTGGGGTCGGAGATATACTCCGTATTGATAAAGGCATGTCGGCCGAGCTTCATCCCCATGGCTTTGAGGAACCATATGCCAAAGGGTGTCAAGGTAACAAAGGGCAGAAAAGTGAAACGCACCAGGTAGAATAAGCCGTTGTGCAGGAACCAGGGCACGGCCTGCAACGAATAGTAACCACCCTTGAATGGGCGCACCCGCGTCGGCAGCAGCAGGTTGTAGATGGGCACGATTATCAACAGCACGAAACCGAATACGAAAAAACTGACTGCCAAACCAAAGCCCAATACGACCCAGCTCAGACTCTGGGGGAGGTTTTGGCTCCAGACAATGAATTGATTAAAGAGACACAGGGCGGGGGCCAACGCCAAACCTAATGCTGTGGACGCAAGCAGGTATATCAACATGACGGCGATTCCATAGGCTGGACGTGAATAGCGTCGCGTCAGCCGGTCCAGAAAACTCTGAGCCGGGGGGTTCTTGGAATCGTCTTCGGAAAAAGATACTTGTTTGCAACGATTGCCCATGTTTCCCGCCACGGATGCTGGGATCTGGTGACTCCAAAACACAAAGACTGTCAATCAAATACACGAAAATTCTGGCAAGAACACGTATCCCATGACGCCTCCCTGCCATTTTGCCTGGTTGTATAATTAGGCCGGCGATTCAAGATAATCGTTTTCTATTCGTTATTCTTTACATACACGGAATGATATATTTCTATCTTAAATGCCATCGCCAGGGTGAATGCCTATGCGTTATGGATGCAGGGGTGAGGTGTACTCGATAAGGAATGCGAAAAAACAGAAGATCCGCTTCAGCTGAAGTCCGAATGGGAAAGTATTAGTGCGATAGATTAAAAAATGTCAAGATTTTTGAAGTGCTGATCGAAAATAGATCCTATCCTGAAGAAAAGGCCGGACAATCAGTCCGGCCTTGCTTATTACCGAGAGGTATGCACCGGCTGTCAGGTGGATTGCCGATCGAAACGTCACGGCAGATCGGCAACAATTTTCCGGTATTCATCTTCCGAAAATACTCTGAATGTTTCCGTGCGAACGGCACCGGCTGCCCCGATGGTCAGGATGATTTTCGCTGCGGTCAAGCGATAAAGGTCTATAGAAATAATTAATACGCCGGGGGAAAATGTCAAATAGTTCTGTATGGATATTTCCCGTGCCAGAGGGTGTCACGGTAATTTTCAGGATCTGTCGCGCCTTCGGTGTTAAAAAAAAGCAGGTTGGAAGCGGGACCCACCTGCAGTTCTTGTTTTAGCTCGGCAAAATCCGGAGCATTGACCAACAGGTCCAGCAAACCGATACCGACCGATCCGGATTCCCCGGATTCCAGTGCAGCGTCACCCCTTAGGGGATTGGCCAGAATACGGATCCCGCTGGCTGCCACGGAGTCCCCGCAGCTGATATAGCAGCTTGTAAATTCTCTCAGGATATCCCACGCCATGGGATTGGGTTCTCCGCAGGCCAGGCCGGCCATGACGGTATCCAGGTCTCCGGTGACCGTTTTGGGAAGGCCATCGCCGGATTCGGCGGAAGCCAACATGCAGGCGGCATTCGTCGGTTCCATGATAATGAACCGGGGCGGATTATCTCTAAACGTGTTGACAAGAAAGCCCACTGCTGCTGCGGCAAAGGATCCCACCCCGGCTTGAAGGAACACATGGGTGGGGTGGATGTCCTGCCTGGCCATCTGGCTCACGGCCTCTGCAAACATGGTCATATAGCCCTGCATGATCCAGAGCGGTATCTCGGTATAGCCCTTCCCGGCCGTATCCTGAATGAGGTACCATCCCTTTTCCCGGGCTGTTTGATCGGCCAGTCGCACCGTGTCGTCGTAATTCAGATCGGTTACCGTTACCGTGGCGCCGTGGGATCGGATGTTCTCTACCCGGGAGGGTGCCGACCCTTTCGGCATGAAGATGACGGCATCATGCCCGAATTGTTCGGCCGTCCAGGCAACGCCGCGACCGTGATTCCCGTCTGTGGCCGTGATCAGGGTAATTCGACCGATGCGCTGCTTCACGTCATCGCTGACCAGGTCGTCATAATCAATATCCTCGATATCGACTCCTAACTTTTGACACAGTAACCGTGCCACGGCATAACTGCCGCCCAGGGCTTTGAACGCCAGGAGGTCGAACCGGGTCGATTCGTCCTTGACCAGGATTTCGCCGATGCCCCATATTTGAGCCAGGTTCCGTAAACGGACAAGATCGGTGGGCCGGTAGTTCGGCAGTTTCCGATGGAACCTCAAAACTTTCTGCGATGCGCCCTCGGAAAAGCTCTCCGGAATGCGCTTTGCCCGGGGAGTCCGGATCAAATACGCGAATTCATATGCCGGCATCTCATGGACGATGCGATCTTCTTGCAAATAGTTCACATCCACCTCACGTTTCCGAGTAGCTGGAGGCGAGCTCTACTGCCAGGCTTCGGATATGTCGATTGTCGGTTCCGCAACACCCCCCAAGAATTTTCATTCCGAACTCTTTGTGAACTGCAGCGACGGAATGACTGAAAGCTTCGGGATCCTCCTCGACCAGGTCAGGACGGTCGTCTAATTCCTCGGGGGTGAGCGCGGCCGTGTTGGCAAACAGACCGACAAGTCGCTGTCGGACAGCGGATGAGGAATTGGCGACATGCCGCAGGACGGATTCAAATATAGAGGCATGGGTGCAATTTGCCATATAGGCCAGCGGCATGGGACGCACCGTGGCATCGATTTCCGAGATGGCGTCCCTTAGAAGGGTTCCGTCAAGCAGGGTGCCCTCGGGACGCAACACAAAAGATAGAATATACGGTGTGCCCGTGTCAGCCAGAGCCAACGCCAGTCCGAGCGCTTCGCTGATGGCCGGCAGCGTGGCGGCAAGCAGAAAATCCACCCCGGCGTTGGCCAGCATTCCGGCCTGCCAGGCATGAAACTGGTGCGCCTCACCGGTTCCGAGGGCCACAGTCTGGTTGTAGGCGTCCCCACGACAGCTCAGTAATCCACACACAAAGACATTTCCAGCATATTCCCCGTAGCTTTTGCGGAGGGCGTCGAGAAACCTGAAATTATCCGCGTTCACATTCCGGTCAGCATATCCAGCGGCCTCAATCCGCTCCCGGCTGGCCCGCCAAGTAGGGGTAGAAAGGACCAGGGGCAAATTGTATTGGTGCCCGATATCCAGGTATTCCCGGTATATCGTCTCAAGGGCAGACCGTCTGGCGTCATCGTATATGAACGCTGAATTGACAATATGAGGGTCGAGCTCGAAGCCGCTGTTGCGTCGCAACCGTTCGATGACAGCCCCCTCGCCCAGGATACAGGGTGCCTCCTCAAGAAATGTGCCAAAATTGCCGGTATTCATATCTTCTCCCTCTTACTCTTATTGGGGTCAGGTTTTGCATGATGACATTTGTAAAGAAGCATTGTACCCCTTTTTAGACGCACGGACGAGAATCAATGATAACATCGTTTCTGGAGTTCACGCACCCATTCTGTCCAGAAGTTGGCCCTCGCGCTGAATAATGAAAGTACCGACTGGTGTACATCACGTTCGTTGTCATAATGCGAGACCTGACCCCTTTCAGGGCAAAGACTGTGTCGGGTGCTATGTGGTAATCTTAGCAACCTTATGCTGCGGGTATAATGTTCTGATTCACTCGGAACAGATTCGTCGGATCGTATTGTTTCTTGACATCCGCCAGCCGTTGATAATTCTCCCCATAGGTCGCCTGAATACGTTCCTCGCCCTCTTCCATCATAAAATTCACGTAGGCACCGCCCGCCGTGTACGGGTGCACGGCTTCCCAGTATGCCTTGGCCCAGGCGGTGATCGCCTCGGCCTTGGCGGGGTCCGGATCGATACCGGCGATGACCATGGACCATGTCGCATCGCGGCGGTTCCATGCGGTTTCGTCCCGCCCGACGCGTTGCACGGCACCGTCGATGGGATAAAGATGCATCAAAGACAGTTCGCTCGGTGCCTTTGCCGCATTTTCGAGGTGGGCATCGATGGCCGCGTCGGGAAGTTCCTTGACAAAGTCGCCCTTCCAGTACCATTGCAGCCCCTTGGGCAGCAGCGGATCGAACAGGCTCTGCAGCGCCGGAAACGGCATCATGCCCACATGTTGGAAGATGGGTGCGGGAAGTTCATCTTGAATGGGCTTCATGGCCGCTTCCGCCTTTTCTTGCGGTCCGTTGTAGCAGGAGATAATCGCGCAAATTTTTCTACCCCATATTTCTTCCGGAAATGGTGCCGTTGAAGGCACGGTCTTCAATCCGAAGAATGGGGAGAGCTCTTCAGGGGCTTTGGGCAGGAATTCCCGGTACCACTGCATCACCCCACGGGCATGTTCCACATCCCAGAAGATCGGGCCGCCGTAAATCATGTTTGCGGGATGCGCTCGATAAAGGAAGCTGGTCACAACGCCGAAGTTCCCGCCGCCGCCACGCAGCGCCCAGAAGAGATCCTGATATTGAGACCCGCTTGCCGTTATAAAACTTCCGTCAGCCAGAACAAGATCAGCCTCGAGCAGGTTGTCGATAGTCAGACCATATTTTCGAGAGAGATAGCCGTGACCGCCTCCAAGGGTAAGCCCTGCGATGCCGGTGGTCGAGACGATGCCGGCCGACACAGCCAGTCCAAAGGCGTGGGTGGCGTGATCCATGTCGCCTTGCGTGCAGCCGGGTTCCGCCCGCACCGTGCGGTTTGCCGGATCGACATGCACCCCTTTCATCGGGGAGAGGTCAATGACCAAGCCGTCATTACAACTACCCAGTCCGGGCCCGTTATGGCCCCCGCCATGAAGGGCGATGAGCAGGTTATTGTCCCGGCCGAAATTCACCGCAGTTATCACATCCGCCGTGTTTACACAGCGGGCGATCAGCAGAGGCTTCTTGTCGATCATTCCGTTGTACACTGTACGGGCACCTTCATAGCGAGGATCGCTTCGTTGGATCAGCTCGCCGCGCAGACTCGTCCTAAATTCTTCTATGGCCTTGTCGTTCAGCATGTTGCTCTCCTTCCTGAAACCTGCCCACGGCGATGTGCCATGCGCGTGTGGGGCATGCGGTTTTCGTTCCTCAGCTGCGCGTTCTTACTATGCAAAAAGAAATAGAACTCTATTCGGCATCACGCAGACGTTATCCGATGGAGTATATTCAGCCGATTGAGAGACCACACGAAGAGAATGAGACAAGGTGATTCAGTCGCAGGTCGGAAAATCCAGTCCAGAGATTAGAAAACCAAAATCCAGGAATCACCTTAATCCCGGTGAAATCTGGATATGGAATGAGACATGAGACGATTACTGACTATTTCAGATTGAAGACGCAGTTTTTTAATATAGCTCTCAAAGAGGCATACGGCTAATTTTAACCATCGTGGCCGGATCGTCAAACCGTCAGCCTCTATAATTCAGTTTATTTAAATGAAATATGAATTAATTCCGAATGCGAGCCGAGAAGATTGCGCATAAAGAGTTCCCCAGGCTCCGCCTTTTCGCATTGCAGATTGGGCATTCAGGGACAGACGCGATGGTCGTCGTTATCTTCTCGGTTGCCAGGTACCGTTTGGGGAGCAAACCAACGGACCAATGACGGTGCCGGTTGGATATGAGCCCCCATTATAGATACAATTTGCATAGACAGGTGTTGAAAAGAGCAACACCGCGACTATGACTGCGATTATTGTTTTCATCGGTATGCCTCCTTTAGCTATGCGTCTCATTGCTGGGAATCCCGACCAGTTTAGGATCAATGCTGTATCCGCTTTGGACAGGATAAAGAACGGCTTCGTGTTTTGCGCTGAAAAGAATGTCGCCAAACAACCGCCTTGCGTCATTGTGATTAATCTGAATAAGGGGTTTTTCCAGGCCGGCCCCATTGCTCAATTTTATGCATTTGAAACTATTGCGGGCGAATACGCTTATGGTTTTCGTTTGATCATACGGATTGAGCAAAAGAAGATCTCTGCCTCGATATTTACTCCCTTCGCAAACCGCTGCGTTTCCATCAAGAATCTTGTCCGAGGAATACAGAGCAACGTCTACATCAACTCCTCTCTGCTCAAAAATGCCAGCTGCACTGTCTCTTAATTCTCTTAATCGCGAGCGACTTCATGCTTGTAGTCTAAGGAGTTAATGGCATCGACGACCTCATTTTGTGTGATGTCGTAATAGTGATGAAATTGTCGTTCAAACGGCCCCCTCAAGTCCACCAGCACCTCCCTGAGTCTTTGAGAAAAACTCGATTCCCCCGATTCCCTTCGAATATGATCCACCAGCAAGTCACTATCCTTTTGATAGAGGCCGTAGGAATCTCTGAGTATCGCCAACGTATCCCTGCGATACGCCTTGTTATTCAACAACAGGCTGATTAGCTCACTAAAGTTCAATTTGTTGTCTGCGAAATTCATAACCAACTCACTCTCACCGGTTTTAATTGTGAGAGAACCCGCCCCTTGTCGCTCGTTCATGATCACAGCAAAGATGACCACAACAACCAGGACGGCGCCTATGAAGACGATTTTTGATATCTCTTTTCTATTCGGCATCTTAGCCTCCTGTTCGCTATAGCGCCCTTTCCAGGCGGTAAATCATACGCATCCATTGAATGGTGACGGCATGTGCTGACCTGTGATTCCGATACCTAACATGGGGGATCGGCGGCAGAATCCATATTCTATTTTTGGGATTCCGTCATTAAAGCAAATAAACCGGATCACATTTCGGCAACCCGGCTATCCGATGTAAACAGCAGGAATTTCAGCAAACTCGAGAGTCAGGATGTCACTTCGGACCCGTAGCTTTCCGTCCTCCGATTGCTCGGAGTTTGGCTTTGTCGAAATAAAATCGTGTAACGATGGTATGAAGCGATTGCGGAAACATCAGGTTTCGGCTCTGTCGATTTTGAACTCCCGCCAACGCTCCCCGTCAAAAATAATGCAACTGTCCGAATTATCCGCAGCAATGATATCCATGCGTTCAGGGGCCCGTTTGAACAGATTCGTGCAATATCGGGTGTAATGAGCCTGATCTTTGACTTCGTTTCCAAAAATTTTCTCGATCGATTTCATAGCACCACCTCATCACCAAGAAAGTTCCTCATTGGGGCGAGGCGATCACCGGATGAGATTTTGGATCTGTTCCCCCCGAACCAGATCCAGGAGCATCAGGAGGCGCCCATCCCATCCAGTGATCGCACTTGCATCGAACAAAGCTCAAAAAATCCTGCCTGGGTCTCTCCACGCATCAAGCGCTCGTACACCAGGGCGATGAATAAAGACCGTTCGGACAATTCAGGATCCCAACCGATGGATTCTATTTTGGTGTCAACTCGACGAATCGCCTCGCTCAGAATCTCTACATCTAAATAGAGCATGATCTTGGCCTCCAGATTGAATGGGGGAATGTATTATCTGGTATAGCGAGATTTGTGCCAGAGATATAAGTTCTTGATATTATATTTATTTAGTTTTATTGGGGATAAAAGATGCACATTTAAATGTGCAGACTGCACAATTAAATGTGCACTTTTGAGGATTGATTGAAACGGAGATGATTATATGGCAACAGCCGCCTTCATGCTGTTAAAATGTTGGACTGCGTTTTCGAATATAATAAACTCCATAAACTGCTCGCTGGTGAACTCACCCCCGAAGGCCGGCATATGGCTCTTCCGGTCCAGGTCGTCATCACTCAGCGCGGAAATGAATTCCGCCATTCTGGCGCTGTTCGTTCGCAGATACTCCAAGGCTTCCTCCTTGGTGCAATCGGCATGGGCCCGGGCATCCTCCTTGGACATCTCATTAACCTGATCCATGGTCAGCTGAGGTAGCTCTTCTCCCCTGACGATCATGTCGGTCATACTGAAAATCGCAAAGTGGCCCGCACCCAGATGACGTGCGGTGACCCCGACGGTCCATTGCTCCCACTCACAAACCCTGGTCCAGTCCTCATCGGACAAACTTTCAACAAACGCAATCACCTCATCGCTGAGGGACCTGAATCGTTTGACGATGTCATCGACTCGTTGACTCATGACAACCTCCTTTTCCCGTCGGGACGGATATTTGTCTGATGAACAGTATCGGATGTCTCGGCGGGAATCATCTCGTCTCAACTGCAACCTCACATCTAATGCTCGAAAAGCGCGCCCGGTGCCACGGGAGGGTGGCCGGGGAACACAACGGGTGCCGAGGTTCAACCGATTTCTATTAGACTTTGAAATGAAAGGTCAGGCAATACATCCAGCCATCCCGCGATAATGAAATAACTACCAATAGCGTATTCATAAATCATTTCCTGTCAACGGGGTAGACGCCCACGGTCCGACCGGACATCGACCTTGAGGACGGGGATATTGCGGCAAAAAAAGAGGGTAACCTTGGCAGGCTACCCCTTGTAGTGCTTTCTGGTGCCGGAGGAGAGAATCGAACTCTCAAGGGATTGCTCCCGGCGGATTTTGAGTCCGCTGCGTTTACCAATTTCACCACTCCGGCTATAAAATGGCGCGCCATTTTATGAATTTGCGCTGCGCGCAATAAAACGATTTATAGGATAGGCGACGCGTACTGTCAATATAACGTCGAAGCAAGGCGCCTACAGGATCTTGATCAGCTCCGATTTTGAAAGCGCCCCTTCTCGCAGCACGGTCGGCGGGTCGGCGGTGATGTCCACCACGGTGGAACCCGGCCCGCCTATCAGGGGTCCGGCATCCAGCACCATGTCGACGCCGTCGATGATTTCCTGCGGCAGGTTGTTTACATCCGAGGCGCCGGGCTCGCCCGAGAGATTCGCGCTGGTGCCGGTGATGGGTGCCCCGACGGTGGAGACCAGTTTTGCCGCCACCGGATAGGCCGGCAGCCGGATACCGATCTTTCCGCTGCCTGCGGTGAGCAGGGGGGACACATCGGGCTGTGCCCGGAAGATCAGGGTAACGCCCCCCGGCCAGAAGCGGCGCATGATTTTTTCGGCTGCCGGTGGAATCTCCTCCACCAGATCGCGTATCGCCGCTCTCTCGGGGACGAGAATCAGAATCGGCTTGTGTGCCGGACGCTTCTTGACACCAAAAACCCGTTTGATCGCCGATGTGTCATGCGCCTCCGCTCCCATACCGTACAAACCGGTGGTTGGAAATACCACAACGCCACCGTTGAGAATGATTTGAGCTGCCTCTCTGATGGAAGGGCCAACAGGGGTACTGGAATCAACTTTTCGAATGATATCTTTCATTCAGAAGATCATTTTTTAATAAGGTCTTTCATAATCCGAGATAATTTCAGGGTCTGAAAAGCCCGATCAAACTGTTCCAACAATGCAGGATCCGGTTGATTCGCCAACAATTCCTTTTTCTTCCATTTCTCCGCAATGCTCAATAATACCTCTGCGATGCCGCGCCGGTCATCGGGGGAAACCGTGACGCCAAGTTGATATTTTTCGATTAAGGTTCGGGCTTCCCCTCTGGGAGCCACAGCAATAATTGGTCTCCCCGCACGTATGTATTCCGGTAGCTTACCGGGTATAAAGGGGGTATTGTCAACGCCGGGCATAGAATCGACGATTAACAGATTTGCATCACTGCCCACCTGCAATGAAAGCGCTTCACGGTGGCTGACCAACCCGACGATCGTCACCAAATCAGAAAGACCCTTCGAATGTACCAGTGCGGCGATATCTTGTCCGAAAGCGCCTACCAGTATAATCCGGATGGTATTCCTCAACCCCGGTTTTAGGGAGACGGCCATCCGGAGCCCCTCAAAAAAGTGGTGCGGTGTTCTATCGCCCCAGAACCGCCCAGTATATACGATATTCATACGGGAGCGATCCAAACGGTTTGGAACAGTGTTCCGAAAATCATCTTCATCGAATCCGTTGCGCACAGTATGGAACTTTTCCCTACTTTCAGGTTGACCATCTGACAACCTTAATGTTGTCTCTTCCGAAGTCGCAACGATGCAATCCGCACTTTTTATGAAAATTCGTTCGTAAATTTCAAAAAGCAGCTTCTTCTGTATAAACTCCACTAGCCCGTGACACTTTGGATCGATGACAAAAGGATCCCGCATGTCCATTATCCAGGGAATATTCTTTTTTTCCTTCAAATACCATCCAAGGATATGAACCGACTGCGGCGGTCCTGAAGTCAGCGCCATATCAATTTTTCGGTCATCGACCATTTGGGCAACCTTGTCCAAATTGCCCAGGGCCCAGTCCGCACGATCTTCAAACAATACAGACTCGAATCTCAGTACTGCACGATCAATAAGTGTCCTGTTTTTGTTGAATCTGGGCGCAGTAATCGGGAGGACGTCCATTTTGCCGACGACTTCCTTCTCGTAGCTTTCCTGATCGAAATCTTTCCAGGGCATATTACTGCAGTGCAAGACGATTGGATGAATATCGTTTTTCTGTAGATATTTGACCTGTTTTAAGGCTCTTTGGCCTCCGGGATGGCTGTAAGGGTAGAAGTAAAAAGTTATGTAGAGGATTTTTACCATTGCTCAATGCTCTTTTTGAAATTGGTTTCGATAAAACACATAAGATATTGCAATAATTATGTAGAATTCTTCGAGAGTACAAAAAAATGGTGGTACGGTTTTTCAAAAACACGATATGACCGATCTATGTTAAAACCGGAATTTGATATCGAGGAGGTAATTCGCGAAAGGGGGTAACCTTGGATGTCGATCTCCCAATGGTGGGTGTCATCATGGGGCAATGAGGCAAATCGAGTTTTCTTCAATTCGAACAACCCCTTTTTAAAACCTATTTTTGGAAGATCCAATAAAATTCGGTAGACCCTGTTTATGCTGTGAGGTAGACTGATGACGACTTTTTCTTTGCTGACCCTCCGGATTTCGTCCAATGCCACCGGAAAATACTTGAAAGGAAGATGCTCCAACATCTCAAAACAGACAACAAGGTCAAATGTATCGTTCCTAAATGGCAATTGAAGGACCGTCGCAGAAATAGCCGGATTTAAGTCAATATCAATATCCAGAGTAAAAATCGATACTCCATGTTTTTGCGTGTAGTCACGAAAAAAACCGCTACCAATACCAATCTCCAACAATGAATCCGGACGAGTTCGCCTAATCTCATCCACTTGGTGCCAATAGGAGCAGAATTGACCTTTCTTTTCTGAGCCCAACCTAAAGAAAAAATCAGCATCAACCTGCTTTACTGCTGTTTGTCCATAACCGTTATTTTCTGTCATTTCATTCTCGCTAATTATTGTGATTCCGTTTTTGAAAAACAGGCCTTTTTATGCTGTCACCGACAATATCTTTAGCATAGGCGAAAAGACCGAAATTAAAGAGCCGATCGAATAGAAAGGACAGAAAAGTATATACCACCGCTGCAATGGCAACTGATACCAATAGGTCCACAACTTCAACAATTGGCCATAGAACCTTGACCGTTAAAACAACAGCAACAGTCAACATAGTATTGAAAAGCGGAAAACATAGGGCGGCCAACAATCTTGTGAGCCCGATGGGAAGTAATCTCAGTACATCAAAGCAACAACCGGAGAAAGTGACAATCATGCTTAGTGTAACACAATAAGCTGCCCCCGATAGGCCGAAATGCATGGTCAATGGATAGATCAAGACAACCATTACGCTGAGCCGTACCGACTGCCATTTTGTATCAAGAGAAGGCCGTCCCAGTGATAAGAAGACCGATCCCGTCGTTACGGTGAGCGCTCGAAACAGCCCACTGATGGCAAGCACCTGGACAACACCTATGATCGCAAGCCATCGGTTTCCCAGTAACAATCGCGTCCCTTCAGGTGCCCATATAATGATGCCCCCGGTGACCGGGAAGGTGAACACCGAGACGAACTTGATGGTTTTAAGAAAGGCCTCGCTCATTCGAGCGTGTTGATGTTGAATTAACGAATAGGCCGGGAAGGTAACACGTGCCACAAGGTTGGATATTTCCGTAGCCGGCAGGTTAGACAATTTGAATGCCATCTGATAAAACCCTGCAGCTGCAATTCCCATAAATTTTCCGACAAACAGGTCATCGCCTTGCAGTACGAGAAACCACAACACACTGGATGCAAAAATCCATTTCCCATAGGCCATTAATTCTTTTGCCTGGGTGAAGTTGAAGCGAAATCTCGGACGATAAGAATGCAGGGTAAAGGAAAGTAAGACTCTGACAAACCCTCCAATCAGAGCGCCAAGCACGATGGCCCAGTAATCACGCAATAGATATGCAAGTAATAGCTTTGCGGTCAACCCGACAATGCTGCCGCCAAAATCCAACGCCATGTGATAGCCAAAGCGCATTTCCTTTTGGAAAAAGACCGTACCGATATTGACCAAACCGTTGATGGCAAAATGAATCGATAGCAAACGCAGCAAGCCCGTCATCTGCTCTTCCCGAAAAAAATCGGCTGCAAATGGCGCCGCCACCCATAAAACACCTGCCAGAACCAAACCACGGAATACAGCCACGGTCCAGGCCGTGTCCAAATAGGGTTCCAGATTGCCTTGCCGATGCACTAACGCCCTGGTGAAACCAGTTTCCGAGCAGATCTCAATTCCGGCCAGGACAACCCCGGCCATACCTACAATACCAAAATCGAATGGGGTGAGCAGACGGGCGAGGATAATGGTTCCTGCAAAATCAAGGGTCCTGGCAACGATTTTAAAGCCGAAAATAATAGCCCCACCACGCACGACCCTACTCGAAAGGTCGTGGGCGCTGTCACTTCTCTCAGGGTATTCAAATTCGTTCGTCTGCATATCAGACTGCTCCCGCCATATCCGGAGAATGGCAAGTCTTTGTCATCAATCCAAACATAGCATTACGAGCCGAAGGGAATTTGTGTGGTTGGTTGATTTGTTGATATTATAGTGATCAAAATTCCCTTTCCTGAACACAATGAGGAAAATCCACACCTGTGTGAGGCAACACGGTGTATGCCCATGTGTCGTCGAATCCCATCCCCCGTGTCAGCCATCACACGGTAATTTTCTGCCGGAATTTGAGGATCGACAAGGGCTACTATGTCAAACAGGCAGATTTATCTAATTATGCCAAAAAATAACGGATTTTAGAAATGAAAAGTCCGTATACCCGATTGAGGGGTATCTAAAAATAAGCTTATCATAGGGAACCGTGTCATCAGTGCCAGCCTTTTTTCGTGTTCCGCGTACTAAACTGCTGTAGCAGCGTTTAGCTAGGATGTTTCCTGACGGGATATAATGCCCGGACCGGCAACCAGGTTGAGACCGGCCAGGCGTCGCTGCAGTTCCGGATCGGACAGGGCCAGGATGCCTGCATTGTGGGCGCCGGGTTTGCCTAGCGCCACAGTGGCCACAGGAATGCCCGGCGGCATCTGGACGGTGGAAAGCAACGCGTCCAGTCCCTGAAGCGCCGATGAGTCGATGGGGACCCCGATGACCGGCAGCGTGGTGTGTGCGGCCATGGCCCCGGTCAGGTGGGCGGCGTGGCCCGCGCCGGCGATAATCACCTGAACGCCCCGGTCCCTGGCAGTCCGGGCGAATTCCACCGCCCGCGCCGGAGTCCGGTGGGCCGACGCCACGGTCATTTCATAAGCAACCCTGATGCTTTTTAACACATCTGCCGCAGCTTTCATGACCTCAAGGTCGGAGCGCTTCCCATTACAATGCCGACTTTTGCATGTGTGCTCGCGATAACAATTCTTTTTTAAGGGTTTGGCCGGTTAACCGGTTGGCCCGCATAACCGTTGATCCGTTAGCCCGTTGACCCGTTCACCTGCTGTCCCGCTGGCTGAGGCGAATGATGTTACCACGAAGCGCACAACGTACACGAAGGGTTCTTTTTCATTTGGCTTTTCTTCGTTGCCCCTTTTTGGGGGGAACTCCACCATGTCCGCAAACTGGGTCTGTCAGGCCCACAATGCAAAAAGGCAGAATAGCGAACCATCCTGCCTTTTCCTGAGATTTATTATGAAATACGGCCCGGTTACCGTCTGACCTTGCGACGAATCCCGGCCATCCCCGCAAGGCCCACCCCGACGAGAATCAGCGTTGCCGGTTCGGGAACCGGTGCGCTGACATATTCCATGGTGGCCTTGACAATGGCACTGCCCGGGGTTGGGAACTTGACATTCGAGAGTGAAATGGTAAACAGCCCCCCGTCACCGAAATAAAACTCGGCAGGGTTGTCCCACCGGATCACACCATCCTGCCAAAAGAATCGACCCCGGCTGTATCCTGTGACATCCTCCAAAACAGGCGGCGCTGAAAACTCAAAGGTCGTCATAATATCGTAGCGCCAAAGATCATCAAAACCGACATACTTTTCCTTGGTCCCCACTTCGAAAAGCTTAAAAGTGAGTGAGTCGCCGACGGAAAAGTCTTTGCTGATGGGTGTCTCGAGAATTTTGTCCACCCAAAGCACAAGGCCGGGGTCAACGTTGCGATACTTGACGTCGTAACTTTCCAAAGTGAACGTCAATGCAGAAGCGCTGCCGGCCGTGCCCAGGATCAAGACGAGCACGCATAACACACCGAGTATTTTTCTCATCCGTTTTCCTCCTTTCTTCTCGACATAGGAATTCAGTGCACAGGTTCAATTGAAAGCCATTACAAAGGCTTGATGTGATGCAATAATCGTGCGAATTTACTAAAAATAATTTATCATTAAAATTCAAGATGTTAACTATTTCACACTTTTTGGATTAGAAAAAAGTATGAAAAACAAGTAATAGAAAAGTACTATATTTACATATCTGGATACCTGTTCCGATCCGCGAAGACCCAAAAAACCAGGGAGTGATGGTACTCCCATCACTCCCTGGTTTATATCTGCCCTGCACCCGATGTCATTCACTGTCGCCGGAATCAAACCCCTATCCGATGAAGTCCTTCCATCAAGCGACTCCGGGAAACCCACCGCCAGCAATAGTTTAAGTGGCGCCCGTCAGGAATACTTCTCTATTTTTTTGGCTTTCTCCGCCACCGTCCTTGCCATCTCTTCCTTGAACCCGACCAGGCGGTTCTGCAGTTCCGGATCGGAAAGGGCCAATATCTGGGCGGCCAGGATACCCGCGTTGCGCGCGCCGGGTTTGCCCAGGGCAACGGTGGCCACCGGTATCCCCGGCGGCATCTGAACCGTGGAAAGCAAGGCGTCCAGTCCCTGGAGCGCCGATGAATCGATGGGAACACCGATTACCGGCAGCGTGGTGTGGGCGGCCATGGCACCGGCCAAGTGGGCCGCGTGGCCCGCCCCGGCGATGATCACACGGACGCCCCGCTCCTTTGCCGTCTTCGCGAATTCGGCGGCCCGCGCCGGTGTCCGGTGTGCGGACGCCACGGTCATTTCAAAGGGTATCCCAAAACTCTTTAAAACATCCGCTGCCGCTTTCATAACATCGAGGTCGGAATCACTTCCCATCACTATGCCGACTTTTGCATGTGTACTCACGATAGACATTCTCCTGTATCGGTTGGCCGGTTGGCCCGTTGGCCCGGCTTGCCGGTTTGCCGGTTTGCCGGTTTCCTGACACCTGACACCTGAATCTTAAACCTCGGAAGACAACCTTCGGCTGATATCCAGTATCCAGAATCCAGTATCCCGTTGGCCCGCCTGCTGGGCCGCAACTCCCAAGGAGCGAAGCCTGGTTAGCCCGTTGGCCCGTTAGCCCGGCTTGCCCGGCGTAGCTCCCTGGGAGCGTAGACGGGTTTGCCGGTTTGCACGTTATAATGAGATACAAGATCCAGGACTCAGGATACAACATACTGTGGGAGGTCCTTCAGATCTCGGCCTGTGTGGACTGTTTCTTGAATCCTGAATCCTGCTGCCTGCATCCTGTACTTTGAGCTTTCAGCTTTCAGCTCCAGACGTCGCCCTATCCCTTTCCACCATCTCCACCAGAATCTCCGCTTTTATGGCATCCAAATCAGACCGATTTATTTTGGCGCCCTTTAGCCCCCCATTTAAGGCGATCTCCGACAGGTAAATCTGATCGTCGTCGGTAACATGCAGATCAATGTGGGCATAGGGGAATTTGCCACGCCGCATGATATCCCGGCAAAGAGCGGTCTTTTCGTCGTCCAGTTCATACGGTTCGGACCTGCCACCGGATGACAGATTCTTGCGGAAGTTATAGGGATTGTCCCTGGTATAAGCCTCGACAAGGTCTCCGGCGACAATTACGCGCACATCGACGAAATGTGGTAGAAATGGCTGGAGCACGAAAGGGTAGGCATCCTCGTTCAATCCCACATGGCTGTAAAGGGTCTCCGTGGTCGTCCAGAGGCATACCCCATGGCCGCAGTGGAGCCGGTTCTGTTTGGTGATGACCTTTGAGATATGGTGACGGGTGTATTCGCCGATGGCTTCCATCAGCTCGATTCGCCGGGAGACAACCCGGGTGTGGGGCAACATCCACTCATTCAGAAACAATGCCTGGGCGGTTTTAGATCGATAGAGGATCTGGGAAAGGGCAGATGGGTAGCATCGGATACCGCGCTCCAAGAGATCCACGAAAATGGATTCCTTCAGATGGCTCAGGCCGATGGGGCCGACAAACGCATCTCCCGGACCCAGCTCGTGGTACCTGCCCAGCAGTTCCCGTGCGCCCCGGACAATCATTCGGGAACCCGCCCGGCCATATCTTCCATGCCGAGTTCGATCAGCCGGTCCAGCATGGCGCTGAAGCTGTAACCGAAAGCGGCGGCGGCCTGGGGAAACAGGCTGGTCGGTGTCATACCGGGGATGGTGTTGGTTTCCAGAACAAATATCGCCCCATCCTTCACAATCATGTCGGTTCGGCTGTACCCCTTGCAGGAAAGGGCCTGATGGGCCTTTTTGGCGCAATCTTTGGCCCTGGCAGCGAGATCGTCGTCAATCCGTGCCGGACAGATTTCCTCGGTGGCGCCCGGTTTATACTTGGCCTCGTAGTCGAAAAACTCGTAAGATGGGTTTGGGATGATTTCAATCAGCGGCAGGGCGTCGAGGGGATCGTTTCCCATCACGCCGCCGGTGATTTCCATCCCTTCGATAAAGGCTTCGATCAGCACCCGCCGGTCGTAGACAAACGCCTTGTCCAGAGCTTCTTTCAGATCCCCTTCAGTGCGAACGATGGACATACCGACGCTTGAGCCGCCCTCGAGCGGCTTGATGACCAGGGGCAGTCCAAGGCTGCCGACACAGGCCGCGGCATCAAACCGTCTTTCCGTTTCCACCACCACAAAGTCGGGCACCATGAGGCCGGCCTGGCGGTACAGCTGTTTGGCAACAAGCTTATTCATGGCCGCCGCGCTTCCCAGCACCCCGGAGCCCTGGTATGGGATGCCCAGAAGATCGAGCAGTCCTTGAATCGTCCCGTCCTCCCCGTAGGGACCATGGAGTATGACCAGGGCCACATCGATTCTTTCGGCGTCACTCACCAGTTTTGGGATGTCGTCTTTCGGGTCATACCGCACGACATTGTACTTGTCCTTATCCAGTGCTTCGAAAACCTGGTTCCCGCTGTTGATGGACACCTCGCGTTCAGAGGAAATGCCTCCGGAAAGCAGCGCAACGGTCAGTTTGCCCATGTCCCCCCCCCCTTTGTGATGGCTTCAGGGTAAATTCCAAAATTGCCTGAAATCTTTTCAGCCTCAGGATTTTATGAGGTCCTGTTTTGCTTTTTTGTATTCGTCGAGGGATATCAAATTGTTCTCTAACATATGAAGAAGCACGTTAAGCTCTCTTTGGCGGAGTGTTTCCGGATCTTCCAACTGCCTGTTGACATCCGGGCCATCGTGCTCGATGGCCGGCAGTTCGTTTCCGTTCCCCACACGAAAGGACGCAAACCCGCCAAGGAAACTGACTTCGAGATTCCGGTCTTTGAACATGGGGGATTGGAGCATCTCCCGGAGACTCATCTGTTCGGCTTTCATGCGGCGATAAAACAGATATCCGGACAGGGCGATGCCGGCAGAACCGAAAAGAAAGATCCAGATCATGTAGTGGACAATGCCCCGGAAAAAAAGCACCAGAACCCCCAGTCCCGCAATGAGAAGGACATGGAGCAGAAGCACCAGGTAGGCCAGCATCACGCTTTTGATCATGCCGGGGTTGTCTGTTTTGGATCCAAGACGCATAGTGCGGTTCCTGGTGGCGATCTTCGATTTCAGGTGTTGCCCCGGCGTGGCGAATGTCTTCCGGAGGCAGAGCAAATGACTCTCACCGCAGCCCCGCTGAGCGAGATTTCCGCTTGGCGCCAATACGCTGCGGGGTATCTAAGCGGCAAACATATATTTCGGAAATCGGAAATCCGACCCGGCCGCCGAAGACGACGGGACACGTCCGAGGCCAGTCATAAGGCCTGCAACACCAGATACCAGGCACCAAAAACAGCGCAAATCACCGATCAAACGGGACGCTAGTTTGTTTTTTTCCCCTCGTTTCCGTCGGCTAATCGATCGATCATTTTCGACTCGTACATCTGGGGTACCTCGAACCCTGGCGAGCTTTGACGCATGGTATTCAACTTCATGATCAGATAATTGAGCTTTTTAATCAGGCGGACTTTCTTCCGGGTGTCGCCCATGCCATGGAGCAGGTCCTCGGTCCGGCGAATCTCTTCATGAATTTCGAGTTCCGGAGGCTTGCAGTCGGCGTTCTTCAGTATTTTGTAAGCCAATCGCAGGTCTTCGGCGACCCCGTTGAGTTCGTCCAGATTCAAGGGTTTGCCCTCTCCGGGCAGGTCGTCGAACTCGCCTTCTTCCTGGGCTTTGCGGATGCGCTCTTCAATAATTTTATCAAATCCTGGTATCACGGTGTCCTGTGGCGATCCAACAGTGCTAAGGTGTTATGGGCCGTTGTTCCAAATTGACGGGATATACCTGATGTTGTATATCCAGTTGAAAAAAAATCGTCTCACGAGTTTTTGAAACGCGACAATGTCGCTCATACAGAAAAAGGTTTATTCGCCATTAATTTTGCGGGTTTATCCGCCGTTGTTGTCCCGCCTTGCCCCGCTGAACGGGATTTCCGCTTAGCTCCAACAAGCAACGGGGAATGATCACGTTTAATTCAATATCCAGACGGCATATCAAAATAGTACGCTTCCAAAGGCAGTTTTTCAAGTTTGAAATCAGCACCGATAATAACCATTTCCCGGGATAGCGGAAAGGACATGCCATGAAAAAAATCGCGTTTGCCGGTACCGACGGCAGGACCCTGCTTAGCGCTTTCGTTGTCTCGACAGCCACCAGCGACATTCACACGGAGACCTTCGAAGGTATCGTCATCCGCGGAACCCCTGCTATGCCGGCATACGTGGAGATGCTCAACTGGCCCGTATCGTTTATCCCAACCCGGAGCAACAGCGCTGACGACTATTCCGAGGCCATCATCGATTCCCTGAAAGAGGGGCAGATCGATTACGTGATCCCCATGCCCGAGGCGCTTCTTTTTGAAGGCATGGTGGACCGGGTTGCCGAAGCCGGGTTCGGCGATCGGGTCATCGGGCTGACGCAGGCGGGGGCATTTATCGAAGGCGACAAAATCCGCTGCAAGGAGCTTTGCGACGAAGCCGGAGTTCCGGTGGCCCCGTCATGGTGCCAGGTGGACGCCAAGGACTATCCCGAGATCCTGTCAACCTGCCTGGATTATATCGACAGACACGGCGGTGTCGTTCTGAAATATCCCTACAGCGCCGGAGGAAAAGGAGCCCGGATCATTCTCAACTCCTGGGAAATCCGGGAAGTCTATGACACCCTGATCCACGACTACCGGGACAATTATAAAAAGATGTTCGGAAAGAAAGGCCCCTGGCCGCTTCTGATCGAAGGGCTCATGTCCGGTGTTGAGATCAGCTTCACCATTTTGGTGGATGCCAAGGGCAACTTTCAAATACTTCCCACCGCCATGGATTATCCGGAGCGGTTCGAAGGCCCGGCCAGCAAAACAAATCCGATTACCGGCGGTGTCGGCGCGATTTCCCCTCACCCCATGGAAACCCCGGAGCTTATCGATATGGCCGGCGAAACCATCGCCAGACCGATCATTTCCGCCATGGCGCAAAAAGGGCTTCTGAGGCCCTGCATCCTGTACCCGGGCTGTTTCGTGGCCCTGGACGGATTCCGGCGGCCCCAAAAAATCCGCGTATCCGAGATCAACATCCGCCCCGGCGAACCCGAGGCCCAACCGGTCGCCCGGCGGTTGCGAAATCTGGGGCCCCTGATCCGGGCCGCCCTTGAAGGACGGCTGGATGAGGTCACCCCGGAAGTTCGCTCGGAGCAGGTGTCCCTGTGCCTGGCCCTGGTCACCGGGCCCGGCGGACCGGATGGTCAGAAAGGCTACCCCTGGTCCTGCACCAAGGGGGAACCGGTAGAGCTGGACCTGAAGTATCTCCGGCGAAAAGGCATACAGCTCATTCCGTCTGCCATGACTTACGATCGGGAAGGCGAGCACCTTAAATCAGACGGAACGCGGGTGGCGTTTCTCAACGCCAACGCCACCATAAAAGAGGGTGAAAAACGGGGTGAGGTGGCCAACCGCCTGCGCAAAAAGCTCATCGGCGCCTTCGACAACGGCAAAGTGCGGGTCATCCCCAGGGAAAACCAGGACGGCAATCGGCTCGATATCCGGAGGGACATCGGCTACCATTTCTCCAAAGCGGAGCTTATCTTTTCATAGCCTTATTTGGGTGGAAAGAGCCGCGGCAGGACAGAGAGGCAAAGCTTCGACCGAAGGCGCTGATATGGCGCCATGAGTCGATTGGCAAGGACCCACAGGCGGCGATCCATATCGAGTTCCCGGAAAGCCCCGGAAGGGGTTTTTTTCTCTATCCGAACAACCCGGCCAAGCACCCCAGCGCGGCTCACCCAACCATCGTACGCGTGCTGGCCGTCCCCTTTGGTGTGAAACGCCGCCGTCCCGCCGATGGTGCCCAGTTTCAGAATACGATGGAGCACCAAAGCGCCGAGACTGCTTTTGAACAAAATGAGGTCCCCCGGACGCAATTGCCGTGACCGGATCTTCCGGATAACCACGACATCGCCGTCCCGGATGGCAGGGGCCATGGACCTGCCGCTGACCTGCACTTTAACCTCGGTGCCTGCCGACAGTACATCTTCTAAGAGGAGCGTGAGGGTCTCCGGGAGACATCGTTTGGTCTCCGGGTCCAGTGGACGGATCATCCCGCCGGTCGTGGACTCACCTGTGCGTTTTTGCAATCGTTCGATTTCGATCATCGATGCATTCCTGACATAGCCAACTCCTTCTCAGGTCGACCCGCACCTGCGAAGCCCGTATCGGATCACATCCAGGAGGGTGACCATCTCCTCACGGGTAAACGTCGGGTAAGGATATGCGGAGACGTTTCGAAAACAGGACGCATATTCCTCAGGCGCCATACGTCGAAGCCCGTTCATCTCTCTGTGGCGTAGTGCTTTAAAAACCCGGTGTCCCATGATGGCGGCGCCCGGAGTCAGGTTCCCCACGAAGTCGGTGGACAGCTCTTTTCGGATAGACAGCGAATCCCGATGCCGTTTCACGGCAACTTTGATCAATCGAGACTCCCGATAGTCTTCCGCTTCTTTTAGTGCCACAATAAGCGTTTTATAAATATCCGCCGCGGCGGGCTTTTCGAGGCAGACAAAGCCCACCACCTCCCCGTCCAGCTTGACACCCGAGAAAATGACATCCCTGTGGAATCTCTTCTTTTTGGAATCGCGGTGGAATGCCTCCAGCAGTTCCGAAGGGGATCGGTAATCCTGTTTGAATCCATCCGCCCAGAACGCCAGGTCGGCAGACCCCACGCCGGTTTTCCAGTCTTTGATCAGTCCGGCAATACCTGCGGGGTGATTTGCCGCAAGGGTGCCGAGGGACTGGAACTCCGCATGGAAAAAAGACATGGATTTCATAGCGGTCCGTTTGGATCCGATCTTTCCGATAACGGTTTCAAGGTCCGGATTATCACGGACGGAAGCGGGAAGATTGGATATAAACTCCTTGTAATAATCAACAGGCAGACGATGGGAATACCGCCGGCTGATGTCGATTGCCCTCTGCCGGCTGACAAACCAGGGAGGGGCGCCGGAGCGTCCGAGGGCGGCCGGCGGGGGCAATCCTTCCAGCTTGTGAAAGGCGGCATGGGTAATGTAGTTCCAGTAATCCTTTTGCGTTCGAATGGCGGTGCCCTGGATGGGAACCTTTCGGTCGGAAAGGATCTCATCCTGCCAGCTGTGATACTTTCCGATGACTTTTTCGGAAATTTTGGACCTGAAGAGGTTATCCTTAAAAAAAATCTTCAAGGACATCCATCACCTCGATTTCTGGGGTGATATGAAAATCATATGCGGGCACACGGCAGGTCATGGCCTCGCAGCAGTCGAGCGCTCCGGGGAACGCTTCCCGGTCATACCAGGGAACGGAGGCCACCGGCAGCAGGCGCTTCAAGGCGGTCTGCGGTCTGATCGGTGTGACGCGGGTCGACTGCCCGTGGATGATAAAAAACAAACCCTCCAGGGGGCCGCCGTCATTTTCGGCGATGCCGCCTTCGCCGGGCCACGGGGTGCCAAATGCCGTGAATCGGTCTCCTGCTTTTCTAACGAGGATCCTGTCGTCGCTCAGGAACCGAAGAGGACCCCTGGATTGAAGCCGGCGGGCCAGCGATGTTTTTCCGGCCCCGGATCTGCCGGCAAAGATGAATGCACGGCGGTTGGCAAGCACTCCGGCAGCATGCAGGAGAATCCCCTGCCGCGAGGCCAGATAATGCATCAACAGGATTTGATCCAGGGGATATGTCATGGGGTTTGGGAGCCGGTTTATTCCGTTTTTCGTGTCGACCAGATTCGGCCCGCAATAGGCGGTCACCCGCGAAAAATCCGGCCCCGCTGTCAATGTCCATAAAGCGGGCCGGTGCCGATGGGGTTTGACCGTCAGACAGTAGCCATTTTCACCGTGGTGCATCTGCCAGGTGGGTCCGGCATCAAAGAGCTTGGTCATCCGGCGCGTGTCCGGTGCTGCGCCAGGGTCATTGAGAAGGGTGACGTGGATGGCGGCCTCCCCGGGCCCGGCGGACCGGA
The DNA here is from genome assembly GCA_903231505.1 of Olavius algarvensis associated proteobacterium Delta 3. Taxonomy (GTDB): domain Bacteria; phylum Desulfobacterota; class Desulfobacteria; order Desulfobacterales; family CAFBRK01; genus CAFBRK01. Next base: position 63,818 of record CAFBRK010000214.1, on the reverse strand, counting down.
TAAACCGCTGTTTTGCGGGATCCTGTTCAAAAATTTGGTCCGCCTCCGCCGCAGCGACCGTGATCGCAATCCCGGCTATTTCCAGGTGGAGCGTATCCGGCATCCGCCACCTGTCTTCCAGGGGAATCCAAAAAACGAAAGTGGGTGTGCATCGCTCCGAATCGCGCCCTCCGCAGGGCCGGTTTCGGGGCGCATTACCATATGGGCATCCAATCTTATGATCAGGATCCCTCCTGCCAGCACCAGTTAACGCCCTGAACGCATGGGGTGCCTGGATTTTGGCCCAATCCGACGCCTTTTAATTTGCATCCGGCAGCCAGAACTTCATCGGCCACCAGTTCGATAATTCTCAACCTGGGCTTCTGATACGGCGGCCCGGGTTTCGGGGTATCCTCCTTCATCGGCATAACATCCTCCTAGTGGGAGTGTTCCGCTATTTTTGAATATCGATGTTCCCCCAGCGCGCACAGATATTCCGACCTGATGTCCGCCCGGCCGCTCTCCAGTTGAAAGAGACCCGGGCAAAGACCGCAGAGCCCCCTCTTTTCGCAATCATTGCATATGTAGTGCGGGCCGGCATGCCTTTCCCGGATGTTCGGGATCACCGTGGTCCATCCCGTTGAAAAATCGCCGCGGGTCAGGTCGTAGGCCGGAGAACTCACCATCAGGCAGGGCTGCAGGTTCCCGTAGGAATCCACATAAAAAGAGGTCTGTCCAGTCGCGCAGTTGTAAAGTTTTTGAGATGACGCAAGGGACTTGCTTTTTTCAAAGAAATCCCGGAACTGCTCCCCCATTTCAAGCTCCGAGAATTCCATCGCTGCGACCTCCTCGGGTGCGACCCTCAGTTCAAGAGGCTCTTTCTTTCCGGTCAGACACGGCATGATGGATGGATCGTAACGGAATTCGACACCGTATGCGTTTGCCATTTTCCGAATGGCCGAAACTTCCTGCCGGTTCAGGGACATCAATACGGTTTTGAGACTGAGCGGCAGCCGGTGGACGAGTAGCGCCTCGATTCCCCGGATGCAGCGCCGGAAACTGCCCGGGATGGAGGTAATCCGGTCGTAGGTCTCGGGGGTGGCGCCGTAGAGGGTAACGTCGATGTTTCGGGGCGGAAGATCTTTAAAAAGGGAGATGATCTCTTCAGAGATAAGGGTCGCGTTTGAAAATACGGTGACAAGAAGCCCCTGTTCCTTGGCATGGCGATAGATGTCCGGGAAGTCATTCCGGATCAACGGCTCACCCCCGGTCAAGGTCAGGAACAGGCATCCGGCGTCGACAATGTCATCGATGAGCGCCATCCAGGCGGCCGTGTCCAGCTCGTCACGGGCGCCGATAGCCCCGTTCTCGTCCCCCAGGTAACAGTGAACACAGTGCAGATTGCATCGGTGGGTCAGGCTGATCATGCCGGAATACGGAATTCGCTGCGCCGCAATCTTTCGGTGAAACTTGCGCAGAAAATCGCTCGTGGCGGCGTCTGTGTTCCGGCAGCTGTCCATGGTCAGGTGACCTCTTCGATCAGGGAGGCCTGAAAGAGCTCATCGATAAACTCCGTAAGGTCTTTCCCGGCCAGGTCCCTGTCCACCGGGAAGGTCTCCAGAAGCTCATCGAGAACGTCGTTCAAGCTGAGTTTTCCGTCCAGATGATTCCAGATAAATTCGCCAACCGGATCGAGAGCGAATATTTTCTGCATATCCGCCACATGACCCCGGATCGGCACCAGAAGGGATTCACCGGCCACATTCCGGGAAACGATGTTTTCTCCCTGCCGGTACACGCGGGTCATATGATATTCGGTTGGAAACATTCGGGAATTCCTCGCTTCCGGTGATGGGACACATATGTTCGTACGAACAGCCTGATATACCGTTTTTTTATGAAAAACACAATTTGATCGAAGGAATTCCGACACCTGGCACGGGTGTTGGGAGCGGGTCCGAGACGTCAACGCGCCGGCCGCGGGTTACTGGGCCGCCGTGTCTGTCGGTAAGATTCTCAGCTTCAAGGCCGGATCACCAAGCAGGTTGTAGATCTTTGGTGTCAGTGTATCCCCGGTGCGAATGACATAGGTTCTCTGAGCTTCCTGAATCACCTCCCCAAGTGTCCCCTGTGCTCCGGCAGACAATGCCCTGAACAACTCCTCATCCAAAATTTTGGCGTTATCGTTGATGGACAAGCCGGTTGGCGACCATACCGCGATGGCCCCGCCGGACGGATAACGAAGCAGACTTTCGCCCAGGGAATCGAAACCGGGTTTGGCAAAATAACCCGCCAGGCAGGTCATGGCCGCAACCACAGGGAGCCGGTCCATGTTGGTCAGACTCGGTATATCCCCTGTTTCGAGCAGGGACGGCTGCGGGTAGGATCCTGAAAAACGGTCGAATCCGCCATGGCCGATGAAATTCACCAATCCCGTCCCGGCGTTAATCCGGCTGATCAAGTCCGCACTGGCATCGTCGGCTGTTCCGCCGCCTGAAAGATAGTCTTCCAGGTAGATTTTCCGGGTTGAAAATGCCCCGGAGGCAAACGCCGCCACAACCTCGCTGTCTGACGAAAAATCCGCCTGTGGCTCGGGTTTGTCGGCGAGCATGACAATCTCGTTGTGCCAGTCGGCCGGGTCTCCGGTTTCATAGGCGATGATTTTATCGACCATATCCGACAGCTCTGCAGCCGTATGTGCCGGCAGCCGTCCAATCGCTATGTCCGGAATGCCGTCATCGCCCGCTGCGTCTGCAAGCAGGGTGTCCACCGGATAGAGCCGCCGGGCCGTTCCCAGCATCATCGTGGGAATTTTGTTGTCCTCGAAGGGGAGCCCATAGCTGTTTCTTGCCCGGCCGCGGTAGTCATAGGTTCCGTTTCCGGCCAGCACCACCCAACGCGGCGGCTGGAGCCAGTTGTGATACGCGTGGGACAGGAACTTTTGTATGGCCATGGGATGGTAAATCCCGTGGTTGAACTCATCGACGATATCCTCGAAAGAGGCCACCAGAGAAGTCATCCCCTGGGAACTGCGATGGTCTGCCAGGCGGCGGGAGACTTCCTCGAATTCCCGCGGTGTCACGACGATGTATTCCGCCCCGGGGAACGTGTCCTTCAACTGCGAACGCGTGGTTGCCGCCACGGCATCCGGCATCAGAAAATCACTTGCCACCACGGCCAGATAGGTGTTGTCGGGCGAGGCCGGTGCGAAACTGACCTGATATTCCCCGTTGACCCCGTCGATGGTAATCGAATCCAGGCGCTGGGGCCGTCCGGGATCGGTCACGTCCAGAACACGGATATCGGGCGATGTAAATCCATCGATGGTCACCACCGCTTCGTCACTGTCACGGATCCAGAGTGCATCGTTGACGGCCCGGTAGGTCCTCGGATACGCAATATCAAAGGAGTCCACAATAACCTGACTGTATGGTGCGCCGGTATCCAGAAGTCCCTGTATGGTCAGAAAATTGAGTTCGTCTGCCAAAACAAGCGCGGGATCGATATCCGCAACGGTTAACTCAAACGACGCGATCCCGTCCCAGGACCCTTCGCCGATGAACTGATCGTTGAGATAAAGCGCCACATGGTGATCCGGATCGGGGGGGGTGTCCGTGGCCCCGAACAGCTGGACCGTCAGGGTAAGGGGCCCACCGGCCGGGTCAAAGCCCTCCAGGTAGAACGGGCTGGTCAGGGTGTCCTCACCGGATCCCGGCGGCGAGGGCATGACCAGCGCACCCCATCCCCAGTAATCGGATTCGGGATCGTTGACCCAGTCCGGCAACGGTATAAAATCGACCTCGACGTGGCGCCGGTCCATGAAAGACCGGGTGCCCCCGACAGGAGCGGGTCCGGGCCCGCTCGAACCGGGCCTCAGACCGGCCAGCTGCTGCATGACGAAGAGGGCTTCTGCCATGTCGACCCGGTTGTTGGCGTTGACATCCGCCCCTGAGGCCGGGAAATCGGGTCGGACGCCGGGTTCGGATGGGCGGCCTCCGGCCATGGCCTGCAGGGCAATGATCGCATCGGACAATTCCACGCCGCCGGTCCCGTTGACATCACCACGGGCATCCCCGGGTTCCATCGGCGCGCTGCTGCCCAGCTCTATCCAGTAGACATTGGTGTCGGTATAGATGCTGTCGATGCCTTCGCCATAGAAATAGATGCCGCTGTTGTCCGGGGCTTTCATGATGCCAACGGGCTCCCCCTGATGCCGTATGACAAAACCGCTTTGCTCGAGGGTGGCGGTGACTTCGCCAGGCGTCAGCCCCAGTTGGGTCAGCAAAACGGCGTCCACATAATAGAGGCCGGGTAACCGGACACTGACTTTCAGTGCATCGCCCAGTGTCGCAACCGGCGTGGCTGTGAACGGGCCGAAACCCAGAAAAGCATATGGGTCGGGCGGCGGGGCATCCGCGGCATGGGCGATGCGGTGATATGTATCGTCCATGGGCGGCAGACCGGGATCTGTGGGCGGGCCTTCCACGGTCACTGTAAATGGACCGAACAGGTTGTGTGTCCCACCGGCTTCAATCTCCTCGAGCCGGTAGGTGTAACTCTGCCCGGCCAGTGCCCCGGGATCCACCAGGCGATAAATGCCGCCCTGAATCGTCGAGAGCAGGCTCGGCAGGAGGTCTGCGTGGACCTTCACATAATACCCGACGGCCCCATTGTACCGGTAGAGATTGAACCCGATGGTTTCGACCTCGGAGGAGGTCTCCCACTGCACGATGGTCGTCCCGCTGTCCGTGTAGGCCCGAAAATCCGACAGGGTGACCCGGGTAATGACCACGGCGTTTGCCGATGCGGAATCCCTCAACGCATCCGCCGGATCCTGGTAGGTGAGCTGCAGCGTGGGACTGGATTCTGGAACCACGTATAGCACGTCGTCGTCGGTCGGGAACGGGTCTTGTGTACCGGGGACGCACGGGAATGGATCGTCACAGGCGAGAATATACAGTTGATACCGGTCCCCGTTGCTGTCATTGGCGAAAATGCCGGTATCGACCCCGGTTTCATAAAGTGTCGGATAGGCATAATCGCCCGTATCCGGATTGTAGACAGTGACGGTGACCGTTTCGATGGTCAGCGGATCGGCATTTCGATCCGCATCGATCACCTGGAGGTACACCGGCTCGGAACTCAGGTCGAACGTCCCCTGGGGGGTCCCCGCGTCGTCGGTAAATGCGGGTTGGCCCAGGGCGCGCACGGACGTCTCGACGGAATCGATGACCGGCACCGCAGACAGGTCGCTGGTGACCAGAACCGTGTTGACAATGGACGCGGGATCGAAAGGACTATCGAGGGTCACCGCAAACTCAACCCGCATCGATTCTCCCGGCAGCAGATCGTATGCGTCGCCGGCAGCGACCAGATCCGGTGGCGTCCCCCCGAGTTGGGTCGATATCTCCCGGAACTGGCTGAAATTGATCCCCTGGACCCAGGCCGGGAAGTCATTCCCGGTCCTGCGCCGCTCCAACCGGATTGTCGTGTTGTCCCAGTACCGCGCAGAGAACATGGATCGGGGAAAATTATTATTGGTGGCACCCAATCCATTGGAGCCCAGCGCCATGCGCACGCCGGGCGATGCCGGAACAGGCACATCCACAATTAACAGCCCGGTGTCCCCATCCGGCTTGAAATCGTAATCCACGACAAGGTCCGGATGGGTCAGGGCATAGACCTCGAAGTCGACGACGTTGTTGTTGTACTCGATACCTGCGGCAAGAAGGCTTTCCGTGGCATTCTGGTTGACGCCGTCGCCCAGGGTGACGAGCACCCCTTCGCCGGTGTCACCGACGCCGTTGTCATTGGTGTGCCCGGTGCCCCAGACCCAGGTGTTGGCCCGGGCAACCGGTGCGATGGCCGCCGTATTGTATTCATTGATCGCGTTGGCCCCGTTGCCGCCATTGTTTCCGGTGACACGCGCCCGTTGAACCGTCCAGTCGTTTCCCCATCGGACAACCATCACGGTGCTGGTGGCATCTCCCAGGCCCGGACCATTGCGGGTCCAGTTGATGGTGTCGGTGCCGGTTGGCCAGATGCGTGCCTGGCAGCTATTGTGGTTCAACGGATTCGCCAGGGCAGTGGAGCACCCGGCCCCGTTGAAACCGCCCATGAGCAGGATCTGGCCAATGTCCCCGCCCCAGCCGATGGCGGCGGTGGAGAACCCGCTGCCGGCCGGATCGCTCAGCGATTCCAGCACCGTGATGACACCCACCCATGAATTGACACTGTTGTTGCGGGCAAAACTCAGGACATCCGGATTGCCCGATGCGGCAAGATTGCCTGTCCCGAACGGATCGGCTGTCAACGCCACGTAGTTTTCGTCCGGTCCACGATCGCCGCCGTTGCCCCCACCACCGTCGCTCCCCTGGACGATGACGAAATAGTCCGTGGACAAATCGTTGTTCAGGGTCAGGTTGAAGGTGTTTCCCGGAAAATCCAGATTGGCGATGTAGTATTCGGTGACCCGAATGCTGGATCGGGGGGCCGTCACCTGGCTGCTGCCGGCGACGTAGGTGGTTCCGGCCGGAACCGCGTCGTAGAGGGCCACATTCTGCAGCATGCCGGTGCCGGTGTTGGTCACGGTAACGGTATAGGTGAGTTCGTCTCCCAGGTTATCCCCGGCATAGTAGGGGCTGGGGGTGTTCACGGTTTTCACCACGTCCCGGACCACCACATACACCGTATCGGTGGAGTTGTTATTGATCGGGTTGTTTTCCCCGCCTCCCAATGCCACAGAGGCCGTGTTCTGAATCGTGGTGGGAGCGGTCGGCTCCACCAGCGCGGTCAGCGTGATCGGCGGCAGATCGGTGCCGGCCGTTACCGGCGATCCCGGGCTGGCGGGGTATGTCCAGACAACCGTCGGCAGGCCGGACGTGTCCGCGGTCCAACCTGTTCCGGAGCTGGTCTGGTAGGTCATGCCGGCCGGGATCGTATCGGTCACCACAATGTCGGCGGTCTGATCCAACGGGCCGTGGTTGGACACCGAGATCGTAAACGCCCCATTCTGGTTCAGGAAGAAATCAGCGGCGTGGAATTTGGTGATCGAAAGATCGGCGCCGGTCACCGGGTTGATGCTGATGACAGCGGTCCCGGAATGGGTGACCGCGCCTTCCGTCCCCTCGATACCAGTGACGGTCGCCGTCCAGTTGTCAAAGGGACCGCCGGCCGGAAAGGTGTAGGCATATTCATAGGTTTTCGTGTCCACCCCGGAATCGGCTATCTGTGTCATGGCCGCATCATCAGCTTGGATACTCCCTTCGGAGTCGACCAGATCCACCGTTGCCCCGGTGATGTCGTAGCTGCCGAACGGATCGCTGATCACCGACCGGACGTAGACGGTGGTCCCGGGAAATGCCGTTGCAATGGGACTTCCGGCCGGAAACGGCTGATCGAAGAACGTCACGCTGTCGACGTTGATCACCGAATCGGATTCGAGTCCTACCTGGGACCAGGCATCGGTCCCCCCGATATCGGCATAGGGCCATATCTCAAACTGGTCGGTGGAATTCCAGGTATTGTTGTAGACAGACAGGACAATCGCGGTATTCGGATTTAACGTGATATTCCCGGCGATCGGAACATCGTATTGAACGGTTTCGACGGTATCGTCAAACTGTCTCCAGCCGGGGGAAACGCTGCCGATGGTCCCGGTGGAGCCTCCGGCATAACTGAGTGTCACGGTGATGAAGTGCCATATCAGCGCCGGCGAGCTGTTTCTGACGTTCAACGTCACCGGGATCGTTCCGGAGCTGCCATCGATAATGATCTGCCCGACGCTGGCCGGATTGAGGGTCCAGGTTTCGGTGGCGTCATCGGCAATGCCCACGGCCGGTTCCGTTACCCCCGCCGGCGTCCGGTCCAGATCCAGATTATCGTGGAGGTAAAGGGGTTTGGGTCCCTGGGCCGGAATCGCGGAACTGCCGACGATCAGTGTGGGGGCATCGGCGTTGATCACCTGGCCGCCCAGGGTGTTGTCGATGACGCCGGTGTTGTCGATGTTGGTGCCGACCGGCGTGCCTGCCGCTACATCCACTTCAAACACGACCAGTCTTTCGGTGAGCGGCGGCACCGCAATGCCGGAAACATCCAGGAATCCGGTGTTGTTGGCGCCGGCCGGCGGCGGTGAGTAGGTCACGGTGCCCCCGGCGTCGCTCAGATCCGATCGGTAGTTGAAATTTTCGGTGTTGGCCGGCAGGTCGTCGGTGACGGCCACCAGGGGTGCGGCACGGCCGTCGCTCTCGATGAGATGGATGGTATACCGGAGCGTGTCACCCGGCAGCACATCGCCGCCATTGGTGTCCAGCACCGACTTGTACGATGTGGACAGATCCGGCAGCCGGACCGTGGTCGGGTCTGCATCACTGTTGTTGGCACCATTGTTGTCATTGGTCGGACTCGACACGGAGGCGATATTGTCGAAGTTCCGGGACACGGCTGCCGGGTCGACGGTGACATCCACCGAAAGGGGGGGCAACGACGCGCCCGGGGCCACATCCAGATCGTTGGTACAGGTCAGCACCGGGTCTGCAAAATTACATGTCCATCCGGTTCCGGAATAGGCGTCATACACCAGACCCGGTTCCAGCGTGTCGGTCACGGTGATGGTGGCGGTCTCCACGCTGGGGCCGTCATTGGTCACCAGAATGTCGTAGGTGTTGATCGTGGGGGTAATCTCGAACTCTGCCGCATGGGAGACATCGATGCCCAGGTCCGCCGTGGTGACGGTAAGCACCTCTACATCTTCGTCATCCTCGGGATCCTCCAGGGGCGGTGTGTCATCATCGTAGCCGATGGTTCCGATATCGTCTATGGCACCGGTTTCGGTGCTGGCGGCGTCGGCCGTATTGTCATAGACCCCGGCACCCACCCCGATGGCCACGTCTGCCGCAAATGTGACGGCGACCGAGCCGCCGCCAGGGATGGTCCAGGTTCCCCAGTTGAGTGTCGTGTCCCCGATCCCCGGGCTGGTGATGCCGGTCCGGATGGCACCACCGGTCTCCGAGATGCTGATCTCACTGTTAAATGAGAATCCGGCCGGCAAAGCGTCGGAGATGGTCACGTTGGTGGCATCGCTGGAGCCGGCATTGACGATCGATATGATGTAATTGGCTGTGGTCTGACCGCGAACGGCAAAGGGCGTCAGGGTGTCTTTGTCGATGGTCAGCACCGCCGCCTGGATGGTAATGTCCTCATCGTCCTCCGGGTCCTGCCCGGGTGGTGTGTGGGTATCCTGGGCGACGGCGCCGGCATCGTCGACGAGGCCGCTCTCGTTGCTGTCGGCCATGGCACTGTTGTCATAGGTGCCGGGGGTCACCGTCGTCGGGACGTCCGCGGTAAAGGTAATGATCAGGCTGCCGCCGGGATTGATGGTCCAGGTACCCCAGCCGGGGCTGGTGTCGCCGAACGTCGGATTGCTGGTGCCGGTGCGCGTGGCGAAGGATTCCGAGATTGTATCGGTGGTGTTGTAGGTAAGCCCTGCCGGAAGGTCGTCGGACACGGTCACCCCGGTGATGTCGAACGCCCCGCTGTTGGTCAGTGCGATAACATACTGGGCGGTCCCGCCGGCCTGAACGATTGGCGTCGTGGTATCCTTGTCAATGAGCAGAGAGACAATGGTGACATCCTCGTCCCCTTCCGGATCGCTCCCGCTCGGGGCCCCCTGGTCCTGACCCACCCGGCCACTGTCGTCGATGGTGTAATTGGTTCCGTCGTAGTCGAAATTCGCCGCTGCCGTGTTGTCATAGGTGCGGGGGATGATGTCGATGTTCACATCCGCACTAAAGACGATCTCGACCGACCCGCCGGCATTGATAGTCCAGGTCCCCCAGTTGAGCGCAGTGTCCCCACCGGCCGGATTGGTCGTCCCCGTCCGCGACGCATTTGTCTCGGTAATGGTGGCGTTATTGAATGTAAACCCGGGCGGCACGGCCGTGTCCGCCGGCAGGGTATCGCTGATGGTCACATTGGTGGCATCCAGGTCGCTGAGGTTCTCCACCCGTATCCGGTAGGTCGCCGTGCCGCCGGCGGGCACGACGGGGGTGTCGGTGTCCTTGTCGATGGTGACCGCGGTGACATGGATAACGGCGCTGTCAAAAGGCGAAAATACCTGGGACCCTTCCAGGCGGGTGCCCTGGGCCTGGCCGGTGTTCGAATAGGCACCGATACCCACGGTTCCGTCGATGGCGGCGCTGAAGGTCACCACCAGCGTCTCGTTTAAACCCATATCGAGACCGTCGAGGATGGTGTTGTCCCATAAAAGTTCCTGGCCGCTGACGATGGGATTGGCGGCGGAACCGATCTTCTGGGTGGTGTCAGGGAACGTGATGGACGAACTGTTGGCAATATAGTTAAAGCCGGGGGGCAGGATGTCCTTTACGGAAATGCTGTTCACCGGGTAGCCGTATGTCTTTATTTCAAGCGTAAATGTCGTGGTTCTCCCCGGCACGGGGGCAAGCACCGTGGGATCGGCGGTCTGCTGAAGGCCGAGGGTCAGATCGATCCACTCGGCCGGCATCGGCAGGTTGGCCGTTCCCAGATCCAGAAAGGGATTCGAGGTGCCGGCGGCGTCTGCATCCTGGCCCCAAGCCACTGCCAGGATGTCGGAGGCCCAGATGTGCATGCCGGTGTTGACATTGTCCGGATCGAAAAACGTTTGAGAATCGAGGCTGTCCAGGGTGATGTTGACATCCGGAACACCGTCTGTAGGGCTGTAGTCGACAAAGACCACTGTATCGTCGAAAACAGCGGTCACATAGGCCGGCGACCCGTTTTGAGCCGGCGTCGGGTCGGAAGTGCCCGGTGCCCAGCTCAGAAAATATTCGTTGGTGAGAAAGTTTTGGGGGACGAGGGAAAATCCCCAATCATAGGTCCGCGACTCCGTGTCCGCAGAGCCGATGCCCCAGAAGACATTGTCCGAATTCAGGGCGACCCCGGAATTCTGGGGCACAAAACGCCCGGCCCCGTCGGAGTAGGATCGTGTCTCCCGGGCCGGGATGGTGAACTCCCCGCTGCCGGTGGTATCGGCGTATTCAACGATGATGGACGTGGTGTTCGGGTTGTACAGGTACAGATCGGTATCCGCGCCGCCGGAGGCACCACTGACCGGATTGGCATAGGCGGTGTCCCAGAGGCTGTCCGGCATGGCATTAAAGCCCCTGGCTTCGAAGGAGCCCCGGCTGGTGGCCCCCACGATAAAATGCACCTGGATCGGACTTGTCCCGGACACATGCGTGCCTGCGTTGGTGTTGAACAGCTGGGTGGTTTCTCCCCGGTTCAGGGTGGTGGTGAGGTCCACAAAGGGTGTGGCCGGATCATCGATCTGGACGCTGTTGTTGTCTGATACAGACTGGACCAGGACATAGACCAGTTCGAAATCGGAATAAAATAATGGCGCACCGGCCACGTCCTGCCCGATGGGTATGGTATAGTCGGTTAAAAAGGGCTTTATGGGGAAGAGCTCCCAGGAAATTGCCAGATTGGGTCCATCTGCTTCGGTCCAGCTGGAACGTGAAACGGTCACCGACGTACCGGCGGTATACAGGCGGTCACCGCCGTCGAAATACACGCCGGTGCCCCTGGGAAACACGGGGATGTTGTTGCCGACCAGGGTCTGGACGTCCCCGGCATTCAGAACATATTTAATATCGTACGTGTTTTCCGGATCATCCGGGTCAAACTCGTAGCCGTCTTCCCAGTGGTCGTAGTAGACCGTGGTGTTGTCGCCGGTGGCGGTGATCGAGATTACCGTGTGCATCCCGGCGGCGGCGGACGCCGGAAAGTCGGTCGTAAACACGCTGGCCATCTGCTCTTCCCGGCCGGGAACATAGTATTCCGAGTATCCGCCGAAGATGGCGGCGTTGGCGGGCCCAACTATTCCTGCCAACGCCATCACCAGCGTGACGGCGATGGCATAAACGGGATAGCAATAGGTGTTTCGGGAGTTCATCATCCGTATGGATCCTGTTGGTGGTTTCTGACTCTACAAAATTGTCGGGTTTAATCACACAACCTTTATTCCGACACGACAAGAGAGACTAGATCACGGCAAGATCTCCTCCTTTTTCAGAATCAGGCGTCAGCGGTTTCAGGTTCCTGATATCATAAAGCAATATTGACACTTTCCAAACCAGCCGCTGTGGGCCGAGAATTTCGAATTAAAAAATAATATTTATTTTCAATATGTTACCTGGAATCAGACCAATTTTCCAGTAGTGTATCAAGCGAGAGCTAATGCAAATTTCGTACCTAAGATCCATTCCTTGGTCCGGAAATAAAGGCTGTTTCGGTTCTTTCGGATATCCACACCATCCGCGCCCGACGCGTCGTGTTAAAGTTACCCCAAACGGCCATCTCCCTGGCATGGGTTCTGCAAGCAGAAGCAGCCTGAGAATCCCTGATGGATGAAACTCGACCCTTGGTACAAGGCGGTCTGTTGTTGCCAAGTGCTCTCGGGTGGGATGACACAAGCAATAAATTGACCTGAACCAGAACTCGGCGTAATAGATCAGGTATGATCGGACCTGCGAAATCACCGGGCAACTTTAGAGCCTTCACCGCTCTGTTTGCCTATATCACCACGCTTCAGCCTGATCTGTTGCATCGGGGCCGATTCGAAGCGATGATCGGCGCCCTTTCCGGCAAGCGCAATGACATTTTTGACAGGGCGCTGCGCGAAGGGCTGACAGGATTCCTCTTCAGGGCCATGGAATCGACACAGTTGTCCGGCCTTTTCCCCAGTGACACGGTGGATCGGCTGGCGAGCGTGTATTATTCCACCGTTCAGAAAAATCTGGCTCTGGAGCACGAATTACAGCGTATCGTCGAGAACACCAAACCGCGCGGGATCGACATCGTCGTCCTGCAAGGCATGGCGCTGATACAAACCGTATATGCAGATATCGGACTGAGAGCCATGGCCGATATCGATCTTTGGGTCCGGGGAACAGACCGTCCGGCATGTTTCGATATCCTGACGTCCATGGGGTATGTCCAGGATACGCTCTATCCGGGGACATTCCGAAACGGTACCACCGTACTGGATATCCACAGCCACCTGTTTTGGGCGGATCGCATCCGGTCACGGAATAACATGCTATCCGTGGATGACGGCCTGATCTTCGAGGCCGCTGAACCATCACACCGAAAATACCTCCGTGCGCTGGTTCTAAATCCATACGACCAGGTGTTGTACCTCGGACTCCATCTGCTGAAGCACAATGCGGATCGTCTCATCTGGCTGGTGGACATCAAGTTGATCCTGGAACACTTTGACGCGGCAGATTGGCACAAACTCGCCGAACGGGCCGAGTTCCTTGGGCTTGCCAAGTCTCTGGCTTACATACTATATTTATTAACTTTCCTTCTTCAAATTCAAACACCGGGGGAGTTAAACGGATTTATGAAACACTACAAACCCGGAACCGGGGCAACATGGCTGCTTCGACGGAGGATACAGCGACATGCGTTGCCCAGCTGGGCGCCCCTGATCCTCTTTTCTTCGGGGATGACCTTAAGGGAGACGTTGCCGTTTGTTTGGGAAAATCTGTTTCCCCGTCCCCATGTGCTGCGTCAGGTGTTTCCGGAATCCGCACAACAGCAGAATTGGCCGTTGTATCTGAAACGGTTTGCCCAGTTGACCGGCATTCGGCGATAGCCGGAAAATCCGGATGTCACCGACACTCAGGCACATATACTGCGAATATCTTCATATCGCTCACAGATCAACAAGGGACGTTTTATGCAACAAAAACCGAACACCATCGGCCCGAAGGCAGCCCGGAAGAACACCGTAGGGATCATCATCCTGATCCTTCTCCTGGCACCGGCAGCCCTGTCGGCCAAAGACGTGCAGACCCGGAGGCAATGCACCCGGCAGGGTGAATGGAAAGAGAGATACGCCCGGCCGGGGATTACCGTCTATTCCCAGAAGCTCCCTGGATCGAACCTGTTTGCCCTTCGGGCGGAAGCGGTCCTGGAGGCACCGGTCGGGCAGTTGATGGAGGTATTGCGACGGGTGGATATCAGCAATGAGTGGATGCCGGATATTCGGACAAAATACATCCTCGAGGTAAACTCCGATCTGGATGTCATCACCTACAGCTTGAACTCGGTACCGTTCCCTTTTTCCGACCGGGAACTGGTGCTTCGGAACTGTGTTCGCCTCGATCGCGCGCAAAAATATCTGGTGGTGGACATCTACTCGGTGCCATACGACAAGCACCCGGTGAAAAAGGGAGCGGTCCGGTCGTACATGCATTGCGGGGAAATGCGCGTGCGGCCGATCACGGACCGGAAAACAGAGATCGACCTGCTGATGTATGTGGATCCGCGAGGGTTTATCCCGCACTGGCTGGTGAACATGTTCCAGAAAAAGCTGCCCTACAATTTTTTAAAGGCGCTGGAGAAAAAGGCCGGCACCACAGACTTTGACGTGCGCCCCCAATTTCAGCAGCTCGTGAACGATCTGGAGGCGATGATGGAGCGGTAGGATACCATGGACCGGTGCCTATGGGGTCCCGGAAGTAATAGTGACCGGCGGCCTGGGCCTCTGTTATGGCCGCTGCCGTAAGTTCGTTTGGATAGGCTGCTGAGATGGTCCGGCGTGTCTTCAGAAAATTGAGCCGTAAAAAAGGCTGAAACCCGAACATGGTTTCAGCCTTCTGTTCAATTGGTGGCGATGCAGGGAATCGAACCCCGGACACTGCGGATATGAGCCGCATGCTCTAACCATCTGAGCTACATCGCCACAAGCATTTTAGACCGCTGTGCTTACCAGCTTCACATCACTTCGTCAAGGTATAAATAGAATCGTGCAACGATTCTAGGGCATGTGACGATATCGCTCAAAACGAGAGAGTGCGGTGCTCCAGCACTGGAACTGAAGCGCCGCACTTTCGGCTTCGTTAAGGATCTGAAACGGAGCTGATGCTGACCCTCGCTGGCCCGCTAACCCGAAAATTGCATGAACTCTTTTCAGCAGATGGCTAAAAAGATGCAATATGAAGCTGTTATTGGTTCTGCTGGGCTGTTGTGTCAACATACAGTTTGTCACCCTCAATAATTGGCGAAACGCTCTGAAAAGAGTTAACCCTTCGGGCCAAAAGAAGACGCCCATGGTCTGTGTTATTCGAGGCTCGCGGTAGGTATACTACAGCTTCACCTCGAAGTGCCTTGCCCATGGACGTCTCCTTTTGGTGCAATGTCCGGGTTAAACGGGATTTCCACCTCACTTCAACAAGCAGTGGAGAATAATCGAGTTTGACTCGGCTGCAGCGACTCCAGCTCGCAGCGTACCACGTGCAGAATGCCCCACCCTATTGAGCGGACACGGAAGACCCGGGCTCAACGGTGAACTCCTCGAGTTGGCTGGGCAGGTTGGCAAAAACGACCATGAACGGCACCCCGGAACCGGGTTTGACGTTCATATTGGTTTTCTTTTCACCCACCCTGTTTCGCAGGCGTTTGTTGATAGAAGGCAAATCCAGAGTGGCCTGTTCGGTCGCCGTCAACATATTGCCTGCAAATACGGTCTGTGTCGCAATCAACTTTTTGCCCTTGCCGTAAAGTTTCCCTTTGATGCTGATAAAATTGTGAGGCTTTTTATAGTTATTGATTGCGCGCCCGGTAATGACAAACAACTTTCCGGCTTTGCTGTTTTCAACAAACTTGCTCCGGACGGTCCCCTGGATGATTTCAATCCGGTTCACATTATCGGGCTGCGGGTTTAGGAAATCACTCACGTAAGGAATCTGGATGCCCATGAAGGTGGTGGCGTAATAGAGTCCGCCTCCGACAACGGCCAAGAGCAGGAAAAGAATCAATAAAAATTTAACCGGTTTTCCAATGCTGCTCCTCCGCCTCGGTCTGGGGGCCACCATCGCCGGTGCCGCCCCGGCGTCCGGTCCGGCATCCTCCAATGCCATGGATTCCTTCTCAAGGGTTTCCATATCCATGCTTTCGGCAAAAGATAGCGCTTCCCCATCTTCCGCGGCCTCCGCTCCAGGCAAACGGCCTTCCCCTTCCATCGCCGCACCGCCGGCGGCATCGGGTTCCAATTCCTCCAGGTCGAGGTCAAGATCCATCTCTCCATCCAACGCATCCATCTCCCCGGCCTTTGGCGCCGGTTCCTCATCGCTGCCATCGAGCAAAGTTTCCACATCCCCGAGATCAAGTTCATCGGAACTGTCATCCAAAACGACGTCCTCGGGTTCAGCGGCATCGCTGCCATCGAGCAGGTCCATGTCAAACTCCAGATCGTATTCTTCGACCTCGCTGTCTGCAACATCCGCCTCGTCGTCCGGGGCATCGAAAACCGCTTCAAGCTCGGAGATATCCAGCTCATCGGAAGTATCCTCCGATTGCAGGGTACTTCCCGTCTCCGGTAAAAGATCATCCTCGGCTTCCAGATCCAGGTCTAAATCGTCCAGCGCCTCTTCGGCCGCAGGCGCCCCGGATATCTCATCCAGTTCCAGATCGTCCAGGTCCAACCCCTCTTCGGGAGCCACGGGCGCTTCCTCAAGATCTTCACCGAGGGACAGATCATCTGAATCATCGATCGGTTCCTCTTCTGCTTCCAGGGCATCCAGATCGAGATCATCCAGATCCAGATCGCCGCCGTCGGCCAGAGCCTCCTCGGGTGCCGCGGCCTCCCCATCGAGGCCCAGATCCAGGTCCAGATCGCTCAAATTCAATTCATCTTCCGGGTCCGGCGCTGCCGGTTCGGGTGCGGCGGGTTCATCTTCGAAATCGGCACCCAGGTCCAGATCGCCGAGATCCAGCTCATCTTCACCGGCCGGAGCAACGGATTCCGGTTCCGGTGCGACGGGTTCATCTTCGAAATCAGCGCCCAGATCCAGATCACTGAGATCTAATTCATCATCGGCCGGCGCTTCCGTCTCCGGTGCCGCGGCGGTCTCTTCAAGCCCCGGGTCCAGGTCCAGGTCACTCAGATCCAATTCATCATCAACCGGCGCTTCCGCTTCCGGCGCAGCGGCTTCCTCCTCTTGATCCAAGCCAAGATCAAGATCTGAAAAATCCAGGTCGTCCTCCGGAAGCTCGGGTTCCTCAGCCGCCGCTGTTGCCGGGTCTTCACCCTCGGATTCCAGATCCAATCCAAGATCGATTTCGTCGGTTTCTGCAATTGCCGACGTATCCACATCGTCGGCGGCAGTGGATTCAACACGTTCCTGTGCGGGAGGTTGCGGGACTGCCGGCGCGACTGGCGCAGCTGCTGCCGGAGCCGCTGCTTCGGGTGGGGGCGGAAAGGTTATAAACACATCTCCACACTTGGAGCAGCGAACTTTAGAGCCTGTCGGTCTCAAAAGCTTTTCATCCAAGTTGAAGCTGGTGCGGCATTCCTCACAGGTGATAATCATGACGCTTCCTCACTGGCTACAATTTCAAGTGATAGATGCCGGGCAGATATCGATAATCTTCGGCATAATCAAGCCCATAGCCAACCAGAAACCCTTCTTCAACAGTATGGCAGGCATAATCAACGGGGATATTTTCCTCGCGGCGTTCCCGTTTGTCAATGAAGGTGCATGTTCTGACCGATTTTGGATCCAGGGTACGCAGGTAGTCCGAGAGCCATTGCAGTGTCTGCCCGGAGTCGATAATATCTTCGACGATCAACACGTCTTTACCGGAAATAGCGATACCGAGGTCTTTGGTTAAACGAATCTCCCCGGTCGAAGCAGTCCCGGAACCGTAGCTGGAGATGCTCACAAAATCCAGTTGAACCGGAATTGTTAGGTGTCGGATGAGATCGGAAAGAAATACAAACGCGCCCTTCAGCACACCGATGAGAACGAGTTCTCGATTTTCGTAGTCCTTGGAAATCTGAACGGCGACACCGGCAATACGCTCTTTGATCTCTTCTCGGGACAGAACGGGAATCAGTTCAGGCATAATCCGATCGCTTCGGGTGTTCAACCGACGAATACTCAAATCTCCTCAACGCCCTATATCTTCGGCAGAGTACCGTGGAAAGCGCCAGTTGTCAATAAAATTAATTCCTTACAAACCGGCGTCGGCCAGTTCCTGGACTAATTTCCGCTGTTCTTTTGTTAGTTTGGCAGGCAATGGTATGAGGATGCGAACAAACAGATCACCGATTCCGTTCCCCCTCATGTGTGGGATTCCACGTCGGGGAATTCGCATTTTGGTATTGGGCTTGGTAGCGGAAGGCACTTTAAGATTCACCGATTTCCCATCAAGCATCGGAACAGACACCGTTGTCCCGAGCAACGCCTCGGATAGTCTAATCTTCCGGTCAATATACAGATCGTACCCATCCAGGTAGTATTGCGGATCGTTGAGTACTTTCGACTGGATGTACAAGTCTCCTGGAGGTCCGCCATACGGGCTTTGTTCCCCTTTTCCGGCGATGCGAACTTTTTTCCCGGCAACCATACCTTTCGGAATTTTGACGGTCAGATTTTCGCTTCTGCCCCCATGCTGAAAGGTAATTGTCTTACGGGTTCCGGTAGAGATCTCTTGAATTGTCAGACCCAGTTCGTAAACCAGGTCGGAACCTTTGACCTGTTGCTGGGCTGGACCGCCGCCAAACCCGAATGGAGACCCGCCACCGCCGCCGAAAGAGAACTTGACGCCACCGGATCGACCGCCAAAAGCGTTTGAACCGAAGCCGAACTCCCGGAAGATATCGGAAAAATCGAAGTTGCGGAAGATATCTTCCTGGGAATAGCGCTGCTGAAACCCGGCCGTGCCGAACTGATCATACTGATTCCGCTTTTCCGGATCACTGAGGACAGCGTATGCTTCGCTGATTCGCTTGAACTTTTCTTCAGACGATTTATCTCCCTTGGCATGGTCTGGATGGTATTTCATTGCCAGTTTCCGGTATGCTTTTTTTAAATCGCCTTCTGAAGCATTTTTATCGACGCCAAGAATGGCATAGTAGTCACTGTCTGACATGATCCTCAAACCTTCTGTTTCAGTTCCCAAAAAAAGACCGCAGAAATTCTTCTGCCTGCTTCTGCCGACACCCAAAGGCTATCCCAAACTTCGTCTAACCCTCTTAAAATTATATTAATTTTAAACTCTCAAGATAATAAGCGGACGCCCGGCTGTCAAGACGGCGCGATTGTCCAACCGGCGCGATATGGATCATATTTCCCGGGTGCAGAAAAGAGATCCTGACAAATCGGAACTAATGGGATGACCATGCCTTTAACGCAATCATCAGCACCGACAGGGCCGCAGGAGTAATTCCATCCATGCGGGACGCTTGCCCCAGGGAAACCGGTTTGATGTGGGCAAGTTTTTCCTTGAGTTCGTTGGAAAGACCGTGCACTCGGTCAAAATCGAACCCCTCGGGTATGCGCTGTGTTTCCATGTGCTTAAACTTCTCAATCTCCCGAAGCTGTTTTTCGATGTATCCTTTGTATTTAATCTCGATTTCAACCTGACGTGCCACCTGTCGGGAAACATCCGTCGGTGATTTTGCCAGCACGTCCACATCGGAATAGTTCAGTTCCTTGCGCTTGAGAAGTTGGTCCATGGGGGTCCCGGTCCGTATCGCCGGTGTGCCGCGAGATTCCAGAAAGGCGTTCACGTCGGCAGACGGCTTGACAACGGTCTCTTCCAGACGCCGAATCTCCCGGTCAATGAGCCGTTTTCTTTCCTTTGTATCTTCCGCTGTTCTTCGGTTGATCAAGCCCAGCCCATGTCCGAGTTCCATGAGGCGCAGATCGGCGTTATCTTCCCGAAGCATCAGCCGGTATTCTGCACGGGACGTAAACATCCGGTAAGGCTCGACCGTGCCCCGGGTGACCAGGTCGTCTATCATGACACCCATATAGGCCTGGGACCGGTCCAGGATAAAGGGCGGCCGGTTTTGGACACGGCAGGCAGCGTTGATGCCGGCCCATAGGCCCTGGGCAGCCGCTTCTTCGTAGCCGGAAGTGCCATTGATTTGTCCGGCCAGAAACAACCCCCCCAGGAGCTTGGTTTCCAACGTGGGTTTTAGCTGAATCGGATCGACGTAATCATATTCGATGGCGTAAGCCGGACGCATGATTTCCGCTTCTTCCAGGCCCCGAACGGACCGCACCACCTGAACCTGGGTCTCCAGCGGCAGGCTGTTACCCAGACCGCTGACGTAGATTTCATCGGTGTCGATACCTTCCGGTTCCAGGATGATCGGATGGCGCTGCCGGTCTGAAAATTTAACGATTTTATCTTCCAATGATGGACAGTAGCGGGCGGACACCCCTTTGATGACGCCACCGTACAGGGCTGATTTTTCAAGATTATCATGAATGATCCGGTGGGTTTCGGCATTGGTGTGACCGAGGTAGCTGGGTAACTGGGGCATCGTTATTTTCTCGGTAAAAAAAGAAAATGGACGGGGCGCACTATCCGGTTCCTGCTTGGTGAATACGTCAAATTCGATACTCGATTTCTGTATTCTGGGAGGTGTTCCCGTTTTCATGCGGCCCAACCGAAAACCGAGGGTTTTCATTTGAGCGGGCAGCCCGTAAGAGGCAAACTCCCCCGCCCGGCCGGCCTGAAATGAGCGGAACCCGATATGTATCAACCCGCTGAGAAACGTCCCCGTGGCCAGCAACACCGTTTTCGCCGGGTAACGGAATCCTGTGAGATCCTCGACGCCGGCCACCTGTCCGTCCTGCATGAGCAGTTTTTCCACCAGCGCCTGCTTCAGGTCCAGATGCGCCTGTCGCTCAACGACGCTCTTCATCACGGTGTGATATCGTGTTTTGTCGTTCTGTGTCCGGGAAGAGTGCACCGCAGGTCCCTTCCGTGTGTTCAGCGTCCGGTACTGAATAGCGGACCGGTCGGTGACCCGGGCCATCTCCCCGCCAAGGGCGTCGATCTCCTTGACCAGCTGGCCTTTGGCCATGCCGCCGATGGATGGACTGCAGGGCATGGCCGCCAGCTTGTCCAGGTCGATCGCCATCAGCAGGGTGGCACAACCCATTCGGGCAGCGGCAAGTGCAGCTTCACAGCCGGCATGGCCGGCACCGACAACGATCACATCGTATGTTTTAGAATACGTGCTCATGGATATATGCTGTTATTTGCTTTAATTATGTATATAATCGTTGAAAAAGCGAGGTCAAGCCGAGGCGGGTACCGATGCGGCAACAACGATACACTGATTTAAATTCCTATTTGCGGCGCATGTTCGGCTGTCGCGTCCAGAAAATTTCTGTCGACGCCGGCCTGACCTGTCCGAATCGCGACGGCACGCTGTCCTTGAATGGATGTATTTATTGCAATTCCAGGGGATCGGGCACCGGCGCCCACCGCCGGGGGATGTCCATTGCCGATCAGGTGCGCCAGGGCAAGGAGCGTCTTTCGAAACGATACAACGCCAAAAAATTCATCGCCTACTTTCAATCGTTTTCCAACACCTATGCGCCGGTCCCGGTCCTCCAGAGTCTTTATGACGAGGCCCTGGCCGTGGAGGACGTGGTGGGGCTTTCCATCGGTACCCGTCCGGACTGCACCGATGAACCGATCCTGGATCTTCTGACGGAATACGCCGCCCGACACCTTGTTTGGATCGAATACGGCCTGCAATCGGCGCACGATGCCACCTTGATACGCATCCATCGGGGTCATGATACCGCATGCTTCCGACAGGCCGTGGAACGGACCCGCGGCCGGGGAATTTCGATATGTGCCCACGTGATACTCGGTCTTCCCGGAGAAACCCGCGGAGACATGCTGGATACCGCGCGATTCATCACCGATCTTGGTCTGGACGGCATCAAGATCCATCTGTTGTATGTGGTCCGCGGCACGCCATTGGAAAATTTATATGGCCGGGGGCGATATCGGTGCCTGGAGCAGGAGGAGTATGTGGATCTGGTTTGTGATTTTCTGGAACGCCTTCCGGAACGCGTAGTGATACAGCGCCTGACCGGAGACCCCCACCCGGCGGAGCTGGTCGCACCGGAGTGGGCGCTGAAAAAAACGGAAAACCTGAGGCGGATACGCGAGCGATTGGTGGAGCGGGATACCTGGCAGGGAAAGCGGGTCTCAGTGGACAGGATCTTGTAAGGAAACGATCGTTCATTGCGGAGGTGCCGGAGCTGCCGGAGGCGGCTTCAAGGTCAGCTGTCGCAGGCGCTCGGCTTCAGCCTCGGCCAGGCGTGCCAGATCTTCGCTCTCCTGGGCCAAGGATACCGCTTCCTGGGCCAGCTGAACGGTTTTTATTTCGTACTCTCTTTGACGCTCCAGTGCGAGCCGTTCTTGCTTCCGTTTGGTCGTTTTCTTTGCCAGTTCGGCGGTTTCCGCCTTTACGCGATCGGCCTCAGCCACCGCGATGTTCGCCTTCCGTCTCGCTTCAATGGCCTTTTTTCTGGCTTTTTCGGCTTTTTCTTCAGCTTCCTCCCGTTCCTCCTGGAGCCTTTCGTAATCCTGAATCGCCTTGACCGCCTTCATATCCCCGGTTCCGCGATCCTTCTCGGGTTCCCGGCCGGTGGACGTGACCTCGTAGACATTGACGCTCTCGGCCCTGTCCGGCGGCGGTTTGTCGGTAATGTGAAGAGTCCCATCCTCATCGGTCCACGTGTAAATATTCTGGCCGGGTGCATCGCCGGGGAGCATTCCGATGGTGGCCGACAGAGCGATGATGAGAACCGCCGCCCGGTAGCTGTTTCCGTATCGTCCCATAAGGCATGACCTCGACTGTGTTTCGTCGTTGCTGTTTACTGAAAAGATTTCATGAAATTAC
Organism: Olavius algarvensis associated proteobacterium Delta 3; assembly: GCA_903231505.1. GTDB lineage: Bacteria > Desulfobacterota > Desulfobacteria > Desulfobacterales > CAFBRK01 > CAFBRK01. The sequence continues at coordinate 41,104 of CAFBRK010000214.1, read as the reverse complement.
CGGATCAGCCGACCAAATAGGTCCCCGTCCCGACGGCGATCAGCACATCGGAATCGTTGTGCAGCGCCATTCGGGTGACGGCAACCTTGTTGCCGGTGCGCATGATCGTTCCCGAGGCCCGAAAGAATGCGCCTCGACCCGGCCGAAGGTAATCCACCCGGAGATCGATGGTGCCGATACGGGTGAACCGCTCGGCGATCTCTTCCAGGGGTCGATGGTGCATTTTCCGTAGAACACCGACCGACGCCGTCATGCCGCCGGTGGCGTCCAGCACGGCTGAGATTACGCCGCCATGCAATGTCTTCAGGACAAAGTTGCCGATCAGCGCCTCTGTCATCTCGAACCGCACACCCACGTTCTCTGCGCTGATGGTTTCAACGCGCATTCCCAGTACACGGTTGAAGGGAATCTTTTCCTCGTAGAGATCACGAACAATATCCAGAAGCGCATCTACTTGATTTTCCGGCCCGGGTGCCTCCGGTGACCCTGTTTTATCTCTGTCTATCATGTCTTGTGATGTTAACACCCGTTTAAAAGCATTTTATGACAATTTCAGTTTCAACCGGGGAAAGACTCACCCCGCAGCCCCGCCGAGCGGGATTTCCGCTCTGCTACAACGAGCTACGAGGAATTAGCGAGTTTAACCAACCGGAGACGTTCATGGCCAAGGCACTTCGAGGTGAAGCTGTAGTCGTCTACCGCGAGCCTCGAATAACGAAGGCCATGGATGTCTCCGGTTGGTTAAATTTTCGGTCGGTAGCGCTGGGCCATAGGATACCGTCTCCCATAACCGAACGCCTTGGACGTCACCTTCAGACCCGGTGCCGCCTGATGGCGTTTGTATTCGTTTTGGACCACTCTCGAAACAACATCGCCGACCAGTCCCGTGGGATGTCCTTCCCGGATCAGCTCGCTCTCCCCCTTCAGATCTTCGATGTAGCCTGCCAACAGGGGATCGAGCACATCGTATGACGGCAGATCGTCCTGGTCCGTCTGGTCCGGCTTTAGTTCCGCCGAAGGTGGTTTATCCAGGATCCGCTGGGGAATGACTTCGTTCTGCCGGTTGATATATCGTGAAAGTTCGTAAACCATTGTCTTTGGAACGTCTGAAATGACGGCCAAGCCGCCGGCCATGTCACCGTATAACGTGCAGTAGCCGACCGCCAGTTCGGACTTGTTGCCGGTGGAGAGCAATATACTGCCTTCCTTGTTGGACACCGCCATGAGGGTGGTCCCACGAATCCGTGCCTGGAGGTTCTGCTCGGTGATGCCGGGTTCGCGTTCCGTTGAAAACGGCAAGCTCTCCAGAAAAGAACCGTAGATGGTATCGATGGGAACCACCCGATAAGACACCGCCAGGTTCTCTGCCAGGAGCTGTGTATCCTCATAATTGTCCTGGGATGTGTACCGGGACGGCATAAATATCGTGGAGACGTTTTCCGGGCCCAGCGCCCGTGCGGCAATGCAGGCCGTCAGGGCCGAGTCGATCCCTCCGCTGAGACCGATAACGACCTTGGAAAAGCCGCATTTCGATACGTAATCCCGTGTTCCCATCACCAGTGCCGCCAGCAGGGATTCGATATCCGAGCCGGCACCCGGATGCCTCTCGGATAGATCAGTCTCCGTGTCGTAGACAATCATGTCTTCCTGGAAGTCCGACGCGGATCCGGCAATACGGCCGTCCCGGTCGAACACCGTGCTCAAACCATCGAACAGCAGGCTGTCATTGCCACCCACCTGGTTGACGTAGGCCAGGGGTACCCGATATTTTTTGGCAATGGCCCCAAGCATGTGCCGCCGGAAGTCGTGCTTTCCCACATGAAACGGGGAGGCGGAAATGTTCACGATGAGCTCCGCACCGGCTTCTACCAGATGGGCCACCGGATCCAGATGGTAAATACGCCGGGAAAATATATCCTTGTCGTTCCAGGCGTCTTCACAGATCGTCACGCCGAGTTGAAGCCCCTTGTAGAAAATCGGCTCACTGACGGTTCCCGGCTCGAAATAGCGGCTTTCATCGAACACGTCATAGGTGGGCAGAAGGCGCTTGTAAACGTGTTGCAGCACCTGCCCGTTCTCAAACAACACCGCGGCATTGTAGAGGCTCTTTCCCTCGTTTTCCGGGTTGATGGCCACGTATCCGCAAAGCACACCAATGCCCTGAATGGTGTTTTTCAGGGAGTTCACGCAATCCAGGTTCGACCGGACAAAGTCGTTTTTCTCAAGCAGGTCACGCGGCGGATAGCCGGGAATCACCAATTCGGAGAACACGACCAGGTCGGCGCCGGCCGCCCTCGCCTTATCGGCATAGGAAACGATCTGCTCTGCATTGTGCGGGAAGTCCCCGACAATTGGATTCAATTGGACCAAAGCGATTTTCATGGCATCGCTTCCATAGAGTCGTTGAGCGGTTGAATGAAACCTTGTCAGGTTAATATAAGCACGCGATCGAAGTCAACGAATCCGACCCGACCCTCCCATGGGTCACGCGGAAACATCGGAAAAACGGCGGTGGATGACGTCGCCCGCCTCCGTATCATGGATGATCCGCTCCCGGGGAATGGAGAAATCTTTCAATCACGTCCGTGGCCGCCCGGTTCTGCGATGGTGCCATCCACAGGACATGCGGGTCGGCTTTGAACCAGGTCATCTGTCGCTTGGCGTATCGGCGGGTGTCGCGTTTCATCACGTCCACCGCCTCTTCGAGGGTGCTTCGATTGCGGATGACATCGACCATGTGCCGGTAGCCGATGGATTGCATGCTTTTCAAATCCTCGGAATAGCCACGGTCGAGGAGGTTTCGGACCTCCCGGGGAAACCCTTCTGCGACCATCGCATCGACTCGGCGATTGATACGATCATAGAGGGCATCACGATCCATGCGGAGGCCGAGCGTAAAGGATCGATAGGGAGCGTCCTGAAATCGATGCTCCTGTTGGTGATCGGTGATGGGCATGCCGGTTGCTTCGAATATCTCCAGCGCCCTGAGAATGCGGTAGGTGTCGTTTGGTTGGAGACGACCGGCGGTTTCCGGATCGCACCCCTTCAGCCGCTCGTACAAGGCGTCCACGCCTTCGGAATCCAAACTCCGGCGAAGCCGTTCGCGAATCCGCCCATCGACGGTATCCAGCCTGAATATCCCTCCCAACAGCGCTTTGATATAGAGACCGGTGCCGCCGACCACCAGCGGAACCTTGCGGCGATGGATCACCTCTCCGACCGCCCGCCGAGCTTCCCGGACATACTGGGATGCATCGAAAGGCTCGTCGGGATTGCGAATGTCGATCAGATGATGGGGCACTTGAGCCCGTTCCTGCCGGGTCGGTTTGGCCGTACCGATATCCATGTGGCGGTAAATCTGCATGGAATCCGCACCGATAATTTCCCCGTCCAGGGCTTTGGCCAAACCGATGGCAAATGCCGTTTTTCCGACAGCCGTCGATCCTGCCAGAACGATTATTTTCGGCTTCCGGCTCATCCGATCATCCATACGCCGGAAGATGTCAAAACTCAACCAACAGACGGGGTTTTTGCAGGAAACGGAGATTTTCCCCTGTAGCGACTGCCAGAATTGCGTTCCGATTCCTTTTACGATTAACGGTTCACCGCAAAGTCGCAGAGGTCGCAGAGGTGATATTGGTTTTACATTTCGCTGCCCTACGACTCCGCTCCCTTCGGCAGGCTCAGGATAAACAGGACAGGTAGGCAAACGGGATGCAGGATCCAGGATATAAGCTACAGGGGTTAGGAGATTTGGAGAGCTGGATTCTGGATTCTCGATACTGGATGCTTGAAGTCAGAGGTCGGAGGTCGGATGGCAGAGGACAGATGTCGGAGGTCGGATGTCCGAGGTCGGATGGCAGAGGACAGCTAAGACATAAGGACACACGGGCTAACGGGCCAACCGGCTAACGGGCTAACGGACAAGCCCTTCGGCAAGCTCAGGATAAACAGGACATAGAGGGCGACATTCAAAACGATCGTCTGGTAAAATGGTTAGAATTTCAATATGCTGCCGGGGCCCTTTCCCAGAATCCCCCTCTCAGGGATTCTGGGAAACATACCGTTCCTTTGCGCCCTCTGCGACTCTGCGGTCATCGTTTCCATATTTCTGCAAACGGAACATATTTATGACAACCACTATAATCGATGCCTTGGTGTTCTCGGGAAGGTATGCCGCTGGAGGGCATGCTGACAGGTCGCACGCCGGTTCGGACGCAGAGAGGATCGGCGGCAGTGCCACCGACAGAGCCGTTACCCGACCGGCAATTTCGCGGACGTTCAGTTGCTGCGGGGAGAATAAGCTCTGGTCAGCCGCCCGATCCAGTCGCCGACTTTGGTCATGTAATCACAGACACCTTCCGACCACCCGTACTCCCATTGCTGGTAAACCGGATTGATCCCCAGACTGTCCCGCCTTCCGTCAGCGGGCCGGGTGAGCTTGTACCTTCTCGCCATTTCCGAGAAATAGGCTCCCAGAACGGCGTCCCGGGTAGGATCGTAACCTTCTATATCGCCGTTGGATCGTCTCGCGAACTCCTGGAACGTTTCCATCTTGGCGGCATAGGTCAGGGTGTCGTAACTTGCCTGCCGGGCAAAATCGAGTCCGTCCTTTTTCCCACGCTGATACCACATAAGCGTACCCCGCAAACCATCATGTTGAAATGAACTGAGGCTTTTTTAAGCAAAACCCATACCAAACACTTATATATAAATATTTAAATTAAAATCAATTTGTTATAAAAAAACCAGCCCTTGAAATAACAAGCGTCGGGAAACAGGAATGTGTGCCGGCAACAAAATTGTAGGGAAAACCATGAATCAGGCTGTCTCCGGCCTGAGACGTGGGAAGCTCTACTACAAGGGGCACCCCCGGGCACCGAACGGTCGCTCGGTGCTCACGCCATCCCTGGTTGCTCCCCGGCCATTTTCTAACATACTGAATTGAATTTATTTATTTTATCCCATGGCACGCCGTGAAGCGTTTCTATAATGGGATTTATCTCATAATTTTTCCGAATATGGTTGACATGACCTTTTTTTCATGTGTAAGAAATTTCTTTGCAGCAAATACCCATGTTGTGGTGGACATAGATTTAACCTTTTTGAAACATTGGAAAAAACCATCATGGAGACATAAGACATGCCTAGCAAGGACGTAATTGGATCGGTGATGGTCGTCGGCGGCGGTATCGCCGGTATGCAGGCCGCTCTCGATCTGGCAAACTCGGGGTATTATGTGCACCTTCTCGAAAAGTCCGCCTCCATCGGCGGCGTTATGGCGCAGCTGGACAAGACCTTCCCGACCAACGACTGCGCCATGTGAATTATCTCGCCGAAACTGGTCGAGGTCGGCCGGCATCTGAATATCGAGATCAACACGCTTTGTGAAATTCAAAACGTCACCGGTGACGCCGGCGACTTCCAGGTGGAGGTTCTTAAAAAGCCCCGGTATATTGACGAAGAAAAGTGCATCGCCTGCGGCGAATGCGCCGAAAAATGCCCCAAAAAGGTAGTCGATCCTTACAATGCCGGGCTCATCAAGCGAAAGTCCGCCTATGTCGATTATCCCCAGGCGGTTCCACTTAAATATGCCATCGACCCGGACACGTGCATCTACTTCAAGAAAGGCAAGTGCGGGGCCTGCAAAAAGTTCTGCCCCACCGAGGCGGTCGATTTCGATCAGGAACCGGAGACGCTGACACTAGAGGTCGGATCGATCATCCTGGCCCCGGGCTTTGAGCCCTTTGACCCATCACGCTATGACACCTACAACTACGCGACCCATGCCAATGTGATCACCTCCATGGAGATGGAGCGGATTCTGTCGGCCTCCGGCCCCACGGCCGGTCATCTGATCCGCCGATCGGATCAGAAGCAACCCAAAAAAATAGCCTGGTTCCAATGTATCGGCTCCCGCGACCTGAACCGATGCGACAATGCCTACTGCTCTTCGGTCTGCTGCATGTACGCCATCAAAGAGGCGGTCATCGCCAAGGAGCACGCCGGCGATGATCTGGACTGCGCCATATTTTTCATGGACATGCGGACCCAGGGAAAAGAGTTTGAGCGGTTCTACGAGGGCGCCAGGGAAAAGAGCGGTGTCCGATTTATCCGGAGCCGGGTCCACACCATCACCCCGGTGCCGGGAACCGATGATCTTCAGGTCCAATATGTCGCCGAATCCGGAGAAATGATCCGTGAAACCTTCGACATGATCGTGCTGTCCATTGGGCTCCAAACCCCACCGGCGCTGGTCGATTTAGCCAATACACTCGGCCTCGATCTGACAAAAGGAAACTTCTGCAAGACCGACACGTTCAGCCCGGTCCAGACCTCAAGGGACGGGATCTTTGTCTGCGGCGCATTCCAGGGGCCCAAGGATATTCCCCAGTCGGTCATTGATTCCAGCGCGGCGGCCGCCGCTGCCGGCGAATTGCTTGCCGATGCGCGCAACACCAGGACCAGGACCAAGGAAGTTGTTCCTGAAACCAATGTCGTCGGAGAGCCTCCACGGATCGGCGTGTTCGTGTGCAAATGCGGCATCAATATTGCGGGCGTGGTGAACGTGGAAGCTGTCCGGGATTATGCCGCTACCCTGCCCTACGTGGAGTTTGCCACCGACAATCTTTACTCCTGCAGCCAGGATACCCAGGAGACCATTACCCAGATTATCAAAGAGAAGAACCTGAACCGGGTCGTGGTGGCTGCCTGTACGCCGAAAACACATGAACCACTGTTTCAGGAAACCCTGATCAACGCCGGTCTGAATAAATATCTCTTCGAGATGTGCAACATCCGCAACCAGAACTCCTGGGTTCACAAGAACAACCCGGATATGGCCACGGAAAAGGCCAAGGACTTGGTGCGGATGGCCATCTCGAAAGTCAGCCTCATGAACCCGCTCGACGAAGCCGAGCTGACCATCAACCAGACGGCCCTGGTGGTCGGCGGTGGCATCTCCGGCATGGCCGCAGCCCGGACCCTGGCCAACCAAGGTTATGAAACCCATATCGTCGAGAACAGTGACCGGTTGGGCGGCCAGGCCAACAACATCCATACCACCGCAAGATCCGAGTCGGTTCACCAAAAGCTGTCCGAACTCATCGGGGCGGTGGAAGCCGACGATAAGATCCATGTTCATTTGAATACGAGCCTGGACACAGTGGACGGGTTTGTCGGAAATTTCAAATCGACCTTGTCCGCCGACGGTCAGGAGGAATCCCTCGATCACGGTGTCGCCATCCTGGCCACCGGAGCATCTGAGCTGAAACCGGATGAATATGGGTATGGGTCGGACCCACGGATCCTGACCGGGCTCGAGCTGGACAAAAAATTCATGGACAACGATCCGGTCCTGGACGCGGCCGATTCAGCCGTGTTTATCCAGTGTGTCGGCTCCAGAGAGCCGGAGCGGATGTACTGTTCCCGTGTCTGCTGCACCCATTCGGTTCACAGCGCCCTCAAGTTGAAAGAACGGAAACCGGATATGAACGTGTACATCCTGTACCGGGATATCCGGACGTATGGCGAGCAAGAATACCTCTACAAGGAAGCCCGGGAAAAGGGTGTCATCTTCATCCGATTCAGCCTGGAGAGCAAGCCGAAGGTCACGGTAACCGGCGACGCGGTCCACATTCGGGTGGTCGATCACGTCCTGGGCCGACCTGTCGAACTGCAGGCCGACCTGCTGACCCTGGCATCCGCGGTGATTCCTTACGGGGAAAAGCAACTCGCAGAGTTTTTCAAGGTGCCGATGAATGACGATGGTTTTTTCATTGAACGGCACGCCAAGCTCGGCCCGTCGGAGTTCGCCACCGACGGCGTCTATCTTTGCGGCCTGGCCCACTATCCGAAACCGATAGACGAGTCGATCGCCCAGGCCAAGGCGGCGGCCTCGTGCGCAGTGACCATGCTGGCCAGGGGCCGGATCTTTGCCAGCGGCAACATCGCCGAAACCGAACCGTTGCTCTGCAGTTCATGCGGCGTGTGCGTTTCGGTGTGCCCCTATTCAGCACCGTCGTTTCTGGAAGAAGGACCGTTTGCCGGCAAGGCTCAGGTCAACCCGGTTCTGTGCAAAGGCTGCGGCCTGTGCGTGGCCTCCTGCCGCAGCGGGGCGATCCATCTGAAGGGATTCGACAACGATCAGATTTTTGCCCAACTGTTCAATATGAATGAAGCTATGGGATCGTAACATCGATTAAACGGATCAACCTAACACCGCATGACCAAGGACAACCGCATGAATGATTGGGAACCGAGAATCGTCGCATTTCTCTGCAACTGGTGCAGCTACGGCGCGGCCGACCTGGCCGGCGTCAGTCGAATGGAGTATCCCTCCAATATCCGGGTCATCCGAATCCCCTGCACCGGAGGCTGGAGCCCGAAGTTCGCCCTGGCCGCTCTCCGGGAGGGTGCCGACGGCGTATGGGTCTCCGGGTGACATCCCGGAGAATGCCATTACCTGGAAGGTAATTACTACGCCCGTCGCAAGTTCGCCCTGTTTCAAAACCTGATGGAGCATATGGGGATTGAACCCGGTAGAATCCAGTTTTCCTGGATTTCATCGGCAGAGGCCACCAAATTTGTCGATGTCGTCAACAAGGTCACCGATGCCATCAAGGAACTCGGACCCAACCGTTCGTTTGTCAAACCGGAGACAAAGGTAGCGTAATGTCGGAATATACGGAATCAATCAGGGAAATCGCCAAGCGCCTTCTCGAAACCTGCTCCGTGGAGATGATCATCGGTTTCCGCAAAGGAACCGTCCCGATGATGAACGAGCCGCATGTGATCCGGAACGCCCGGGACACCGGGGATCTGGTGTGGGACAGCAACTGCGGCATTAACCTGGCCAATTACCTGACCGATCGGAAGGAAAACATCGGCATCCTCGCCAAGGGCTGCGACTCCAGAAACATTGTGACACATATTCTGGAAAACAAAATCAAGCGAGAGCAGCTGGTCATCATCGGTGTCCCCTGCAAGGGAATGATCGACAAGCGGAAAATTACGCGGATGTTCAATGGTGAAATCCTGGAGGTCCTGGAAGATAACGGCCAGATCCTGATACGGGGTAACGGTTTCGACACCCGACTCGACAAGGCGGACGTTCTCCAGGAAAACTGCGCGCTCTGCACGCATCGCAATCCGGTAATTTACGATGAGCTGGCGGCCGAGCTCGTCGGGGAGCAGGAGGACATTGACCGCTATGAAGATGTCCGAAAACTGGAAGCCATGACCACTGAAGAGAAATGGGCCTATTTCGACGACCTTCTCAAAGAGTGCATCCGCTGCTATGCCTGCAAAAATGCATGCCCGTTGTGCTACTGCCCGACCTGCTTTGTGGACGAGTCCAAACCCCAGTGGGTCGGGAAAAGCCAGGACGCCATCGATATACGGACCTTCCACTTTCTGAGGGCGTTTCACTGTGCCGGTCGCTGCACGGACTGCGGCGCCTGCCAACGAGCCTGTCCGGTCGGCATCAACATGCGCGTGTTTACCAAGAAATTGGAAAAAGACTGCCTGGATCTGTTTGACTGGGAAGCCGGTATGTCGCTGGAAAGCCGACCACCGCTCGATGTCTACCGGCCGGATGATCCGGACAAATTTATTAAGTAAAAAATAGATGAATTGTGTTTGGTGTTTCGTGTTTCGCCAACCATCACCGTACACCAAACACTAAACACCAAACACCAAACACCAAACACTAAATACCAAATACCACTTCCGAAGGAAGCAAAATGCCAATCGTGAAATTCGAGAAACAGAACTGGGAAACAGGTCTGAATAAACTGCGCCGGGCCTACCGTCTTTGCGGACCGGTCGAAGATAAAGGGTTTCATTATTTCAAGGATCTCGGTGAGGCGGAACTTCCTGATTTCGGCTGTCTGAATACACGATTGTCCGCAAAGGGGATTGTCTACCCCCAGTCGGAGGACATGTTCGAATACTCCCTGGACGAGACCTTGGACGACCATCACGTCATGAAAGATGTCCAGAAGGACTACTCTCCCAGGATAGTCCTTGGCATCCGCCCCTGCGACGCCAAAGCCGTGAAACTGGTCAAGCTCAACTTCGATACGGCAGACTATAAAGATCCCTACTGGCTCAGGGCGTGGGAGGCGACAACTTTTGTTGGCCTGGCATGCGACAATCCCTGCAGCGCCTGCTTTTGCACCACAGCCGGCTGCGGTCCCTACCATGAGGAGGGTCTGGATGTCCTCCTGGTAGACAACGACGACCATTACATGGCCCGGGTACTGACTGAAAAAGGGATCCGCTTCATCGAAACGGCCGGTTGGGATACAACCGGCGTCGACGGCGCGTCTCTGATCGAGGAGCGCAGAGCCGCCGCCGAGGCCAAAATTGTGTCCCATGTTTCCACCGATCGACTTCGCGGCGCAGACACCATGACCCTTCATGCTGCCGGAATTTGGGAAGATATTTCGTTTTCCTGCATCAATTGCGGCACCTGTACCTTTGTCTGTCCCACATGCTGGTGCTTCGACATACAGGATGAAGTTCACGGCAAGCAGGGCAAACGGACCCGCAACTGGGACAGTTGCATGTTTCCGATTTTCACCGTCCACACCACCGGTCACAATCCCCGGGGCTCCCAGCTCCAGCGGGTTCGTCAGCGATTCATGCACAAGCTCAAGTACTTCGTGGATAAATACGACCAAGGCATAATGTGTGTCGGCTGCGGTCGATGTGTGAGCCAGTGCCCGGTAAATATCGATATACGGCGGGTTTGCGAACTGATGAACGACTTGCCGGCACCGGACGCCTGTGCGGCGCAAGAATAACCCGAAGAGGTCCGGACAATAACGATGGAGTACGCCCCATGGAAGTGATAACAGCAGACAGCGCCCGGGACAGGGTAGAACACGTGGAAAATCCGTATATGCCGTACCCGGTTCGCATCGATGAGATCGTTGTCGAGACCGAGGACAGAAATCTGAAAACCTACACGCTGGTCTTTCTCAACAAGGCAGACGAGGAAGCATTCACCTATCATGCCGGCCAGTTTGCCGAATTATCTCTGGCGGGAAGGGGTGAAATACCGATCGGCATCGCCTCCTCCCCGGTTGAAAAGGGTTTTCTGAAATTTACGGTCAACAAGGCCGGGGTGGTGACCACGCATCTTCACAACATGAAAGAAGGCGACATCATGGGCGTCCGGGGGCCAATGGGCAACTGGTTTCCCTGGGATACCCTGGAGGGAAAAAATGTTCTGATCATCGGGGGCGGATTTGCTTTCACCACCCTTCGGAGTTCGATCATCTCCATGCTGCATCCGGCCAATAGATCAAAATTCAATGATATTACAGTTGTTTACGGTGCGCGCACACCCGGAATGCTGCTCTATAAGGATGAGCTGATTGAATGGGAAAAACGGGATGATATCGATATGCACATCACCGTCGATGCCACCGACGATCCCGACTGGAAGTACAATGTCGGCTTCGTGCCGCCGGTCACCGAGCAGAAAGCGCCCCAGGGGGACAAGGACACCTATGCGATTGTGTGCGGTCCGCCGATAATGATCAAGTTTACCCAGCCGGTCCTGGAAAAGCTGGGCTACACCCATGATCATATTATTATGTCCCTCGAGAACCGAATGAAATGCGGCATCGGCATGTGCGGTCGGTGCAATATCGGAAAGGAACTGGTCTGCAAAGACGGGCCGATATTCACCCTAGACCAGATCAACCGCACACCCAGGGAGTATTAGTCGGTTATCATCACAACTATTTGTTATCATTATATATAATATACAAACTGGCGCGTCCGAAAGGCGCAGTCGAAAAGGGTCAAATCACCCTTTTTTAATATTGACAGGGGCGGGCGAATCCGCTAAGTGGTATTATTCTAATACACAAGGATTATCCGTAGAGGGAGACAGGCGAGAAGCATAGATTCAACTTTAAAGGAGGGAATTGTAAATGCCAACAGTCGAGTTCATGGGACAAAATTTCACGGTTGATGAAGACGGGTTCATCGATTCTTTTGAAAACTGGAATGAAGAATGGGTCCAGTGGGTCAAGAAGGAAGAGGGCATCGAGGAACTGACCGACGAACACAAGAAGGTCATCGAGGTCCTCCAGGACTACTACCGCAAAAATGGCATCGCCCCGATGGTGCGGGTGCTTTCCAAGGTGACCGGATTCAAACTGAAACACATCTACGAGCTGTTCCCGTCAGGACCGGGCAAAGGAGCCTGTAAAATGGCAGGTCTGCCCAAACCAACCGGATGCGTCTAATATTCCATGGGAATTTGACGCATAGTCCGTTTTTGACAAACGAAAAGGCCCTGCAGGCAAGTGCAGGGCCTTTTTTGTTAATTCTCGGGGTCATTATGAGGCGGGAGGGAGGTGTATCATGATTCATACAGTGAAAACGGGGTCCGGAACCGAACTGATCGATATCACCTCAGATATCCAGAATGTGGTGTCTTCTTCCGGCGTGGCAACCGGCCTGTGCATGCTTTACGTACCCCACACCACGGCTGCCGTGACCATTAACGAAAGCGCCGATCCGAGTGTGCGAAGGGACATCATGATGGTCCTGAACCAGATCGTTCCGTGGGATGCCGATTACAAGCATCTGGAGGGCAATTCACCGGCCCACGTCAAAGCGACCATGGTCGGCCCATCGGAGCTGGTGGCTGTTGAAAACGGTCAGCTTCTCCTCGGCACATGGCAGGGCATTTTTTTTTGCGAATTCGATGGGCCGCGAACGCGGAAGATACACGTACGCATGATACCGGGGGAATAATCACCTTCAACCGACATCTGGAATCCGGGATATGAGTAACGAGAAGAACATGGAGCTGTTGGACTCGGATGATCGAGCTGTCCTGAACCGCATCCAATCCGATTTTCCAATTACTTCCCAGCCTTTCAAAACCATTGCCGAAGAACTGGGGCTTGACGAAAAGGATGTCCTGTCCCGAACTGACCGATTGAAACAGCTGGGGATCATCCGGCGCATCGGCGGTAATTTCGTTCCCGGCAAGCTGGGATTCGTCAGCACCCTCTGTGCAGCCAAAGTACCCCCGGACAAGGTGGAGAAGTTCGCCGACACCGTAAACCGATATCCCGGGGTGACACATAATTATCTTCGGGAAAATGAGTACAATGTCTGGTTTACGTTTATTTCTCCTTCAATGGAAGAGATTGAAGACAACCTGAAGAAAATCTCCGAGGATACCGGCATCACCGACATCCTCAACCTTCCGGCAACAAAAGTGTTTAAGATAAAAGCACAATTTAATCTTTAGGTATTGGGGATCCGGTACTGGGTACTGGGTATAGGTAATGGAGATTGGGTCTTGGGTATTCGGTACTCGGCGTCTAATATTTGGTTCTGCGAACGGATTATCTAATGATTTTAAATTTTTGCCGACTGTTTTGAGCTAATTGAAATTCTAAGTCCCCCCTCATGGTAACTTGATCTTCAATAGAAAAAGGGTGTGTTATGGTTCTGAGGGTGGAAGATTTAGAAATCTATCGCATGGCCGAAGAGTTGAGCGATATCGTTTGGGATATCTGTATTAAGTGGGATTACTTTCCCAAGAGTACCACCGGCAAGCAATTAGTCAGGTCTGCCGATTCGATCTCGGCTAATTTGTCTGAAGGGCACGGTCGATTTCACTTCAAGGAGCGGATCAATTTCTGCTATTTTGCCAGGGGGTCGCTTGAAGAAACCAAAGTATGGGTAGCCAAGGCAAAACGTCGAAATCTGATTCCAGAAGACCATACACGGCTAACACAACTCCTGGATGAATTGCCGATAAAGCTGAATGCCTACATCAAATCGATTAGAAATGCATACGACAAAAACAGATATTAGGTAAATCAAAGGCGGGTATTGGGTATCAGGTATTTGGTATTAGCTGCTTGCATGGGTGAGACCTTAGGCCAGATCTCCAATACCCAGTACCTAATACCCAGTACCCAGTACCCAATACCGAGTACCCAATATGAGAGATATACGCATAGCCGCTGTCGTGATGAACTGCCCGGTCGGGGACGTGGAAGACAACCTGGACCGGATGGACCGGCTCGTCAAAATCGCCGCCGAAAATCAAGTCGAGATTATTTGCTTCCCTGAGCTGAACGTTACCGGATACTGCAACCGGCCGGAGATGGCCCGGGCGGCACTGACCATTGACAGCCCGGAGGTGAACCGGATACGTGAAATGGCCCGGTCGGAGCGTGTTGTCATTCTCGCCGGCCTGGCGGAAAAAGGCGCCGACGGGACCGTGTTCGCCAGCCATCTGGTCATTCATCGGGACGGTAGCATCGACGTCTACCGGAAGCTGCACATCGCCCCGCCGGAAAAAAGCATATTCAGCCCTGGGAATAACATCCCCGTTTTTGAGGCGGCAGGCATCCGATTCGGAATCCAATTGTGTTATGACGCCCATTTCCCGGAACTGGCCTCTGTCATGGCCGATCGGGGCGCAGAAGTCATCTTCCTCCCCCACGCGTCGCCACGGGGCGATGCCCGACAAAAACATACTTCCTGGATGCGCCATCTGCCGGCCCGGGCCTTCGACAACAGCCTGTTTATCGTCGCCAACAATCAGACCGGCGAAAACTGCAACGGCCTCTCCTTTCCGGGAAACGCGGTGGTCATCGATCCGGCAGGAAACATCATTGAAAAACGGCTGACCGGAGGGGAAGGCTTGCTTGTCGTTGATTTGAAAAAAGCGGACTTCGACAATGTCCGCAGCCACGAAATGCGTTTTTTCTTCCCCAACCGCCGTCCCGAACTTTACGGCGAATAGGTTTTTAATCCAGCCTGTCCGTTTCTGCCGTCCTGTAAAGATTGATCTTCCCGGATCGGATGCATAGTTTACAGATATGCCGTAGTTCCAGACCCCGGCCCCCTATATTCTATCGGAACATATTTATGGCAACTGCTATAGTATCCAACATGTTGATTCGGCACCGTCTCCAAACATCTCACCTTTAAAAGGAATGCAGATATGGACAACAACCAACCATCCAGCGAATTTCGACAGCGTCGGCTGCGCAATGCCCTGTGGGGTCTCTTTATCGGAGATGCCCTGGCCATGCCCGCCCACTGGTATTACAACACCGGCAACATCTCGAAGGTCTTTGACGGGGGTGTCCGCGGATATGTCGATCCGCCCCATCCTCACCTTGAAAGCTTCATGGTGGGCATGACCTATAACCCGGATGTCGATACGGCCGCACGTTTACACCGACCCTACGATATTTTACATAATCACGTACGATATTACCGGACGAGCTACAGCGATCTGGACATCCGCAGCGAAGACCGGGAAAGCGAACACGGAAACCCCGTGCCCCGATTGGAGGACCGCTATCATTACCATCACGGACTGAAAGCCGGAGAGAATACCCTCGGCGCCCATCTGGTCCGTGTACTTCTGAGATCGGTCATTCAATGCGGCCGCTACGACCCGTCGGTGTTTCTGGACGATTTTATCGCACACCTGACCACATCGGGGAATAACCGTGATCCATATACCGAAATTTACATACGGCGCTGGTTCGAAAACTACACCAGCGGAATGCCTCCCCATGCATGTGCGGAACTGCAACGCAATGTCTGGTCCATCGGCTCCCATGGGGGCGTGATCCGCCCCATGGTGCTTTCCACCATGGCGAGCAGCGCCTACCAGGGGCTGGGACTCGCCATCGAGCATCAGAATCTGACGCACCGGTCGGAAAACGTGGCCGGTGCCTTGGGGGTCTTGGCCCCGCTTCTCAGCGACCTGCTGACGGGAAAATCACCTCAAGAAGCCATTACCGCGTACGCCCGAGAGGTGCGCCCCCCCGAAGTCACGGGAAAAGCGCTTTTCGCGGCCTATCGCAATCACAACGGTCCCGGTAACATCCCCGGAAAAGAGATGTGGAAGCTCCATACTGCCCTCATCGACGTGCCTTTTGAGGTCGATCAGCTGGCCCACTCCCACTCCGAGCCGGAGGTGGTCAACAATATCTTTGCCACCGCCTGCTACCCGGAACACGGGTTGCCCCTGCTTCTGTATTTTACTCGAAAGCACGAGTTCGATGTTGAAGGGACGTTACTGGCCAATGCCAATGCCGGTGGGGATAACGTCCATCGCGGCATGGTGACCGGTATGATTGTCGGAGCGGCCAATGACAAAATTCCGGATCACCTGATGCAGCAATTGATTGCTTACGATAAACTAAAGGAAGAAATCGATGGGTTTGTGGAAATAGCGGTAAGCGGTAAAGGAATTTAGATGCGGAAAACTATCGCCAATCCGCGCTTCACGTTATGCGCTCAAGGGTGCGTAACGATTGCCGGTTTTCGCGACAGTTAATCTCCTGATGCACCTTCGGGGTCGGAATCGGAATCGCTATCGGAATCGATCTTATTCGCGCCATAACCGGACAATTCCTCCCGAGTCGAATACCCGCGCTGTCCAAGCTTCGTCAGCATGGCAACGATCCGGTCTATCATATGTTTGGCTTCATTATTCTTCTCTGCGGCAAGAGCACCGTACACTTCCAGGATATCTTGCGCGGCTGCACATTCAAGTGCCGAACCACGAGCGATTTCGAAGAACCTTCGCCGGTAGGCTTCTGTAGCTTTTCCATTGCCGTCGGCAATATTCATAGGGATAGATTGCGACGCGAGGAGTAACTGGTCCCGAACGCTTCGATGCCCCTAAGGTTTTCACAGAACCGATAGACCCAGCCGACGTATTCCAAGGCCAACTTGGTTACATCCAGTTGTTCATGTCCGAAAGTCATTTTTTTTGATCTCCGATCCCGATTCCGATACCGATTCCGATACCGAGCACAACTTGCCGGAAATCTCGATGATGCAGATGCGCCCAATATTACGGCACTAATTTATATGTTCCTCGCCTGTTTCTTGATACGGAGAACCGGCCATCCATGTCTTGAAGAAAATTTGCAGGGATATCAAGGGGGAAGTTTACTGACGATTGGATTCAGAGCACCTTTTTCCGATATTCCTCGTTTGCTTTCGAGACATGATAAACCGAAGTGGAATTCGGGATACATACCGACGGGGGTTCACCCTTCGGCGACTTTCTGCCTTCTATCTGCGTAGCCTCTCCGGAACCTTAAGCTCCGTCTTTCGGGTCCGCTATAGTTCGAGCTTCCAACGTTTCTGCGGTCTTCCCCGGAGCGTCTGTCTTTGCCAAGCCTTCTTTCTTCCATTTCCGACTCTGCCTCTTATGAAATTGGAGGCGGCCGCAGGCTATCAGCCTGTCAGCGTATGTGGTAACCGCTACCTAAGTTCTTAGGCAAAGCCGCCTTAATTGTCTAAGTTTGTGTATTTCAGAACCTTCAGCGTACGTCAACGACTCCGGCACGGCCGATATCAACAATACCTTACAGCGGGTTCGGAGATTGGTGAAACAGCCACACTATCGAATGTTAACACAACGCAACGACCGCGTAAATATACCTGATGATCTCACAGAACACGCCCGAGGGGTGTTCTGCCAATTCCATGATGCAGGCGAAAAGGCTAACTTCGGTCACGGCGACATCCACATCGCGCACAAACAGCGGAAGCAGAAGTACGCCCTAAGAATAGACGACTCAACGGATTTGCCGCACTTCGGGCAGCGGTAGACGTATCTCATTTCAGTCCCCCTCTTCCGTTTGGTAGCTTTCAAATAAATTGGGTTCATGAAAATCAACATGCAAAAATTATGCGAGCTTTAAGGACTGAAAATGTGAAAAATTATCGGTGGGTTGTATTTTTTTAGAAAATTAAGGCGTCAACATATTTGTCCATTCCGCCACACAATATAGGAAATTTGGTATATATGCACCACGGACCACCATGCTCAGGCGAGGATTGGTTTTTGATCTAAGCCGCCCTGCCCGTCCGGAGGTCATACCGCACGGCGTTTCGTCAATTTGTTGGCATATCCGCTTCTATTTCTGGTGTCGAAAATGCGACTCAGCCACAAGACCCACCCCGAGATAAATACAAACGATATCAATATTATTTCAATCCCGCCTTGCGAAGTCCCTGGACGATTTTATCTCTATCCGCCCGATTCCGAAACACAGTCCCATAATTTTTGATCTCGAAAAACGGATCGAGCCGAAGCACTTCTTTCGCCTGGCGCTCCGCATCTGCGAGGCGGTCGGATTGGGCATAGGCGGCAGTGAGAATGATGTGATTGCCCACCCAATCTCTTTTGCGGCTCACCCCATCTTCTAAAACTCTAATGGCCTTGTCATGTCGTCCCTTAAGGTAATAGCCTATCCCCAGAAACATGAAATTTCCATGAAGCATATTCGGATCAAATCGATATGCGGTCTCCAGAGAGTGGATGGCATCATCTGTCCTGCCGGACCACAGTAACACCTGTCCGCGAAACGAAAGAGAGCTGGCGTCGTTAGGATTTAATTCGATCGCTCGATTCAATTTGTTGATGGCAAGATCATATTGTTCTTCATAGGTATAGAGCAACCCGAGAAGCGAATATGCAGCGGCATTGGACTTATCCAAACTAAGGGCTTTGAACGCGAGATCTTTTGCCCGCTGCAGAACCTGAATGGGGAACTCCGTCCAACCGAAAGCAACCTCGATCTGGTAAGTTTCACCAAGGCCAACATATGCAGATGCGAAATCAGGATCAAGGTCGATCGCCTTCTCGAACATCTGACGTGCTTGACTGTTTTCTGAACGCGTCCTGCGGCTCAGATATTCCATCCCGCGCAGCATGTAATCGTACGCCATAAGGCTCTCAGTCTGTTTTTGCAGCGCACGCTGGCGTTCGGCCGAGTCTATTTCAACCGCAAATTTTCCGACGATGGTGTGTACAATCTCATCCTGAACAGCAAATATATCTTTAACATCACGGTTGTATTGTTCTGACCAGAGATGAAAACCGGTTGCCGAATCAATGAGTTGGGCATTGATTCGTATTCTTGAGGCAACCCTCTGAACGCTTCCCTCCAATACATACGTAACGCCAAGTTCCCGTCCAATAAGCGCTATATTTACGGCCTCTCCTTTGTATGTGAACATCGTGTTGCTGGCGATGACCAGTAACTCTCGGAATTTTGAAAGCGCCGTGATAATGTCGTTGGTAATACCGTCGCTGAAATATTCCTGTTCAGGGTCCCCACTCAGATTTTTAAATGGCAGGACAGCGATGGATGCCCGTTCTGATGCCGGCAAAGGGCCCTTTGGGATGCTTTCCCTTTCTGCATCAAAAACAGGAGTACGGGTACTCACCCAAATAAAGACCGCTGCAACTCCGATCACCAGCACAGTCATTGCTGCAACTACCCGGTACCTTCGCCTTGGTCCTGTTATTTTTTCGAGAGTGACCATCCCGGCGGTTTTTGACTCCAAAAGTATTTGATAAACCTGCAACGGTTCAGGGATATTTTTTACCCGCTGTTTACCCAAATACCGGTAGCTTAAGGCCAACTTATTTTTAACGTGCTCGTAGACCGTGCCGGAGATTGAAATTCCGCCGGCTGCCGCAAGCCCTTCCAATCTTGCGGCGATGTTGACACCATCGCCATAAATTCGGCCACCCTCATGGATGACGTCTCCAAGATTGACTCCGATGCGAAATTCCATTCTGCGGTCATCCGGAAATTCCGCGTTTACCCGTTTAATCTCTTTTTGAATTTCTACGGCTCCATTGACTGCGTCCACAACACTGGCAAACTCGGCCAATAGATTATCACCCGGAGAATCAATCACCCTGCCGCTAAATTGATTGATGATGTCATGCATCAAAACCAGATGAGCGGCCAGATCCTGAACAGTGGCCTCTTCATCCTCTCGCATGAGTCGACTATACCCAACGCCATCGGCACTGAGGATAGCGACAAGTTTTCGCTTATACCCACTCTCCGGCATGTCATTTACCTGCTTTCTCGGTTTTTTCTGAAGGATTCTCCGGAAGGCCTGCCTGTATCAGGAGGTTGCTGATTTTTTCTGTATCTGCCGGATACTTTAACAGCCTTGTCTTCATCCAGGCGGAAACGTTAAACTTGGGGTTGAGTCGCAGGATGTTTTCAGCTTCGGTTTTGGCTTCTTTTATACGATCAGCAGCACTATAAGCGGCCGTTAATATGATATGCGGGAAGACAGCGTCAGGGTTTCTAACGATAGCCCTGTTTGACGAATTGATGGCATCTTCGTATTGGCCTGCCATCAACTGGGCTTCGGCGATCGTCCAGACCAAAGAAATCGGATGATGGGGATTCAGCCTCTCAGCCTTTTGCAGAACAATTACGGCTCTTTCAGGATCACCGGCCTTGTATAGAACGCCGCCCAGGCCCCAGTTAACCAGAAAATCATTGGGAGCAAGATCAAGCGCCTTCTCACGATACGCCAACGCCTGGGCATGGTCCCCTTTTGACAAGGCAAGCATGCCGAGCATCTGATACCCGCCAGGCTCTTCAGGAGCCCACTCCACCGCTGTTTCAGCGAGTTTCTGGCCTTTTTGTATCCATTCGTTGTGGTTAGCTACCCAGCCTTGTCTCGCCTCCCACCAATAGACCCACGAGAGCCCCACCAGAGGTCGCGCCCAGTTGGGGTCCTTTTCACGTGCGGCTTCGAACAGGGTGCGCGCGCTGGCCATGCCTTCCCGTGTAAACGTGAACCCCTCGTGAACACCTTGGCCGAACAGTATCCAGGCATCCAGACTCTGCGTTTTCCGGCTGGCAATTCGGGCGAATTCACCCGTGGTCAGTTTAACTTGCAACTCTACGAGAATGCGACGTACGAGATCGTCCTGAAGCACGAAAAGATCTTCAGCGGTGCGGTCGAAACGATCCGCCCATATTTGATTTCCGCCGACCGCATCCACCAGTTGAACGGTGAATCGCAAACGGTCTTTCGATCGTTGAACACTACCATCCAGCAGGTACCGAACCCCGAGTTCTTCGGACACTTGACGAGTTGTCACGGATTTCCCCGCATAGGCAAAACTCGAAGCACTGGCGATCACGAACAGCTCCGGCACCCTGGCCAAGGCTGTGATGATATCCTCCGTAAGGCCTTTTGCGATCAACGCATCGTTCTCATTTTCACTGAGATTTTTAAATGGAAGGACGGCGATAGATGGTTTTTCGGGCAAGGGATAGGCCATGTCCTCTATGGACGCGGCATCGATTCGGCCGCTGGCCGGGCTCAGGTAAATGCTCCAGACCCCAACGCCTCCAATTACAAGAATCAACAGACAGATTGCAGCAGCGAGAAGGAGGGGCTTCGATCCGGATCGAGACGAGGTTCCCGCGCGACACCCCGGGCCGGTCTCATCCCTTGAGATCCGGTACACCCGTATAGGCGTTGAAATGTTTTTAACCGTCCTCTCGCCGAGAAATTCACACCCGAACGATATTTTATCTTCAACCTGATCATACACACTGCCTGAGGCACAAATTCCACCCGGCTCAGCCATCGACTCCATTCGTGCGGCGACATTCACTCCGTCACCATAGATCCTCTCCCCATCCTGAATGACATCCCCAAGATGAATGCCGATCCTGAACTCCATCCTCCGGTTCTCATCCCGTTTGGCGTTTTCGGATTCGAGAGTTGTCTGGATCTCAAAACCGCACTGAACCGCATGAACTACACTGGTAAACTCGGCGAGAATGTTATCCCCGGGATCATCTACAATACGGCCCTGGTATTCTTCGACCAGCTCTGAAATGATGTTTCGATACTGTATGAGTGTGCGAACGGTGGCTTCCTCATCCGATCTCATGAGGCGGCTGTAACCTTTGACATCGGCACTCAGGATGGCGCTGAGTTTTCGGTTGAAGCCGTTTGATTCCATGACTTCCTTACCCATCATGAGGTTGAGGTGGTCTCTAAACTTCAGATATCGAAAGTCTACTTTGCTCAAGGAGATTCACCCCGGCAAACCTGCCCGCACCAGGAGATCCCTGAATAGAGCGTCCCGTTCCGGGTCGTGGAGTGAATAGCTTTTCATAAATCCGGCTGCCGTAAAATTCGGATTCAAGCGCTTGACCTCTTCTGCCGCTGATTTGGCATCGCTCATCCGATCTATATCGACATAGACAACCGTCAAAAACGCATGAGGGTGAACGTTATTGGGCTTGAGAGCAATGGCCTTTTTGAAGGCTGCCACGGCATCCTCCTTCCTTCCTACAAGGTGCAGCGCCACTCCGTATGCCGAAGAAACCCACCAGGGATGTTTGGGACTCAACCGCATCGCTTGCTCGAACAGCCTTACCGCCTCCTGCTCCCCTCCGAAATCTTTAAGTCTAGTGGCCAATCCGGCGACAGCGACAAGGTCGTTTGGAGCGAGTTCGGCAGCTTTCCTTCTCAACTCGATCGCACGTTCGGCCTCGCCACGCAGTGCGTAAAGATTTCCGAGCGTTTGGTATCCGAGCGGTTCATCGGGATCCATCTTTATGGCGCGCTGCGCCCTTGCCATGCCCGACTCAATGGCCGCTTCCCTCGAATTGCTCCACCCGCGTTTGGCCTCATACCAATTCACCGAAGCAAGTGAGGCTATGGGCCGTGACCAACCCGGATCCGCCTGATGCGCAGCCTCGTATAGCTCACGGGCGCGAATCATTCCTTCCCGGGTGAACTTGTAGAATTCTCCGTATGCTTCGACCCGCAGGAGCCAGGCTTCCAGGTTGTCGGTTCCACGGCTGGCAATGCGCGCGGCGGCGCCCTGTGTGAGTTCGACCTGCAGTTCCACGATGACATGCTTAACGATGTCATCCTGCAGCGCAAAAATATCACTCGCCTGCCGGTCAAATCGGTCCGCCCACAGGTGTCGGCCTTGGAGCGCATCGACCAGCCGAGCAGTGATCCGAAGTTTGCCGACGGCCTCCTGAATGCTGCCTTCGAGCACGTATTGGACGCCCTGCTCTTCGGCCACCCGTTTTATGTCAACCGGCTTTCCCTTGTAGGCAGCGACGGAACTGCGCGAGATCACGAACAGCCCGGGGGCCTTCGAAAGCGCTGCTGTCAGGTCCTCTGTCAAACCGCTGGCAAAAAAGTCCAGCTTCGCATTGTCCGAAAGGTTATCAAACGGCAGCACAGCGATCGAGGGCTTGTCCGGCAACGGATAGGCCATCTTGTCAACCGAAGCCGGCTCGAACTCGATCCGCGACTGGCGGTACCATACGCCGGCACCTCCGACCGCTATGACCAGCGCAACGATTGCCACCGCCAGCCATGTGCGAGTCGGTGTCTTTGTCTCCGGAGTACTGACGATCCTGCCGGCGTCCTTTGGATCCAGCAGCACCTTATAAATGTTTACCGGTTTGTTGATGTTCTTGACCGAATGCTGTCCAAGGTACGAGAAACCAACGTCGAGCTTTCCCTCAACTTGCTCAAAAACGCCTCTGGAAACGCAGATCCCGCCAGGGTCGGCGAGATTCTCGATCCGTGCGGCGATGTTCACACCTTCCCCATAGATGCGGTCATCTTTGTGGATGATATCCCCCAGGTTGATGCCGATACGGAAATCCATGCGAAGATTCTCGGGCAGCCGGTCATTTTCGGTTGCCACTGTTCTCTGAATTTCAATGGCACCAAGGAGGGCATGCAGAGAACTGCCGAACTCAGCCAGAACGTTGTCACCTGGAGCATCGACGACCCTGCCATCGTGTTTTTCGATCAGGCCGGTAATGATGGACCGATATCTGGTGATGGTGTTGATGGTGGATTCTTCATCATCACCCATAAGTTTGCTGTAACCTTTGACATCGGCACTCAGGATGGCGCTGAGTTTTCGGTTGAAGCCCTTCGATTCCATGAAAAGTTTACCTGAGATTCAAGTTCGAGTTGTGGCCGGAAGCGAGAGAGAAAAGATATAAACAAGCAGGCTGCAGATGGCCATCCGTCATGTTGAGGGATGCATGGGTACACAATGAATCTAAAGCAACTGTCAGAATCTTGTTCCGATTTGTGGATTGTTGACGCGGTTGAACGCTGCCGAGTCATCGGTATCGGAATCGGGTTCGGGTTCGGGATCGACATCGAAGTTAGCCATTCTATCTCGATTCCGAACCCGATCCCGATACCGAACATGTCCATATACGGACTCCCCCGAAACGGTATCCGGTTAACAAAAACTCACTATGTTCAAACAGAGTATACGGCAACGACCATATACCCTGAAACCAGATTTAACCCATGATTTTAAATACCTAAACACGATATCAAGTGTAGTCAACACAAGCGAGGGATTAAAGCGGTGGGGTTTGGCTAGTCGGGGAGTTGGTAGGTACCGTCGAGTCGGTCGATCATTTTTTCATGGCGGCGATCCAGATCGCTTAACCGTTTTTGGTATTCCCTTTTGCCGATGCGACCGTCTTCCAGCGCTTCGTCAAGGGCACGTCGCTCGTTATCATACCAGCGTTCCGGATCGAAATTGTAAGTCATGAGTTAGGCCCTCACAGGTCGGACCTGAAGCGATACCCGCTTTTTCCCGCCTTCCGTGTCCTGCTGCCCCACCTCCCTGAATCCGTAGGAATCATGAAATCTTTTCGATACGTCGTTGGGCGGCCGCAAATTGTACTCGCAGGCGATCCACGGAATACCACGGTCCGCGGCGAAGTCGATCAGGTCATCGTACAACAGCGACGCAATGCCTTTTCGCCTGGCGTTCGAAGATACGATGATCCGGTCGATGTAGGCAAAGCTGTCGTAATGCTCCCGGAACCAGAGAAAATTGGGACTGTCGTAAGCGGCCGTTGGATCGAAGGCCAACAGAAAGCCGCCCAAAACACCGGAAACCACCGCCGTTCGGCAGTAGGCCGCTTCCGACAACAAATATTCGAACTCTTCCGGCGAAACGGAACCGACGTGAGGCAAGTTGGCCTGGTTGAGTGGATGCAGGGCGTCCCGGTCGTCAATCGTAGCGTCCCTGAGGGTTATCTTGATCTCATTCACCATTAGGACGGGTATTGGGTGTTTGGACAGGATCTAAGGCGACGGTAGTTTTCCCGCCTTCTTTTTTCAGTCGAAGCCCGAATCCGCTGACCATGGTAGACATGGGTCGGCCAAAAAGAAAATCCAGGTGCTCCGGATCCGTACCGGCCTTCTCCACGGAAAGATCCCGAGCAGCCGCATCGAAGCGGATCATCTTCATAATCCGATCGGCGGTATCTCCGTTATCTCCGTTATGCAATTCTGATTTCAGAGATCGAAGTTTCCGATAATCGCACATGGCCTCATGCTCGACAATGAACTCCCAGAGACCTTTCACCGCGCCGAGCAAATCCTGCCGCGTCAGACGGTCATACTCGTACATGGCTTCAATTTCTCGCGTGTCCCAGCATTCCATGGCTCGGCACTCAGCCGGCCGGCTCTCGTATGTTTTGCATCGGTGTTCATCTGAATCAAACAGAACGCAGCACCAATCGCGACCCGTTCCTCTAATCTTGATAATGTCCGAGTCGGCGTACAGCGTGGTTTCCTGGATGGGGTCCCGGATAATTTCACCTGTCCGAATGGTGTACAACAGATTGACCGGCAAGATTCCTTTTTCAACAAGGTCCTGGTCCTCCCGATGCAAGGTGGGGCCGCCTTTTTGGCAGCATGTCCCGCAGCGGAAGCACCCAGTTTCCTCGGAGGGAACTATTTCTTCATTAGAGGTCATAATGATAAGAAGATGTTGAGTTTAAAAATACGAAACTCGAATCCGCCACAGGCGGGCAAGAATTCGAATATCGAATGACCTAAACTCTGGATGATCGGGCATCATCTCTGTATTTCGGATTTTTACCCGCCATCGTCGCACGGCTCCCCTTCATCGCCTGAACGGGTATGCTCAGCGGTTCCGGAGATGGTGCAGGAATCCATGTCAGCGGGGGCTTTCGGATCGTCCGCAGCCACTTCCTCGGGCACCTCCGCCAGAGCCGGTTCCGGGAGGGTCATTTCGGCCATCCGCTTGAGATGATCGTACCGTTCCTGGTATTGCTTTTCGAGTTCCGCGGTCAGCAGTTGGGACTCTTCCGGAAATGTCCTTTGCAGGGATGCATATCGTACCTCACTAGAGAGGAATTCTCTGAGGCTGCCGTCCGGTTCCTTGGAATCCAGGGTAAAGGGATTTTTCCCCTCTTCCGACAGCATCGGGTTATATCTGAACAGCGGCCAGTAGCCGGAAGAGACGGCCAGCTTGGTTTGTTCCTGGGTTTTGCCCATGCCTTTTTTGATGCCGTGGTTGATGCACGGTGCGTAGGACAGGATGATCGATGGTCCATCATAGGCTTCCGCTTCCAGAATCGCCTTCATGGTTTGCTGCTTGTTGGCGCCCATGCCGATGCTGGCGACATAGACATACCCGTAGGACATGAACATGGCAGCCATGTCTTTCTTGGGGGTTTTCTTTCCCGAAAAGGCAAACTTGGCAACGGATCCGGTGGGGGTTGCTTTCGACGACTGCCCGCCGGTGTTGGAATACACCTCTGTGTCAAACACGAAGACGTTGATATCTTCACCGGATGCAAGCACGTGGTCGATGCCGCCAAAGGCGATGTCGTATGCCGCACCGTCACCGGCAAAGATCCAGTAAGATTTCTTTGTGAACAGATTCGACAGTGCAGCGATCTGGGAGAGCACCGGATCGTCGCCGTTGGTGGGCAGCAGCGCCTTGAGCTGGTTGCCGTAAGTTTTGGAGCCTTCCGGATCTTTCATGTTGTCCAGCCAGCCCTGCATGGCGGCCTTCATGTCCTGTGAGATGTCCGTCTGGATCGCTTCCTGCATCAGGTCGGCAAGTTTGCGCCGCTGCTGGAAGTGCCCGAGCAGAATTCCGTAGGTGAATTCCGCCGGATCCTCGAACAGGGAGTTGCCCCATGTGGGGCCAAACCCGTCCTTGTCCACGCAGTAGGGTACCGACGGGGCACTACCACCCCAGATGGAACTGCAGCCGGTGGCGTTTCCGATGATCATCCGGTCCCCGAACAGTTGTGTGACCAGCTTGGCGTAGGGCGTTTCGCCGCATCCGGAACAGGCTCCCGAGAACTCGAGAAGCGGCTGACAGAACTGACTTCCCTTGACCGATGTCTTCTTTGCCAGATCGTCGCGAACCGGCAGGGTCTCCGTGTAAGCCCGATGTTCATCCTGTCCGGCCTGGGTCTTGAACGGCTTCATGGCCAGGGCCTTCTTCTTTGACGGACAGATGTCGGCACAATTGCCGCAGCCCATACAGTCCATGGGATAAACTTGAATACGGAACTGGTAGCCCTTGAGTTCCTTGCCCACCGCTTTTTTGGCCTCAAGACCGGCCGGGGCCGCCTGGACCTCTTCCTCGGTGAGCAGTACCGGTCGGATGGCCGCGTGGGGACAGACCATGGCGCACTGGTTGCACTGGATACAGTTGTCCATGAGCCACTCCGGCACGTTGATGGCCACGCCGCGCTTTTCGTATTTGGTGGTGGCCACCGGGAAAATACCGTCCGGCGTAAAGGCGCTGACCGGCAGTTTGTCCCCCTGCTGGGCCAGCATGGGTCGCATGACGTTCTTGACAAAATCCGGCTCGTCCGCATCCGCCCCGGCCGTTTCCGCGGCATTCGTCCAGGACTCGGGGTAGTCGATTTTCACCAGATTCTCCAGCGTGTTGTCCACAGCGGCAAAGTTCATGTTCACGATATTTTCGCCCTTGGTGCCGAACAGCTTCTGGATCTGCTCCTTGAGATACGTGATGGCATCGTCCACCGGGATCACATTGGCCAGTTTGAAGAAGGCCGTCTGCATAATCATGTTGATGCGCCCGCCAAGCCCGATCTCACTGGCAATCTTTACGGCGTCGATGTTATAGAACTTGAGCTTTTTCCGGGCAATGGTCTGACGCATCGCGGCCGGCAGTTTTTCTTCCATCTCCGCCATGGTCCAGCTCGAGTTTAATACAAAGGTGCCGCCGTCTTTGATGCCTTCCAGAACATCGTAGATGTTCACATAGTTGTCCTTGTGGCAGGCAATGTAATCGGCCGCGTCGATCAGATACGTCGAGCGGATGGGGGTTTTCCCGAACCGCAGGTGGGAGATGGTCACGCCGCCCGATTTTTTCGAGTCGTAGGAAAAGTAGGCCTGGGCGTACATGTCGGTGTTGTCGCCGATAATTTTAATGGCGCTTTTATTGGCGCCCACCGTGCCGTCCGCACCCAAACCCCAGAACTTGCACTGGACCGTTCCCTCTGGAGCCACATCGAATCCCTCCTCGACAGGCAGGGAGGTCCCAGTGACATCGTCAACGATGCCCACGGTAAAATGATTTTTCGGTTCATCGGCGGCCAGGTTGTCAAACACCGCCTTGGCCATGCTGGGGTTGAATTCTTTGGAACTGAGTCCGTAACGCCCGTTAATAACCAGGGGGGTCTGTTTCTGTTCCATGAGAGCAGTGCAGACATCCAGGTATAGTGGATCCCCAATGGCACCCCGCTCCTTGGTACGATCCATGACAGCGATCCGCTGGACCGTCTTCGGAAGGGCCTTCAGCAGGTGCTCAACGGAAAACGGTCGAAACAGCCGGACCTTGACCATTCCAAGCTTCTCGCCCTGAGCATTCAGGTGATCGATCACCTCTTCGAAGGTTTCACAGGAGGATGCCATGGAAATGACAATCCGATCGGCTTCCGGATCTCCGTAATAATCGAACAGGTTATAGCTGCGGCCGGTCAGTTCGCCGACTTTGGCCATGTTGGCTTCGACAATTTCCGGAATTTTCAGCCAGTACGGATTTCCGGCCTCGATGTTCTGAAAATAGATATCCGGGTTCTGGGCGGTGCCGCGCAGCTCCGGATTCTCCGGATTGACGCCCCTGGCCCGGAAACGGGCAACGGCCTCCCAGTTGACCAGTTTGGCCATGTCCTCGTAGTCGATCATTTCGACCTTTTGAATCTCGTGGGACGTACGAAACCCGTCAAAGAAATGGAGAAACGGGACGCTGGCATCGATCGAGGACAGGTGCGCCACCAGACCCAGGTCAATCGCTTCCTGGACGGAATTGGAGGCCAACAGGGCAAAACCGGTCTGGCGAACAGCCATCACGTCCTGATGATCGCCGAAGATGGAGAGGGCGTGACCGGCAACCGCACGGGCCGTGACGTGAAAGACGCCTGGAAGCAATTCGCCGGCGATCTTGAACATATTGGGAATCATCAGCAGCAGCCCCTGGGACGCGGTATACGTGCTGGTCAGGGCTCCGGCGGCCAGGGACCCGTGAACGGCGGCGGCGGCGCCGGCCTCGGATTGAAGCTGCCGGACCGTAACGGTTTGACCGAAAACGTTCTTCAGCCCGTTTGCGGCCCACTCATCGCAAAGCTCGCCGATGGGGGACGAAGGGGTAATCGGATAGATCGCCGCAGCATCGCTCATGGCGTAAGCGACATGAGCAGCAGCGGTGTTGCCGTCGATGGTTTTCATCTTTTTAGCCATAAAACCACTCCTTAAGATAATGATTATGATATGTTACAGACTTCCCACCCGGACGGCGGGGCTTCGTGACACCATATGATTGTCTGCACCGCTTGCGGAGTTTCCGGCCCTGCAGTAACGCTCGGCAGTATCGGGTCATGATGAACCGGGATAAAAAATAATCATTAAGCGATACGGTTGAGTTTGTAAAGCATAAAAAGGGGATCGAACAGCTCCGGTCAAAATATTGATAAATCACTAGAAATCCGGCTTGCGGGAGGCTTTTTGCATCCTTGCGAATATTCTAGTAACGTTCAAAAAATCGTTCCCAGATAACACGGTGACCGATTTCTGGTAAGCCATGGCCAAAGTGCGGCCGACCGGCGAAGCAAAATTCGGCAAACATTCGGAAATCGGCGCTCCCGGGGCCTGTGTAAAAGTCCTTCCGAAATCCGAAACAAACAGAAAATGAACTTCAATTTTCGGAATGGGGTTCCGGCCGCTTTTTGTTGTTTGGATTTCGGATTTGGAAGCTGTTAACGGATGGTATAATCGATCAATGGAGAGAGGATATGCTGGGAAAAACAATCGACGAACTAAGCGTTGGCGATACGGCAGAGTTTAGAAAAACCGTTTCGGAATCGGACATCTATCTGTTTGCCGGGGTGACCGGTGATATGAATCCGGCCCACATCGATGAAGAATATGCCAGCGGCACCTTTTTCAAAGGGCGTATTGCCCACGGCATGCTGGCCGCCGGCTTTGTATCGGCTGTTCTGGGCACCCGGCTGCCCGGACCGGGAACGATCTATTTGAGCCAGTCCCTGTCCTTCAAGGCGCCGGTGCACATCGGACATACCGTCACCGCACGGGTGGAAGTGGTGGAACTGACGATCGAGAAAAACAGGGTTCGGCTCAAGACAACGTGCACGGATCAAACCGGTAAGGTAATCCTTGACGGGGAAGCCATCGTCCTGGCGCCGAAGGCCTAACTCCGGATCGGGTCTGGCGTTTTTACTCTTTTTTTAGTATATTAGGTGAACTATCAAAGAGGGGGCGCGAACCGAGATCAGGAGGAACAAGGATGAGACATCCGAAAACGGGAATGATGGCTGCCGTTATGTGTCTTTTCACCGCGCTGGGCATATTCGCCTGCGGAGGTGGCCCATCGCCGGCTCTGCCGGAAGCCAAAGCACTGATCGACAAGTATGAGGGTGTTGTCGACACGTATCTCTCCAAGATGAAAACGCTGAAAGCGTCCAACGACAACGCCGGCCTCTCCAAAGTCTCCAAGGAACTCAATGAGCAGATGGGCGCATATACCAAGAAGTGGCGGGAGGTTTCGGGGAAGCTGAAACCGGAAGAGGCCAAAGAACTTGCCGACCGTTTGAGCCAGCTCAACGGTCGCATCATCGCAAGCTTCGCCCGCGGATAGCGGACGTTATCTGCCATACATCAGATCCAATGGAGTGCCGGTCAGGCCCACAAAGAAGGGGCGCTTGTGTTGATCCCCGATTCCCGGGTGCCGAAGCCGGTATAGCGCGTCATGCGTTATCCTAACGCATGGTGTGTTTCCAGTAGATGGAACACAAGCTCATACAGAGGGGTGCCCGCCCCGGTGTGCCCTTATCCCCGTGATCCGAGTCGCAATCCCCCATGGATATAAAAGACATCCCCGGTCAAGGCTTCGTTGCGGTACAATTCACCCACCAGCGATGCCACTTCTTCGGGCTCGATCAGTCGACCGATCGGAACCTGATCCAGGATCTTATCCAGCGCTTGTTGATCCATTCCCAGCAGGATGGGTGTTCCCACATAGCCGGGCGCCACGGCCACGCACCGAATCTGCCCGGAAAGCCCCCGACGGAAAAACTCCGCCGTGATCACTTTCGGCATGACCGACATGGCCGCCTTGGTGGATGAATAATTGATTTGACCGGCGGTACCCAGCGATCCCGTGGAAGACACAAGACAGATGAGTCCCTTGCAGTGGTGATTGATCATCCTCTCGGCGCACTCCCGAACGGTCAGAAAGACACCGGTCAGATTAATATCGACGACCTTTTGAAATTGATCAAGGGGCATCTTGCGCCGGACCCGGCCCGATTCCCGATCTGTCGAGACCATCAAGCCGTCTGCAATAATCCCTGCAAAAGGTGCCACCAGGTTGATCTGTCCAAACGCATCGATGGCAGCATCGGCCAGGCGACCGCAGTCCTCTTCACGGGTCACATTGCAAGGTACGGTTTCAACCGGTCCGTCCAAGGTTTCCTTTGCCTTGTTCAGTGCCTCTTCGGCCGCATCCCCAAGCACGACCTTGCCGCCGTTCTTCAGCCAATAGCCGGCAAGTGAAAGGCCGATGCCGCTGGCGCCGCCGGTGATGACCGCAACGGAGTCTTTTATGTGTAGCATTGTTTCCCCCTCCTTCAAAAAAGTTGTTTCAAACATTCCACTCGGGCACAGACGCTTTGTTCCGGAGCGGAATTCAGTCCTCGGAATGTTTAGCCATTATCAGAATTCCGTTCCAATGGGTGACGTGTCTCCGTATCGGAATCGGGCGGGATCATCGGGGTCGGTATCGATCCCGAAAATGGCGATCCTGTCTCGATGCCGATCCCGATGCCGATCCCGACGCCGAACACGTCTATATCCGAACTCCTTCGACCCCGTATTCTGTTGGAAGAATACGCTATGCTCAAAGGGAACATAGTTATGGTAACTGCTATAATTATAAAAAGGGAACGATAGGTTATTATTTTAGGTTCTTCCCCAATTTAGTTGGAGAAGAGGGTCCAGGGCTTGCCTGCCTCCGGCATGGATTCAAGGGGTCAAGGGTTACCCGCCTGTCCTGCCCGCCCTGAGCCTGCCCGCGGTGAGCTTGTCGAATCCGTCGTAGGAACCAAGTGCAGCGCGTCGAAGGATGAACCCTCTGCGATCTCACTGGCTCAAGTGGGAAATATCTTCCTGCTTTGCCTGAACTATCTACAACTATTCGGGAGATGATCCTTGTTTTAAAAGCGAGAGATGGTAGCTTAGCAGGGTTACGGCTTCTTCTCTTCATCATCAGCGCTGCCGCTGAAAAAACGACCGAAACTGTCGGTCAGCTCCCGGAACTGGTCGCTCTGGACCTGGATGAGTTCCTGGAACCCACGCACGGTGTCTCCTTGGGACAACTTGCATTCACTCAGCTCCATCCGGAGGTTGCGAATCGTTGTCTCATGCTCCTCCGCCTGCTGCTGCAACGCTTCAAATTGCCGTTTCAATGCCGTGTAGTCGGATTTCGGGACAACACCCATGGCCTCCAGGTAGGTCTTGTATCCGTTCTGGAATGCCGATTGTGCCGATGTCAACATATCCGGGTCGCTCCCGGGCGCTTGCTCGAGCCCATAAACCTTCCGGAACATGTCGTTCAGGTCCTGAACGCCTTTCATCCCTTGGGCCATCCAGCGGGACATGTCATCAACCTGCCGATGGCCCTTGGCGGCCGACAGGAGAAAGTTGCCCCAGAATTCCAGAAATTGTCTGTCCATATAAAATTAATCCTTGATTTTATGAATCGGCCGCTTTGGCGGCCTTTTTCGTGCTTTTCGTTACTGTTTTGGTCGTCGGTTTCTTGGCAGCTTTGGTCGGGCGTTTCTTGGCAGATGCGATCAAACTTTCCTTGGCGGCATCAGTCAAGCTTTTCTTTGCAGCTTTGGTGGTGCTTTTTTTGGAGGTCTTGGCGGCCTTTTTTTTAGCTTGTTTGGGTGCTTCTTCCCGGGCCATGGCATCTTCCAGGTCGAGGTGGTAGCGGACCGGCCCTCTGTAATTTTCATCTCCGAAACGGGTATGAAGGGCGCACGCCGAGTTTGGATCCGACCAGGAGGTGGCGATGGCCACATGCCCCTTCGGAAACGCAGATACCTCCGCCTGGATGTGATCCAGGGGTGCCAGGGCCGTCGGCGGCTCCACGAGGTTGTCATGGAGTCCGTAGCAGATCAGCCATGGAATCTTTTTTTCCGCCAATCGGTGCAGGTTCAATTTTCGGTCAAAAAGGGTCACCGGCAGCGTCCCGTCATCGCCAATCGGCGTGTTGTAGGACGTAAAGCTCATCCTTGTGATTTCCATGGGAAGGTCGTTCCGCTCATTATTCAACCAGTAATTCAGCGCGGCAGCTGTTTTGCTGATTTTAAAATCGGAATTTTCCTGCCGGGCAAACATCATCAGGTCACGGTAGAAAGCGGCGATGGGGGACTCATCTTCGATACTCTTGAGCTTGTACACCCACCCCATAAGCTTTCCGTCGGCCACGGTGTTTCCGTTGGACAGTGTTTTGGTGCCGTACTCGAGATCGTTAAAGCGCCGGGGCAGGTCGGCCAGAAATCCTGTCAACCCTTCGCTGTGGGTTCCGTCCATGGGAGCGACACATGTGATGAAGGCATCGACCAGGCCGTCGAGTTCCCCGCTCAACAGGTTGCACAGCGCCGAGTAACCGCCCTGGCAGTAGCCGTTCAGGGTAACCGGCTTGGTGTTTCGTTTGCGGATGGCCTCACAAAACAGGCGTGTGTCCCTGGCATCGTCCTCGCCGGTCATCACCTGGAGTGCTTCGCTTGTCTGGATGTCTTTTAGAATTCGGATGTAGGTCGGAATTCCCTGGTTGGCAAAGCTATGGGCGTAACTGCGGTCATCCCCCGGCAGAAAGCCTAAAATATTGGCCCCCAGAACATACGGTGGCAGGATAAGAACCGGTTTGCCTTGTTTTCGCACCTCACATTTTGGATCGGTGGGGAGGACCTGATACAGGATAAACCGGTCTGTTTCAGCGACCTTGACATTGGTGTCCCGTTCGAAGTGAAACCCGTATTCCGGTTCAATCGCCTGAATGGCTTCAGGATACCGATGCGCCAGAAGATCCAGAAGGTTCGTCTTGCGCGTGAAAAGCTTTTCCAGGCTTTCGGCGTTTCCGGACAGGAGTAAATCGGCAAGGGCGTCCGAGGTCTTTCCCGATTCGAGTCGAACATATTCACCAAAGGCATTGACGGCACCGACAAGGGCCCGGTTTGTCAGATCCGCACTGAACCGTCCCAGCCCGGTATAATCCATAACCGTGTCCTGAATGCCCGTAGCGCCGACCTTTCTGAGTTCAACGTCCCTAAAATAATTGGTGGCAAGCATATAGGGGATCATGAATTCATTGGCATATCTGGAAAAAGCGGCAAAGCCGTTCTGGGAAGCTGAGAAAAGATAATAAAGCCCATTGGTATAGGCCGTGAAGCTCTTTTTGAAAACATCGGAGCCGGGACTGGGAGATCTGTCGGTCGGCATGGGTGGCAACCTCCTTAAGGTAGTTTTGACATCCTATACTACCATTTGCGCATCGTGACAACATTTAGAAACTCGGGCAAAAATACGGTCGGCGACCCGAAGGTCGCCGCCGCACGATTTACCTAATCAGAAATTTGCCGGAATCAATCGTTACGCGGAAGGGCCGGCGAAATATTCCTCAACCTTCTTGAAACTGTCGTCTATCATCTTTTTGTAATCTTCACGGCCTTTTTTGTAGGCGTTGACCCAGTCTTTGATGGCTTTTCGTCCATCCTCCGGAAGCCAGGTCGCCTGATCCATAAGGGCCCCGGCAGTACGCTCAGCCTGCTCCTGAAGCATGACCATGCCATTGAACGTGTTTTCAAACGCCATCTTGTTGAAATCCACCATCTGTTTCAGTAATTGTTTCTGATCCATGAGTCCTCTCCTCCTATTGATTAAATGATGTTATTTGGCATTCGTGACAAAGAGCTTCTCGACCGTCTGAAAATGCTCATCGACGTATCGCTTCCATTCGTCACGCCCCTGCTTGAACGTCTTCCCAAATTCCCGGAGGGCCTGGGCCCCTTCTTCCGGAATCCAGAAAGCACTGTCTATAGCCATGTTGGCCGCCCGTTCCGCCTGGTCCTGAGCGGTTGTAAGGGCGTCGTAGGTGTTCTGGAAAGCGGTTTTTTGCATGTCAAGGACATTTTTTGCCATTTTGCTGGTTTCCATGATACTGTCTGTTCCTTTCGTTTTGGGTGTTGTTTTTGGTTTGGTCTTTTTTACAATTTTGCCGGGTCCCGCAGCCTTGGCCTTTCTTTCGATTTTGTTCTGTTCCATGATGCCATTTTCTCCTGTTCAAAGTGTTTTTGATCTGGCCCGATTATAACCCCCGAATTGAGCTTGTCAAGAAAAAAATTGTGCATTGCACAAAAATATTTTTTATTTTTTTTATTCATAAAAACCACAGTTTTGATATTTAAATACTGTTATCATTGATTATTATATGATTCATGAAGTTTTCTGGATCTGCCAAGGTTGAAAATTTATTGCATTCGCAAAAAATTTTGGGTAGAATCTGGATAGCATTTGAAAGGAGCATCGAGATGGCCGATACTGTTATTTTAAAAAAATATGCCAATCGCCGGTTATACGACACGGAAGCCAGCGCCTACGTCACGTTGCAGGAGGTGGCGGACATGATCCGCATGGGCCGGCAGGTCCGGGTTCTCGAGGCCAAGACAAAGGAGGACGTGACCGGTTTCATACTCACACAGATCATCCTCGAAGAGGCCAAAAAAAAGAATGCGCTACTCCCGGTGCCCCTGCTGCACCTGATCATACAATTCGGGGACAACTTGCTGGGTGATTTTTTCGACAGCTATCTTCAACAGATCATCCAGGCGTATCTTTCCCAGAAGGTGGCATTTGAAGACCAATTCAAGGATTGGATCGGTATGGGAATGAACTTTCCGGAAATGGCCCGAAAAGGTGTGGATGAGATGGGTGGACTGAAATCCTTTTTCGAACTCAATCCGTTTATGAAAAAATCCCGCACGGATAGGGGTGACACATAGACGCCGATGACGCGCCGACGATTCCACCGGACATGGAATGGTCGGAATAGAAAGGACAACCGCATGACGGTACAACCAATAGACACCGATTTGACATGCTTGGCCGATCTGGCCGCATACGGCCTGGATAGGGCGCAGCGCACGGTTCTGTTGATGGATGTCATCCGCAAGCGCGGCAACATCTACCTGGAGCACTTGAGAAGCGGCCAGCCTCCGGTGCTGGCGTTTGACTACGACATGATTCTGGACGGCCGCACGCTGGATCGAGCGGCGAATTTCGCGTTGGTGCGTATTCTGGACCGTCGCGGGACCGACACACCGGACCGGCGCCGGAACATACGTGGCACCGAACGGCGGCAGAAATCCCGCATTGGACAGGAAGCGGCCGCCGCCGTGAGACGTCCCATTGTCATCATCGATCCCCGGGCCGGCCACGGGCCGGGGATCGGCGGCTCCAAACGGGATTCCCAGATCGGTATGGCACTGGATGCGGGGCATCCGGTCTATTTCATGATCTTTTTCACCGACCCCATGCCGGACCAGACCCTGGCCGATGTTCGCAATGCCCAGATCCGCTTTCTGGAGGAGGTGCAACGGCGTCATCCCGACAGCCCCAAGCCGGCGGTCATCGGAAATTGCCAGGGTGGCTGGGCGGCCGCATTGATCGGTGCGGAACGTCCCGACCTCATAGGACCGATGGTGTTCAACGGGTCACCGCTGTCCTACTGGGGCGGGGTCGCTGGAATCAACCCCATGCGGTACAGCGGCGGGTTGATCGGGGGGGGGCGTCTGGATCAATTCGTTATTGAGTGATCTGGGCAACGGCAGGTTCGATGGGGCGCATCTGGTGGCGAACTTTGAAAATTTGAATCCGGCCAATACCCTATGGCAAAAGTATTACCACCTGTACGCCAATGTGGACACGGAGGAAAAGCGGTTTCTGGACTTCGAGAAATGGTGGGGCGGCTTCTATTTCATGACCAGAAAGGAAATCCACACCATCGTCGACGGACTGTTTGTGGGAAACAAGCTCGAGCGGGGAGAGTTCGTCCTGGAAGATGGCAGTGAGGTCGATTTAAAGAGAAACGACAACCCGGTGGTGGTATTTGCGTCTTTTGGGGATAATATCACGCCCCCGCAACAGGCGTTTAACTGGATCGTCAAAACCTACGGCACTGCTGAGGAGATCAAGCGCCGCGGCCAGGTGATCGTCGGAATCGGCCATTCGAAAATCGGCCATCTGGGAATTTTCGTTTCCGCAAAAATAGCCCGAAAAGAGCACAAAGAAATCATCGCCAGCTTCGATATGTTGAATTACCTGCCGCCCGGGCTTTACGAAATGAGAATCAAGGAAGACCCGGAAGCCCCCGGCGAATACCTGGTCAGTTACATCGAAAAGACGATGGAAGACATCCTGGCACTCGATGACGGACTCGAAGACGAGCAAGCCTTTTATCCGGTGATGGCCCTCTCGAACGCGAACGACACGCTGTATCGCATGTTTGTGTCTCCTTGGATTCGACTGGCCGCAAATGACATGACCGCCGAACTGCTCAAGCAGCTAAACCCCCTGCGTGTTCAGCGGTATCTCTTCTCAGACCTGAATCCCTGGATGATACCGATAAACATGTGGGCGTCGATGATCAAAAAAAACGACAGACGATGCCAGGCCCGTGAAAACAACGGCTTCCGGAAAATGGAAGCCCATAATGCCAAGGCCATCTTCTACGCGCTGGACGCGTACCGCCTTATCCGGGATCGTGTTTCCGAGCAATGGTTCAAGACCATCTACGAAAGCCCATGGATGCGGGTCTTCCACCCGTTCGTCCCGGCCGACGCCGAAAAGGTCGCCAACGCGCAGCTGGAAGCGCTCAGACGCCGCGATGCCGCCAAATGGCGCAGATTCATGGCCGTCGGCAGCTTTCCGGAAGCCATCATGCGCATCTTTTTAGCGGTCGGGTTCGCCGATCAGAGAATATATCGTCACGGATACAAAGTCATCGGCCGGCTGATCCGTGGCAACCGTCGCCTTCGAGATATCGGAGACACTGAATTGCAGCGCATCGTTCGCACCCAGGCGCGCATACTCCAGACCGATACGGACGCCGCCATTGACGCCCTGCCCGTGCTGCTGACATCGAGAAAAGACCGGAAAGAGGCCCTGTCCATGCTCAATCAGGGCTTTAACATGATCGAACGGAAATTAACCCCGCAAGAACGGTCGGTCTTCGATCGCATCGTGGCGGTCCTCCAGGCGAGACCGAATACCCCAAACGGTGAATAGACGTTACAAGATCTGCGGGTTCGTCTGAATCCATCACGGTTGTATGGCAGTTATCCATCCCGGGTACGCCTCGAACCGCTTCGAGATCCAATTCCAACATCCTCAGTGCTCCGATCGCTCGGCATCGGGGTCGGTATCGGAATCGAGACAGGGAGGCCATTTTCGGGCCCGATACCGATTCCGATCCCGATACCGACCCCGATGATCCCGCCCTTTTCAGATACGGTGACACGTCACCCATCGGAGAGGAATTCTGAGAATAGCTATAAAGGCATCATTTTTGCTAGTCAACACGGTGTCGCCCAGACCATCCGCATTGTTGATGTTTGGAGTTTCTTGATCAATTACCCAAAGCGGGTGAGCCGGGTTTCCGGAGAACCCCCTGCCAGATAAAGGAGACACGCCATGACCGATGAAACGAAAACCGCCGGCAGCACCCACCCCATGCTCTCATCGTTGCCTCTGGAAAAAGCCAGGAAAGGCAAAGTCGTCACCGCCAAGGAAGCCGTCCAGGTCATCCGGAACGGCGACACCGTAGCCACCGGTGGCTTTGTCGGCATCGGCTTTGCCGAGGCGATCGCCATCGCCATCGAAGCCCATTTTCTCGAGCAGGGAACGCCGAAAGACCTGACCCTCCTCTACGCGGCCGGCCAGGGTGACGGCGGAGAGCGGGGCCTGAATCATCTCGGTCATGAAGGGCTCGTCAGGCGGGTCATCGGGGGGCATTGGGGATTGGTGCCG
The DNA here is from genome assembly GCA_903231505.1 of Olavius algarvensis associated proteobacterium Delta 3. Lineage (GTDB taxonomy): Bacteria > Desulfobacterota > Desulfobacteria > Desulfobacterales > CAFBRK01 > CAFBRK01. The sequence goes on along the minus strand of CAFBRK010000214.1, from coordinate 1,819 downwards.
AAACTGCAGAAACTGGCCATGGAAGACAAGATCGAAGCCTACAACCTGCCCCAGGGCGTGATCTCCCATATGTACCGGGACATTGCCGCCAAGAAGCCCCGAACGATCACGACCGTCGGGTTGGGTACATTTGTGGATCCGCAACACGGCGGCGGGAAGATCAATTCGATCACCACGGAGGACATCGTCGAACATATCGCCTTCGACGGCAGGCAATTTCTGGCGTATAAAACCCTTCCCATCGATGTGGCCATTATCAGGGGTACGACCGCCGACACCGACGGCAATATCACCATGGAAAAGGAAGCCCTCACGTTAGAAGCTTTGGCCATCGCCACTGCGACCCGGAATTCGGGCGGTTTTGTCATCGTCCAGGTCGAACGGATCGCCGATCGGGGCACCCTCAATGCACGGCAGGTGAAGATCCCGGGAATCATGGTCGATTGCGTGGTGAAGGCCCCGACGGAGCATCACTGGCAGACATTTGCGGAGCCCTACAACCCGGCCTTCAGCAGCGAGATAAAGGTCCCGATGCAGTCGATAGAACCCATGGACATGGGCCCCCGAAAAATCATCGCCCGCCGGGCTGCGTTCGAACTCAAGCCCAACAGCGTGGTGAATCTGGGTATCGGCATGCCGGAGGGCATTTCCAGCATCGCCAATGAAGAAAAAATTCTCAGCTACATTACCCTGACCGCAGAGCCCGGGGTCATCGGCGGGCTTCCCGCAGGGGGCCTGAATTTCGGGGCCGCCACCAACACCAGCGCGGTGATCGATCAGCCCTCCCAGTTTGATTTTTACGATGGGGGCGGACTCGACATGGCCTTTCTGGGGCTGGCCCAGGCAGACCGTAAGGGCAATCTGAATGTCAGCAAATTCGGCCCCAAACTGGCCGGCGCCGGCGGCTTTATCAACATCAGCCAGAACGCCAAAAAGGTCGTGTTCACCGGGACATTCACCGCTGGCGGTCTGAAGACCGCCGTGCGGAACGGAGCGCTCGCCATCGAGCAGGAAGGAAAGGTCCGGAAATTTGTGGAACGGGTCGAGCATGTCACCTTCAGCGGCCAATATGCCGCAGAAAAAAGCCAGCCGGTGCGTTACGTCACGGAACGGTGTGTGTCCTCGTTGACTGAAAAGGGGATGGAATTGATCGAAATCGCACCCGGAATGGATCTGGAAAAGGACATTCTGTCCCAGATGGCGTTTACGCCGATTATCTCGAAAACACTGCGGCAGATGGACCCACGCATCTTCCAGGCCGGGCCGATGGGGCTCCGGGAGGATCTGTTAACCCTGTCCCTCGACGAACGTCTCACCTACGATCCGACGGAAAACCTGTTCTTCGTCAATTTCGAAGGATATGCCGTTAAGTCCGAAGAGGACGTCGGGGAGATCGACGCGGCGGTCCGCCGAATTCTGAGTCATCTCGACCGGAAGGTATACACCATCGTCAACTATGATAACTTTACCATCAACCCGGACCTCGTGGATACCTACACCGACATGGTCAAAGGGCTCGTCGACGACCTTTACTCGGGTGTTACCCGGTATACCACCAGCACCTTTCTCCGAATGAAAATCGGGGATGCCCTGAAACAGCGGGATGTGGCTCCCCACATCTACGAGAGCCGCGAGGAGGCCAGGCAGGCCCTACAAGAAAAATAAAACTCTCCATAGCGGGCTGCGGGCTATAGCGATTTTCAGAATTGCGTTCCGATTCCTTTTACGATCAACGGTTCACCGCAAAGTTAATCCGTTGAAAGTCAAGAAAGAATTTTGGGTTAGGTCATGCCCACAGCCAATGTCAGATTCGAGTACG
>CAFBRK010000213.1 GCA_903231505.1 Olavius algarvensis associated proteobacterium Delta 3 | reverse complement strand
GCCGCGGACACACGCAGACAGACACAGACATTTGAGCCGAGCGATCCTCCGTCGCTTTTAGCTATGGCGGGACAAGCATGCTCGGCTCAAACAAGTCATCGCTT
>CAFBRK010000212.1 GCA_903231505.1 Olavius algarvensis associated proteobacterium Delta 3 | reverse complement strand
TTGACGGGCTGTTGCCCGAACCGGTTTTATCGAGCCGTCTTTAGCTCCATGACGCATGCTCTTTCAACCAACATGGGAGCATGATTCAATTGCGATCTGAGT
>CAFBRK010000211.1 GCA_903231505.1 Olavius algarvensis associated proteobacterium Delta 3 | reverse complement strand
GCGTTATTCGAGATTCGCGGTAGTCGGACTACAGCTTCACTCTCGTAGTAAGCAGCGAATCGCGAAGCGAGGCGCCTTGCCGGCTCCGTGTAGCGGATAGACGGCAAG
>CAFBRK010000210.1 GCA_903231505.1 Olavius algarvensis associated proteobacterium Delta 3 | reverse complement strand
GCCGGTTTGCCCCACGTAGGTATTTGGTATTGGGTATTTGGTATTCGGTAGGCGGTGCATCCTTTAACACGGCGGAACGTTAATTATGGTTCTTCTCACGATACTTTCAGCTTTGAACTTTCAGCTTTAATCTTTTCACCAT
>CAFBRK010000209.1 GCA_903231505.1 Olavius algarvensis associated proteobacterium Delta 3 | reverse complement strand
TCCATGACGCATGCTCTTTCAACCAACATGGGAGCATGATTTAATTGCGATCTGAGTCGCATTAGATTGCGTCGGTACCAACTGACAGAGGCAGAGGTGGT
>CAFBRK010000208.1 GCA_903231505.1 Olavius algarvensis associated proteobacterium Delta 3 | reverse complement strand
TATTTTAAGGCCGTGTCAAAAAGCCGACTTAATTTAAGCCGGCTCTGGTTTGTTGACCATTGAAAACCGCTAACGCCTTATTCAGAATCCGGGCCAGGGTCTCGTTGTCGATACCGTAATGATCCACCAGCGGTTTGAATTCTTTTGATTTCTTGCTCGGTAGGGTCCGGCCCTGGTTGAAGTATTGTTCCGACAGGAACATCTGGATGACCTCGTCGTCCTGGTGCAAAATTTTCTTGTCACCAAGATAGTGCCCGACCTGAAAGTGGGTAAAATCCGACCAGGCATATCTCATTTTCCGGTACATGGATTTGACGGTCAATCCTTTGGGGGTGATTTCAAGATAACCGGCCTTAGGGAAAACCGCAAACAGGATAATTACCGCTGCAATGCCGACGAATACCAATTCAACCCGATCAAATACGTCCATGTACCAGTCTTCCCAGAAATAGGGAATCAGTGCGGCACCCATCAGCAGGATCAGCAGATACCGCGCCCGCCCCATTTTGAGTGTCACCGTGGGGATCCGCTTGGCCCGGCTGTCATTTAAGAATTGGTGCAGGTCGGGATAACGTTCGCTGAGGCGGCGGGTGTTTCTTTTGGACTCTTTTTTGACGACCCACCAATAAGCCGCGGCAGCGGCAATGGCGACCCCCAGATAGATCATTTCCATATCCGGCATGAACATAAGCCCGTGAGCTCGCTTCGTTGGATTATCGATTCGATTCGGAATCTCGATGGACATTATACATTAGGATTCGGAAATGCCCAACTATGAGTGAGCAACTCAAGCTATCATTTGTAGTTGCATGCATGTTTAATGAGATCGAAGGACGGGCCGGCTTTGCGATTAAGATCGGTTTCAGGGACGTTTGGGAAATCCAGGATGTAGGGATCGACTCACTCCGATATTAATCTTGCTGTTTTCAAAGATATCGGCGACTGGCGTTGGCTTTTGACCATTACAGGCAATGATGGCCGGCTCCGCGGAAGCGAAACCGGCCATCGACATGACGCGACAATCTGCAACTCCGGGTGAGTCTGCTTATTAGTTAATTCAGAGGGATTTTAATCGGGTCGGAATGACCGCGATTCATGAACAGACCCCACTCGGGATTGAACGGAAACAGATCAGGGTAATCCAAATGGTTCCAGTAATCATTGTCCAGGGTGCGGTAGACAATTACGATCTGTGCCTCTGTGAAGCCATCAGCAATGAGAGAGTCTTTCAGTTCCTGCCATTTATCCTTGGGGATGAGCAGCTTGTGAATCTGGGCCGGGCAATCAATCCAGAAGAACCGCTCATACTGATTGGCCAATCCATTGCTATGAGCGTTGCCGACGTACACCCGAAGCTGAATATATGGTCTCTGAATGTCTTTGAATTTCGGATCGTTCCAGGTAATCTTCAGCCCCGATTTGATCTCCTTTGCGCGGATGGTCATCCTCAAGCCATCGTCCGTTTCCTTCGTGGCGGCGACGGTCGGCATGGGATCCAGGGTGGTCACGTTATACACAAGGGTTTTTTCAACAACACCGTTGATGATGAACTCAAAATGCTGCAATCCAGGGGAATCCGGCAAAACATAACCGAAGTCTGCATTGTAGTCCGTTCCCGGGCTCCAATTTCTGTTCCAGTCCCAAAAATTGATCGGATACAGTTTGTATTTCGGAAACAAACCATCATAAGGGCGTTCATAATAGTCTACGGCCAGGTCTTTTTCTACCCAGCGGACCTGAACGACTGAGGGATCGACAGGTTCAAAATCAACCTCCTCCATTCGTGACTTCGCGTTTTCGTCCGCATCCATGAAAAAGGCTTCCTGACCAGGAGGACATTCGTTGGGGTCTCCTTCCCCTGTCACTCCATCATAAATACAGGTGACACTCCAAAGAACCGGAGCGAACGTCTGCTTACCCGCTTTTGTACTGATTCGGGTCAAATTCTGCTCTCCAGGCCTGGGTGTGGCATATGAGCGGATCTGCATCCAGCCATTTTCAATGTCGAACTGCTTAAAGGGTGCAATGACATTGCCGCTGTCCCATGCCATGATATCCGCCCATAAATCACCGTCAGCCAGGAAATTGTCATAATCGTCAAAGCCGCCCATATCGGACAATTCAACACGACCGTTGCAATGCCATTGGGGGCCAAACCAGCCGGGGCAATCGTTTGGGTTCATTCCAAATGCAGCGCCACACCACGTCATCATTACCGCTACCATCAGCAAGACTGCCTTTTTCATAAATCCTCCTCTGTTTGCCGGCACCATGTCTGGCTTCCGGCTCGCTCCAATACGGTGAAATTCCGCGCCCATGCCCCGAGTTTCACTTGGTTACAAACTATCTTGATGCTGATTAAATATGGATTTCCACATAGAGTATAATTAGACGGTATGCTAAGAAAAACTGCCTGCTAATACGCGATATCTGTGACAAGAATGTAACTTTCTGAAATCAGATCTATAGCGATTGTCAGAATTTCGATCCGAAACCACACGCAAGGACCGGGGTCTGGATTTTTCACTGCACAGCTTCCTGTGCAAGCTGCACAAAAAATTGTGAAAGTACCTGCCGGCAATCCTAGAAAAAGGTTTCGTGCTTCTTATTTCAATTAAGTTTGCTGCCGACAAAGAAAGCTTTTGGGCACAAAAAAGCAATTTATGTACCGAAATGGCAAAGCATGATATTTTTGATGCAATATCTGTCGATTACGATCAATAGGAGAAAAGCGACACATGAGATTGGGTAGGCAGAGTACTACCGTTGAGAAAAGAATTGCCTAAAAGAGGAACTATTTATTCAAGAGCCCGACTGCTTGATTTATCAGCATCACCGTGACCGACAGCTTGGTCCGATCATTCTCATTAAAATGAACGCCCGAATTGAAAGAAATTCAATTCAGGCGTTTATGTTTTGGAATAACATCAGTTCCAGAAAGTGGCGCCCAAGCGGCCGATACCCCCCTCGGCTTCTAATTAGGCCATCCGGGCCAAGGGGAGAATTACATTGACGTCCTGGCAGATGGGGGTGCAATTGATATGGAGATAATTGAACGTTATATCAATTTCTTTCGTATCCCGGGGCAGTTTTCGAAAAGAGGGGTCGCTCCATGTAGGCTCCTGCTTTTCCCGTTCCATGTCAACGGGAGGATCGGATTTGAGGCTGATCCCCGCGCTGGTCACCAGGGCAAAGGTGGTCTGATTGACCGTTTTTGAAAGGGGCGTCCATGTTGGCAGAGGACCGCCTCGTATTTCCGAAGCGTTCTAAACTGAATGAAGCAATCGCAAAAGGGCTTTCTCATCCTGTAAATTGGATGCCGGACGCTATTTCACTGCGACGGCCGCATCCGGAATGGCAACATACCCGATATTTTCAAAAGACAAGACGGGATATCCTACTCACATGGTAGCATCCGGAAGCGGGCACTTTTCAGCAGTTTCCAATATAGCGGAGTCTTCGGAGTGATTGCTAAGAGATTTTGATTTCAGCTACCCATAGATCGCGACGCGGTCGATGATGGCGGTGAGCCGCTCGAGGGGCACCGGCTTGACCAGGTACTCCCCGGCAAAATTCCCCTGCGCCTCGGAACGGCTCTCGGCATTGTCCAGGGCGGTGAGCATAACCACCGGGATTTCGTAGGTCTTGACGGTCCCCTTGATCTGCGCGAGCACCTCAAAACCATCCATGCCCGGCATCATAATATCCAGCAACACCACATTCGGCTTTTTCCGCCGGGCCGTCTTGACCCCCGCAATTCCGTCGTTCGCCGTGTAGACCTTGTACCGGCCGGTGTTTTCAAGGTTCAGCTTGAGAAAGTGGGCGAAATCTTTCTCGTCATCGATGATCAGGACCTTCGTCTTGAATTTCATGACCCGCTGCGGCCTCCTTTTTTGGCTGGTAGGCTAAGAATGACCCGTGTCCCCTTCCCGGGCTCGCTTTCAAAGCGCAGGCTGCCGCGATGCCTCTCCACAATCCCCTGGCTGACGGAAAGCCCGAGGCCCGTGTTCAGAGACTTGGTTTTTGTGCTAAAAAACGGTTCGGCCACCCGCTGGAGAATCTCCGCGGCCATGCCCGGCCCGGTGTCGGAAACCATGACCTGAACCCATTCTCCGTTATCGGCCAGTTCGGTTTCGAGGATTAACTTGCCGCCCTTGGTCATGGCTTCGGCGGCGTTGACCAGAAGGTTGACAAACACCTGTTTGATCTGGTTGACGTCGACATTAAGCCGGTGATTCCCGGCAGCCGGACGCTCCTCAATCTCAATGCCACCGGCATGAAGATGGTGCTCGACCAGGCTGAGGCTGTCACGCAGCACCTCGAGAAGATCGGCTTCGACAAATTCGGGTGTTGTCTGCCGGGAAAAATCGAGAAGCCCTTCGACGATCTTGTTGGCCCGCAAAGCGGCGTTTTGAATCCGTTCGATGCAGTCAGCGATCACCGCCCGTCTAAAGCCGCTGTCCAGGCCGGTGTGGAGCGTTTCCAACCCCTGGAGAATGATGGCCAGGGGATTTTTAATTTCGTGGGCCACGCCGGCAGCCATGACGCCGAAAGAAGCAATTTTTTTCAGCATGATAGAGCTGCTGCTGGAGCTGTTCGACCTCCCGGATGTCGTGAGCGATGCAGATGATACCGAGAAGGTTTCGCGTTTCCGCTTCTGTTTCGTACATGGCCGAAGCGAGGAAACTGACCGGAATCCGTTCCCCGGATCGGTCTTTGTACGCCATGTTCGGATTGGTCACCCGGCCTGTTTGAATCACCCGGTCGTACATCGCCTCTTCGAAGGACGTCGGCTCGAAAAAGAGACGATCGATCTGCTTGCCGTATAACTCGTGGGGAGAGTAACCGAGCATCTCGCAGGTGGAGCGGTTGGTGAAATGGATGCTCAGGTCCGTTTTCAGCACCACCAGCGCAGCGCATCGGCCATGGTGTTCAGGATGTTGTCACTGTACTCCATGGCTTCTTTCAGGGCCCGCTGCACCGACTTGTATTTGGTGACATCGGTCAGGATCATCAGCAGCGAGCCGACTTCCGCCAGGGCCAGGCACTTGAGGATGATCTCGCGGCTATGGATGGCCAGCGGCCGATCCTGCCCAAATTCAGCAATCTCCCCGGGCCGCGTCTCCAGCAGAGGGGCGATCCTGTGGTGCAGGCGTCGGGGAAACAATTCCACAAACGCACGCCCCAGAATTGCTTCAGGCTTCATTTCGACCATGACGGCTGCCATCGAATTGGCATAGACGACGTTCCCTTCCCGGATTTCCATCACCCCGTCCGGGATGCTCTCCAAAACGGACTCCAGGTGGTGACACTCCGAAAGCGGCTCCCGGGTATGGTGTCGAGCGGCCTTTGTTTCGATTCCGCCAGCGGCCGTTTCCAGGTCGATAGGCCGCACCTCGTCCGCTTGCCGGACCACCTCCAGGATGCGGGGGCGCATCAGGTCGAGCGGGCCCTTGGCGATGCAGTCATCGGCGCCAACCCGCCGGTAATCGAATTCCTGCTCCACCACGGCGGCAGAGATCACCACCAGGAAGCAGTCCTTCAGATGGGGCATCTTTCGGATCAGCCGACAAAGGTTGTCGCCGCCGATGTTGGGCATGATTAGGTCGATAAAGACGATGTCCGGCGTCAGGGAGGCGAGCATGTTCAGCGCCGAAAACCCGTCTAGAGCCGTGGCCACCTGGTGCCCTTCAGCCTCCAGCAGCAAGGTCATCTGACTGAGCAACACCGGATTGTCATCGACGACTAGTATTCGCTTTTCCATGTCTGCTGTCTACTGTGGGCCTGTCGTATCGGTTCATGCGCCCTGCCCCGCCCGAAATACGCATCGATTATCGCCCAGTGCGGCCGGAAAACTGCGGTAGACCTCATTGCCAGTTTCCTTTTTAATTCGTGAGCATGGATGCGGGGAAAAATGAATCAGAATTCCCTTTTCGAGATCGGAAAAGGGAGAACTCACCGTGGTGAGCCGTAAGAAACTGAATTTTTTATATTAATACCAGATATTGGGCGTTATGTCAAAAAAAATAGACTTTGCAGACCCGGATGCCATGTTCGGGGCTATGTTTTTCGCGCCGCTTTGATATCCGCCAGATACATCTTGATGATCGGGCTCATGGCCGGCGGATGCCAGTGGGTATCCTTGGGCGCTTCCGGCCAGACAAAAGACAGGTGGCGCACTTCTCCGGGCTGCCGGGCGGTCTCGAGCGCCGCCAGAGTCGCTTCGAGCACCTTTCGCTGGCCGCGGCTGTCTCCCACTTCCCCGAACACCCGCCCATAGGGGTATTCGATGGCTGCAGAACGGGGGATGCCGACCGCCCTGTGAAACTCCCAGGTCGGCGTGAGAACGACGGCCGAAAATCCCTTTTCCTCCAAAAACCGTGCAGCCAGTCCCACGGACCGGCAGCAGAACGGTCAGGCGGGGGTCAGCACAACGGCGTCGACCCCTTCTTCGGCCATGGTGTCGCCCATGGGTGCAATGGCGGTTTCGATGAATGCGTCGCTGTCCCATTGAAAGCCGTAGAACGAATACGCCGTAGGGGCCAGGCGGCCGATGGCGACCTCGGCTTCAAGTTCAGCCATCCGGGCCAGCGGCAGAATCACGTTGATATCCTCGCAGATGGGGCTGCAATTAATGTGCAGGTGGTTGACGCTGATGTCGCTTCCGGTGGTGCCCTTGGGAAGTTTTCGGAAGGTGGGATCCCCCCAGGTGGGCTCCCGCTGTTCCCGCTCCATGTCAAAGGGCGGATCCGATGTAAGGCTGATTCCGGCACTGGTCACCAGAGCGAACGTGGTCTGCTCGATCGGTTTTGAAAGGGGCGTCCAGGGGATCTCCCCGACAAAATCTTCCGGAATGTAGGTTTGCATCCACGCCGCCAGGCTCGGAGGCAGAAAACGAAATCCGTCGCAGGTATGCTGCCCGTCGTCCATCATGGTATCCTCCTTGCGTCTATCTCAAAAAATACTTGGACCCTCCGTGTATAACACAAAGAAAAAATTTCATGCAATGATCTAGAGTGGTTGACAGAATTCCGTTCCAGTCATGTTTTGAGACAGGTTCTATATTTTGGATCGGTACAGCCGCAGGCTGTTGGACACGACGGTGACGCTGCTCATGGACATGGCCAACGCGGCCAGGATCGGATGGAGCTGTCGGAGGACATCCGGCATGCCGGTAAACGGATAGAGCGCGCCGGCCGCCAGGGGAATCAGCAGGATATTATAGATAAACGCCCAGAAAAGGTTCTGGCGAATGGTGCGCATGGTGGCCCGGCTCAATTGAACGGCCCGAGGGACCCCCTTGAGGCTGCCCGATGAGAGGATGACATCCCCGGTCTCTATCGCCACGTCGGTCCCGGTGCCGATGGCCATACCCACATCGGCCTGGGCCAGGGCCGGGGCATCGTTGATCCCATCGCCGACCATGGCCACGGATTTTCCGGATGTCTGAATCTCTTTAATGCGCGTTGCTTTTTCGTCCGGCCGGACTTCCGAAACGATATCGACAATCCCCAACGGTTCGGCAATGGCCCGGGCGGTCTGGTGATTATCCCCGGTCAGCATCACCACCTGGAGATGTTGACGCCGCAGTTGATGGACAGCAGCCTCGGAATCCGGTTTGACCCTGTCGGACACGGCAATCACACCTCTGGGCCGGCCATTTTCCACAACCGCCATAACGGTTTTCCCGCCGCCCTGCAGCCCGTCGATCTTTTGGCGAATGGCCTCCAGAACCACGCCCTCGGCCTCGATCCACCCGGGTTTGCCGACCCGGACCACGGAGTCGCCGATTCTCGCCTCCACCCCGTCGCCACCGTAGGCTTTAAAGCTCTCAGGGGGTTCAAGGGGTGTCTTTCGAAGTTTTGCCTCGGCGACGATGGCCTTGCCCAAGGGGTGCTCGGATCCCTGTTCCACCGAGGCCGCCATTCCGAGCAGCGCATCTTTGGAGAGGTGATCATCGCCCCATGGTACGATTTCAGTGACCGCAGGTCGTCCCTCGGTTATGGTTCCGGTTTTGTCCAGGACCACCGTCTGGAGCCCTGCGGATCTTTCCAAAGCTTCACTGTTCTTGAACAGAACGCCGTTTTCCGCCCCTTTCCCGGTCCCGGCCATAATCGCCGTCGGGGTCGCGAGTCCCAGGGCACAGGGACACGCGATGATCAGAACGGCCACCAACCGGATCATGGCCGGCACAAATTCACCGCCGAGAACCCACCATATGACGAAGGTGACCAGCGCAATGGCAATCACCGAAGGTACAAACACCGCGGCCACCCGGTCCGCGAGAGCCTGTATCGGGGCCTTGCTTCCCTGGGCCTCGCGCACCATCCGGATAATCTGGGCCAGCGCGGTCTCCGTTCCCACACGGGTGGCCCGAAGCTTCAGAAGCCCTTCCCGGTTGAGGGTGCCCCCGACGACCGGGTCTCCCGGAGATTTGTCGACCGGTATCGGCTCTCCGGTCAGCATGGATTCATCCACGGCCGAACGCCCCTCGATGACCACCCCGTCAACCGGGACGCTCTGGCCCGGCCTCAAGACCAGGATGTTATCCACCTGGACCTGACCGACCGGCACCTCCTGTTCTGTTTCGTCCACCAGCACGGTGGCGGTTTTGGGATTCAGGTCCATCAACTTTCGGATGGCGGCTCCGGATCGGCCCTTGGTCCTGGCTTCGAGCATTTTACCGAGTTTGATGAGCGTAATGATCACCGCCGAAGTCTCAAAATACGCGTGGGTGCCGAGCGCCGGAAAGAAAATAACGGCGACCGAATAGAAATACGCCACAGAAGACCCCATGGCCACCAGAACATCCATGTTGGCCGTGCCGTTGCGAAGGTTTTTCCACGCCCCCACGTAGTAATCCCAGCCGGTGTAGAACTGCACGGGGGTCGCCAGAATCCAGAAGAGAACATTCACCCAGGGCGCGTGACTCCACGTTCCGAGCAGACCGAAATCCCGCGACATGCTCAAGAGAAAAAGGGGAAGCGAACACACCACACCCACAACAAACTTGCGGGTCTGGTCCCGGATGTCGGCCTCCCGCGCCGCTTTCTCGACATCCTCCGGATCGGCTGCATCGCTCGGCAGAATGGCCTCGAAACCGATTTTGCTCAGGGCGTCGGCCATACCCTGTAAAGAGGTTTCCGAAGGTAGATACGTCACCGCAACCCGCTCACTGGCGAAATTGACCGAAGCCGTCACAACGCCGGGAACCTTTTGTTGCAAGGTCCGTTCGATGTTCATAGCGCAATTGGCACAGGTCATGCCGCGCACCGGAAACTCAGCACTGGCGGTGCCCACGGTGAATCCGGCTTTTTCGATCTTGTCAACGATGCCGGGTACGTCCACGGCCCCGGGATCGAAGGCCACCGTCGCTTGCTCCGATGCAAAGTTGACATTGGCCCCGGCAATGCCCGGAAGTTTCCTGACATTGCGCTCGATGTTCATGGCGCAATTGGCACAGGTCATACCGGAAACGGGAAGTGTGATGGTTTGTTCGGTCATGGTTCTACAATCGATTTCGAAAATGAGTCAATTTTTTGCATCATTGCCTAAAAGTGGTTTCAGAAGTTTGGATCAGGTTCGAGAGCAAGGCGTCAAACCGCTAAAAAAGCGGAGCATACACGATAGTATGTGAGCATTTTTTAGTGGTTTGCAACGCAGCCATCGGGCCTGAGACGAGGTTCTGAAACCACTTTTACGCAGCCGGATAATTTATCTCCTTAAGCTTCGCGACAATCTGATCCCGGTCAGTCGGCGCATCCCACTCGACGGTAACCGATTTGGCCTCGATGTTTCCGTCCACCTTGGCCACGCCGGCCAGCTCGCCAAGCTCGTTCTGGATGGCCATCGTGCAATGTCCGCAGGAAATGTTCGGAATTGAAAAAGTTTCTTTTTGCATGTTACGCTCCTTCAGATTAAAAATGGGGGCAACCTTAAATAACCAACCTTGAGAATAGTCATTTAATCCACAAAGTCGACCGGAGCCCATCCTGGCCGGCACATTCACAGATGTTTGCCAAATAGATGATTTCATTCAACTAGCGGAATAGGAGGAGCTGTAACGTGCAACGTTATGACGTGGTCGTCATCGGCGGCGGCATCGTGGGCCTGGCGACAGCCATGGCTTTGGCAACGCGGACCCGACTGAACATCGGTCTTTTGGAAGCCGAGTCGAGTCTGGCCGCTCACCAGACGGGAAACAACAGCGGCGTCATCCATTCGGGACTTTACTATAAACCGGGATCTCTGAAGGCCAAAAACTGCGTTGAAGGCCGCCGCCGCATGGTTGACTTCTGCCAGGAACACAACATCGATTATGATCCATGCGGCAAGGTCGTGGTGGCCACATCCCCCGAAGAAATACCCCCGCTGGATGAGCTGGAAAAGAGGGGAATCGCCAACGGTCTGCGGGGGATGCGCCGACTGGGGCCGGAAGCCCTCAAAGAGATCGAGCCCCATGTCGCCGGGGTGGACGGCCTCCTGGTCCCGGAAACCGGAATTGTCGATTATGTGCTGGTTGCCGAGGCGTTTGCCCGCATCATCCGGGAACAGGGTGGACGGATTTTCACGGGAACCCGGTTTTTGAATCGCCGTCAACTATCCGGGAGTCAGGTTGTCGAAACCAGCATGGGAGAGATTCAGACCAGCTACCTGATTAACTGCGCGGGGCTGCAGAGCGATCGGGTTGCGCGTCGATGCGGGGTCGACCCCGGCGTGCGCATTGTCCCGTTCCGGGGGGAATACTACAAGCTCCGTTCCGATCGCCGAGGGCTTGTGCGGAACCTGATCTACCCGGTACCGAACCCGGAGTTCCCGTTCCTTGGGGTCCATTTCACCCGAATGGTCCGAGGAGATGTCGAAGCCGGTCCCAATGCCGTTCTGGCGTTCAAGCGGGAAGGATACACCAGGACGAGCTTTTCAGCGAAAGATACGATGGACACGTTGACGTGTCCCGGTTTTATGTCGCTGGCAGCCCGCTACTGGCGAATCGGAGTCGGCGAGTTCTATCGGTCGTTCAGTAAAACGGCATTTGTAAAGGCCCTGCAAAAACTAATACCGGCGATCACGCCAGCCGATCTCGTTCCCGGCGGCGCGGGGGTCCGTGCCCAGGCCCTGTCCCCGAGCGGCGGGCTGCTGGATGACTTTCACATCGTGCAGGACCGGGCCAGCATCCATGTTCTCAATGCGCCCTCCCCGGCGGCCACCGCGTCCATCTGCATCGGAGAGACGGTGGCAGGTCTTGTTGAAAAAGCTATGGGGAGTAAATAAGGAATTCACCCATTCAATTATTAATAGCCGCCCGTTCGCATCGCTCACTCGACAAACGCAGACAATAGCCGGCCGACGTGGCCGGCGATTACGCTCGATGCCCTTTGGGCATATCAGGTCATGTTAACATTTAGGCAAGGGTGAGGCAGTGCGATAGATAGGTATACCTTTATGAAGTTTCGAGAAGCGATGACCTCTTTGAGCCGAGCAAGTCGCTCGGCTCAAATGTCTTGTGTCTGTCTGCGTGCGTCCGCGGCCAATTATTTTTAGGAGAGTTGCAAATCATAACTCCCAGCGGTCGCTGTCCCCCTTCTGCTTCAAATCAATGACCTCCACCGTTCCCTGTTCGCTGACAAACGAGTTGAGCAGCCAGCTCACCAGACTGATTACCAGCGATCCGCCAAGGGCCGACCAGAAATCGGCTACCTGAAATCCGGAAAGCAACCCGGACACCATCTTGAGCAGCACCGCGTTGATGACAAACGTGAAAAGACCGAGGGTGAGAAGATTGATCGGAAGCGTGAGGATGAAGAGAATGGGTCTAAAAAACGCGTTTAAAAAACCCAATACGGCCGCTGCGAAAAGGGCCGAAAAAAAACCGGTCACGTGGATCCCTTCCAAAAGATAGGCGGCCATCATGATTGCCGCCGTCAGTACTAACCAGCGTATGAATAATCCTCTCATGGAGTTTCTTTCCGTTTAAACGTAACGCCGTTTTGTTAAGTATTCAGTGCCGAGGTCTGTTCATCAATTACTGATCCACGATCTCACCGATCCGCCATTGATCCGATTTGGGAAGATATCTCACGGCAACGACAAGCCGTCCCGTGTCCTGAGCGTTAAACGTCCACACCTCCCATTGATAGGTCGCCCGGAATCGAGCGGAAAGGGAAGAATTTTCGATAAGCTCCAGATCCAGACACGTTACCACTTTTTTGTGGATGACCTGGCCCGGGTAGCGACGCATCAGGGTTGCGTTCACCTCCGGATCGATCGCCCGCGATAACGGCCCGATCATTTCTTTAAAATGACGCCGTTGATCGCGATAGGTTACAAACTCCTTGCGATAGATATCCGGCGGCACCCAGCGATTACGGTAATGAACATATCCCCGGCCGCCGTACACAATTTCGTCACGAGCCATGCCAATGTCAATCATGGTTTTGCGCGCACGAAGGCCCGCGGCCGGCTGGGCGTCAGTTTCGGAAACCAGGGCAAGGGCCGACTCATATGCGGCACGTGATTCCGGATAATGTCCGGCCGCAAGCAGAGACTCGGCCTGTTCGATCAGTTTGTCGATGACGGCAACCTGCTCGTTACCCCCCCGCGCATCGCCCCCCGGGCCGGTGTGGATACCGGTCTCCCCCCTGCTGCCCCGTTCCGGCATGTTGACCGTCATTTTTGTCACCGGATGTGGCGTTTCAGCGGCTTTTGGTGCCGGGACGACGGGCGCCGTCTCAGTGGGCGCGGTGACCGGCAGGTTCTTTATCAGTTCTCGGGTTTGTGTATCCGAAAGTTCCAGACGTTCCCTGGCCACCGAGTGCCCCATGTCGATCCTGAGCAGAGAATGGTAATAGTGGAATCCGGCAGCTGCCATAACGACGGTAACCAAAAACAGGACCACCGGAAACCGCCGCCGGGGCCACGAAGCAACATCCGGACCGGGTGGTTTGGGATTTCCACCAGATTCAGGGGCTTCTCCGGTGTGGGATGGGAACGGCATTTGACCGGTGCTTTTAACATGCGATGACAGGAGCTGGTAGGCTGAGTTGATCTCTTTGAGACGTTCTTCCGCCTTTTTCTGGAGGCGTGGATTTTTGGCGGACACCCGATCCGGATGCCACACCGACGCCAAATCCCGATATGCCCTTTTGGCGTCATCGAAAGTCGCCCCGGTCGGCAAATCCAGGATATCGTAGCATCTCTGCATCATTGTTTCAGGTTGCATGGGTAGGAGTCCCTGCCCGAGAACCGTCGTTTATCGTCATTGTCAAAAATATGTTCCGTCGGAATGGATTTTTGACAATTGCTATAGGGGTGAATCTCGACAAGGATCGATTTGCCGGTCGGAAGAAGAATGGCGGGAATGTATACCCCGGAGAGCGTGCCGATATCCCGGTTATAAGCCCCGGTAGCGACCATACCACATGCGTCCCAATACCCGCTTGAGATCGAAATCCGTGATGAGCCCCTTTTCGATCAGTATCTTACCCAGCTTCCGGTTGATCCGATGGTAGGCCCATTGAACATCCTTTTCGGTGCAATGGCCGAGCTCGATGAGAAGGGTTCCCAATCGTCTGTTGGGCCGAACCGTTTGGATCTTCAAGGCCTGTTCCAATTCGGTCTCGGTGATCCGCTTGTGTTGAACGAGAACGTCTCCAAGCCGTAGTTTTTTGCTCTTCAAGGGCATCTTCGAGCTCTTCCCTGCTGATGTAGCCACTGGCAATCAGGATTTCACCAAGCCGGGGTCGAAACCACTTCAGGCGACGCACTTGCTGGTAGACCAATTCCGACAAATCGGTCAGGCCGATCGAAAACGCCAGAAAAATGATCATTAGAAAAACCAGGTTGGCGGGCTCGCTGGAAAATGGCTCGAGCAAAGGGGCAATGTCCCTCTGCGCTGCGAAACCGGGCAGCATCAGATAGAGCATCCAACATAAGGCAAAAATGGCAATCACAAGTTGCCACTTCACCTTTTGATCCATTCGGCCTCCAGTTGGGAAAAAAATATACATGTCGGGTATTTGACCATGAGGGTAATCGGTTGTGTTTTGATAAATTCAAGTTCCGTGCCAGACGAACCGTCCCTTTCCGATGGTCACAAGCGCTGATTGGACAGGCTAAATCCGCGTATTTAGCAAACGAACCCTTAGTGTCGCAGGTTCGGCACAACATAATTGCACAGAAATTTGGGCACCGTGCACAATAAATTGGGCAATCCCAATCGGTGCCATTGACCCGGCAGTCATCAATACCCCGCAAGCGTTAAATGATCGCTTCAAAACTATTAATTTTTACTAAAATCACAGGGTTTTGTCAAACCACCTGCCGGTGCAGACCATAGAGACGATGACGGACATCGGTTATGTCCGTGTTCCGTAATATTGCCGGGATAGATACCTCGGAGGGTCGTAAATGAATTGATATTTCAAAAGAAGCGGTTAGGTTATTTAGTGACAATATAATGCGACCGGATTGTTTTAAATTCCAATGGGGAGACGCAACATATGAAACGCGATCTGACGCAACGATTAGAAGACGGCGGCGTAATCTGCGCCGAGGGGTATCTATTTGAGCTGGAGCGCCGCGGATATCTGCAAGCCGGAAGCTTTGTACCTGAAGTCGCGCTGGAGCATCCCGAAGCGCTGAAACAGCTTCATCATGATTTTCTGTGGGCGGGCTCGGATGTCGTCGAAGCGTTCACATACAATGGTCATCGGGAAAAGATGAGAATCATCGGCAAGGAAGACCTGCTGGAACCGCTAAATCGCCAGGCGCTTCAAATCGCCAGGGAAGCGGCCCATGAGTGGGACGGCGAAATCCCTCTTGTAGCCGGCAACATTTCAAACACAAATATCTTCGATCCAGCCGATAATTCGGCGCAACGCGAAGCCCGGAAGATGTTTCATGAGATGGTGTCCTGGGCGGTCGAAGAAGGGGCGGATTATGTCGTTGGGGAGACCTTCTATTACCATGGAGAGGCGTCGATCGCCCTGGATGTCATAAAGGATGCCGGGCTTCCGGCAGTCATCACCCTCGGGCTGATGGGCGAAAACAAGCTTCTGGATGGCTTTTCTGTGGAGGAATCCTGTAAGCGGTTGGAAGACCAGGGGGCGGATGTGGTCGGAATGAACTGTTTTCGGGGACCCGAGACCATGATGCCCTATCTTGAAAGAATTCGACAGGCTGTGAAGGGGCCGGTGGCCGGTCTGCCGGTGCCGTATCGTACCACGGAAGCCGAGCCCACATTCTTCAACATGGAAAACAGTCACTGCCATTGCCCTGTTCCCCATCCCACGGCATTTCCGACGGCGCTGGATCCGTTTTACTGCAACCGCTACGAGATTCGGGAGTGGGCGCGAAAATCCTATGAAATGGGGGTTCGGTATCTGGGTGTGTGCTGTGGTGCCGCTCCGATCCACATTCGGGAGGTCGCCGAGGCCATCGGAAGAACGCCGCCAGCGTCCCGTTATTCACCGGACATGTCAAAACACTTCCTGTTCGGGACAGATTCAACCTTGAAAGAGCACATGACCGAATATGCGCACAAGGCATAAATCGAGATGTTCATCATAATAGGGCGGCGGTTTGCCTCGTATCAATATCGCCTTGCTAAAGCCCTTGGCCGGGCATCATCACACAGCCGGGAGATTGTCGTGGCCCCGTGGCATCTATGGATCGATGAGATCGTACGTGTGATTCCGAAGCAGAGGAGGTACACGGAGGTGCGGAAAAAGATGTCGGACAACGTTCAGTCGTGTTAGCGGATAAGATTTGCCGCAGCAAGGATCAAAAGGACAAAGGAAGCGAGTAGACCGATGGCACCAAAGAGGAGGGGATGCCGGAGAAACACATGATCGACTTCCGGAATGGGTGCACTCAACTTCTGGGCCAAGAGGTCGGTATCGAACCAGGAATCGAGTTTTAGCTCCAGTTTCTTTATCTTATCCGGTACAAATAACAAGGCAAGGCCGATGGCAATCCCGCAGAAACAGGCTAATTTGCCTGTGAGGACAAAGGCTTCAAATAAAATTTCCCCGAAAAGCCCCGTGAATTGGGGTGTTTCCAGCTGGAAGAACAGAAAATTCAGGACGAAGAAGGATCCGATCAACAGCATGATTCCGAAAATAATCGGGTGTTTATAGGCAAAGCCATTGGTGGCAACGGGCCGGTCCAACATCGGAACGAATCGGTCCAGATCGATCCATCGGTTTAAAATACCGCTCCACTTGACGATGGTGAGAGGACTGAAGAGCAATAGCGCCGAGAAAATCACCCCCAGCACCCCGATGACAACCGTCAAGACTTCCGTTGCTGCCAAAAAAATTTCAACAAGGACCTGCATCACATACCCTTTGGTAAATAGATTATATTTTCTAGCGGGAAAGTTATCAGTTGTCAACGGGCTGTTGCCCAAATAGCCATTGAATCGCATGGTTTTAGTTGCTAGGTGTTCATAAACCACTCGAGCACTGAGGTAACCGATTATGATGGG
>CAFBRK010000207.1 GCA_903231505.1 Olavius algarvensis associated proteobacterium Delta 3 | reverse complement strand
GGTGAAGCTGTAGTAAATCTACCGCGAACCTCGAATAACGCCGGCCATGAAAGTCTCCGTTTGGCCCGAAGGGTGAAATCTTTTCAGTCAGTTTTAAGTATAT
>CAFBRK010000206.1 GCA_903231505.1 Olavius algarvensis associated proteobacterium Delta 3 | reverse complement strand
GTTCATTTTCTTTGCTTGCCCAAAGAAATACCATGTTGGCCATCCCAACCGTGGTATGGTTGAAGCACCAACTTTAACCTTCCGCAGACAAGGAGGCCAACATGGCAAGAATCAGTTTATCACGCATTGCGTCTTTCGTCGTTGGTTTTGAGAAAAAACTTTTCTGGATCGGTGCCGATGTTCATAAAAAAAGCTATTCGATCGCCCTGCGCCGTGCTGACGATGCATCTTTGACCTGGACCTGCAGCGCTTGTCCAACGCTTTTTGTCGATCAGATCAAACGATTGGGGATCCGGGTGGCAGCAGTTGCTTACGAGGCCGGACCAACCGGATTTTCACTGGCCAGGTCTCTGCAATCGGCCGGTTTCAAGGTGATCGTCGCTGCTCCGAGTCGCATACCTCGACCGGTGACCCCCGGGGGCAAGTCGGATCGACTCGATTGTATTAAATTATCCGAGTATGCAGCCAAAGGCATGCTCAAGACCATAGCCATTCCGAGTGTTGAACAGGAAGCTTGCCGTGGCTTGTTGCGTCGTCGTCACAAGCTTGTCGACGCGGTCAGGCGCTGTAAGCAACGGATAAAGAGCCAATTGCTTTATCAGGGCCTCAAGGCCCCCAAAGAGCTATCCCATTGGAGCAATGGCGCAGCTGCAGCGCTGAGGAAACTGCCCATGGAGCCGGGTTACCGCAACGCTCTGGATAGTTTGCTGCGGGAACTTGCATTTTTCAAAAAAGAGCTTGGCCAAGTGCAACGGGAACTGATCCGCACCACCATGGACCGTAAAAACCGGGAGAACATGGTCTATTTGAAAAGTGTTCCCGGCGTAGGCTCCGTTGTTGCCGCTACTTTTTCACTGGAACTGTTTCGGCCGGAACGCTTCGAGGGCGCCGATCAAGTCAGCAGCTATCTTGGCCTTGCCCCTATGGTGCGTCAAAGCGGGCAAACTCGCGGCCGTGGAAGACTTGTCCCGGTTGGCCAAAGTCGATTGCGCAGTCTGCTGATAGAGGCGGCCTGGTCCTGGAAGAGCAAAGATCGGTATGCGGCATCGGTCTACAACAGATTGTTAAGGCGCAGCGGAGTTGCTCAAAAAGCCATATGTGCCGTTGCCCGGAAGCTGGCGATCATCCTTTGGCGATTGTTGATCGAACAACGTGTTTATCGGCCAGTGCCACAAGTTGCGTCATAGTATCACCACCAAACAGGATTAATCGCGATGGGTTCGTTTGCCACACAGGTGGCGACAAAGAAATGGCGATCCTTCTAATGGTACCGAATCGGTACTTTGCGCATAACGGCGCGAATAAGAAAAGGCAGCGTTTGCCTGCTGAAAATTAGAGGGCTATATCAAAGACCCAATAAATCGATTGACAGATGGCCACATAAGAAAACGAACCAAAAGAAAGGGCATCCCGTCCCTTGGTCCTCCGGACTTCCCTGCGCTTCTCGACCCGGTCCTGGCACGCAAAAACTCGCCCCGCCGACGG
>CAFBRK010000205.1 GCA_903231505.1 Olavius algarvensis associated proteobacterium Delta 3 | reverse complement strand
CACTCTCGTAGTAAGCAGCGAATCGCGAAGCGAGGCGCCTTGCCGGCTCCGTGTAGCGGATAGACGGCAAGGGGTACGTCAGTACCTGTGTAACCCCGTCAGGAACTGCCTTG
>CAFBRK010000204.1 GCA_903231505.1 Olavius algarvensis associated proteobacterium Delta 3 | reverse complement strand
GTCGGGTTTCAGGTTTCAGGAATCAGAGGGCTGAGAGCTGTCTTTAGCCGGCCGATTTTATAATCCCGCAGCCGGGGCTTGGCCTGCTATTTGACTCGATGCC
>CAFBRK010000203.1 GCA_903231505.1 Olavius algarvensis associated proteobacterium Delta 3 | reverse complement strand
TCGTTCCGAGCGGGAACTAATGGACACCATCCCGGAGCGACTCGACTGGTTATGGTTCCTGGGATATGACCTGGATGATGACATCCCTGACCACAGTGTACTGAGCAAAGCTCGGGCCAGGTGGGGGACCAAAGCGTTCCAAACCTTTTTTGAAAGAATCGTCATTCAATGCGCCGATGCCGGCCTT
>CAFBRK010000202.1 GCA_903231505.1 Olavius algarvensis associated proteobacterium Delta 3 | reverse complement strand
TATGACCTGGATGATGACATCCCCGACCACAGTGTACTGAGCAAAGCTCGGGCCAGGTGGGGGACCAAAGCGTTCCAAACCTTTTTTGAAAGAATCGTCATTCAATGCGCCGATGCCGG
>CAFBRK010000201.1 GCA_903231505.1 Olavius algarvensis associated proteobacterium Delta 3 | reverse complement strand
TCCATGACGCATGCTCTTTCAACCAACATGGGAGCATGATTTAATTGCGATCTGAGTCGCATTAGATTGCGTCGGTACCAACTGACAGAGGCAGAGGTGTTGCTGATCCGCAATCCTGCCGCCGCCCGGCTCCTACGATCT
>CAFBRK010000200.1 GCA_903231505.1 Olavius algarvensis associated proteobacterium Delta 3 | reverse complement strand
TGTGTTCAACGATATGGGCAGCCCCGATTTTCGGGAAACCTTTCTCTACACCATAAAGCAGCTTAACAAACTCGATCTTGGATATGTGCATATCATGGATGGGCTTGCTTTCGGTTTCCACGAGCAAGGGGAGCCGATGACACTGGCTGAGTTCCGTGCCGAATACAACGGCATCATCATGGGCAACTGCGGCTATACCAGGGAAATGGCGGAAGAGCGGCTTGAAGCGGGCGTTGCCGATCTGGCCGCATTCGGCCGCCCGGTCACCACCTAGGCCGCGGGTTCTGGATCCGCCCTGGTGGACACAGGTATGTTTGGCCAACTGGCCAACATGCAGCCCGGCTTTTACTACCTGTGGCCCTCTGCCATCGGCTCGGATTGACAAGGGGTCAAAAAGACGGGCCGGTGATTCGGCCCGTTTTGTCTATCTGTTCGGATTTATTACGATGAGATCAAAATGAGGGATAGCCGCAACCTTTAGCTGGGGAAAAGCCATCGCGTAGCGGGGGTTAATCCAATTAATGTTCACCCTCAGAGCACCACCTCCGGGTGCACATAGCAATATCCTGAATTAGGGATCACTGGTAATTGAACTTTCATTTCTCAGGTACGTGCTCCGGTCGCTTGATTCTAACCACATTGTAGGCGACCATGGAACGATGCATTCCTTTCAATTTTATTTCACCAATTGGATCCGCCTCTACAATCGTTTTCACCGCGCTGTAAACTCTCTGTGTAATAAGTATTTGGTTCGATTCAGCGTTATCACATAAGCGGGAAGCTGTATTCGTTACAGTTCCAATCGCCGCATAATCAAAGCGCCCCTCAAAGCCAATCCTTCCTAATGTCACGTACCCTTGGGCAATCCCCACCCCAAACCCGAGCTGGTGGCCCAGATTTTTCCATTTATCGTTCAACTCGATCATGCAGTCACGCATCTTTACAGCCATCCTTACCGCCCTTACAGCCGGATCAGGACAGGGCAGCGGATCATTAAAAAAAACCATCAATCCGTCACCGGTAAAACGCTCCAAGGTGCCTTCGTAATGGAATATCAATCTTCCCATTTCATGGTGATACTCGCGTAGCACCTCCATAATTTCTTCAGGCTCTCCCATCTCGGAAAATGCCGTGAACCCGCGAAGATCACAGAATACCACGGTTATTTCACGTCGATGGCTTTCTAGAAGGTTTTGATCCTCAGAGGAAACGACAAGCTGTGCAAGCTGAGGAGAAAGGAACCGTCTCAGCCTTCCGAATCGCTCAATTTCCAGTAGCTGGTCTTGAACCCGTCTTTCAAGCAACTGATTCCATTCTACAAGCTGAGCTGCCTGTTCTTGTATCGTGTCATTTAGATCTTTTATGCGTAGCATCGACTTTACTCGGGCAACTAATGCGGTGGGGTCAACGGGTTTGGTCAAGTATTCGTCGGCCCCGGCATCCAAACCCGCAACCACATCTCTTGAATCCGCTTTGGCAGTCACCATGATGATGGGTATGAACGGGATTGTGGAATCTTTTTTCAGTCGGCGGCAGACCTCAAGGCCGTTCATTTTTGGCATCATGATATCAAGCAGGATTAAATCGGGTTGTTTCTCCCGCGCCATAGCCAGGCCAGCCTCACCGTCGGTTGCTGTAAGCACATCGTAATGTTGGGCTTTCAACCGTGACTCAAGAATATCCAGATTCGCCGGATTATCTTCCACGATCAATATTGATGGCGGTGTCCTCAAGATTCACCTTCAGAAAAGATTTGCTTCATCCTGAGCAAAAGGTCGCGGGGCCTGAAGGGCTTGGCGACATAGGCGGCGCAGCCCGCTTCGAAAGCTTTCACATCATTTCCACTCAATGCGTATGATGTTACGGCAATGATGGGAATTGTCGCCAGATCCGGGTTGGCTTTGATACGTCGTATCGCCTCATATCCGTCAATACCAGGCAACTGAATATCCATTAAAATCAGGTCAGGGCGATGAAATTCCGCTGCGGCTACCCCTTCGACGCCGTCCGTCGCTTGGATCACCTCGTATCCGGAGTGAGTAAGAAGATCATGCATGATGCGGCGATTGTCCTCTTGATCTTCAACCACTAGAATCTTTTTGCTCATGATAGATCCTCTTGGCTTTCCATTCGAATTGGTAAGTAAAATCGGAATGTCGATCCCTTTCCAAGAATGGACTCAACTTCGATATGACCTCTGTGCATTTCGACAATCTTTTTGGCAATAGCAAGCCCCAAACCGGTCCCCCCCTTTTCTCTTGTGCTGGAACCGTCGACTTGATGAAATTCATCGAAGATTTTGAGCTGGTCCTCATCTGAGAGCCCTATACCGGTATCGGAAACAGAAACAATAAACTTTCCGTCGGCTTCGGTCACTCCAACGCCGACTTTACCGTGTTCCGTAAACTTTATGGCGTTTCCCAACAGATTTAACAGCACTTGAGCGATTCGTTGTTCATCGCCGAACCCGTTTCGCAAATCCTTCGGCACGTTGACGGTTACCTGAAGATTCTTTGCCGCGGCAAGCGCCTCGACGGAAGCCGTTACGGAGTGAATTAAATCACCAATAGAGAATTCGCTCGGTGAAAGATCGAGGTGACCCGCTTCAATTTTGGAAAGGTCAAGAACATCATTTATCAACCTGAGCAAGTGACGCCCATTTTCATCCACTCTTTCAAGAACTTCCTGAATCTTCTCTGGCACGTCACCATATATCCTGTCGACAATAAGCTCCGTGTAGCCAAGTATGGCATTTAAGGGGGTACGAAGTTCGTGGCTCATGTTGGCGAGAAATTCAGATTTGTGCCGGTTGGCTGCCATCGCAATATCGCGGGTCACTTCAAGCTTCTTGACGAGTTCCGATAGCTCTGCCTCATGTTGCTTGAGCTTGCTGATGTCTGTATAGACTGCAACGGTGCCGCCTTCTGAAGTTTTCCGCTCACTGATCTGGATCCAGCGGCCTTTTGCCCGTCTTTGAACGATTGGACCCGTCGGGTTGCGGTGCTGGGCCAATCGCTGGGCGACCCACTCGTCAACCCGTCCCTTCGCATCGATAACCAAGCCGCACTCAGCGGCTGTCCGAATGATTTTGGTGAACCGCGTGCCAGGTGGGAATTCGGTCTCCCAGCCTGGATGGAGAAGCTCCCGGTACCTGCTGTTTGAAAGCACCAGCCGGTCTTCCTTGTCGTACAGCACAAAACCTTCCGAAATGCTTTCGACGGCATCGACCAAGCGTTGGCGCGCCTCGGCGATTTCACGAAGGTTTTTTTCCTCGACCTCCGCAGCGGTGTCGCGAAACACTGCGAGTGCTGCGGCCATTCGGCCAATTTCGTCGCTTCCCGTGGGTGGCAGTGTCGTTCTGAGATTACCACCGGCAATCGCCGACATGCTGCTACTCAGTGCGGTCAAACGTGCGATCAGGTTTCGGCCCACATATAGCCAGACGATAAGGACGGAACTCGCCAGGCTCAGCGACACAATCAGGGCGAGGATAATGCTGCTTTTTGCCTGGACGGCGCGGGCTTGCGACGTCGCCCGGGAAATGTCCCGCTGGGTATCTATGACGAACAATTCAACCAGTTCGGTCAGATCTCGTGATAAACGCAAGTTCTCGCGCTGCACGTTTTCGGCGTTGGCGATGAGCGTGAGTTCCCGTGCCCTTAGCCAGGGCAAGTTGTTTTCTCCCTCGGCGAATAGCCGTAAGCGCTCGAGTTCTGCAACGATGAGCTGGCGGGGCTGTGATCCAACAACCGTTGCCAGTGTGTCGAGGGCTGCCAACGACCACTGAGTCCGAAGCTTCAACACGTGGAGGTGCTCATGATCCCTGGCAGACGCCGTTCCCACAAGACTTGCGTGAATTTCAGTGACACTCTGAAAGATCTGCTGCAACGAAGCGAAAAGGGTCAGAGACGCGATCAACTCCTTCTCAGCCGTTGATCGATCGGTTGGTGACGTTCTTGAATCATCGAGAGTGGTGCGTAGACGCTGAATACTATTTTTCACACTCGTAATCCAAGGACCCAACACCGCGTGCGTTTCGTCATGCGCATTTTGCATCTCACCAAGCAGGAACGCCTTGCGCTCGGCGAGAACGATACGCTCGCCCAGGAGTGTGTTCAGGGAAAACAAGTTGGAGCGCAACGAATCCAGAACATTCTGCAGCGATGCCAGGGTTTCCACGGCAACACCGCGGGGTCGAAAAATCAATAGCAGCTGATCGATTGATTTGATCTCGGTGCATATGCTGTCCCAGACCTGTGAACGCTCTTCCGGTGCACTGGCTGCGAGCAGGGGGGGTGTTTCGGCAATGATTCTCTCCACCCGCGAAGAGAGCTTCTGCGCCGCCAAGGCAGCCGGAACCCGCTGTTCGGTAATCTTGTCAATAATCGTTTGCACCAGCAGGAAGCTGTACATCGCTGCTAAGGTCGCGAGCACTGCGAATCCGCTGATGCCGATGAAGGACAGAAGTAGGCGGCCACGGACGCCAAAATTCTTGAACATCTTCATGATGCAAATCCGAACTTTCCCGGTTTAGAAATTTATCTTACCCGGGAAGTAGTGACTGTAGGCACGCTTGTAGTCTGCCCTGTTCATGAGGTCGTAAAATGCGACGCGGCGCGACCACTCCTTCTGACTGTCGACCACCTTTTTGAAAAAGGGATCCTTCATCAGCTGATTTAGAACCTTGTCCCAGGACTGGAGCTGTTCGTCCAT
The DNA here is from genome assembly GCA_903231505.1 of Olavius algarvensis associated proteobacterium Delta 3. GTDB lineage: Bacteria > Desulfobacterota > Desulfobacteria > Desulfobacterales > CAFBRK01 > CAFBRK01. The sequence goes on along the minus strand of CAFBRK010000200.1, from coordinate 4,341 downwards.
CACCGACTGTGGCGTACGATGGACATTGACGCCGTCTTTGGTGATGAGTAGCTCCAGATCGTTGGAGTGTCGATCCATCGCCATCGCGTAGTTGGCGATGTTGGCCGCATCCGCGCCATATTCGAGGATGGCCTGATGCTCCTTCGGCAGGGACTCGAACTTATCCTTGTTGAAAATGATTTCGAAAAACTCAGCAGCTTGATGATAGCTGCCCATCATGTAGTGTTTGGACACGTTTTGGGCGCCAAGCTCACGATCCGAAGTTGGATTGGCAAACTCGAAAGCGTCGACCACACCTCTTTTCAAAGCAGGGATGACCCCACTACTCGGCAGTTGCAGCACCTCAAGCCCCATGCCCTGCATGACGTCGGCGGCTAAGCCGACCGTGCGATATTTGAGGCCTTTCAGCTGATCCGCGCTCCGGATCTCCTGCTTGAACCAACCTAAAGGCTGGGTCGGAAATGGATAGGTGAAGAAGCCGACGAGGTTCAGCTTGAGGATGTCCTGCACCAGTTCACGGTACAACTCCTTGCCGCCACCGCGGTGGATCCACGCCAGGGTCTGCAAGGCGTTGGTGCCAAAGACGGGCCCGGTGCCGAACAGCGAGGCAGCCTTGTGCTTTCCATACCAGTAGGCGGTCACCGTATGGGCGCCGTCCAGCACTCCCCTGTGGACGGCCTCTTGTAGCTGGAAGCTCTTGACGACGGCACCGCCGGCGAAAAGGACAATTTTGAGACGACCACCCGACATGGCTTCGACCCTCTCGACATACTGTTGCGCCATGTCCTGGTAGACGTCACTGGAACCCCAGGAGGTCTGAACCTTTAGGGATATGGGTTGCGCCCTTGAAACTTGCGGAAAAGCCAGCAACGTACCAGCGGCTGCTACCGTACCTCTCTTGAGGAAACTACGGCGGCTCGCGTGTATCGCTCTCTTGTCCCCCTCGGTCTTCTTTTTTCGTCGATTTCCAAGTTTGTACATTTATCAAGCTCCTCCCTTGACGACTCCCCGAACATTCGTTTGCAAATGCCGGTACCGAGAAGACGTGGGTACCCATCTCCCCGACCGCAACAGGCTTTCTACCCGAGCTGCAATGGTGACCCCGTCATCACAAATATGGTCTTCCTCTTGAATGACATCGCCGACACTGACGCCAATGGGATAATCCATCCTCCGGTGATCCGGCAGCTCGGTATTTCTGACACTCGGATATTTTTGGGGCTCGTTGGCGCACCGGGGAGCGGATATGACACTCGAAAACTCTGCCCGAGAGGAATCATCGGGCGCGTTAACGATTCGGCCTCCATCTACCGCACCGATAGTGGAAAACAGCTCTCGAGGTTCTTTTCGCATCCGGATGGTAAACGGCTCATCTTCGCTCAAAACACAGCTGTAACCCTTGACACCCGCGTGCATGCTTGCGGCCAGTTTGCGGATGTCCCGATCGGTAGGCATGGCGTCAGCCTTTCATAAAGCACGTCATTTAAAGCCGAACTCAATGGGACGGATACACAATAGAGGATTTTGAGACCCGTATGAGATTCAGTAGGAAGATTGATAGAACCAGGTGGGTGCAGCCTAATAATATGTGTAATATCAGATTGATGTGAAACCGAAAATCGCTCTGATGGCGACGGCTTCTGGACAGAACCTTTTGCCGACAGTTTAGATTTTCAGAAAATCACTTTTAAATGAAGATAGCAATATAAACCTTACCTTAGGGGCAATTTTGGGCGGGTACCATGATCCGGGCATTGCCGCCGAGACGTGCCTGCCCAGGAGTGAGCGGCACCTCAAGTGTCAGGTTTTGGATCCCGCCGGATTTTGGTGGCGACAAATTCGAAAAATTGCTCAACAGCCAGTCAAAAATTTCATCGACTCCGGGAGTAAATGATTGAAAAGACCGGACAGGTGAGATCTCTCCCAGATCGGCGGGTTTATCATTGGGGATAAGGGGTTCGGGTTCGGGATACGCGGGTCGTCCCACGGATGTTCTTTGCGGCGGTTTGCGTATGTTCTGCTTGTATTCTCCCCGTTTCCGGCGATTTCCGAGAACTGAATACGCTTCCTGAACTTCCTGAAATCTCTCGCAACCGCCGCTATAGTGGTCCGGGTGGAATTCTTTTGCAAGGCGGCGATATGCGCTTCGAATTTCATCCGCTGTTGCTGTTGGTGAAATGCCTAATATCGCGAAATAGCTCTTCGCCATCATCAACTCCCCATGGAACAGGAATGGTCGCCATGGTCTTATACTATCCCAATCAAGAATCCTCTCTTTCGAACAGTGCGTTAGACACAGCTTTGAACAGGGTCGAAGGGAGCCGGGTAATGAACGTCAATGACGAAACGTATTATCCGGCTCCATAATCGATTATCCTGTCGCTACGGCAATTTTTCTGGGGGCGGCCTTTTCAACCTTTGGAAGTGTCAGTCGGAGGACACCCTCGTTTAGCTGGGCATCAATCCTATCCTGATCGATGACCTGGGAAAGCGTGAATTGCCGGTAATACCTGCCGTATTCGTATTCAACCAGCAAAGGTTCTGCGTTGGTTTCTTCCGAGGGAGCCACATCGCCCGTAAGGGTCAAGATATTCTCACGAAGATCGATGTTGAGGTCGTCTGCTTTGACCCCTGGCATATCTGCCAGCAGTGTAATCTCCTTTTCGGTTTCGAAGATATCGACAGCCGGTGTGAAAACCAATCCCGGCGTAGTTTGCTCGGCAGGGCCGGTCACCTCTTGTTTTTCCCGAACCTTGATATCTTTGCTTTGTTCATCGGCCATGATGATTTCCCTCCCTTTCAATAGTGTCAGCTAAGAGCTGATGGCGATTTGTCTGGGTTTTGCGATTTCCGCCTTTGAGACGATCACGGTGAGAATACCGTTTTGCAATTTAGCTTCCACTTTGTCGGGATCAATCTCATCGGGAAGCTCTACCAACCTGGAAAATTTCCCCGCCTCACGCTCTCTTCGGTGATAACGGGCTCCCTCGGCTTCCGCCGCAATTTTGCGCTCTCCCGAAATGGCGAGGTTGGCCGCGGTCGCCTGGATGTCCAGATCATCGCTTTTCACACCCGGTAATTCTGCACTGACATAGTAGCTGTCTTTGTCCTCGGTAATGTTGATCAGGGGAAATACGCCGGCGTGAAGACGTTGAGCGGGAGTGCCCACATTGTCATACCACCGGTCCAAGTGCCGTCGCAATCGATCCAACTCTTCAAAAGGATTTTTGGCTCTGACCGTAGGAAATCCAAAAAATCTCCGGTAAATCATTTTCACACCTCCTCGTTTTCAGTGTTAAGAAACGGTGATCCATTTGAACTGTATGAGTACCATTGGAATTTTTATATATGATAAAAATAAATTATTTATTATCAATATTGACAAATCATAAAATTATGTATTATTAATTAATCTATAAATCTTAAAGTAATGATAGACCGTTCGCACCCTTTCAGGAGTGATTTAATGAATAAAATCAAGGAAAAACAGGCAGATCAGCGGATGCGTATACAAAATCCGTCATCGAAGGAACTCAGGGGACACCAATCGGTTCGAGCGACATTCCGGCTATCAGAAGCCTGTATAAATGCGATCAGCATTCTATCCGCACAGTTGGGTATCAAACAAAAATCCGTCTTTGACCACCTCTTGGAAGATGCCCAGGTGTTAAAAAGCATGGCCAATGAACTCGGCAGCACAATATTCGACGACCATGAGCGTATACGGAAAACGTTTGTTATCAGCCGGAGGTCATTGTCCTATCTGGACACGATTTCACGTGAATATAAGGCCCCGAGGGATGCCTTGGTGGAGTTTTCGATACGAAGGCTTTTTCCGATTGTAACGAGCGAGCGACGGAAACATGAAAAGAGAAAGGAACTGCTATCGGATATATCGAACCATGTTGCGGATGGAGAGAAACTATTATCGAAGGCCGCCAAGATGGTGGGCAAAAACGATCCTGTCGTCTATAAATTAAAATCTGTGATCTCTGCTTACAAAAATGTCCTGGATGATATCGGCAGTTTCATCGAGCGGGGAAAACGGCTGGAAAGCTTTGATTCCGATTGAGGAACAATGAAACCACCTGGTTTTGAACCTCGATTTATGAATATGTCTTGTTGGAGTAAACCCGACATACGTGATCTTTCAATCAATCGGTTCCGGTACTTCCCCGGCTTCTATGCGTCCGGCCCTACCCGTAATCCAATCAACGGTTAATCCTCATCGGATGTTCACAATTCAACGGGCTGTTGCCCGAACCGGTTTTATCGAGCCGTCTTTAGCTCCATGACGCATGCTCTTTCAACCAACATGGGAGCATGATTTAATTGCGATCT
>CAFBRK010000199.1 GCA_903231505.1 Olavius algarvensis associated proteobacterium Delta 3 | reverse complement strand
TGGCGGGTCGGATGTCTGATGTCAGAGGACAGGTGTCGGGTTTCAGGTTTCAGGGATAAAAGGATCTCACAGAGCTCGCAGAGTTCTCAGAGAAAAAAAATAGTACTAAGCTAAAGAATAAAGCTCACAGCTTGGTGAGACCGGCGAACGGGCCAACGGGCCAACGGGCCGACGGGTCAACGGGCCCACGGGCAAACCGATTACCCCGGATACTGGATGCTGGATGCTCGCCGCCGCTTTACGGGCTGGATACGTGATTCTGAAGCTTATATGACAGAGCAGAGCGATTCCACAATTTTAGGCATTTTACATTTCAGGCATTTATTTTGGGCCAACGACCCAACGGGCCAACGGGCCAAACCGGCAAAACCGGCTAAACCGGCAAACCGGCCAAACCGGCCCACGGGCCCACGGGCCAACGGGCCAACGGAATATCGGGCTGGCGGATTGACAATTTAAACTTATCATTTGGATGGACGTGCCGGCGGAGTGAGATCAAATGGCCCTTAAAAAATCACTAAAAGGTTGTAATAACTTGAAAACAATTGTTAACAGCGTTGTTCTGATCGTACTATGGGTGATGGTGCCGGCATCGGCGCTCGGAGCCGAATACGACTACATCGATATCCGTAATCCGTATTTACGGAAACTGCCCATCGCAATTCCGGTATTTGCCCCTATGGATAACCTTTCAACCGAAGAGGCGATGGCGGACGAATCCACCCGGCTTTTCAGCAAGTATCTTGATTTTACGAGTTATTTTCAAATGATCGATCCTGAAGCGTTTTTAGAGGATCCGAGTCGGACCGGGATCACCACCGATGCCATCGCCTTTCATAATTGGACGGCTGTGGGTGCCGAGCTTCTGGTGACCGGCGGGGTCCGCTACGACGAAAGCAGCGGGCTGCTCCAAATGGAGCTGCGCCTTTTCGATACCCTCAAGGGGAAGCTCCTTGTGGGGAAGCTCTACAAGGGAAAGGCGGGAGACGAGCGGCGGATGGTCCGGCGTTTTGCCAGCGAAGTGATTCACGCCCTGACCGGCGATTGGGGCATATTCGACTCCAGGATCGCCTTTGTCTCAAACGGGACCGGCCACAAAGAGATTTTTATCAGCGATTTCGATGGGAACAACCCCCGGCAATGGACCCGTCACAATTCCATCACCCTGTCGCCGGCATGGTCTTCCGACGGCAAATGGTTGGCCTATACCTCCTTTGCCAAAGGGAACCCGGACCTGTATATCAAGCACATCAAGGAAAAACGGGGGATTGTGCTGAGTAAAAAGGGAATCCATACGAGCCCGTCCTGGGTTCCCGGGCAATTTGCTCTGGCGGCGACACTCTCCTTTTCAGGGGATCCGGAAATTTATTTGTTGACCGGAAACGCAAAAATTATTAAAAGAATTACAAAAAAGTGGGGAATTGACGAATCCCCGACATGGTCGCCCGATGGCCGGAAGGTTGCTTTTGTGTCCAACCGTTCCGGGAGTCCACAAATTTACATCAAGACCATAGATACAGGGCAAGTCGATCGTCTGACATTCCTGGGGCGGTACAATACCCAGCCGAGCTGGTCGCCACAAGGGAAACGGATCGCATTCGCAGGCTTGGAAGACGGTCAGATCAACATCTATGTGATCGGCGCAGACGGTAAGGATTTGTTTCAACTGACCCGGGACAGCGGAGACAATGAGTCCCCGTCCTGGGCACCGGATGGCAGCCTGATCACGTTCAGTTCTACCCGTGAAGGGGTGTCCCGGATTTATGTAATGACCGCGTATGGGACGGATCAGCGCCGACTGCTTATCCTGTCGGGCAAACAGAGCAGTCCGGCCTGGTCGCCGAGGGTCGTTAGCAACTAATTCTTGTCTGGATATCGGAAAAGGAGGAAAACATGCGACAGAAGTTGTGGTTGGGCGTGATCCTGTTTCTTGTTTTGCCGGGATTGTTGTTCACCGTATCCTGTGCGAGACAACAGGTGCAGTCGGACACGACCGGAACACAGCAGGCGCAGGAAGAGGCCGCCCAGGAAGAGGCCGCCCAGGAAGAGCGGGCACAGGATCAACAGGATCAAGATGAAATGGCGCGGCAGCGGGAAATGGAGGCCCAGCAGATTGCAGAAGAGGCTGCCCAACGGGAGGCCATGGCCGCTCGCATGTTGTTTGAGAACGAGCGTATTTACTTTGAGTTCGACAGCTCTGCCTTGCTTGCCGAGGCGCAGGAGGTGCTGAAACGGAAAGCGGAATTTCTCAGAGACAACCCCAACTCGCGGTTTACCATCGAGGGCCATTGCGACGAACGGGGTACCGAAGAGTACAACCTGGCTCTGGGGGACCGCAGAGCGGGCAGCGCCAAAGCCTTTCTGGTCGATCTGGGGATCGCGCCCTACCGTATTACCACAATCAGCTACGGTGAGGAGCGGCCTCTGGACCCGCGCAGCAGCGAAGAGGCCTGGGCGAAAAATCGTAACTGCCAGTTCGTCCTTGACTAGAACCCGAACCGTTTGTTAACGCCTGTGGCATCTCCGCCGGGTGTGACGTCCCCGGCGGCGAATCGGAAACGATGCCGTGACATACCGGTAACGCCCAGGATGAATGGATCCGCTGCTACGGTTCCATCGATATGACGGTATTTCCGGAACTCACCTACAACCAATCCGTTCGCGGGACGCAGGCGGGAACATTTTCCGCCTGCGTCCCCGACAGTTGTGCCCGCCGATTCCGGCGGGTATTTTTTTTTCATGGACGATCTATCCCGATCCATGTCCTGGTATCCGTTCCTCGATGACATGCCCGGGATAGCGAATCGATAGGGGACCCCTTGTCATGAAGTATGCCGCCATTGTGCTCATGATCGCTGCTTTTGGAATGATCGGGTGTGTGGGTGACGATCAATACGCCGGCCTGGACGGGCGGCTTTTCCGACTCGAAGAGCAGCAGCAGGATATGGAGCGGCGTTTCGATCGGCTCGAGCAGGGATACCGGAAGATCGACGCCTCACGGCAGGAAATCGACACCGATGTGCAGACCTTGAGAACCCAGCTCGCGGAGTTCCGGGTCGAAAACGACAATCTGCGGAATGAGTTGGGAGGGTTGAGGGGACGGCTGGAGGAGACGGAATACGCCGTCCGGGCCAAGGAGGACACGATCTCCGAAACCGGGGTTGCACTGGCGACCCAGGTCGGCCGCCTGGATGAATCGGTGGTGGCCCACGATGAGCGTATCCGCCGGCTCGAGGAGTATCTTAGCTTGGACCTGGCCGGAGCGCCGCCGTCGGACATGCCCGTAACACCGCCGGGGGAGGTGTCCGAGGACGACCTCTACCGGTATGCCAAAGTCGCTTTCGACGCCGGAGATATGGAAACCGCCCGCAGCGGGTTTTCCGATTACCTCAAGCGGTTTCCCAAATCCCAACGTGCCGATAACGCTCAATTCTGGATCGCCGAAATCTATTTCCGTGAGAAATGGTTCGAGAAGGCGATTCTCGAGTATCAAAAGGTCATCGAAGGCTATCCCAAGGGGAACAAGGTCCCTGCCGCGATGCTGAAGCAGGGAATGGCTTTCTCGAACCTGGGGGATCGGTCGAACGCACGCCTTATCCTCCGGGAACTGGTGGCCAAATACCCGAAGGCCGGCGAAGCCGAGATCGCCCGAAAAAAACTCAAGGGCCTGTAATGACACGGACGGGAGCCATCCTTCGGGAAGCCGGCGTTCCCGGTCTGTCCCGGAACACGGATACGTCATGAAGATCATCGGGATAGATCCCGGTGTGGCGGACACCGGAATCGGAATTATTGAGGGCATCGGACGAAACGTCACGGCCTATTCCTTCGGAACCATCCAGACCGATGTGGACGCCGACCTGCCGGTCCGGTTGGGTCAGATTTTTCGTCGGCTCCAACGTGTCCTAAAGGACGAATCGCCCGATACCATGGTTGTCGAGGAGGTCTTTACCCTGAAAAAGAACCCCAAGTCCGGAATCCTTTTGGCAAAAGCCAGCGGCGTGGTGCTGCTGGCCGGCGAGCAGGCCGGCATCCCGGTCTGTGAGGTTGCCGTTCGCAAAGCCAAACAGGTGCTGACCGGCAGTGGGCAGGCCAGCAAGACCCAGCTGGAGAAAGCGGTGCGGCATCATCTGAACCGGGAGGCGCCTATCCGACCCTTCCATGCGTCGGACGCCCTGTCGCTGGCCCTGATCGGTTTCTATCGTAACGACAACATGCCTGACACCGTCGTACGCAAAGTTGGCTTATGATCGGATATCTGGAAGGCAGCATATTAAAAAAGGATGACGACCGGATTCTGTTGCTGGTCAACCAGATCGGCTATGAGGTCCTGCTGCCGGTGAATGTCATGCAGACCCTGGCCGGAACCTCCACCGGCGAGAGCATTTCCCTGTACATTTATTTCCAGCAAACCGAGCGCCAACCCAAACCCGTTCTGATCGGCTTTAATCTGGAAGCCGAACGGGAATTTTTCGAACGGTTTATCTCGGTGGAAGCCATCGGGCCGATCAAGGCGGTCAAAGCGCTGACACTGCCGATTCGTGACATCGCCCGGGCCATAGAATCGGGGGATATCGCCAAGCTCAGGCAGCTGAAGGGGATCGGAAACCGGACCGCCCATAAAATTGTCGCCACCCTCCAGGGCAAGATGGAAAAGTTTGCCCTGATCCGAAAAGACGAGCTCCCGGAAGCGCCCCAGGTCGAAGACATCACCGAACAGGTCCTGGTGGTCCTGATCAAGCAGCTTGGGCATAAAAAAAGCGATGCCCGGCGCATGATCGCCGATGCGCTGACACGAAACAGCGCGATCCGGAGCCCGGAAGATCTGTTTAACGAGGTCTACCGCGGAGAGATTTCACCATGACCGAAGAGACACCCACGACCTTGACCAGGGGCCGGAGCATACTGGCCGGATCCCCCCAACCGGTGGATCTGGAACCTGAAATGATTTCACTCCGGCCGAAGCGGTTGGGCGAGTATGTGGGGCAATCAGAGGTGACCGAGGCACTGAAAATCGCCATCGAAGCCGCTAAAATCAGAAAAGAACCCCTCGAGCACGTCCTGTTTCACGGTCCTCCGGGACTCGGAAAAACAACCCTGGCACATATTATTTCAAACGAGATGGGGGGTAATTTAACGGTCACCTCGGGTCCGGCCCTGGAAAAGGGCGGAGATCTGATCGGCATCCTGACCCGACTCGAGGAGGGCGATATTCTGTTTGTCGACGAAATTCATCGCACGCCGCGAGCGGTGGAGGAATTTCTATATCCGGCCATGGAAGATTTTGCCGTCGATTTTATTTTTGACAAGGGTGTCCAGGCCCGGAGTCACCGGTACCGGCTCAAACGGTTCGTGCTGATCGGAGCGACCACCCGTGTCGGCTTGCTGTCTGCGCCCCTGCGGGACCGCTTCGGCATTTTCCGGAGCCTCGACTTTTATTCGGAACCGGACCTGGTACAGATCACCCGACGATCGGCCCAGTTGCTCAATGTTGTCATCGATGACGCAGCCTCCTCTGAACTGGCACGACGGTCACGGAGAACCCCGCGGATCGTCAATCGGCTCCTGAAACGCGTGCGGGATTACGCGCAGGTCCGGGGGGACGGAACGGTGACCGAAGCGACTGTTGCTGCGGCCCTGGAACTGGAAGGCGTGGATGAAAAGGGGCTCACCGAGCTGGATCGGCGTTACCTGAAAACGGTCATCGATTTCTACAACGGGGGGCCGGTCGGCATCGAGGCCATCGCCGCAACGTTACAGGAGGAGACCGACACACTGGTGGATGTCGTGGAACCCTACCTGCTGAAAGAGGGAATGATCATCCGGACCTCTTCCGGCCGAAAAGCGTCGGATACGGCCTACCGGCACCTTGGCTATCGACGGCAGGACAACCTGTTCACCTAGTCCGGGCCTTGCGTGGATAAAAGGATTTCGGGAAATCCCCGGGCTCGGCACGGCGGGGATATACCAGGCAACGGGGTCATGATTCATCAACATGATCTAACCGATTACAGCGTACCCATGCCCGTTATCACGTTGCTCACCGATTTCGGACTGGACGACGAATATGTGGGCATCATGAAAGGCGTGATCCTCTCCCTGTGCCCCCAGGCCCGGATTATCGACATCTCCCATCACGTGGCCCCTCAACATGTCCATGGCGGGGCGTTTATGCTCCGATCCGCCTACCGTTATTTCCCGGCCAAAACCATCCACATCGCGGTTGTCGATCCCGGGGTCGGCAGTTCTCGGTCCATTGTCGCCATCCGCACCGAGGAGCATGTGTTCATGGCGCCGGACAATGGGCTGTTGACATGGATCCTGGAGGAGACGCAGATCGAGCAGGCCGTGCGCGTGGACAATCCACACCACGCGCTGACCCCGATCAGCCGCACCTTTCACGGCAGGGATGTGTTCGCCCCGGCAGCGGCCCATCTCGCCTGTGGCAGCGAATTTGCCTCTCTTGGATCTCCGATGGACCCCGATCACTTAATCCGGTTGCCTCTGGAACGGGCCGGTGTCTCAGAAGACGGCAGCCTGGTCGGCAGCGTCATCCACATCGACCGTTTCGGGAACCTGGTGACCGACATCGACCGGCACCTGATGGATCTTTTTGTGGGTGACCGGCGTTACCCTGAGGTGGAAATCGCTGTCGGCGGGACGGTCGTCCACGGCATTTCCAACATGTATGCCGATGCCGAACCGGGCCGGCCCGTGGCCGTCATCGGGAGCCGGGGATTTTTAGAACTTGCCGTGAATCAGGGTCACGCTGCTGAAAAAACCGGTTCCAGGGCGGGTGATCGGATTTTCGTGCGTGTAGCAAAATAAATCAAAACTATATGAACTCATTGACAAAAATTGATATTTCGGTTATTGGGTAGTATAGGTTCGATGGCGGCCCGATGGCAACAGCGGGTGACACGACCCGATGGACCCCGGCTGTTTCACCGGACGGGACAGTCCCGGGGGAAACCCATCTCGACATCGGAACCACCGAGAAGCGGAAACAGAAACAGAGACATTAGCAGGATATCGAGGAGGTGCAGGTGAGAATCGACACGCCCAGGCGGGTGCTCCTGTTTCCAGCGGCGGTTGCCGTCCTGTGCATGTCCGCCGTGACCCATGTGCAGGCGGCAACCCAGGCCGAGCCTTCGCGCACGGCTCCGGTGGAGATGTCCATCTTTTTTGCGCCGGCGGAGCTTCCGGAATACGTCATTCTCGTTGAAAAGGGGCTCCAGCGCCTTTCTCTGTTCAAGTATGACGGAACGCTTTCGGAGGTGCTCCGGATGCCCTGCTCCACCGGGGAGAATCCGGGCCCCAAGGTTCGCTCCGGAGATGCGAAGACCCCCGAAGGGGTCTATTTTTTTACTAAAGAGCACACGCGCCGTGAACTGGCGCCGATATATGGCTCCAGGGCCTTTCCCATCGATTATCCGAATGTCATGGATATCCAGCTCGGCAGAAGCGGCAATTCCATATGGCTGCACGGCACCAACAAACCTCTGGCACCCAGAGACTCCAACGGCTGTATCGTCCTCCGGAACCAGGATATTGACCGGCTGGCCCAATTTATTACGCTGAACCGGACGCCGATGATCATCGTGAACACCATCTCCCAAAAACCCGTTGTGCCGGATCGGCAGACCCGGACCGAGATCCTGGATTTTGTGGAGACGTGGGCGCAATCCATAGAATCCGGGACCTATCATGACTACTTGACATTCTACGATGCCGAGTTTCTTCCGGACCTCCACTGGTGGATGGAATGGTACGGCCTGAGAAAAAAGTTTCGCCGGAACCAGATGTCGTTTTCCATCGAAACGGATGACATTTCCGTCTTTCAATACAACGGCATGGTGACGGTCCTGCTCGATCGTAAAATGGCGAGCCCAGCAGGCATCACCGCGACAGGGACGGTCAAACTCTTCCTCACCCGGCGCGACGGTGGCTTCCGGATTGTCGGAGAGGATCATCTGGTGCTACCCAGCAAACTGGTGTTGAAGAAGGGGGACCATCCGCTGGTGGTTGCCGGTCGCAAGCTGGAGCCGGCGGCTATCGAAGAAACGGAAATTACCGATTTGGTGGACGGATGGCTCAGCGCCTGGTCCGGCAAGAACATCAGAGCCTACGGCTCTTATTACGCGAAGGATTTCAAATCTGAAGGTGGAGCGGACCTGGCCGGCTGGCTGGCGTATAAACGGCAGCTGAATAGCAAGTATCGCTACATCCGGGTGACCCGAGACAAAATGACGATCCGAAAGGACAAGCAGCGACGGGCGGTCTCGTTCATCCAGACCTATCGATCCAGCCGCTTCAAAGCGGTGGGTGTCAAGGAATTGATCCTGAAAAGGGAAGAAAATCGATGGAAGATTTACCGGGAGATCTGGAAAAAGAAATAGCCAACCGGTCTTTGCCAAAGCCTTCCAAGCGTCGCCCGAACTGGACGCTCCTCTTTGTGGGAGACGACGGTCGTACCCGGTCCATCCGGCCGTTCAAGGGATTATTCTACCTGTTTGCAGGAATTCTGATGATTTCTCTGGGCGCCAATGTGATCCTCTATGTCCTCCACAAAGATGGACTGAAAGAGACCCGCCGGCGCACCGCAGAGATTAATCAGTTGCGGCAGCAGGTGGATACCCTGCGCTATGACAAAGACGTGCTCATGGCCCGCATGGTCATGACCCGAACCCGAGCGCTCTTCCCCTCAGAACACAACGGAGTCCCCCCGGGCGCAAGAATCCCAGGCCCGGGTCTCCCTGACAGATATCGACATTTCTCGATCGGAAGCGAACGAAAACACGGTTCAGGTTCAATTTAATCTTCGCAAGATAGGCAACCAGAGTGAGACCGTTTCCGGTCATGCATTTGTTGTGTTGAGGCTTGCCGAAGACGATCCCCGGCCCCGGAATGTGACCATTCCCTGGGCGTCCCTGGACAGCGGAAAACCGGCACCCACATCCCGGGGACAGTACTTTTCCATATCCCGGTTTAAACCGATGAAATTTGAACGTCGCAATATAAGGGGATTGGAGAAGTTCTCAAGATTGACCGCCTATGTCTTTGATACCGCCGGCGGGCTTCTTCTGGAAAAGGAATTCCCCGTGCGGATACCGCCGCCGGAGCCAGTCGAGGCGACCGCGTCGGAGAGTGTCGAAGTACCGGCACCGGAGACAAGCGGAGTCCCCGAGTCGGAGATTATCGAAGCCCCCGCACCCGGGGATGTCGAGGAAACTGCGCCGGAGAGCAACCCAATAGGATAACGTTCTGCGGTCCAGGAGATGATTCGCCCGATGCCGCTGCAGAGGATAACAGCACCATGATGCCCCATATGACCCCAAAAAAGCAGGTTGCCGATCTGCTGGGCCGTGGCCGCCGCCCTGACCCTATGGGTTCTTGGCCTGGCGACACCGGCAGACGTACGGGCCCAGAACCGCACCCACACGGTGTACTACGAAGGGACCGACCATGAATTGCACGTATACCGGATCTGGGGCAAAAAGCCCGGGAAAACCCTTTTGCTCATCGGGGGGATTCAGGGAGACGAACCCGGCGGTTTTCTCTCGGCCGACCATTACGCGGATCTGGCCCTGGCGAAAGGCAATCTGATTGTCGTACCCCGTGCCAATTTCCAATCCATTGTCCTGAAACGCCGGATCATCAATGAAGATATGAACCGCAAGTTTGCGGAAAGCCGGCAGGATAACTACGAAGCCAAAATCGTCCGGATTCTCAAAACACTGATCCAGGAGAGCAACTGCCTGCTCAACCTCCACGACGGGTCCGGATTCTATTCGGATACCTGGGAATCCTCATCTCGAAATCCCCGGCGTTATGGGCAATCGATCATTGCCGACAGCGAGACCTACGCCAATCCGCAAACCGGCGAGCGTCTCGACCTGGGGGAGCTTGCCCGTGTTGTTTGCCGGGAGATCAATCAGGACATCGAAAATCCGAAATATCATTTTCATTTCAACAATCACCGTACCCATGACGCCGACTCGATGAACAAGGAACAGCGAAAATCCGCCACCTACTATGCGCTCTACAAGATGGGGATACCGGCATTCGGCATCGAAACCAGCAAATCGCTCCCTCTGGAACTGAAGGTTCGTCATCACAATCTGGCGATAAATGCCTTCATGAAACGGCTGGATATTGTCACCGAAACTCCCGGGCTCAATTTAGAACCGCCGGTCATGCGCTATATGGTGCTTTCGGTGAACGACGCCTTGCCGATGGCGATCAAAAATGGTCAAACCCTCACCATCTGCCCCGGGGATTCCGTGAAAGTTTCCCATATCGAGGCAAACTATGAGCGGGGGCTCAGTGCCGATATCATCGGCTCCGGCACGATGAACGACTTCCGGAAAAAAACCCGGGTGTACGATTCGACGCGAATCGTGGCCCGGAAAGATTACATCGACTTCGGTACGATACATCTGGATGTCGACATCCGCCGGGGCACGCCGGCATCGGCTGCGTCTTCAAGACTGCCGGAAATGGGCGCTCCCTTTTTGTTGTTCCGGGTGAAAATCAACGCCCAGGAACGTCTGTACCAGAGCGGTACCACCGTGCAGATGATAAAGGGCGACCTGTTCGAGCTTGTCGATGCGATGGCCGGGGGGACCGATTCCCGGGATCTCCTGGTGAATTTCAAAGGATTTGTCGGAAATCGGGCAACAAACACGGGGGAAGACCGGGGCTACGAAATCGA
Source organism: Olavius algarvensis associated proteobacterium Delta 3 (assembly GCA_903231505.1). GTDB lineage: Bacteria > Desulfobacterota > Desulfobacteria > Desulfobacterales > CAFBRK01 > CAFBRK01. The sequence continues at coordinate 7,728 of CAFBRK010000199.1, read as the reverse complement.
TACCGGTCGCGACCTGTGGCAACGATACTCGATCCATAAAAAGGGAGAGATTTATCCGGTTGTTGTCAGCAAGGATGAGCGCGTCCTGGGCAAGCTGTTTGTCCAACTGGCGGCACCCAGGCTGCAATACGTGATATTGGGACAGGAAAACGGACCCGCTTTGTGTATCACCCCCGATGATTCAACGGCCGTCGTTGCCGGTCGGCCGATCCGGATGCTGGATATCAACACCAATGTGAGCGGTAATCTGGGGGTTCGGGCGTTTGTCAGCAGTCCCGGGCGGCCGAGGCAACCGATTTCCGTCAACGAGCCGTTTTTTCTCAACGAAAGAGGCGACGCTGACCCCGTTCACGGCAAGCAGTATCATATCACGATCATGCGGGGAACCATGGTCATCGGCAAGATTCCGTTAATACTCGGCCAATCCTTTGGAAAGGCGGTTTCCGAGGAAGGCATGGTCGACAGGGAAAACATTTCGTTGGAGAAGAAACGTGGGAAAACGGGCTGAGAACATCTCAATTGTCGACCAGGGATTGATTGTAGACGGCAATATCACCTGCACCGGGAAGCTGATCGTTAAAGGTGTTGTCAAAGGCACCCTTGATGGGGAAACGGTCATCATTGCCGAGGCGAGCGCAAAGTCGGTGACCATCGGCGGCTCCTTCGAAGGGGTGATCAACGCCGAAAAAGAGCTCATTGTTCTGTCAACGGGAGTCTGTTCAGGCCGGGTCGTCTGCCACGATCTGGTCGTCGAGGCCGGCGGTGTGCTCAACGCCGAAGTCATCTGCATGAGGCAGCTGCCGGCGGATGGCGATGCTGACGGCACCGTCAAGAAGGTGGATTTCAGCAGCTGAGACCTCTCCCGGGACCTTCAACGCTCGGATTTCGCACTGAAACGGCTGCGGAAATCTACCTGCAGCGGGAAATGATCGGACGGATAGATATTGTCAAACGGATCTGATATCGCACCGGCCGATAGGACTTCCAGATCACCGGAGTACATGATCCAGTCGATATGCCTGCCATCGGGAACCCCGGTAAACCCATGATAGGTGCCCGGGTAATCGGGCGCAAAACCGTTTTTGAAGACCCGTTCCGCTCCGGGCGGCCCCGTCGGGTTGCCTCCTGAAAAGACACCATGAACAGCGGATTCCGGTCCGGCATTAAAGTCTCCCACGAGAATCCCCGGAAGTTCCGGAGGAAACTCGGAAAGATGCCGTAGGATCATCCGGGCACTGTCGACCTGGACCGCCGGGTCGAAATCCAGGTGGGTATTGATACAGATCACCCGAGCATCACCGGATTCGAACAACCCCATGGTACATTGTCTCGGCCACCGGCTGTCGGGGGAACGGCTCGGGACCGTTGGCGTCAGGCTCAGGAAAAAGTGCATGTTCCTGCGGCAGGTCCAGTCGGATCGGTAGAAAATGACGTTGTTTTGCCAGAAGGTCGGGGCCGGCAGGCGCTGGCCGATCATCCCATACCCGGGAAAAACGGATGCGAGAAAGTCTATCTGGAAATCATTGGCTTCCTGGAATCCGACAAAATCCGGATTCCGTTGATCAAAGAGAGAACCGACGCTTTGCTTGCGGTTCTCCCAGCTATTCGGCCCGTCCTCGGCCAGGCCGAAGCGCAGGTTCATCGTCATCACCCGGAACCGCTTCGGGAATGGATATGGGCTCGGGACCGGGGCCTCGGCGTTCATCGTGCACCACAATCGGAGTGTTTCGGGTCCTCGGCCAGGAGCAGATCCAGATGTCGGGAAAGGTCCAGTTCCACCGTCTGGAAGTTTTGGAACGTGACATCCGAAAATGAGAAACCGATCCGATCTTTCAGAAGATCGAAAATTCGAAGGTAATTTTTCAGGATTCGACACGGCCAGGGTAAATCCAGCCGATCGGCATAGTGTCGAATGTCTGTGCCCGCGCCTTCGATTTCGATGAAATTGCCGAAGGGCAGCGTGTCGAGGCAGAACAGGGTGTTTTCAATCCGGAGGGTTTCCCGCCATTTTTCATAGATCTGCTCCTGGTGGAATCCAAGCCCGGAGAGTATCTCGGCCATCGTTTCAAAGTTGCCGACTTCAGTCTCCAGCTCCCGGAATATCTTAAAATCGGGATTCTCTTCAGGAGGCGCGGATTTCAACGTCAACGTGCATGTCGCATCGCGGCGGAGTCGAAGCAGACTGCGACGGCGATACAGGGTCTTTTCGGCGTCCTCGAACCGGATGTTTCTCTCGAAAGCGCGACCTTCGGAAACAGCCCCGATGGCCAGCAGCCGGTCGCGGATGATCGATTCATCTGCCACGAAGAATTTGACTTCTATTTCCAAATTATCGGAGGACATAGACCACTGTATAGAAGCCGGCGAGCCTCGAGTCAAATTTTGTTTTTTTCTTGACAGGACCCTGAAAAATAATTAATAGTGCCGAGTTCTACAGTACTCCATCGAAGAGGACAGACGTGAAAAATTACACATACAGCGCAAAGCGTACGGACAATCCGGAAAAATGGTATGTCGTCAACGCCGAGGGAGCGGTTCTGGGCAGACTTGCCACGCAAATCGCCAGTCGACTTCGGGGAAAGCACAATCCCATGTTCACGCCCCACGCGGACACCGGGGACTGGGTTGTCGTGGTGAACGCCGACAAAGTCACGCTCACGGGTCGAAAATGGGATCAAAAATCCTACCATCGGCACAGCGGGTACATCGGCGGCCTCAAAAGCATCACAGCGAGAAAATTAAAAGAGAAGCGGCCGGAGGATCTGATCCGGTTTGCGGTGAAAGGCATGCTGCCGAAGAACCGTCTCGGGCGAAAGCTGTTCAAGAAATTGAAGGTTTACTCCGGGCCGGAGCATCCCCATGCCGCCCAGCAACCCGAGACACTCGAACTTTAGGATACACAACCGATCGGGGAACCAATGGACACGAAAAACACCTACTACGCGACCGGAAAACGGAAATCAGCCATCGCCCGAACGTGGATTACAACGGGAAACGGCACCATCATGATCAACAACAAGCCGATCGATGAGTATTTCAAGATCGATTCGGCAAAGGCGACACTTACCCAGCCGCTGACCATTACCAATACCCGTAGTGACTTTGATGTCAAGGTCCGGGTCATCGGGGGCGGCATCACCGGTCAGGCCGGTGCGATCCGCCACGGCATTACCAAAGCCTTGATGCTTGCCAACCCGGATTTGCGGCAGCCCCTTAAACGGGCCGGTTTCGTGAGACGGGATCCACGGGTGAAAGAACGAAAAAAGTACGGGCAGCGAGGCGCCCGCGCGCGGTTCCAGTTCTCCAAACGCTAGATCCTCTTTTCAAGGGCCACGGAACCCATGGAGATACGGATGGCTCATCTCCATGGGTTTTTTGTTTCTGGATGCTGGATGCTGGATCCTTGATACTGGTTACTGGATACTGGATTCTGGATGGGCTGAAAGCTCAAAGCTGAAAGTTGAAAGATACAGAACGGCTCAGGGCTTACGGCTCAAGGCTTAGGGCTTGCCCGCCTTTGGCGGGGTGGAGGTCGGAGGCTTGCCCGCCTTTGGCGGGTCGGAGGGCAGAGGACAGATGTCGGAGGTCGGATGTCGGAGGTCGGATGTCGGAGGTCAGAAGACGCGGGACCGAAGACAGAGGACAGAAGGCAGAGGACAGATGTCGGAGGTCGGATGTCGGAGGTCGGATGTCAGAAGGACAGAAGGCAGAAGACAGAGGACAAACGGGCCAACGGGCTAACGGGCAAACCGGCAAACGGGCTAACGGGCCAACGGGCAGACGGGCAAACGGGCAAACCGGCTAACCGGCCAAACTGGCCAAACCGGCAAACCGCCTAACCCGTCTTCGAGAGCTTGTCCGCCAGTCGGATCGGCTCCGGAAGCCGGAAGCCCCGGCAGCATTCCAGAACGTAGTGCACCGCATCCTGAAGCCCGATCCGGTGACCGATGGACACAAACACCGGCTTGACCCTGGCCCGGGTGCGCACGACAGCCCCGATGACTTCCTCCCCGTCATTCAGAACAGACATATTGCCCCTCTCGGGCCCCGGCTCCTCATAGGCGCCGACCAGTCGTGTTTTTGCGCATCCGATACTGGGTCGATCCACCAGCAATCCAATGTGACTGGCGATCCCCAACCGGCGGGGGTGGGCGATGCCTTGTCCGTCGAATAGGATGAGATCCGGCAGCTTCCCCATCATGGCCAGTGCTTCCAGAATTGCCGGCCCCTCACGAAAGCTGAGCAGGCCGGGCACATACGGAAAGGTCAGGGGGACGCGTGCCGTGGCCGTATCGATCACGTCCAGATGGGGGTAGCTGAAGAGGACCGCCGCCGCCTGTGCCTGTCCGCCGCCATAGGCGACGTCCACCCCGGCGATGGTCGACGGCGACGGGAGCGGGGTTTCCCGAACGATGCTCCGGGCCAGGCGCCGCTGTATCGCGATTGCTTCCTTGGGAGGCACATTCCAGGAATGCTTCATATCGGGGAAATGTCCTTGGGCGGCGGAAACGGTTGCCTTCCGCACGGTTGCGTGGATTCTGGTTTCTGGATACTGGATGCTCGATGAACTGAAAGTCCGAAGCTGAAAGTTGAAAGCCCAAAGATGAAAGATAAAAACAGTTCAAAAGGCAGGCGCAGATGACCTGTGGACCGGATAAACCGGCCAAACCGGCTAACGGGCTAACGGGCCAACGGGCAAACCGACCCACGGGCCAACGGGCAAACCGGCAAACCGGCAAACCGACCCACGGACTCACACCGATTCCACGTACCGGGCCTGGATGCTGTGGATGATATCCTTGCGGGACAGAAGAATTTCTACAAGCTCCGGATCGAACTGGGTCCCGGAGCCTGCTTCGATGGCGGCAAGCACGTCCTCCTCTTCCCATGCTTCCTTGTAAATCCGTCGTGACGAAAGCGCGTCGTACACATCCGCCAGGGAAACGATGCGTCCAAACAACGGAATCTCTTCTCCGGTCTTTCCCCGGGCCGAGCCGTCGGTTTTTTCGAATCCCCTGATGGGCAGACCGGTCTCAATGCTGACATGGCCCGGATAACCATTGCCGTCCCAGCGTTCGTGGTGGTTCAGGGCCACCTCCTGGGCCGCCATACCGAAGTCCGACTGGCGGTCGACGAACAATCTGGCGCCGAGGATAGTGTGCTGTTTCATCAGCTCAAACTCATCGGTGGCGAGTCGATCCGGTTTTTTGAGAATAATATCTGAGATGGCGACCTTTCCCACATCGTGGAGCATGGCCGCCATGCGGAGAATGTCCCGGGTTTTTTCGATTTCTTTCTTGGAGACATTGCGACGCGAGGTCCATCCTTCGTAAAGCTCTAGTGCGTAACCGGCAACGCGATTGACGTGCGCGCCGGTCTCTTTGGGGTCTCTCAACTCCGCCATTCGGATCATGCGAAGAATAATTTGCCGGGTCATCTGGGCCCGCTCTAAAGCCACCGCGGCAATGCTGGCGAAGTGAAACATCATCTTCTCGTCATCACGGGAAAAACACACCACGCGGTCGTCGGCGTTCTGTGCATTGATAATCTGCAAAATACCGAGCATGTGTCCGCCGGCATTCTTCAAAGGGATGGTCAACGCCGATTGTGTTTTGTACCCGGTTTTTTCATCAAAGGCACGGCTGAATCCATAGGGTCGGGTCGTTTCGATCGTGTAAACATCTTCGATGTTCAGGGCTTCGCCGGTCGTCGCAACATAACCGGCCAGGCTTTTTTCATCAATGGGAATCGAAAAGAGGGAGAAAACCAGCTTCGCCCCCTCCGGCAGGCGTTGCTGAAGTGTGTCGTTCTGGGTGTATGTAAAGTGGAGACGATCGACGTCCCGGATGTAGATAGAGCCGGCGTCGGCATTGACGAACTGCCGGGCCTTGGTCAGCACCTTCTCCAGAAGAATGTCCAGATCGTTGATCGTGTTCAACTCGATTCCGAGCCGGGTCAACGAATCCAGTTTTTCTTTTTCGCTCAGCGGTGTCATGTCCGATATGCAAACTCAGGCAGAGGATGGCAAATGTTAAAATATTACATGATTCTAAGAGTATAGAAAAGATCGGGGTAGGTGTCAAGGTGACCGCCCCACGGCCGCCGGGGGGGGGTCCGGCGACCGTTTGTAGCGGTTGCCCTGAATATGCTCCGTTTGCAGAAATATGGAACCGATAATCGCAGAGTCGCAGAGGGCGCAAAGGAACTGTATTTTTTCCCGGAATTCCTGAGAGAAGGAATCGGAACGGAATTCTGACAATCGCTATAACCGTTGGATCTGCAAGAAGATGTCGATTTCCGGCGGGATTAAACGATGGTGATCGATTCCGGGGAACGGGTCAGCTGCTCCAGACCTGCGGACGTCACGCGATGGGTGTTTTCGATGCCGACCACACCCCGCTCCGGGAAGATAAGCTTGGGTTCGAGGGCAACGATCATGTTCTCCTGAACCGCCCACTCCTGCCCCTGGGCCAGAATCGGCAATTCGTCAAGTTCCAGCCCCACACCATGGCCGACAAATCGGACGCGCTCCCTGCCATGTCCCATGAAGTACTCTCCATAACCCTTTTCTTCGGTCCACTCCAGTGCGGCGCTGTAAATACTGCCGGGGGAAACACCGGGGCGAATCTCTCTCTTTAACCGCTCCTGGAGTTCCAGCATGGTCTCGTGGGCCCTCAGAAGATCGTCGGCGAGCCCGCCGACGGCAAATATCCTGGCATGATCGGCAATATACCCGTTGTGCGCAAACGTATAATCGACCAGCACCGGCTCGCCTTCCTGAATTTTCCGAAAACTGGAGCCCTGGGCAACGGCCGGGCTCAAGGACGACCCTCCGGTGGGTGAGGACATGTAGCTGGGAACCGCTGCAGACGCCCCGGCCATCAGATGACCGTAAAACAGTTCACCGCCCCAGAGCCGCATCCGGACAATACCCTGATGTCCGAGTCTGCGTGCTTCGGCTTCCAGCCTTCCGGCCATTTCGATCTCGGTGATACCTTTTTCGAGAATCCCCGGAACGCACCCGGTCACCTGATCCGCCAGTTTTGCCGCCTCCCGGATAATGCCCAGTTCATAATCGGACTTGACCGCACGCTGCCGGCGGATGGCCTGGGACGCGTCCGTAATCTCAACGCCGGCAAACACGTCGCTCAATCCAAGGTAGAGATTTGCGGGCAATACATCCAACTCCAGTCCAAGGGATGGTGGAATCGGGTAACCTTGCCCGGCGAGCATCTCCGGGATCTGCCGGGGACTCCGTATCGGCACCTGCCGGGTTATGGGTGATTCCGCGCGGGCCCGGAGCGTGTCTTTACGGACCATCAGCAAGGGATCCCCTGTAACGGGGATGTAAAGGTAGCCCTGCTGGAGGGTTCCGGAAAAATAAAAAAAATCTACATTCTGGAGGATCAGCGCCGCCGCCGTGCCGGTGTTTTCAAGATATCGCTGAAATTGCGCGATGCGACTGTCGATTTCTGATTTCGGTGTGCAGGCGCTGGTATCGAACATCATCCTGTTCCAATCCTGTCAACGGTTCACGTCCCGGTAATTTAGCCACCATTGCGGCAGCGTCAATGCTTTGGATGCGGGTATTGGTTTGGCCGGTCTGCCCGTTTGCCCGTTTGCCCGTTAGCCTGTTTGGCCGGTTTGGCCGGTTGGCCCGTTCGCCGGTCTCACCAAGCTGTGAGCTTTATTCTTTAGCTTAGTACTATTTTTTTCTCTGAGAACTCT
>CAFBRK010000198.1 GCA_903231505.1 Olavius algarvensis associated proteobacterium Delta 3 | reverse complement strand
TCCATGATATGCACATATCCAAGATCGAGTTTGTTAAGCTGCTTTATGGTGTAGAGAAAGGTTTCCCGAAAATCGGGGCTGCCCATATCGTTGAACACACCGTTGGG
>CAFBRK010000197.1 GCA_903231505.1 Olavius algarvensis associated proteobacterium Delta 3 | reverse complement strand
ACTCAGATCGCAATTAAATCATGCTCCCATGTTGGTTGAAAGAGCATGCGTCATGGAGCTAAAGACGGCTCGATAAAACCGGTTCGGGCAACAGCCCGTT
>CAFBRK010000196.1 GCA_903231505.1 Olavius algarvensis associated proteobacterium Delta 3 | reverse complement strand
TATCTACCGTAGACAAAGCGATTCTTTTATCTGCCCGGAGGGAGAAGAACTCAAGCGCAGAAACTTTAACAAAAATCGCCAACAGTTCGAATACATGGCATCAATGAAAACCTGCGGTAAATGTCACCTGTTGGATCAATGCACGCGCAGTAAAACCGGCAGATCGCTCAAGCGCCATTTGCGACAGAACGAATTGGATATC
>CAFBRK010000195.1 GCA_903231505.1 Olavius algarvensis associated proteobacterium Delta 3 | reverse complement strand
CCGGGCAGACGACGGTTGACTACGCGACCACGGCAAGCGCGGTCGACGGAGTGAACGGGGACGATTTTGTGGACATCTTGAACAACCCGGTGTCCGGGAGGGTGACGTTTGACCCAGGAGACACTCAGAAGACCATTACCCTCCAGGTGCAGGGGGACCTGCTGGAGGAGGCGGACGAGGG
>CAFBRK010000194.1 GCA_903231505.1 Olavius algarvensis associated proteobacterium Delta 3 | reverse complement strand
CAGATCGCAATTGAATCATGCTCCCATGTTGGTTGAAAGAGCATGCGTCATGGAGCTAAAGACGGCTCGATAAAACCGGTTCGGGCAACAGCCCGTTGATTATTGATTTAAATTTAATTCTTGGGCCAAAATATTGGTAACTGACTGAAGAAAGATGTTCGGGGGGCAGATACGCTATAAGTCAATAATCAAGGTTTGACCCCCCAATGATACACGGGCCTATAACCAAATTTAAGGATGAGATATTTGACCATTAACCCCTCCTTCAGCAATGGGGAAGCATTCAAAGGGAGCGGTACAACAGACTCACCCCTTATTCTAGTTCATGGGACTGTTGTTTTATGATTTTCCATTTAGTTGACGTTAAATTCTCAAAGTTTCCTGTTACTTTTCGATCCATGAAGGATCATGCTTCAAATCGGACTCCTCACCACCCGTATTGACGGTCTCCTTGGGTTCGATCAGCATGATGTGGGTTTCCTCGGCGGCCTCGGGTTTGTGTTCCACACCATGGGGCACGATGACAAACTCGCCCGGCCCCACTTCGATGCTGCGGTCCCGGAAGTGCATGGTCAGCCTTCCCCTGGCCACAAAAAACATCTCATCTTCCCAGTCATGGGAGTGCCAGATGAACCCGGTGTCGATTTTGACCAGCTTGACGTACATTTCGTTGATCTCACCTACGATCCGGTGGGAAAACATATCGTCAAACAGGGCGAACGATTCGGTCAGGTTGACTTTTTCCATATGCTGTCTCCTGCCTATATTAGCCGTTATCGCGCAGTATCCGTTTTAATATTTTCCCGGTGGCGCTTTTGGGAAGCTCTTCCACGATGTCTATCACCGCAGGAGCTTTGTACACCGCCAGTTTATCACGGCAGAACGCATTGATCTCATCCACGCTCGCCGTTTTCCCCTCTTTTAATACGATGGCGGCTTTGACACGCTCTCCCTTTTCCGGGTCCGGGATGCCGTAGACGGCGGCTTCCTTGATGGCCGGGTGTTTGTAGAGAAACTGCTCCACCTCGGCCGGCCAGATTTTGAGGCCCGCCATGTTGATCATGTCCTTTACCCGGTCGACGATGAACACAAAACCCTCGTCGTCCATCGTGCCGATATCCCCGGAGTGCAGCCAGCCGTTTCGAAGGGTGTCCGCGGTCTCTTCCGGCTTGTTCCAGTATCCCGCCATTACGCCGGGCCCCCGGATACATATTTCACCCCACTCACCCAGGGGCAGTTCCTGGTCGTTTTCATCGAAAATCTTGATCTCGAAATTTTCCACCGGAGTTCCCACGCTGCCGAACTTGTGGCGGAAGTCGTGATTATAACAGGCGAAGGGCGAACATTCGGTCAACCCGTACCCCTCGTATACCGGACGGCCGAAGCGCTCCGTCCACTGGGCCGAAATTTCCTGGGGCATGGTGGCGGCCGCGGAAAACTCGTATCGTATGGAGGCGATATCGTCCGCCGACAGATCCATGTTGAGGAGGGCAATGTAAATGGTCGGCACCGCAAAAAACATGGTCACGCCGTCGTTCTGAATGGATGCCATGACCTGGTCCGGGATGAACCGCCGGTGCAATACCAGCGTGCCGCAGGCCAGAAACGTGCCGTTCATGATGAAATTCTGCCCGAACACATGAAACAGCGGCAGAAAGAGAATCATGCGGTCTTCCGGGGTAAACCCCGCATGGTGCACCGTTGTCCAGACGTTTGAAACAACGTTTCCGTGGGTGAGGGTTGCCCCCTTGGGAAAACCTGTGGTGCCCGACGTGTAGAGCAGAACGGCAGGATCATCGGGGTCCATGTCCTTAACGGAGAATGTTTCGGATCCGGCATCGATCCACTCCTCCAGGGAGGGGTTTCCGTCTGCTTTGCCTTCGCAGACCACAACGGTTTTAAGCTCAGGGCAACGGTCCAGGGGAACGTTTACCAGCAGATCGTCAGTGGTGAACAACAGCACCGCACCGGCGTCATCCAGAATATATTGCAGTTCGTCTTCCTTGAGCATGGAGTTGACCGAAACGGCGATCGCACCGATGCGGACCGCGGCATGATAGCAGACGATAAAGGCGGGAATATTCGGCAAAAACAGGGCCACGCGATCTCCCCGGGCCACCCCTTTCTCTCTGAGGGTATTGGCCAACCGGTTGGCCCTGAGATTCAACTCTGCGTATGACAGGGAGGCCCCTTCAAATAAAACCGCAGGCTTATCTGGAAAGTATTTCGCTGCACGTTCGACGATCTGAGCGACATTCATAACGACCTCCTTTGCAAGTCTCCGCGCAATTTTATAGTGGTTGTCATCAATACGTTCCGTTCTAATGGTGATATTGACCTGAGTCAATGCTTTCAAAACTCCATGTTGTTAATAGTGCTCCATCATCCACACGGATGCAGGAAAGCGCGATCTGCTTTTTTTCATGCGGTTTCGGTTATAACCAGTCACGTCATAAAAAGGAGTTAGACATGCACGACGGATGCGGGGGATGTTTTCAAAACGGGAAACAGGTGGCCGACCAGGTGAGAATGATGGGATACGACCGGACAGCTCTGGCGGCTCCCTTTGAAATCGATTGCGGCCATTGCAAATCACCCTTTCTGATGGAGACCATGGTCGCGGCATGCCCTCACTGCGAAATGGTCTATGCCGTGACCCCTTGCCACAGCCATAGCAGGGAGCATGTGATGCCGGCGGGAATCGGATATTAGCATGCCAACCCGGACATCGCACCCATAAGAAGAGACGATGAAAACACTGTCCGAAATGAAAAAGCGGCTTCAGGAGCTCGATGAAGAGATCAGAGAAACCAAGCGGAGGCTGCCGGCCCATTCCGTCAAGCCACCGGTCATGATGGACCTGCTGGCACTGGAAGACGAGTATGACCTGCTGCTCAAACAGATCCGGGAACTGACGTCAAGCGACTCCGCTTGAGCGTCTTTGCCTGCCGGCGGTCTACGCACACGCCGGGCCGGTGACCGAACCTGCCTGCCAACATCGTCATCCAGACCGTCGTTTGCCCGGAGCTATAGGCTCCGGATTCCCGCGTGGTAATCCTGCAAGGGCCGGACTTTCGGTGCGCCCTCACGGCGGGCGGCGATCCCTCTGGCGGCGGCCACGGCCGCCGCCGTGGTGGTGATGTAGGGGACCTTGTGTTTGATAGCCGCCTTTCGCACTTCGGAGCTGTCTCTGCTGCTCTGTTTGCCGCTTGGTGTGTTGACCAGAAGCTGGACGTCGCCGTTCTTAATGGCGTCCACCAGGTCCGGCCGGCCGTAACCCAGCTTGTGCACCGGCTCGGTGTCGATGCCGTTTTCTTTCAGGAACGCATCGGTCCCCCGGGTGGTCAGGATCCGGAAGCCCAGATCCCGGAACAAGCGCACCGGTTCGAGGGCCGCCGGCTTGTCCCGGTCGGCGATGGTGAACAAAACAGCCCCCGACATGGGCAAGGTCACCTGGGTGGCTTCCTGGGCTTTGAAAAAAGCCCTGCCATAGGAATGGGATACACCCAGAACTTCACCGGTGGATCGCATTTCTGGACCCAGCAACGGGTCGACCTCCGGAAACATGTTAAAGGGGAAAACCGCCTCCTTGACCCCGAAATGGGGGATCATCTGTTCGGACAGACCCAGGTCGGCCATCTTTTTACCGAGCATGACCTGGGTGGCCAGACGCGCCATGGCAATGCCGCAAACCTTCGACACAATCGGTACGGTCCGCGATGCCCGCGGATTGGCCTCCAGCACGTATACCGTGTTTTCAAAGATGGCGTACTGTACGTTGAGAAGACCGACCACGTTGAAGGCGATGGCGATTTTCCGGGTGTATTCCCGGATGGTCTCGATATGCTTCGGCGGTATGCTGATCGGTGGAATAACGCATGCCGAATCTCCCGAATGGATGCCGGCCAGCTCGATGTGCTCCATGACGGCCGGAACAAAGGCATCTTTTCCATCGGCAATGGCGTCAGCTTCGGCCTCGATGGCGTTATCTAAAAATCGATCGATGAGCACGGGCCGCTCCGGAGAAATCTCCTCAACGGCGGCAGACAGGTATTGTTCGAGCATCTGGTCGTCCTGGACCACCTCCATGCCACGCCCCCCCAGCACGTAGGACGGTCGGACCATGAGGGGATAACCGATATCCCTGGCCACGGCATGGGCCTCTTCCAGGGTGCTGGCCATGCCCGACTCGGGCTGGGGGATCCCCAGATCGCGCATAATCCGGCGAAAGCGGTCCCGGTCCTCGGCCAGATCGATGGCATCCGGAGAGGTTCCGAGAATGGTGACCCCGGCGGCAGCCAGTTCAGCCGCAAGGTTCAGGGGCGTCTGACCGCCAAACTGGACGATGACCCCTTCCGGTCGCTCCTTCTCATAAATACTCAGTACGTCCTCGACCGTCAGAGGCTCGAAGTAGAGCTTGTCTGAGGTATCGTAGTCGGTGGAAACGGTTTCCGGGTTGCAGTTGACCATGATCGACTCATAACCGGTCTCCCGGATGGCAAGGGCGGCATGCACACAGCAGTAGTCGAACTCGATCCCCTGTCCGATCCGATTGGGGCCGCCTCCGAGAACCATAATTTTCCGGTTGTCGGTCACGCCGACCTGATCTTCGGCGTTGTAGGTCGAGTAGTAGTAAGCGGCATCTTCGACCCCGCTGACCGGAACCGGCGCCCACCGCTCCCCAAGACCGAGGGCGATGCGCTGCCGGCGGATATCGACTTCCGGACATTCCAGAAGCTGTGCCAGATAGCGGTCGGCAAATCCATCTTTCTTGGCGCGAATCAGCAATCCGTCGGGCAGCGTGCCCCCTTTGCAGCCGAGGACCTCTTCCTCCAGGGCCACCAACTCTTTCATCTGCTCGATAAACCATGGTTTGATGTGGGTGATCTCATTGAGCTGCTGAACATCGGCCCCTTTCCTCAGCGCCTCGTACATCTGAAACTGGCGTTCGCTGCTGGGTGTGCCAAGCGCGTTCAGAAGTTTTTCGAGGGGCATCCGATTGAAATTCAATGCAAAGCCGAGCCCGTAGCGATTGATTTCAAGGCTCCGGATCGCTTTTTGGAAAGCTTCCTTGTAGTTTTTACCGATGCTCATGACTTCGCCCACGGCGCGCATCTGGGTACCGAGCTCGTTTTTCACCCCTTCGAACTTTTCAAATGCCCATCGGGCGAACTTCACGACCACGTAGTCCCCCGAAGGAGAGTATTTCTCCAGGGTCCCGTCCCGCCAGTAGGGAATCTCATCCATGGTCAGGCCCCCCGCCAGCAGGGAAGACACCCGTGCAATGGGAAACCCGGTGGCCTTGGAAGCCAGGGCCGAGGACCGGGAGGTGCGGGGGTTGATCTCGATCACCACCACCCGGCCGGTCTTCGGGTCGTGGGCGAACTGAATGTTGGTACCGCCGATGACCTCGATCGCCTCTACGATGGCATAGGAATATTCCTGGAGCTTTTTCTGGAGCTCCGGAGCGATGGTCAACATGGGAGCCGTGCAATAGCTGTCACCGGTGTGGATTCCCATGGCGTCCACATTCTCGATGAAACAGACGGTGATCATCTGGTTCTTGGCGTCACGAACCACCTCCAGTTCCAGCTCCTCCCAGCCGAGAACCGATTCCTCCACAAGTATCTGGTTCACCAGACTGGCTGCCAGGCCCCTTGCGGCAACGACCCGCAGTTCTTCAATGTTGTAGACCATTCCGCCGCCGGTGCCGCCCATGGTGTACGCCGGCCGGATAACCAACGGATATCCCAGCTTTTCCGCGACCTGTTCGGCATCCTCGACGGTGTTGACCGTCTGGCTTTCGGGCATTTCGATCCCCAGGCGATTCATGGTCTCCTTGAACGCCAGCCGGTCTTCACCCCGTTCGATGGCGTCCACGTTGACCCCGATGACCTGCACGCCGTATTTCTCCAGGACTCCGGTGCGATAAAGCTCGGAAGACAGGTTCAGGCCGGATTGACCGCCGAGGTTCGGCAGCAACCCATCGGGCCGCTCACGGGCGATGATCTCGGTCAGCACCTTGGCATTGAGCGGTTCGATGTAGGTCACGTCGGCCATTCCCGGATCGGTCATGATGGTGGCCGGGTTCGAGTTGACCAGCACGACTTTGTAGCCGAGGGAACGGAGCGCTTTGCAGGCCTGGGTTCCGGAATAGTCGAATTCGCATGCCTGACCGATGATAATCGGCCCGGAGCTGATGATCAAAATCTTTTGGATGTCGGGGCGTCGGGGCATGGAACCTCCTCCTGGGTAATCGGTGAGTTCGCGGTAGAACCGGGTTCGGTTTGACACTGGTGGAAAAAGATAGACTGGCTGCAACCGGGTAATGCAAATTTCCGCTTTACAGGCATTGTAAGAAATACTAACAAAAAGCTTTTTAAATTAAGCATCAATGAAAATCAAGGCGCAGCTGGAGGAAACATGGGTGGATTTTTCGGTGTGGCGGCAAAGACCGATTGCGTCAGCGATCTTTTCTATGGAACCGACTATCATTCCCATCTTGGTACCAAGCGCGGCGGCATGGCGGTCCAAAACTCCAGCGAGATCCGGCGCTCCATCCACAACATCGAGAGCAACTACTTTCGCAGCAAGTTCGATCCGGATCTTCCCAAATTTAACGGGAACACCGGAATCGGGGTCATCAGTGACTACGATGCCCAGCCGCTGGTCATCGGATCCCACTTGGGCAGCTTTGCCATCGTGACGGTGGGACGGATCAACAATATGTCGGACCTCGAGAAAAAGGCATTTCGGCAGAAGACGCACTTTACCGAAACCGCGGGAGGCCGGACCAACCCCACCGAATTGACGGCCATGCTGATCAGCGAAGCGGATTCCTTTGAACAGGGCATTCGGCACGCCCAGGAGGAGATCCAGGGCTCCTGCTCCATGCTGCTGTTGACCGAAACGGGGATCTATGCGGCACGGGATCGGTTGGGGCGAACACCGATTTCAGTGGGCAAAAAAAATGGCGCCTTCGCGGCCGCCTCGGAATCGTGCGCCTTCCCGAATCTGGGCTATGAACTGGATCGGCACCTCGGTCCGGGCGAAGTGGTCCGACTGACCCCCGATGGATGCGAGCAGTGCCTGCCGCCGGGGGAGGCCATGCAGGTCTGTGCGTTTCTGTGGGTGTACTACGGCTATCCGGCATCCGAATACGAAGGCGTCAATGTCGAACACGTCCGGAATCGCTGCGGTGCTGCGTTGGCCCGGAACGATCATATCGAGATCGACTGCGTGGCCGGCATCCCCGACTCGGGGATCGGTCATGCCATCGGTTATGCCGCCGAAAAACAGATCCCCTACGTCCGTCCCTTTGTCAAATACACCCCCACCTGGCCGCGCAGCTTCATGCCCCAGAATCAGACCCATCGGGACCTGGTCGCCCGGATGAAGCTGATCCCGATCCGAAAACTCATCGAAGGGAAAAAGCTCCTGTTCTGTGAAGACTCCATCGTCCGGGGAACCCAGCTCAAGGGAAATGTCCAGATTCTTTTCGATTGCGGGGCAGAAGAAGTACACATGCGCCCGGCATGCCCCACGCTGATCTATCCGTGCGTCTTCCTCAACTTTTCCACTTCCCGTTCCACACTGGCCCTGGCGGGCCGAAGGATCATCCACGAGTTGGAGGGAGAAAACGAGTGCCACCTGCCCGAATACGCCACGGCCGGCTCCGAGAAGAGTCACGCCATGGTCGACCGTATCCGGGAGGAACTCAAACTGACCTCCCTGAAGTACCAGCGGCTCGAAGACCTGGTGGCGGCCATCGGGTTACCCAAGGAAAAGGTCTGCACACATTGTTGGGATGGTTCCAGCTTTTGCTGAAATAAGTGGTTTCAAAGCCCTCCTCATACCCCATATCTTTGGCGACCAACAGGACTCAAATCCTCAAAATATTACATATGTTCATTCGGTTGAGTATTGTCGGTCGCCTCGATCGTGGGCATGAATGAAGACTTTGAAACCACTTATGGGTAGAATTATTTTCCTCTTTCGATATGCTTTTCTCTTCGATTGCCATCCGATAAAAATTATAGCGATTTTCAGAATTCCGTTCCGAAAAATGACTAAAGGTCCAGGGCGTGGATTTTTCTCTGCAAGATGTGAAAAATTCGCCTCAGCCATCACGACGGCACCCGTACATCACGTATCGGATGGAGAAAAACGATGGTTCCCTGGGCCTTTGCGGAAAGGCGTGTTGTGCCTTTGCCAGAACCGTTCAAGCGGAGAGGCTCCGGTATGACGACGTAAGATTCATCTTGCAGAGAAAAATCCACACCCTGGCCCCTACATTAAATCGGAACATATGTATGGCAACTGCTATAGGGTCTTTTCAGTCAGGAAATTGGCGGTTCAAGAACCCCGCTTTGTTGCATGCCCGCGGATATTTGGTTACAATACCTATTTAGAATCCATCAAATAAACACCATCAAACGCCTCCCTCAATTTTGAAAAGGGAGGCAATAACATTTAAGAGGTGAATCGATGGAAAAAATATTCGATGGGAGAAAAGATGCGAAGCTGGGGACTGAAAAGAACCCTGTGCATGTGAGAGTAAAAACCAAGAAACGGCTGAAAGAGCTGGAAAAAATTTTCAAGAAAAACGGTTGGGTCTATACCTTCGAAATCGATCGAAAAATGGACGAAGATATTACCGATCTGGAGACCCTTCAGAACTGGCCTGAAACAGTGGTTACAGAAGAGAAAGTCGGTCGAAACGAACCATGTCCCTGCGGAAGTGGGAAAAAATATAAAAAATGCTGCGGGGCGTAAAAAAGCCCTCCTCTCCTCAAACCAGAACTGTGTTGATCGTCTGGTGAGACAACGATGCGTTGAGCCTGGCTTGACTCACTTTGGATACCCATGGAGCCGCCCCATGAAAAAAATCATCCGTTTCGCCATCCTGATACTGATAGCGTTTTGCCTGACTGTTCCTTCCCATGCCCAGATGGCACGGGAAATGGACGATGTAACGTTCCCCAAAGAGAAGTTCGAGGCGTCCCCCAACGTACCTCGGCCGATTCTGACCGAAGAGCAGGTCCTCAAAGAGATTGAGAAGTTCAGGTCTCACCTGAAGACCTCTCCTCCGCAAAGTGAAGCCGATCTCCGCAAGAACTTTCAAGAACTGGGATCCAATCTTGGTCTGTTCACCGACGTCATTACCATCGCCGGTGCGGGTGAAGCCGCTGGTTGGATCGGAAAAACCCAGGAAGGTCTGGGAAATCTCGGCCTGTGTATCACAGTTGCCACTCTTATGGACAAAGCCTTCGTGCAGGGTGAGCATATCGGCCTGGACGTTGGATGGGAGGCCACCAAATTCCTGGTGGAAAAAGGCGCCGGCGGACCGGTGAGCGCCGGTCTTGGGATCTTGAAATACCAGCTCGATACGATTGGAAATGCAGCCCTGAAGCAGATCGATACCGATTTTTATCGTGCCTATGTCAATTTCCATCTTTCCGATGACAAGACAGCCGCCCATATCTGGAAACTGTATGCTCAGGAAAACGCGGATGCAAAAGTTCAACAGGCCCTGGACAGCTTCTGGGACGACCCGGTCTGCCACGGGATCCGTGGCTGGTACACCCTCAAGGTGCAATACGACAAAAACCCGGGCGATGCCGGTCTGTACAAGAAAGCTTACCGGGAACGGTTTTTGAACGAGTACATCTATCCGGCCCTTTACGATGAAGTGCAACGGCGAGTGATCGATGCCGAGATGGATCTGATTTATACCATGAGTTTAGAGGAAAAGGGATTGCTGAAGCGTCAGGTCAAAGTGGTGGTGCCCAACATTGTGGATGCCGGAAGATTTGCTCCCACTAAGGACCTTGTGGCCCATCTGGTCCACAGCGACAAATATATTATTGCGACCCGCCCAGTGACCAATCGTGGTGTTGAATTCATTTTCCCTGAAGGTAAAATGATCGATCCGGAGAAAAAAGAGCCGGCTCGCGCCTTCGAATTGTATCTAGTCCCCTCAGGAGAAGCCAAGTTCCCCGGCCCCACCCAATACCGACGCCACCACCTCAATATCGATAGCCGCTTTAGTCGGGTCCGGCAGGATTGGCGAAGTACCGAAACAACGTATGTGTTTAATAAATCGATTCGACAACCACTCGCGTATCCGGTGACTGTCCGCATTGAGGGTGACGGACTTCCCATAACGACTGTATGGACAAAAACCGGCCCATCATCGGTCAGTAGTGGCTCAATTGAGGGTATGACCATTCGTGCCAAGCAGACTTCCGAAGGGGTATATATCTTCCAAAAAATGCCCTCCGGCACACGGGTAATCTCCAGCGATGCCGGCCGCCTTGGAAAGCCATTTATTGTAAAAGCAACCCCACTGACGTACAAACGGCCCCCGACACCAGCTATGCATGAAGCCACAAACCTGCCGACAGTTCCCGATTTTCGACAGGACCTCGCCGAGGTTCAAACAAAGCTTGATGAACTGGCAGACCTTGAAGGCAACAGACCTCGAGAAGATATTCTGCCGGAAGCGGAAAAACTAATCCAAGAGCTGTCCCTTAATTGGAGCGAATGGGAAGCGAATTATTATCGCATCGAGAAAGAACTCCAGGCCCGTCGCACTCTGATCAGCAGCTCGAACCTGCCAGATAAAGAACGAAAGGATCGGCTGGAAGTCATTCGAGCAAAAACACAAGAGTTATACGCTCTCCGAAACCAAGCATTCGAAGCTCGGGACATGTTGGGGAAACGAATCTACGATTACTATAAACAAACGGAACAGAAGGTTCGGGATGAAACAAGCGCAATTGAAGATGAGTACCGTGCGGCAGAGCAGGAGCTCACCGAATTGCTCTCCGAAGGAGACCGGTTTTCTCGCGAGATTTCCGGTGGCGCCCGAAACATGTTTTACGAACGTCAAAAGGATGGTCTCCGATACCGGACCGAATCCGAGGCGGAAGAAAAAATATCGGGCTTTCAGCAAGAAGCTGAAGCCAACGTGGAACGCTACGAGGCGTTTCAATCGCTGATGGAAAAGATCGACGCAGCCTACGCCCGCTTTCAGGCCGCACTTGAAAGAAAAGAAGCCCTGGCTGTCTACAACGATGGATCTTTGCCGGTACCCAGGCACATGTACTTTCTGGCCAACCGAGAGTCCCTTGAAAGAAAAGCGGACGCCATCAAAAAAGGCGACCTCAGGAGGGCGACCGACTTGTCCATGAGGGACATCCGGCACCGCCATGATGTCCGAAAGAAAAATGCCCAGGAACTGGCCCGAATCGTTGAAGCCATTGCGGGCTATAAAGACAAAATTCCCGAAGTCGATCCGAATCTATTCTCCCAAACCCTGGATGAATTTAAAGAACGGTTTGATACGACATTGACGGACGAAAAGGCGGACTTCAGACCACTGCTTTCGGCACTCTCCCAGTTTCTGGACCAGCAGGAAGCAATTTTGGGAGATCTGCGCCCTGGCGGGGCGTCCGGAACGACGATTTTTTCAGAGCTGGGCGACCTGTCCAGGCAAATGCGCGCCATGACCCGATCGCGAACCGCCTATGTGGATCGGAATGCTATCCGTAGTCTGAAGCCGGTCTGGCAGAAACGGGCACCTGGCCGGCAGGTTCGCCAAACAACCGGCACGGCGCTGATTGCCATGGAATCCGATCTGAAAAAAGCAGCGGCAAATCCGACGGGTTATCGGGATGCGCTGCCCGTCAACCAGAAGAACGTTGCGGATCATATTAAAAATGCTGAGAATACCGCTGACATCGGAACGGCATTGGAAGAATTTCAAAAAGCCTGGGAGGCGTGTGAGGCCCTGCCACGTCACTGGGGTACTTTTTTGCGGGAACAGATCGGTATTAAAGCAACAGAGCGCTGCGAAGGCGATACACTCGAGAAGTATGCGCAGCATTCCAATCGGCCGTTGGTACTATTCGAATCGTTTGAGTATTCCCACCTCAGAGGAGACGATAGAAAGGTGAACCCGGTGGGAACAGCGCTGGTTCAAATCGACCCTCCACCTGACGGCAGAAAGCCATACTCGGTGACGTTCAAGGCCCGGATTGTTGGGCTGCCGGAGGGTTTCCCTGCCTATATTGAAACAGCCACGCCGACCTATTCCAGGCAAGTCTACTGTAAACCTGCCGGCACCGTTTATGTCAGCGCGAATTCTTCCACCAAGCATCCCCACGTGCAGGTTTTGGGCAGCGGGGCCACCCACAGGCCGATCGACTATCCGTTTCTGCACCAGGTCACGTTAAAATCGGAATGATGCATCGACCGCTCGGTGTTGCAGTGGTCCACGGCCGTTGTTCCCGCGTGATTGAAACACTTAATTCTGATCAGCCGCCTTCACCCGCTCGCCGAGATGTTTCACCTTCTCGTTGACGCGGTCGGCAGTGTCCCCAGCCCGGTCGATGGTCTGCTGCGCCCGGGGTTTGCTCATTTTATCGGAAGTGTCCGGCCCCATGCGCTGGATGACCAGATATCCGACGATCAGCAACGTGATAACGATGCATATCATCAATGCGCCGCGCATTCTGACTCTCCTTTTTGGTATGGTGTGATCAGCACCTCCGGGGCGTGTCATAGCACGCCCAGAGTGGCCGGAAAATGTACCAAAGCTAATTAAAGGGTAGCGCTGCTCCACTTTCGCAGGGTTAGCCCGCCCGTTGTTTCGTTCATCATTATCGTCGATCCGCAAACGGTATTATATCAGGATATCCGGGGAAGGTCACACCAACCGGGTGAATTCAAATATGGGTTTCCCGCCAGGCCACTGTCGGCATCTGTTTCCGATCGACTTGACTTTGATCGAGGCAGAGATACATTTACATTTGGTTACCTTGTAGCCGATGCCGATCTGTCGATTACCCGACTTCTTGTTCAATGCCTGTGAGTTTCTGTAGCCCTCGAATACCGTCTCCTGCCAAATCACGCACAGACATGCCGGCATCCAAACTTGGGTTATGTCTGCAAACGCTAATTAAAAGGAAACGCATATGGTTACGCATACTTCCATAATAAAAAGAAGAGTTTCTGTTGCAGCTCTTGTGGCCGTCTTGACGGTGCTGATGGCGCCGGCCCTGGCGTTCGGCCTGGACAGTGTCAACAAGACCTTTTTTTTCGGTGTTGCGATCAAGGGATTCGATCCGGTGGCGTATTTCACTGAAAACCGGGCGGTAAAGGGAGATAGCGATTTCGAATACGTCTGGAGAGATGCCAAGTGGTACTTTACCAGCGCCGAGCATCAGAATCTGTTTAAGGCCGACCCCGAAGCCTACGCCCCCCAGTACGGAGGCTACTGAGCGGGCAGTTTGTCCTCATCCGGGCAGGCTGCCGGGGTCAATCCTGAAAACTGGAAGATTATCGATGGGAAACTCTATCTAGGCTGGTCCAGCGAGAGCATGGATGAGTTTGCTGCGAATCCAAAAACAAATATTACAAAGGCCAATCAAGCTTGGGAGAGACTGGCGAAATAATGCACCACCCAGGCCATTGCCTCGAACTGAAGTGATGCAATGGTCACGTCGGCCGGGACGTTGCATGCCAACATCCGCTAAGGAAGACCTGCTTTACGCAGATCTTCCTGGATTTTATTTCGGTCCGACCCGTTTTTAAATGCGGAACCGTAATACGCCACGTCGAAAAACGGATCAAGGTCCAAGACACGCTTCGCCGCACGGCCGGCATCTTCCCGGCGGCCCATCCGTGAATAGATCGCTGCCAATACGATGTAACTGCCCACGTAGTCGGGATCGCCGGCGATGCTGCGTTTTAGAGCGGAAACGGCATCCTGATAACGTTCATCCAGATAATAGGCCATTCCAAGGATCATTACTCTGCCCGCGGGCTGCCACGGGTCGAGTCGCTCAGAGGATTCCTGCCATCGAGCGGCTTCCTTGAACTTTCCGGAATAAAGCGACACCGCTGCAATTCGATGGTGGGTCAGTGCATCGTTTGGATTCAGCTCATAGGCACGCAGCAGTTCCCCCATGGCGGCGTCGAAATCCCCTCTCCGAAAAAATACATACCCTACCAGTGAGTGCGCTCCGGGCTGGTCGTCATCCAAAGCCAGTGCTCTGCGCGCAAAATGATCCACCAGTTCCAACGTCTGGTCGGGGAACATGGTGCCGTACAAATATTCCCATAGATAGGTATCGGCCACGGCGGTGTAAACCGCGGAGTAGCGGGGATCGATCTCGATGGCCCGCTGAAACATCTGTCGGGCCTGTCTCATATCCTCAGGTGTCCAATGGCGATAGTACTGGAGCCCCCGCAGCAGATAATCGTAAGCCTGCATGTTTTTAACGTCTTTGCGAGACACCCGCTGGCGCTCGGATTCGCTGATTTGTGCCGTCATTCGACCCACGATGGTCTGCACCAAATCGTCCTGCACGGCAAATACGTCTTCAAGCTTCCGGTCGTAGCGCTCGGCCCACAGATGGTGTCCGCCGGCACCGTCGATCAACTGCACATTAATGCGTACCCGGTCCCCGGATTTCTGGACGCTGCCTTCGAGAATGTACCGGACGCTCAGGTCCTCGTGCAGCGCCTGTGTCCGGACCGGCTTGCCCTTGAACGTGAACATGGTATTGCTGGCGATGACCATCAGTTCCTTGAACCTGGAAAGATCGGTGATGATGTCGTTGGTCATGCCGTCGATGAAATAATCGTCCTGATCTCCGGTGCCCAGATTGGTGAACGGCAGAACGGCAATGGCTGGTTTTTCGGATTCCTGATTTTCGCCGGTGACAGCATGATCAGGGTACGATGGAATACCTTTGAGTAAATAAAGACCGCCTGCCGCAAGGGCGAGAAACAGGAGGGCGGCTGCCGCTCCGATCCACTTTCGGGAGCCGTGTTTTATCGGCTTCTGCGGGGCAGGCATCGCGTCCGGCTGGAGATGCACCCGGAATACGTGAATCGGCTCCGAGATGTTTTTCACCTCGTGGATCCCCTGATCCTCACAGGCAAGGGCCAGTTTCTGTTTGATCTGCTCGTGTACGCCGCTGGATATGCTGATACCGCCGGGAGCTGCCAGGCTCTCGATGCGGGCGGCAATGTTCACCCCTTCCCCGTAAATGCGTTCTCCCTCGACAATAATATCGCCGATATTGATGCCGATCCGAAAGATCATCCGACGGTCCGGCGATAGTGTTTCGTTAAATTCAGCGATCCTGCCCTGAATTTCGATGGCGCATTGAACGGCGTCGACGGCACTGGAAAACTCGGCAAGGATATTGTCCCCCGGGGTGTCGACAACCCGCCCGGCAAACTCCTCGACAAGATCCGAAAACACCTTGCGGAGGGATTCGATGGTTCTGACGGTCGCGACTTCATCCTGTCCCATGAGGCGGCTGTATCCGGCCACGTCGGCACTGAGAATGGCGCGCAGGCTCCGTTTGACACGGTCTTCCGGCATCGGGCGATTCACCCCTCACATCATGAAAAGGTCTAGGGTTAAGATATCTGTCTGAAAAGACAATAGAAACACTAACAGGATTGTCAAATGCCACAACCGATATTGCGGGGATGAAATGATGGTAGGGAAAACTATTTTCCGAAAGGACAAATCGGAAACCGGCAGTTATCGCAGTTCAGGCAGAGTCCCCCGTGTCCCATGCCGGCCAGTTCACGGCGGGTGACGGTTTCCCCGGCCAGTATTCTGGGAAGCACAAGGTCCAGAATCGTGGTCTCATGGTAAAGACCGCAGGCAGGGACGCCAAGGACAGGGACGCCGCCGATCTCCGCGGTCATGAACATGGCGCCGGGCAGAACCGGGGCACCGTAGGATTCCGCGTGTCCACCGGCTTTACGGATGCCCTCGCAGGTGACATCGTCCGGATCCACGGACATGCCCCCGGTGGTCAGGATCAGATCCGCACCCGAAGAGATCAGGGACTGGATCTCACCGGCAATCATGGCCGGATCATCCGGGGCAAAGGCCACACCGATAACCCCTGAGCCGATCCGATCGATTTTATGTCGCAGGACTTCCTCGAAGCGGTCTTCGATCAACCGGGTAAAGACCTCGTTTCCGGTAATCACGATGCCGGCCCTTGCCCGCCGCAACGGTTTGACCTGAATCAGACCCTGTCTGGATCTAGCAATCGAGACGGCTTTTTCAACGATATCGGCCTGGATAACCAGTGGAATGGCCCTGGTGCCGGCAACCACATCCCCTTTCCGGACCAGGGTGTTGGTGTGCCGTGTGGCACACATGACATCGCCGAGGGTATTGACTTCGGTCAGCGGCGCTACCGCCACCTTGAACAGGCCGTCTATCTCGGCCACCAGGTTCAGCTTGCCTTCCTTCGGCCCTCCGTGCCATCTGATGCCCGGTCCGCAAAAGGCGCCGGCCATGGCCACCACCGCATCGTTTTCGTGAAGCCATCCGTCCTTCAGATCCAGGACATACAGATGCTGTTTGCCGAGACGCTGCAAGTGGCAGATATCCGCCTGCCGGACACGGTGTCCCTTTTTAAACGCTCTGCCCTTGAACTCGCCCTTGCGGATTTCGGTGATGTCATGGGCGAGAACCAGTCCAACGGCATTGTCGATCGTCACCGTTTTAAACATCGCGATGTCTCCCTGACTATCTACTGTTGCCGAACGCCGCAGCGGCGTGGAAAGCGATGCTTTCGTAATATCCGCCACCCTGGCAGGAAAAGCAGATGTTGCCCTGGTCGGCTTTGAATGCCTCATTGCAAATCGGACAGACCAGAACGTCTGTCTTTTTCTCACGTTTGTGAAATTGTGTCAATTTGATGCATTCGGATGAGAGCACATCTTGCCCGGCCTCCAGGATGGTGTCCAGAAGCACCGGCAACGGCAGCGCTTTCTTGGGTATTAACCGCATATACCATTTGTAAAGATTCGTATATCGAGCCGCTTTATCCAGATCGAGCCACACCCGAACACCCTGTTTGGTCCACCGGTCATACAGGCTCAGAGCGAACTTGTCCCAATCGAGTATTTTCATCCACCCGTTTCCCACCGTGCAGGGTGTGAACAATTGAATGGCGTCCGGCAGACAGTGCCGCGTCTCGACGATGGCATCGGCTTCGACGCCTTTGCCGATAAATTCGCTGGCCATGTCGACCATGAACAGACCCAGTACCAGCCCGGGCGCCTGCCATCCGTGAAACCGTTCAATGATCTCAAGGCAGTCGCCCAGGGGACGGCCGCACACGCGCTGATCCAACCGGTTACTTTCCATAATTGGCACCATTTGTTCGCTCCGCAAGGGTTATGCTTCGGGTGTTTACCCCCGGGGCGGTGATTCCACCCCGGCCTCGATCACTCATGGAGCCGCCACCGCCTCTTTCCCGGGCTCGGCGCTGGCGCGATGGAGCACCCCGAACAGCATCAGGGCCGCCGCAGACAGACCGAGGAAGACATAAAATCCATGGGAATAGCCGGGCAGGCCTTTGTATTTGACAAAAAGGCCCATCAGGGGCGGAATGACAAAGCCACCGAACGCCCCCAGACCGCCCACGATCCCGGCCGCACCACCTACTGCCGCCGGGCTGTACTTGGGAACCAGCTTGAACACCGCAGCATTGGCAAACCCCATTCCCAGGGCCATGATCATCATGCCGGCTGTCGCCAACCCTCCAGAGGTTGCTGAAACGCCCATAAAAAGCGCCCCGATGCCGACAACGACAAATGACAGCAACGTGACCTTCTCGCCGCCGATCTTATCAGAGGCATAGCCCCCCAGAACCCGGAGCAGGCTTGCAGAGAGAGAGTAAAGCGCTGTAAGTCCGCCGGCTTTCACCAGGCTGACATGATGCAGCTGGGACCAGTAGGTCGGGAACCAGACGGTCAACGCGATAAACCCGCCGAAGGTGACAAAATAAAAATATGTCAAAATCCAGGTCCGCCAATCGGATCCGGCCTTTCGGATCGATTCCATGGCGGTGCCGGACGGCACCAGTTCCTCCCCGCAGGCGAGCAGCAGCGCGTCGGGATCGATGTCGATGCCCATCTCCCGGTACTGAAAATACGGTGCGTCCTTCATAAAAAGAAGGATGAGCACTACCAGTACCACCAGCAGGGCAGACCAGATGACGTAGGAGGCGCTAAATCCCAGGGAAATGACCAGAAACGGAAGCAGCAGGGCGAACAAGCCGGGTGCCAGATTGCCCAGACCGGCGTAGATCGCCAACGCCGACCCCTGGGTTTTCTGAGGATACCAGTAGGAGACGGTCGGAATGCCGACCGAAAAGACGGCGATACCCGACCCGCAGAGCATACCGAAAATCAGGAAGAAGGGATATTGGGAGGGCGTCGGTGCAGGATACATCCAGAACATCATCGTGATTCCGGCAATCCCCAGGGCGGCCAACACCAGTAGAATGAGAATCGGTTTTTTGCCCCCCATGCGATCGACCATGGCGCCGAAGGGAATCCGAAGCAGCGACCCGGTCAGCGCCGGGCTGGCAGCCATCAGTCCCATCGCCAGGGGGCTCAAGGCCAGAGCATCTTTGAGCTTGGACACGATGGGACCGAATGCGGAAACCCCGGCAAATCCGCCGAAAAAGGCCAGAGTTGTCCAGAACAGGGCGGCACCCCGGCTCGACTGGGCGTAACAGACGTTTTCGTCGCTCATGTCATCCCTCCTTTCCACCTGGCGCCGGGGAGCTCAGGGCCTCGGCACCGGTGCCGCCCGTTGCGCGGCGACGGAACAGTATGTGGCGCCGGAAAAAGTAGAATACGGGTACACTCCATATGTGGACCAGCCGGCTAAAGGGCGAGAACCCTAAAAGAGCCCACGCCGCCGTGACATGGATCTTGAAGCTGAGAGGCACCGGACGCATCAGGTCGGGATCCGGGCTGAACGTGACGATTCCCCGGATCCATGGGGCCACGCTGTAGAGCACATTGTACCGGCCGAAAAACACGTTGTAGACCCCGGTGCCGATCACAATCGCAAGGGCCCCGAGGGTGAACAGGTCGTTGAAGGTGCCGGCCGCCCGCACACGGAGGTTGAACAGGCGGCGCCCCAGCAGGAGCAGACAGCCGAGAAGGGCGGCGATACCCACCACCTCGCCCGTCCAGTGGGCGATGGACAGGTGCATGTCGCCGGTGATGCCGAACAGATCATAATAGGTCTGGGGAATGAGCAACCCGCCCGCATGCCCCACAAATGTGAGGATAATGCCGATGTGAAACAGTATGGCTCCCCAGAAAAGGGACTTTTTTTCCAGAAACTCGCTGGACCGGGCGTTCCATTTATACCGATCAGTCACGTAGCGATACGCGTGCCCCAGAACAAAAACAGTCAGGCACAGGTATGGAAACACCGTAAATATGAGCTCATAGACCAGATCCATGATCGACTCCTATCCGCCCCATCGGGGCGCCGTGAATAATCTATTCCGGTGTGGGCTGGTTCAGGGGTGCCGGTCTCCCATTCCCGGAGGTGCCGGCCCATCGGTTGCCTCTTTCCGGACACCTTCCAATGGCATCAGCAGCGCCGCATATGACGGAGCGGTTTCCCGGAGCCGACCGATCAATCCGTTAAGCGGCTCGAGGCAATTCCAGAGGACCTCCTGTCCCGGGGCCTCCGGGCACAGTGACAGAAATTCCAGAATCATCGGCAGGTAATCGGGCAGATCTCCGGAGCTCGTGGTATACCCCGAGCAGCCATAGACCTGCTGAAGTTGTGCCAGTACGCCGGCCCGCTTTTCCCCGTCGCCGCACTGGTGATAGGTCATACTTAGTGTCGTGGATGGCGTCAGGTCGAATATCGATGTGTATCGCTCCTGTGCCCGGATCGGGGAAAGACTCCTTATCTCCTGTAGAAAAGCATCCAGACTGCTCCGCTGCTCCCCTTCCGGTAGATGTGCCACGGCCCTTCCCACCTCCGGCAGACCGTTTAAAAACCCTTCGTCAGGATAGTCCAGAAGTATCGATAATAACTTTAGGTAGCGTTCCTTGAGATTCATCGACGAAAATCCTTTGTTGTGTTTCCGGAAAGGTATCGTGATACGTCCGGTTGCATCCACGGGTTTTTGGAAACGACGTCATGCCGCATCCGGGTTAAATCCACACCTCCCCTGGAATTGATGCAGTTGCGATGCGTCGGGCCGGGTCGTGGGTAACACATATCGTTCGTCAAATCGTGCCAGGGCAAGCAGCCGATAGACGGCCTCTGTCGTGTCCCGGTCCAAACCCACCGCTTGCAGCAGCGCTTCATCCGCCTGCCCCTCGACCCGGACCGAGCGCATGTAGTGACGGACGGCTGACAGGCGATGGAGTGCCAGCCGGACCGGCGCTTCGTCTCCTGCCGTCAGGAGATTGGCCAGAAAACGTACCGGAATCCGGAGCCGGTCGATGAGATCGCTCTCCTGCCCGGGTTCGGCATAGTCACGGATCGGGCTCAGCGGGGGAATGTACCAGACCATCGGCAGTGTTCGAAACTCCGGATGAAGGGGCAGGGCCAGTTTCCACGCTTTGGCCAGCTTGTACACCGGGGAACGCAGCGCCGCATCGATCACATTGGGAGCCATCCCCTGTGCGGCAGCCCGATCTGTGACCTCCGGATCTTCCGGGTCGAGCAATATGTCCAGATGGGCCGGGTAGACATCCGTGTCCTCCTTGGCAGACGCGACCTCCGCAATGCGGTCGGCATCATACAGAAACAGGCCCACATAGCGGATGCGCCCGACACAGGTATGCGCGCAAAGGGTGGTCATTCCCGCCTCCACCCGGGGGTAGCAGAAAATGCATTTCTCCGCCCTGCCGGTCTTCCAGTTAAAATAGACTTTCTTGTAGGGACATCCGGAGACGCAGTACCGCCAGCCCCGGCAGCGCTCCTGATCGACCAGCACAATGCCGTCCTCTTCGCGCTTGTACATGGCCCCTGACGGACAGGAGGCCACACAGGCCGGGTTCAGGCAATGCTCGCACAGGCGCGGCAAGTAAAACATGAACACATTGCGGAACTGCAGATAGAGTGCGTGGTCGAGGTCTCTGAAATTGATGTCGCCGACGGCGGTTTCAGATGCACCGGCTAGGTCGTCTTCCCAGTTCGGTCCCCAGCTCAGGTCCATGTGCTTTCCGGTCAATTGAGACCGCGGGCGGATCGACGGTTGGTGTTTTCGCTCGGGGCTGGTTATCAGGCTCTCGTAATCGTAATTCCAGGGCTCGTAATACTCGTCGATGGTCGGCAGATCCGGGTTGTGGAAGATGTTGATCCCCTTATGGAGGCGGCCGCCGGCTTTCAGTTCCAGCCGGCCGTTTTTAAGCTGCCACCCGCCCCGGTGGACATCCTGGTTCTCCCATTTTTTCGGATAACCGATGCCCGGCTTGCACTCAACATTGTTAAACCACATGTATTCGGCTCCCTTGCGAGTGGTCCAAACGTTCTTGCACGGGATGCTGCAAGTGTGGCAGCCGATACACTTGTCCAGATTCAACACCATGGCGGTTTGTGCCTTAATCTTCATACCAGTCCACCTCCCCTGCTCTGCGGACCACGATCACTTCGTCTCGCTGGGAACCGATCGGGCCGTAGTAGTTAAACCCATAACTAAGCTGGGCGTACCCGCCAATCATGTGGGTGGGCTTGACCATAATCCGTGTCACACTGTTGTGGGTGCCGCCGCGCTGACCCGAAAGCGTTGAACCGGGAGTGTTAATCAATCGTTCCTGGGCATGGTACATAAACGCTTTTCCGGGGGGGATGCGCGGACTGACCACGGCTTTGGCCATGACCACGCCGTTGACATTGAAGCACTCGATCCAGTCGTTGTCTTTCACATCGATAGTACGAGCATCTTCATCGTTGATCCAAATCGCTTCCCCGCCTCGAAACAGGGTCAACATGGTCAGTGTGTCTGAATACGTGCTGTGGATCGACCACTTGGAATGGGGCGTCAAATAGTTCAGCACCAGCTCTTTTGCCGGTTCGCGGTCAACCGCGGTAGACCCCAGCGACAACATGTCCAGCGGCGGCCGGTACAGCGGCAGCTGTTCGCCGAAGTCACGCATCCACGGGTGGTCCTGGTAAAATTGCGCCCGGCCGGTGAGGGTCCGGAAGGGAACCTTCTCCTCGATGTTGATCACAAAAGGGGAATAGCGCCGCTCGTCGGACTCGATACCGCTCCAGATGGGAGAGGTGATGATCTTTCGCGGTTGGGCCGTCAGGTCGTCGAAGCGGAATCGTTCCCCCTGCCGCCGCACACTGAGATGCCGAAGCTCGAGTCCTGTCCTCTTCTCCAGGCTTCCCCAGGACTTGACAGCGGTCTCGCCGTTGGTCTCGGGGGCAAGAGCGAGGATCGTTTCGGCGACTTGCTTGGCAGACTCCAGGGAAGGCATCCCCTGGCTAACACCGGGCGCTGTGATCGTTCCGAGGGCCTCCTTCAGTGACGCCACTTCCTCTTCGGCCTTCCACATGACACCCTTTGAGCCGACGCCGGCGGTCGCCGCCAGCGGCCCCAGAGCCGTCATCATTTTGTAGACATTCTTAAAATCCCGATGGACCACGGCCAGATTCGGAAGCGTTTTGCCCGGCACCGCCTCGGTCTCCCCGGTGCGCCAGTCCAGAACTTCCGCCTGGGCGATCTCTCCGGGACTGTCATGCAACAGCGGTGTTGCGACCAGGTCCTTGGCCCCGTCCAGGTGCCCGGCAGCCAGTTCTGAAAATTTTTTGGCGATGGTCTTGAACTGCTCCCAGTTGGTGCGCGACTCCCAGGGGGGATCGATGGCTGGATTGAACGGATGGATAAACGGGTGCATGTCGGTGGTGTTCAGATCGTGCATCTCGTACCAGCCGGCTGCCGGCAGTGCGATGTCGGCATACAGGGCGCTGGTGGACATGCGCAGTTCCAGGGTGACAAGAAGATCCAGCTTGCCCTCCGGTGCCGGCTCCCGCCACCGGACCTGCTCCGGTCGCAAGTCACTGTCGGTATTCAAGACGGCGCTTTCGACCCCCAGCAGATGCTTGAGAAAGTATTCATGGCCCTTGCCGCTGGCACCCAGGAGATTGGCACGCCACAGAAACAGCATGCGGGGAAAGTTCTCCGGGTTGTCCGGATCTTCAACGGCGAATTCAAGCTCGCCGGTTTTCAATTTTTCGACGGCGTAAGCGATGATCTCAGCGTCGGATTGAGCGCCATTTTCAACGGCGTCCCGGCAAATATCGATGGGGTTTCGATTGAACTGGGGATAGGACGGCAGCCATCCGAGGCGGGCGGCAATCGCGTTGTAATTGGCCATGTGCTTGGGGTGTCCGTTGCCGCACAGGGGGGAGAGAATGGTTTGAGCGCTGAAGTTATCATACCGCCACTGGTCGGTGGCAAAGTAGTAAAACGACGTCCCGTTTTGCTGCCGGGGCGGGCGGCGCCAATCCAATCCAAACGCCACCTGCCCCCAGGACGCCTGGGTCCGGACCTTTTCCTGGCCCACGTAGTGTGCCCATCCCCCGCCGTTGACACCCTGGCAGCCGCAGAGGGTCGTCAGGTTGATGATGGCGCGATATATCATGTCACTGTGGTACCAGTGGTTGGTTCCGGCACCGAGAAATATCAGCGATTTTCCGCCGGTCTTCTCCGCGTTCTCGGCAAACTCCCGGGCCACGCGAATCGCGTCGGCGGCAGGCACCCCGGTAATGGCTTCCTGCCAGCCCGGGGTATAGGGTTTCGGATCGCTGTAATCGGCCGCCTCATCGGGCGATGCGGCCGGGGCTTCGGGTCGGGCGACATTCAGATGGGCTGCCATCAAGTCAAACACCGTGGTCACCCAAAGCTCTTCTTCGGCGGTGGTGATCCTTTTCGCCGGAACGAGGCCGGTTCGCATACCGGCGTCGCCGGTATCGAATAGGGGAAAGGATGCTGTTTTCCAATCATCGGCGGCCGCTGCATAGGTGAGCAGCGGATCGACAGGCCTGCCATCCTCCTCGAGATTGAGGTTCCATCGCCCTTCGTCGCTCCAGCGAAATCCGATGCTGCCATTGGGAACGGAGAAGCGGCCCTCGGTGTTGTCGTAAAGCACCGTCTTCCACTGGTCATTTTTCTCCCCCAGGCCGAGATTCGATGCCCGCAGGAGCCTCTCCGGAACGAAATGATCTCCGTGGGGCTTCAGGATCACGGCAAACGGCAGATCGGTGTATGTCTTGGCGTAGGAGGTAAAGTAGTCGACCTGTCGATCGATGTAGAACTCTTTGACAATCACGTGACTCATGGCCATGGTCAGAGCCGCGTCGGTCCCTGCCCTGGCCGGAAGCCAGTGGTCGGCAAACTTGACATATTCCGCGTAATCCGGCGCCACGGCAGCCACCTTCGCACCTCGATAACGGACTTCGGTGAAGAAATGGGCATCCGGAGATCGCGTCATGGGCAAATTACTGCCCCACACGATCATGTATGTCGACGCATACCAGTCCGCGCTTTCCGGCACATCGGTCTGCTCGCCCCAGATCTGGGGTGAGGCCGGAGGCAGATCGCAGTACCAGTCGTAGAAGCTGATCAGGGAGCCGCCGATCAGCGAGAGAAACCGGGCGCCGGAGGCGTAGCACACCATGGACATGGCCGGTATCGGCGTAAACCCGAAGATGCGGTCTGGACCGTATTTCTTGATGGTATGAATCATCGAGGCGGCGATCAGGGTGGCGGCCTCATCCCAGGAGACCCGGACGAATCCGCCCTTTCCCCGCAGGCGCTGATAGGTTTTTCGTCTTTCCGGATTGGAGACGATGTGTTCCCAGGCATGGATCGGATCTCCAACCTCCCGAAGCGTGTCCCGCCACATATCCACCAGAACCGAGCGGATCAAGGGGTGTTTAAGACGAACCGGGCTGTAGGTGTACCAGGAATAGGTGGCTCCCCGGGGGCACCCCCGGGGTTCGTGATTCGGGTATCCTTCACCGCATGCCGGGTAATCGGTGCGCTGGGTTTCCCAGACCAGAATGCCGTTTTTGACGTAGACATCCCAGGAACAGGATCCGGTGCAGTTCACACCGTGGGTGGAACGGACCTTTTTATCGTACTGCCATCGGCGCCGGTAGAAATCCTCCCACTCACGCTGCCCGCATCGGGTTTCAGACCAGTCGTCTGCAGACTTTTCTTCTCGACATCCGTACCGATTTCCCCGGGGACGGAAAAACCGCAGAGAGGACAACAGACTTTTCTCTCTCATGGTTCACCTCGCATGGGTCAATTGTTCAAATTAAAGGTCCGATGTGGGCACCTTCGCCGGATGCCGTGAATGGCTTCTCGGTTACTCCGGGTCAACGTATCGCTGCGTCAACTCATCCAACCTTTGATGAAACGCTTCATGGGTGCCCGTGCCGATCTGCTCCTTTTCAAAACGATCGAATTGATCGGCAAGGGTCGACTTCCGGATGGTCGACAGCCGGTCTTCCGCGATCTGAAAAAGCACGGTATCCTCTTTGAAAATGTGCTGCCGGAGCAGCTCGATGTAGGCCTCCGCCGCTGTCTTGAATAAGATGCCGGCCGAGGGGTCTCCTGCCCCCACAAGGCCGAGGGCCTCCTCCAACTGCCGGAGGAGAATGCGCCCCTCCTCGTGTTCGCTGAGCATAACGCCGATCGGGCCGCCCTTCCGGGATACGCCGATCCGTTCAAGGACCGGAAATAGGAACCGCTCCTCCTTGCCATGGTGGCAGGTATCCGCAAACGTCCGAAAAAAGTCGAGCAGTCGTCGGGCATCCCGAACGATGCCGTTTCCATGAAGGTCCTGAATGCGCGGAAACATCTCCGAAAGAATTTCAAGAGCCGTCTCGATCGCGCGATGTTCGGTTTTGAGCGCTTCGATAGGATTCATATAGAGTCTCCCGGGATGGTATTTACGTCTGTCTGGTCTCTTGCCATCTTTCATTGGCAACAACCGTACCAGAATTTTTTACATATGATTACAGTTTGTTAGTTTATTCGTTATCTTTTTTACATCAAAATTAAGTTGTATTTTATGCAACATCGTTATAAATTTTGTAACAATGAATAAAATAGAACTTTTAATTTCGATCGCGTCGGATCTCACGTCCGCCCTGGATTCGGAGAGCCGCTATGGTCGGCTGCTGGAATCCTTGCGACGGATCATCCCCTATGACGCTGCGTCGCTTCTGAGGGTCGATGGGGAGGCGTTGCGGGTAATGGCGGCCATCGGCCTTACCGAAGACGTCATGGGCCGGTCTTTTATGAAAGGCGATCATCCACGATTGGAAATCATCTGCAATGCAGCGGAACCGGTCCGGTTCCGGGCCGACAGCCGCATGCCGGACCCTTTCGACGGGCTTCTGATGGACGAAACGTTGACGGGTCGCCGTATCCATTCGTGCCTGGGATGTCCGCTGTTTGCGGACAGCACCCTGATCGGGGTGCTCACCGCAGATGCGGTAGCCCCCGACGCCTTTGACGGGCTGGACGCGACCTTTTTAAGCGCTATCGCCGCCCTGGCCGGTGCGGAGATGCACACGACCGAACTCATGGAGGCCCTGCAAAACGGCGAAATCCAGAAGATCGGCGCCGGACAGGTCAACCATGTAAATGTTCGCCTGATCGCTGCCACGAATCGCCGTCTAAAGCAGGAGGTGACCGCCGGCCGGTTTCGCGCGGATCTGTTCCACCGGTTGAATGTGTATCCGATACATGTCCCCCCGTTGCGTGAACGCATCGAAGACATCCCCCTGCTGGCAGGACACTTTTGTGAATTGACACAGCGGCGAATCGGTCTGGGAACGGTACGGCTCGAGCAAGACGCATTGAACCTGTTAAAGCGCTACAACTGGCCCGGAAACATCAGGGAACTGGAGAACGTGATCGCACGGGCCCTCCTGCGAGCCTCATCCGATCACCGAAACGGCGAGCAACTGACCATCGGTCCGCATCATTTAGGGATGGAATTCGAGGTAACGGCCTCGACCGAAGGTATGTCACCCGGCGGGGAGATCCGTTCGATGATTAAGGGGCGAACCCTGAGGGAAGCGTCTGATGAATTTCAGCGGGATCTCATTCTGAGGGTTGTTAAGGATACGGGTGGCAACTGGTCGGAAGCGGCCCGTCGGCTCGGGATGCACCGCAGCAACCTGCATAAGTTGGCGGTCCGCTTGAAGATCCACTAGGATCAAACAGTTATTTCGATATCATTATAATTATAGCGATTTTCAGAATTCCGTTCCGAAACCGGACTCAAGGTCCAGGGTGTGGATCCTACCTTCATCCGGAACATACTTTTGGCAACTGCTATAGAATCCAAGAAGGCAGGTTCGGGTTAGCCGCCCATCGGGTTGACACGGATCCGGATGGCATGTTCGTGGACACCGTTGTTCCCGTATCCTTGCACATTCCAGCTGGCGTTCATCGGCTGCTGCCGGCCCTCTCGATCCGTGGCCCGTGCCATAATACGATACTCACCCGGCTCCGAGACTTCCCAGATGTACTGCCATTGCCGCCAGGAATAAGACTCATCCGGGCCCAGAAAATCAGCCGTATTCCAGCTCCCCCCACCGTCTGTGGAGACTTCGACCCGTTCAATCCGCTCTTCACCCGCGTAGGCAGCACCAAGGATGGTGATCTTTCCGGGAGTCAATTCCTCTTCCGACAGGGGCTGGGTAATCATGGATTTCAGGCTCAGTCCCGTGACAACCTCACCCTCTTTAGGATCCTGTCCTTTCTGGAAAACCCGGTAGACCTTGTCCATGAAAAACCCCTCGTAGGGTTTTTCCAGCACATTGATCCGGTGCAGCCACTTCACGCAGTTGGCGCCGGTCCATCCAAGGGCCAGGCACCGCAATGGGAAACCGTGTTTGATCGGTAGCGGTTCCCCGTTCATTTCGTATGCCAGCAATGTGGAGGACATGGCTTTCTCAATGGGGATGCTGCGGATGAATGTTATGCCCGACCTTCCGAGGCCTTTGTCCATCCCCTCGAAGGCCACGTGACGGGACTTTTCCGTTAGACCGGCCAGATCGAGTAGGTCCCTTAGCCAGATTCCTCCGTACACGGCATTTCCAACCCCGCCGATGGTCCAGGGATTGCCGGGTGCCTTTGTCTCCAGGAGGGAACGGCCGTTCCCGGAACACTCCAGGGTGTTGGAAACGATTTCTTTCGGCATCTGCAGAATCTGGTCGAAAGACAGGCCCAGTGTTTTTTTTACTTCGCCCTCCACATTCAGCCGATACTCTTCCAGGGACACCAGTGTCTCCGGTATCTGCCCCTGGTTCCGATCGAAAAACACGTCGTTGGCCGTAATCCAGGATCGGAGGCGCTCTACCGGGGTTTCAGCATTCCGGGGCCTTTCGGTCATTACGCGCATCTTTGATGTCATGGCAGGTATCTCCCGGGCGGTTTCGATTAAGTGTTGGTTCAACAGGATTCGAACAGGAATAGCTGTTTGTAGCTATTTTGAAACGACTTTGCAATGCGTTCTTTTTACAGCCGCCGACCCCAAAGGCACAATACGTATAGGCCAGCTGAAGCTGACGGGAATTGTGCGGTCCGCCAACGGCAACAAACGCCTCCTAAGGGAAGCCTCAGGCCGTGTATCGACGGACATCCGAATTGGAATCCACGGCGGCCGCGTGGCGGAAGTGTGAAGCGATATAATTATCATCAAAGAGAAAATGAAATATATGCTCGGAAAAGTGTTCTTCCAGGAAACAGCGCTAAATCTCGATGAATACAGTGCAACCGTTGGGGTTCAGGTGCCGGGTATCCGGCATGCAGCATTCCTCCCGCGCCGTTTATTCAGGTTAAACCAGAATTTCCTGGAGGTCTCCTTCGGCTGTGCCGATCGGCTTGATGTCAAAATTCTTCACCAGCACATCCAAAACGTTCGGTGTAATGAACGCCGGCAGGGAGGGCCCCAGCCGAATCCCTTTGATTCCAAGATGAAGCAGGGCGAGCAGCACACACACTGCCTTCTGCTCGTACCAGGATATGATCAGCGACAGGGGAAGTTCATTTACCCCCACATTGAATGCCCCTGCCAGGGCAGTGGCAATCTGCACCGCCGAATAAGCATCGTTGCACTGACCGATATCCAGGAGTCTGGGGATGCCGCCGATGTCGCCGAGCGGCTTGTCGAAGAATCGAAATTTGCCGCAGGCCAGGGTCAGCACGATGGTATCCTCGGGGGCTTTTTCCACAAACTCGGTGTAGTAGTTGCGACCGGGTTTGGCGCCATCGCAGCCGGCCACGAGAAAAAAGTGGCGGACGCTGCCGGCCTTGACCGCCTCGATGACTTTGTCGGCCACCCCAAGAACCGCATTTCGGGCAAAGCCCACAGTGACCTCCGTGCCGTTTCTATCTTCCGGAAAACCCGGAAGTTCGAGCGCGCGATCGATCACCGGCTGAAAATTCTGGTCCGATACATGGGGAATATCCGGCCAGCCGACCATGCCGCTGGTAAAAATGTTTTCCGTATATTCTTTCTTTGGCCGCTGGATACAGTTGGTGGTCATGAGAATAGCGCCGGGGAAATCGGAAAATTCTTTGGTCTGATTCTGCCAGGCGGTCCCGTAATGACCGTAGAAGTGATCGTACTGCTTCAACCGGGGGTAGCCATGGGTGGGCAGCATCTCCCCATGGGTATAGATGTAAATCTCTTTTCCTTCGGTCTGCTTCAGCAACTCTTCCAGGTCATGCAGATCGTGTCCGGACACCAGGATCGCCTTTCCCTTCCTGGTGCCGAGCGGGACCTGGGTCGGTACCGGATGCCCATAAACGCCCGTGTTTCCGGCATCCAGAAGCGCCATGGCGTTGACGGCCGCTTCACCGCAGCGGAGAGCGAGCCCGACCCAATCGTTTAGGCTGAGATCCTCTCTTAAAATAGCCGCAAGTCCCTCGTGGACAAATCCGTAGACGCTGTCATCCTCCTGGCCGAGAATTTGCGCATGGTCGGCATAGGCACTCACCCCCTTGATGCCAAACAGGACGGTGTGTTTTAGGGAAAGAATGTCCGGGTTGTCGGCGGGGTAAGACTTGAGTCCGTACTCGAATCCCTGCTCGACCAGCTCATCGACGGTAGGTTTGGGTATAAATGTTGCGGCATCACCGGGAAAATCGACATTTCCGCCGGCACCCTGAACGGCCTGTTTCAGTTCATCTCTCCGTCGTGCCCCTTCGTGGATCAAGGCAACGAAGCGCTCCGGATCGAAATCCACGTTGGTGAGGGTCGAAAACGCCGCCCTTACCGTAAATACATTGGTGTCGGCATCCGTAATACCCACCTTTCGGCCCTCGACCGCCACCTGGGACAGCCCGACAAGGGTGTAAATCAGCAGATCCTGCAAAGTGGCGATCTCCGGTTTTTTGCCGCAAACCCCAAGCACGGTGCAGCCCGTTCCTTTGGCGGTTTGTTCACATTGATAACAAAACATCGGCTTCCTCCTTCGTGTCATGGTAACGGATATTCCGTAAACGTGCGGTTTGGAAAAAAATTTACACCTCAGCAGGCGACTGTGTCGGGTGTTTCAATCCGGTCCCTCCCATAGGATAACGTGTGCCCATATCGAAGGATCAGAGACAGAACACCCATTTCATACATTTCCTGAGCAAGGATTACCAGCCCGATAATCAGCAGCCATTCCTGCTCCCGGTAAATCCCGGCAGCCCAGGCAAGGGTGGTGAGTGCAATGATCAGCCCCCTCAGGCCCCGTACAATCGTCATGGGGCGATCCGCATTTTCCTGTTTTCCGACGACCCTTCTAAAATGTCGGAAACTATAACAGGCAAAAATCATGGAGGTGGCCATAAGCAGCAGGGTTAAGCCCTGTCGGATCGGTGAATTATACAGCAGCTCCAGCATGAGCCGATCCTCCGGGTGGGTTGAACCTGTAATGGGGTCGATGACCATCGCCGAACTTTGTCCCACGCCACCGGTTGAACACGGCAGATAGGCAAAATGGAGCAACAATCAGCTCGTTGAATGAAGGATGTATCCATGAAAGCTAATCATTGGGTGTCCGCCGGCAAGCTGTGGCATAAAACGTGCAGAATATTGGCGTCAGGGACAGCGTCAATCCGAATGCGTTGACCGGGAGGTTCGGGGGCAAAAGAGTCGCCGTATGAAACGAACTGTCCTCGGCCATGCGGGACAAAAATCAACATGCTGAAATTTAAATATAAAAATAACTATTTTCAGATACGTCGAAATCGGCAATGGGGCGATCGAGACAGGCATCGCCTGTGGCCCGGCATCCGAACGACGGCCGTCAAACGACGATTCAGATGACAAAAAAGGGCAGAACAGTAGGCATTTTCGTAAAAACGTGGCTTCCTGGGAGGACAACATGAAGGTGATATGCCCCAGCTGTAATGCAGATTATAACATTCCGGAAACGCGGATACCGGCAAGTGGCGCCAAAGCGACGTGCAAACGCTGCAGTGGTAAAATTGTCATCAAGCCGCCGGTAGCCGCATCCCATGCAGATACCACGCCGACGTCGAAATCAAAGCGGGCCACACCGACGTTGCCGCCGGTTCAAACAGCCCGTTTCCGGGTGCCGCCCCCACCAGAAGGCGGGATTTCAGACGCCTCGAAGTTTGACCACCCGTGCTTTGCCGTTTTCCCCAAATTAGAGACGGTGCCATCGGCAAATCTGGATTTTGACGAGATCCTCACCGTCAATAAAAAAGGTGGCTACAAAAGCGGCAAAAATAAAATAAAGGTCAATGTTATCACTTGTGTGGCTCCGGTTCTAAAGGACATCCTGGAAAACGATGAGGTCGTGAAAAAGGTGGCCCGGGGCGTCGCGAACTATCCCCTGGAAGTATTGTTGGGCAACGGCGCGCTGACCCTGCTCTACAACCGGTATGCAATTCTTTGCACGGATCGGCGGGTGATCATGATCAACACCACCTACCGGATGAAACGGCCGACCCACTATCTGTTCCAGATTCCATACGCGGACATTAAAAAGGTGAAAAGGGGGTTTATCTTTACCAACCTTACCTTTCTTCGCAAAACGGGCAAAAAGCGTATTTTCAACTACGTGGATCGGTTCAGTTTGAAAGAAGTCGCCGAATTTGTCACCACCCAAATCGAAGAACCGAAACCCGCCGGCAAACTCAAGGCGCTTTTTGATGACCTTTGCCCCAGTTGCTTCGTTCCGCTGGAAAAGGGCCTTCAGACCTGCGCCCACTGTCAAACCGGATTTAAAACTCCCCGGACCGCCTTTCTAAAGTCCCTGCTTCTGCCCGGATGGGGGGATCTGTATCTGGGCCATCGACTCCTCGGCGGTTTGGAGCTCCTTGTTTCTGTTGGGATCTGGTTTGTCATCATCTCCACCCTGCTTTCGCCGTCAATGGAGACCTTCATCGCTGCAGGCATTCTTTTAATTGTATTCAACGTCATGGACAGTCTTCTCACCCTGCATATGGCAAAGAATAGGGTATATGGCAGCCTGAGCCGCACCATATCTTCATAGACATTATAACGATATACTTAAAACTGACTGAAAAGATTTCACCCTTCGGGCCAAACGGAGACTTTCATGGCCGGCGTTATTCGAGGTTCGCGGTAGATTTACTACAGCTT
>CAFBRK010000193.1 GCA_903231505.1 Olavius algarvensis associated proteobacterium Delta 3 | reverse complement strand
GCCGACAAAATGGGGGCCGGGCTTGCAAATGACAGAGGACAGAAGACAGAGGACAGAGATCAGATGTCGGATGTCGGATGTCAGACGGCAGAGGGCAGATGACAGAGGGCGGAGGGCAGATGACAGAGGGCAGAATACCGCTTTCTCGATAGGGATAAAACAATAGGCGTGGATAATGTTAGAAATTCCGCGCCTTATTTTTCAAGTTAACAGGTGCACATAGGTAGCCGCTATTTGCACTAATGTCAGGCGTAATCGGTGCCAATGAAGCTCAGCGGGGTTGGCAATCCTTGTTAACGCCTTTGTTGGGTTCATCGACCTACCTCAATCATAGAGCGAAATCTGCAGCAATCTAATCTTGAACTTTGTCAATTCAGTAAGTTCTGAAGATAGTCTGGCCTGCTCATCAGCAATCTCGGTCAAAGCATCTTTAAGATCATCCATATTGTTTACCGAGGAAGGGCTCATGAGGACTTTAGCAAGATACTCTTGATAATTCATTGCCAGTGTGTACTCTCCTTTTTCAAATTCCCCTAGCGAGCGGCTTAGCCGCTTTGCAGCCCCCAAGATGATCGAATCCGATATATCTCCAAAACCGCTTTTCAGATCCGAGTGAAGTTGATGAACATGAGAGCAGACATCGTTGACCTTAAATAGCTCGTA
Organism: Olavius algarvensis associated proteobacterium Delta 3; assembly: GCA_903231505.1. Taxonomy (GTDB): domain Bacteria; phylum Desulfobacterota; class Desulfobacteria; order Desulfobacterales; family CAFBRK01; genus CAFBRK01. Next base: position 942 of record CAFBRK010000193.1, on the reverse strand, counting down.
AAATTTATCCCGGTCTATCTTCTCACTCATAATGTCCTTGTATTCTTGCGGAGTAGTCGCCCCAGACAATCGAGACAACTCAATTAATACGACTGCATGTGCCCTTTCAAAACTCGCAACGACATTTGACAGAACGGATATTAAATGCGCCCGTGCCGCTTGCTGTGAATCGCCCCACTGCTTCATTTGCATAATCAGTCGATTAAAAACCGGAGTGTCCTCGAGAAGAGCTCCCAGCGCTTCAAGAATTCTCTTCAGCATGATGATTCCTCCTTTCCGTGTTAATTTAAGACCATCTAATTAGTATCGAGAATTATTTCGCGTATTCTGTTATGCGGCCATTTTCCGTATCAAATTGTGAAAATTGGTCAATAAAGAAGCCGGACCATCTCACATTCAGCAAAGATCTGGGGTCGAACCAATCTGTCCCAACGTAATTACATGGAAAACTTGAGGAAATGTCGTGATTATATAGCTTAGATAGCCAATTTAATGGCTAAAAACAACACTCTAAGGATCCATTTGTAACCAGGGGGCGGACATCAGAGGACAGAGGCTTGCCCGCCTTTGGCGGGTCGGAGGACGGGTCTCTCACAGAGCTCACGGAGTTCACGGAGAATGATTTGGTTATGCCCTTCCCTTCGGCGCTGCTCAGGATAAACGGGCGGCTGCCACTGATGATCACCACCCGTTCGCGTCTCTCACTCGAGACACAGAGGACGCGGAGGACAGAGGACAGATATCAGATGTCGGATGTCGGATGTTGGATGTCAGAAGGCAGGGGGCAGATGTCGGAGGTCGGAGGACAGAGGGCGGAGGGCAGAGGACAGATGTCGGATGTCAGAGGGCAGATGACAGATATCAGGTGTCGGGTTTCAGGTTTCAGGAATCAGAGGGCTGAGAGCTGTCTTTAGCCGGCCGATTTTATAATCCCGCAGCCGG
>CAFBRK010000192.1 GCA_903231505.1 Olavius algarvensis associated proteobacterium Delta 3 | reverse complement strand
GTACATCCTTCAACACGGCGGAATGTCAATCATGGTTCTTATCACTATACTTTCAGCTTTGAGCTTTCAGCTCTAATCTTTTCAGTTCATCCAGCATCCGTGCTCATACCAGACCCTGGTCCAGCATGGACTCCACCACCTTCACAAACCCGGCGATGTTGGCACCATGCACATAATTTCCGCCGACGCCGTATTGTTCCGAAGCCTCCAGACACGTGCTGTGGATTCGCCGCATAATGATCTGAAGACGTTCATCCACCTCTTTTCGGGTCCAGGTTAACCGCATGCTGTTTTGGGACATTTCCAGACCGGAAACCGACACCCCACCGGCATTGGCCGCTTTGCCCGGTCCATACAGCAGGTTGTTTTGGAGAAACACATCGACCCCTTTCGGGGTGGTGGGCATGTTTGCGCCTTCACAGACCACATAGACACCATTGTTTATCAGGTTCTGAGCATCTGTGGCGTTGATTTCATTCTGAGTGGCACTGGGAAAGGCACAATCGGCGTTGTGATCCCAGAGCGGATTGTGATCCAGGTTGGGATCGAACGGGGTGTAGACGGCGGACGCATACTGGTCGGTATATTCCTGGATGCGACCGCGACGAACGTTTTTCAGTTGCTTGATCCACTCCAGCTTTCGGGCATCGATGCCCTCATCGTCAAAGATGCTGCCCGAGGAATCCGAAAGAGTGACGACCTTCGCCCCCAACTCGATCAGTTTTTCCGTCGTATACTGGGCCACATTCCCGGAGCCCGAGACCAGACACGTCTTTCCTTCCAGCGTTTGGGAACGGGTCTGAAGCATTTCTGCAGCAAAGTAAACGGACCCGTATCCGGTCGCTTCAGGACGGATCAGACTGCCGCCCCAGTTGAGGCTTTTGCCGGTCAGCACCCCTGTAAATTCATTGGTCAGTTTTTTGTACATGCCGAACAGATAGCCGATCTCACGGGCACCGACACCGATATCTCCGGCCGGCACATCGGTATCCGGGCCGATATGGCGGTAGAGTTCACTCATGAAACCCTGGCAGAAACGCATGACTTCGGTATCTGATTTGCCTTTGGGATCAAAATCCGATCCCCCCTTGCCTCCGCCCATGGGCAGCGTGGTCAGGGCATTTTTAAAGACCTGCTCGAAAGCCAGAAATTTCATGATGCTCAGATTGACCGACGGATGAAACCGGAGCCCCCCTTTGTAGGGCCCGATGGCACTGTTCATTTCCACTCGAAATCCCCGGTTGACATGGACTTCTCCCTGGTCATCCATCCATGGGACACGGAAGATGATCACCCGTTCGGGCTCCACCAGACGTTGAAGTATCTTTTGCTGTCGATATTCCGGATTGGCATCCATCACCGGTTTAATCGATTCGGTAACCTCGTGAACGGCCTGATGGAACTCGTTCTCTTGCGGGTCCCTGTCCTTGACGATTTGCATGATGTCCGTCATGTTGCACCTCCTCCTTGAGGATGACTGTGTTCGACCGGGAATGTCATGAAATCATTTCGAAACGCTCGAATGTAAAGCCGTGCCGCGTATTTTATATTGTGACATGTCGATCATGTTGGATCAAGGTGCGTTCCACCAAGCCGCTTTTTAGAACTTACACAATGGTATATCCCGGGCCCTCTCCCCCTTCCGGGCAGGTCCAGGTAATGTTGCCGTAAGGGTCCTTCACGTCGCAGGTCTTGCAATGAAGGCAGTTCGACGGGTTGAGTTTCAATTTACGGCGGCCGGTGGTTTCATCTACTTCTATTTCATACACATTGCCCGGACAAAAACGTGTGCAGGGGCTTCCATAGGTCGGGTAGCATGTTTTGACGCACAAGTCCGTATCATGGACGATTATATGAGACGGCTGATCTTCCCGGTGCATGGTTTTGGACAGGTAGACGCCGGTGAGTTTGTCTACATACAGTTCCCCATCGTACTCCAGCGTTTCCGCCTTCTCAAACACCTGATCCGGCCCGCCTTGAATTGGTTTCAAAGTGTCCTTGTCGTCTTGTACTGTCAAGGGATCTCGAAGCCCCCTGCCCTTTGAGATGTATTGGGCGCCCAGGTGAATAAACTTGCCCGGTGCTTTTTTTGCCAGGGCCTGGGCAAAATTCCGGCCCTCTTGCATTTCCGTGTACAGCCAGCTGTCGTTGAATCGCTCGATATAGCCGCCAAACGCCTTTTGTGAAAAATCCTCTTTTTGGCAGGCGTCGATGATGGCTTCGGCGGCAAGCATCCCCGATTTCATGGAGACGTGTATCCCTTTCAGGGCAGGGGAGTTGTGTACCCCTGCGGCGCCCCCCGCAAACAGACCACCGTCCACGGCCAGCTCCGGCATCGAGTAGTATCCGCCGGTCGCCACCGTCCGGGCCCCCTGTTCGAGTACTTTTCCCCCTTTGATGATGTCTGCGACAAACGGGTGCCGCTTGAACCGGATAAAGATATCATAGGGGTCGAGTCCCGGATCTTCGTATCCAAGGCCCACCAGATAGCCGAGGGTGATCCGATTGTTTTTCATCTCGTAAATAAACCCACCGCCCGGCGTGTGGATGTCCAGAGGGTATCCCAGTGTGTGGATGTCGTTTGCAGTGCTGGTCTTGAAGAAGTGATCGTCCGGCAGTTCAATGACCTCTTTGATACCGGTTTCGAACACCTGGGGCATCGTGTTGTCAAAGATGCCGAGGGTTTGATCGATCTGTTGCATTAAACTGCCCCGGGCACCTTCGGCGAAAAGTGTCGTTTTCGCCATCAAATCGATCCCCGGTTCAAAGTTGGCCTTTGGGGCGCCGTCCGGGTCGACGCCCTTGTCTCCGGTGCGCACCCCGATGATGGTTTTCCCGTCGGATCCGTAGAGCACCTCCTGGCCGGCAAAACCCGGGAAAATATTGACGCCCAGTTCCTCGGCGATTTCTCCCATCCAGCGCACGATCCTGGACAGGCTGACGATCAAAAAGCCCTTATTGTGCATCTGTCGCGGGACCATCGGCATTTTGAATGCCTTGTTCCTGGTCAACACACAAAACATGTCCCCGCGAACGGTTGTTTCAATAGGGCAGTTCCGATCGAGATAATCCGGAATCAGTTCTGCCAGTGCCACCGGATTGAGAACCGCGCCGCTGAGTACGTGGGCACCGATTTCAGCGCCTTTATCGATCAAAGCCACCTCGAGTTCCAGATTCTGCTCCGCGGCTTTCCGCATGAGGTGTATGGCCCCGGACAGACCGGCAGGTCCGCCGCCGACTATCAGGACATCAAAATCGATCGCTTCACGTTCCACGGTCATAAGTGTACCTTCCTCATCGCTGAGCGATGTTTCCATTTTCCGGAGGGACGACGTTTTCGATAACTCTCTCTCGTTCCTATAAAAAACGACAAATATCACGAACCCGGATCTTTGTAAACCGGCTCGCCCGTTTCCCGCATCAAGGATTTAATTACTTGACAGATACCTATTGAAAATTTATTTAGAGAGTCTAACTTTTTATTTATAAAATAATTATCGATCAAAATATTTCATAAATCTAAACGTACGCCCGAAATTCCATGCATTGGGACACCCATCGAGGTATATCCTGTCATCTCTTCATGAAATAACCGGGTCAGGAAAGGTCAGCATATGACTGAAGCCCGAACATTAGACCAGGCTCGATACATTTTTACCACCGGGAAAATAATTCGGGATCGGATCGATCGGATCATAAACGATTACCTCACCCAAATGGGTACATCCGACGAGTACTTCGGACTGTCCTATCCGCAGCTCCACGCGATGATGATGGTGCGCATGCGTGAACAGCTGACCATGAGCGAACTGGCGGAACTCCTGGAGGTGTCTCCCTCATCGGCGTCTTCCATGGTGGACAAACTGGTCGAGCGGGGATGCCTGGTCCGGGAGCACAGCACTGCCGACAGGCGGAAAGTCATCGTTACCGTTTCGGAAGAGGCGAAGCATTCGATTAGCGGAATTGAGGAGAAATTGCTTCAGTTGTTTACCGATATCGTCGAGAAAATCGGTCCCGATACCACCCAAAAGTGGTGTGACGTTCTGAAAGAGGTCAAAAAGGCTCTGTAAGGAGATAATGAACAATGGAAACAAAAGCCAATCCGCGCGGCAAAAAAGCAAACCACAAGGTGTTGCGCCGCATCCTGATATGCAGCGGGGTGCTGCTGCTCGGCATCATCGGCATGACCACCCTGGCCGGCCTTAAAAAACCCCCCAAAGAGGTGAAGGTCGATGAACGGGCGATTCGGGTCGAGGTCCTGAAGACACAAGCGGAAGACGTTGAGATTTATATCACCGGTTACGGGGAAGCCCAGACCCTGAGGCAGGTCGAGATTTCGCCAGAGGTGTCCGGACGGATCGTTGCCACTCATCCTCGTCTCAAAGTCGGTGAAATTATCCCCAAGGGCGACATCCTATTCCAGATTGACGAACGGAACTACATCGCGGCTCGAGATGAGGCCAGGGCCGCTGTCCAGCAATGGAAAACGGCCATCGCTCGACTCAAGAAACAGCAGGTGATCGATGCCCAGAGACTGAAAACTCTGGAACGGAATCGGGCTCTGGCAAAGAGCGAGTTCGAACGGCTCCGATCATTGGAAGCGCGCAACGTCTCGTCCCGCTCGGGAGTGGAACGGGCGGAACAGGCCTACAATACGGCCTCGGATCAGGCGGCTCAGATGGCCGTGTCCGTCACCCTGTATCCCATCCGCATCAAGGAAGCCCAGAGCAGCCTGGCCGCTGCCAGGGCGCGGCTGGTTGCGGCGGATGCCAATCTCGAGCGGGCTCAGGTGAGAGCGCTCTTCGACGGCCGCCTGAAGGCGGTGTCCATCGAAAACGGCGAGTATGTTTCCCCTGGAAAACCCGCTTTGACCCTGGCCGACGACTCTATTCTGGAAATCCAGGTTCCCATCGACAGTCGAGATGCACGGCAATGGCTTCGGTTCGACGCCCCCCCGTCCGGGGGGCAAACGGCCTGGTTTTCCGGACTGACGCCGGTCAAAACCCGGATCCATTGGACCGAAGACAAGTCCGGCCACTCCTGGGAGGGCGCACTTCACCGGGTGGTGAAGTTCGATCAAAAAACACGGACCCTGACCCTGGCGGTTCGCGTGGACGCCGCAGCGGCCCGCGCTGGGGGAGGCGGCCTTCCCCTGGTCGAGGGTATGTTCTGTTCGGTGAGCATACCCGGCAGAACCCTTTACGGCGTATTCCGGGTGCCGCGCCAGGCGGTCAGCTTTGAGGAAACGGTGTTCCTTGCCGACGGTAACCGCCTGAAGACCTTACCCGTGGTTCTGGCGAGGACTCAGGGCCAGGAGGCCTTCATCGCCGGAGGGATCGCCGACGGGGACCTGGTGATTACCACCCGTCTGGTCGATCCCCTTGAAAATGCCCTGCTCCACATCACCAATCTACCGGAGGAGGACAGCCGATCATGAGAAACGTTTTGGCGGCCTTTGCCAGGAATACCGTATTTGCCAACATCGTGTTGGTTCTGATTTTTATCGCTGGATTCATTGCCTCCCAGTCCATGATCCGCGAAAATTTTCCGGAATTCTCCCTGGACATGATCACCATCTCGGTCGCGTATCCCGGCGCGGATCCGGAAGAGGTGGAAGAAGGTATCAGTCAGAAAATCGAAGAGGCCCTGGAGGGCATTGAAGGCGTCAAACAGATCACCACCCAGTCACGTGAAAACATCGCCGCGGTGACCATCGAGGTACGGGAGAATTACGATGTCCGGGATGTCCTGGATGAAGTTCGCACCAAGGTGAATGCCATATCCACGTTCCCCGTGGATGCGGAGCGGCCGGTGATTTCGGAACTGACCATCAAGGACCCGGTCATGTTGCTGTACCTGGCCGGGGACATGTCCGAACGGCGCATCAAAGAATGGTCGGAACGCATTAAAGACGAACTGCTTCAAATCCCAGAGATATCGAAAGTAGAGATCTTCGGCGCCAGGCAATACGAAATCGCCATCGAGATCTCCGAAGAGAGACTCAGGGAGTACGGACTGACGCTGGAGGACGTCACCGGTGCGGTTCGAAGGAGCAATTTGAATCTGGCCGGCGGTACCATCCGGAGCAAAGGGGAGGAAGTCCGCGTCCGCACGATGGGACGAAAGTATACCGGTGAAGAGCTTTCCTCCATCGTCATCCTGGCCCGCGAGGGGGGAGACATCATCACCCTGGATCGGATTGCCCGTATCCGCGACGGATTCGAAGAAGATCCCGTCAATGCGACCATCAACGGCGATCCGGCGGTGCTTCTGATTGTCTACAAAACCCAGGAAGAGGATGCCCTGAAGATCTCGGATGCCGTCCAAAGGTACCTATCGGTCAAACAGCAGCAACTTCCGATGGGTGTCCATTTACAAGTGCTTTACGACAACACCGAGATGTTGACCGCACGGATCAACCTTCTGATCAAAAACGGCACGATCGGTCTTATGATCGTATTCACCCTCCTGTGGGCCTTTCTCAACGGGCGCCTTTCCTTCTGGGCGGGTATGGGCATTCCCGTATCCATCGCCGGGGCCATGGCCATCGTGTGGGCCCTGGGCGGGACCATCAACATGATATCCCTGTTCGGTCTGATCATGGTATTGGGGATCGTCGTCGATGATGCCATTGTGGTCGGAGAAGCCATATACTTCCACCGCAAGGAAGGGAAGCCGCCGCTGCGGGCGGCCGTCGACGGCATCAACGAGGTGGGGATGCCCGTTATTGCCGCGGTGCTCACGACCATTGTGGCTTTCGTGCCCTTGCTCTACGTGGGCGGAATTATGGGCAAGTTCATTGCCATTATGCCGGTGGTGGTCATTGCCTGCCTGGTGGTGTCGCTGGTCGAATGTCTGTTTCTGCTTCCGGCCCACCTGAGCCATCTTCCGGATCCGAATCAGAACCATCGCCACCGGAATCCCGTGATCCGGCGCCTGGGAGCCGTCCATCGCTGGACCAGCCGCGGGCTCGAGTGGTTCGTGGAACGGGCATATAAACCCTTTCTGAGCAAAGCGCTGTACTGGCGCTACATATCGTTCTGTACGGCGATCAGCATTCTGCTGCTGACGGTCGGTCTCATGCGCGGCGGTATTCTCAAGTTTCAGGTATTTCCGGAGCTGGATGGTTTTGTGATGACCGCCACAGTGGAATTTCCGGACGGGACTCCGGCCGATGTCACCCAGAGCGCCATGGATCAAATCGACGCTGCGTTGCTCCGGCTTGCGGATCGGACAAAGACCCTTACCGGCGAGTCGATGCTCGAGCACCGCCTGTCCCTGTTGGGGCAAACCCTTGAGGAGATGCCCAAAACAGGGCCGAACGTGGGTTCGGTCCAGGCGATCATGCTGGATTCGGAATACCGGGGCGTGCATTCCAAGGACCTGATGGTGGCCTGGGAGGAAGAAATCGGACCCATCCCGGGGGTCAAGTCGGTGACCTTTGCCGGGATGCAGGTGGGTCCCCCGGGTGCCCCCATCGAGATCTGGCTCCAGGGTTATCACATGGACGACATCCTGTTGGCCTCGGAGGAGCTCATGGAGCGCCTGCGCAAATTCGACGGGGTTTTTCAAATCCGATCGGATCATACCCCTGGAAAAAACGAACTTCGATTGGAGCTGAAACCCGAAGCCAGAACCATCGGGCTGACCGTCGATGATCTCGCACGCCAGATTTATGCGGGCTATTACGGTGATGAGGCCGTGCGACTCCAGAGGGGCAGAGATGATGTGCGGGTCAAGGTGCGTTACACGGAAGCGGAACGGAGCCGGTTGTCGGATTTGGACAACGTGCGGATCCGCACGCGGGATGGCAACGAGATACCGCTGCGATCGGTGGCCGATGTCTCCTTTTCTTCCGGGTTCTCCACCATCACCCGGACCGACGGCATGCGACGGGTGGCGGTAAGCGCCGACGTGGACGCCAACAGGGCCAATGCCAGCGAGATATTTGCCGAACTGGAGGCCGGGTTTTTCCCGGATCTGGAAAAACGGTATCCGGGTCTCCGGGTGGCACTCCAGGGCGAGAAAAAGAAGATGCGGGAGTCTTTTGGAAGTCTCTTCATCGGATATCCCCTGGCCCTGCTCGGCATTTTTATCATCATCGCGACCACCTTTCGCTCCTACGCCCAACCGTTTGTGATCATGTTTACCGTGCCTTTCGGGATTATCGGTGCGGTCGCCGGGCACATGCTCATGGGGTACCAGCTATCCATGATGAGTTTTTTCGGCATGGTGGCCCTCACCGGGGTCGTGGTCAACGATGCCATTGTCCTCATCGAACGGATCAACGAAAATATCGCGGAAGGGCGGCCTTTTTTTGAGGCGATCATCATGGGCGGAGCCCGGCGGTTCCGGGCCATCGTACTGACCACGTTCAGCACCGTGGGTGGGCTGGCCCCCTTGATTATGGAGACGGATCTTCAGGCCCGGTTTCTGATTCCCATGGCCCTTTCTCTTGCCGCCGGCGTGGCTTTCGCAACGACCCTGACCCTCGTGCTGATTCCCAGTTTGCTGGCGATCTTGAGCGACCTGCGATTGCTGACCCATTATCTGCGGTTCAGGTCATGGCCCAAACGGGTGGATGTCGAACCGGCTCGAAATCGACGTGAGGACCAGCTCGACCCGAAAATCTCTCACCCGGACATTCCGTTGCCCATGCGTCAGACGTAACCCCGGCGCAACAGGGACCTGCTTGAAACGGAAAAGGGAGATTCTGAAGGAGTGACGTTGCATGGTGTGATTCCGGGTCTATATTAGGCGTTACCATGTTATTCGAGCGGTTGACAGAATTCCGGTATGTTCAAACGGAACACATTTATGGCAACGACGATAGAGACTGAATCATCACCATGGAAACAGAATACAGACCCACCGTGATCGGCCTTTTCGGTTTTACCCTGGCAGGCATATGCGTGTTTATGCTGTACTACCAGACACTGACGTGGATGCAGCGTCCGGAAACCTCTTCGGCCGATCCCATGCGGGAAAAAATCGTTCTTGCCCTGGACGAATCCTATGAAACAGGTAAAGGTCGCATTATCTACAAAGGCCTGGATGCCGGTTCCGTGTTCAAAATGGGGGTGGTCATCTTCGACCTCGATCCGAATCAGGTGTATATCCGCAGGATCGGCGTGCAGCAGGCAAAGCAGGGATTTCGTCTTCTGGAAACCCGGTTCCAGCTGATCAAGGCAAAGGGGAAAAAGGTCCGTTTCTGGCGAGTGAAAGAAGATGGGCACGCTCTGGCCATGAATCATATCGACCCGTCACCCGAGCTGGATGTAAGGCATCTGGGGCCCAAGGTCATATTTGGTCCTTGACCGGTACTGGGTACCGGGTATTAGGTACTCGGTGCCGGCCATATGTCCGGCAAAGCGGATATCTCGAAAACGCGTTAGCAGCTAATCCCAAATACCCAATACCCAATCCCAAATAAGCAATTACTTTGGTAAGGGCGGCGGGGTAGCGCCGAAAAGCCCGGCCAGGTCCGGGACGTCGCCGGCCGCGATCCAGTTGTCCATCCCCTGTTTCCAGACCAGGGTATCCCGGTCAATCTTCCCCTCTTGAATCAGTTGAGCGAGCGCGTCCTGCTGAAACGGTCCGGCCTGTTGGCCGTCGATTCCTGCGAACCACTGCACCTGGGGTGGCAGCGGCGGCGGTCCACCCGAAGGCGGCTGTTGCTGCTGCTGGGGTTGGGTTGCGCCCTGGACGGCACCGGTGACCACGTTCCCCATGCCGACACCGGCCAGCACCCCCATCATGTTCCCGCCGGCACCCGGATTTTCGGCCATGTCCTGAATCGCGTTGGCGGTTTGAAACTGGGTGTATGTTTGCATGTTCCCCACCAGACCCATCTGGGTACGCTTGTCCAGCATGGCTTCCACTTCGGCGGGGAGAGAGATGTTTTCAACGAGAAATTTGGTCAACTCAATCCCATATTCGTCAATCTCACCCCCCAGCGTGGTGCGTAGCTGATCTCCGATTTCGTTATAGTTGGCGGCAAGATCCAACATGGGAATCCCCGTCTCCGCCAGGGCATCCGCAAAACGGCTCACCAGAATATTCCGGATCTGTCCGGTGATCTCATCCGTACTAAAGTGGGGATCGGTACCGGCGATTTCCTCAATGAGTGTCCCCGGATCGCCGACCCGCATCGCATAAGTACCAAATGCCCGCAGACGTACCGCACCAAATTCCGGATCCCGGAGCATCAGTGGATTCTTTGTTCCCCACTTGAGGTCCGTGAACTGCCGGGTGGATACAAAGTAGATGTTGCATTTAAACGGCGCATCGAATGCGTATTTCCAGCTTTTCAGGGTCGTGAGAATCGGTATGTTCTGTGTCGTCAGCTCATATCGACCGGGTGGAAAAATGTCTCCAAGCTCGCCTTCGTGCAGGAACACCGCGACCTGGCTTTCCCGGACGATGAGCTGGGCGCCGTTTTTGATTTCATTGTCATACCGGGGGAACTTCCAAACGATGGTATCGTTGGTTTCATCCACCCATTCAATGACGTCGATGAACTGACCGACGATTTTGTCCCAAATAGCCATAATGACCTCCAGCCCTTCAATATTTTATGTTTTGGCGGTTTAATACAGTATTTTACAAACGACGCCGGGATATGTCAATTATCGGAAAATTCGATATTCGGATTTTGGTAAAATCGGCACCCGATTTTACTATTCATTGAATGCATTCCATCCTTTCCGGTAGTACTCATACAGTACCGGCCGATCGATACGGTTGACTTCAATTTCTTGATCCGCTGCCATATCCCGTCCGAAGCTGAACATGGCATGAAGCACATCATCGGTGAGGAAACGGGTCGACACCGGGATCGACAATTGCTTGGGATCGACCGCCCGTCGTGAAGCCAGAACAAATCCCCACTCCCCGAAGGACGGGACGTTCAGGTGGTAGGGCAGGATCGCCATCTCGGAGAGCTCCGCCCGGCCGCCTCCGGCAGCGGTCATCGTTTCAACGATGCACCAGAATGCGTTTTTCGCATAAAACGGCGAAGTGGCCTGGGTCGACAAGACGCCACCGAGATTCAACCGGCGGAAGCAGAGGGTATAAAAGGCCTTCGAGTATAACTTTGTCAACGACGGGGTGTTCGGATCCGGGAGGTCGATGAGAATCGCATCAAAGAAATCCCGGCTTTCCCTCAGGAAAACCATGGCGTCCGTGTTGTGAATTTGTACTTTCTTGGAATTCAGTGCACTCCCGTTCAGCGCGAGCAATTCTTTTCGGGTTTTCCCAAGGTCCGTCATGACCGGGTCGATATCGATGAGCGTGATGGATTGAACACGGTCGTATTTGAGTACCTCCCTGGCTGCCATGCCATCGCCCCCGCCGAGAATTAAAACAGAACGTGCCGTGGGGCAAGCTGCCATGGCCGGCATGACAAGGGCTTCGTGATAACGCGCCTCGTCTATGGAAGAAAACTGGATGTGGCCGTTGAGATAGAGCCGCACATCGTCGCGCCACCGGGTCATGATAATCCGCTGATAGGGAGTGTCTTTAGTGTATATGATGCTGTCCTGGTACAGGAGATCCTCCAAAAAGCCGACCCAGCGTCCGGAGAATATCAGCGTCAGCAGCAGCACCAACCCGGTGACGAGGATCTTTATGAGCATGGATTTGTGTTTCTCGGTCAACAGGTACCAGCCGGCGGCGGCAACGGAAAGGTTCATGATTCCGAACACCACCGAAGCCCGGCTCAATCCGAGATAGGGAAGTACCACCAGGGGAAAGAGCAGCGCTCCGACGAGAGCGCCGATATAATCCAATGCCAAAACATTGCTGAGGGCTCCGGAAAACCCGTGGCGTTCCTTTACGATCCGTACGATGAGGGGAATTTCGATTCCGATCAGGACTCCGATGGATATGCACAGCAGGTAGAAGAAGACTTGAAAAAGATCGTCGGCAAAGGCACTGATCATAAACATGATCATCGAGCTGCCCCCGCCGATGAGCGCAATCCATATCTCGATTTCAATGAACATCTTGAGGAGGTTCGTGCGAATGTACTTCGCCAGAAAGGAACCGATCCCCATGGAGCTTAGAAACACCCCGACGACCAGCGAGAACTGGGTCACGGCGTTGCCGAGAATATAGCTGGAGACTGCGCCGGCGACCAGTTCATAGACCAGTCCGCAGGCGGCGACGACAAAAACCGAGCCAAGGAGAATAACGGGTGCAGCGGTGGGTGACGCAGTTAGCTTCATGACCCGGTAATGGGGATCTGACGATTAGCGATGGTATTGCCACGGAGGGCACGAAGGTCACGAAGAAAAAACACCCAGTCCTGTCTTTCTTCGTGACCTTCGTGTGCTTCGCGGTAGATCAGGTATCCCTGGCCATGCATCATTGGTAGATCATCCACATTCGGTATCCGTCACGGAATCCTTCCGCCGCCAGACAACATCATCATGCTGCCGTTGTGTTTGCCGGAAGCGACCTAGGATATGGCTGCGGCGATGATGATGGCCAGCCCAACGACCAACGCTCCCAGAATGATCCCCAACGCCGTGTTTTCATCCTCGACAATCTCTTTTTTCACAGAAAACGGTAAAATTTTGGTCAAGATCCAGAAGGCAAAGCTGAATACCACCAAACCGAGAAGCGAATAAACGATGGATGACACAAACTGCATGATTTCTGCTTGTGTGATCATGTTTCCTCCAAATAAAATCGTTTAACGATTTTATGATACGCGACGATGTCGCTATTGGGTTAAGACATTTGGCTTCTTTGTTGCGACCAGGTTTATTTTCTATCCTATATTTCCTCTATGAGAATCATTTTCCCCTGGACAATCCACCACCGCGATGAACCCTTGGACCCCGGCCGAAAGGTACCACCCCGGGGCGGGAACCCGAGACACTATCCTGACGAATACTGATCCCCTGGGGATACATCGCGTTTTGGACGCCAAAGCCTTTAAAGGTGGCGTACCCCGCGAACAATGTGCCTCCGCCGAGAATCGTGATGAGCAGCAATGTCTTTATGAAACGCATGGAAAGTCCAAGTCCCGGATCGTATCCGTCAGTTTTGTGACAAAGCGCAATTCACTCAAAATAATTCCGAATGCCTGAACAGATGTTACCTGGATGTTTTATCCATTCCTGCCCCAGGCAGGAGCATCATAAAATCCCAAAGCGATGTTAGTCGTCATCTTCGTCCTTCCAGCTCTTAAAGGACAATCCGATCAAGATTAAAAAAACCAGCGAGAGTACGGTTGATGCGACGAACAACCAGGGAAAGACCACCCGGTCTTTTACACGAACCTGAATCCCGTGGGTCGTCCGGGAGGATTTAGGGGTGTTCCCCCGGGCGCTGACACCCCCGAGCGCCAACCGGTAATACCCCTTCTGGGGGACTCTCAGATACAGATTGTGCGTCTGGCCGCCTTCACTCCATTTTTCCCCCCCGGAGGAACCATGGTAGTACTCGATGCTGCCGTCATATTCATGGATCATCATGTCATCTTCCCGGACCATCACCACATCGAGCGCCATCCACTCGTTACTTAATTTGGGCCAGGCTTTTGTGGTAATTTTGATGACATTGTTTGCCCTGGATACGCGAAACGGATTGGTCTCGATACCCTCGTTGAGTTCTTCCGCGCTGAACGTCTGGCTGAGGACCCGTTTGCCCTGCATGAACGTGTATGCCGCCAGGGCTCCGTTGATGAGCAGCGCCAGGGCTGCAATGGCGAGGAGTCGAAGGTAGTATTTTCGGGTCAGGGCCACATTCTCCGGTGGCGATTCCTGAACCCGCTGTTTCATTCTGCCGGCTTTTTCTGCTGCCGTCTTTTCAAGATCCGGCTTCCGGGTGGCTTTCCGGACGGATGCTATGGAAAGCGCCCTGCCGGCACCGTATTCAATTTCATCGCCGATGCTCTGGACTTCATACTGTTCCCCGGATCCGCTCATCTCGGAAAATTCGGCATAATCGATCCGATCCCGGATCTTTGCGATCCAGGGCAGGGCCCCGTCCACGTAGGTCAGTTCGTAGGTGCCTCTCCCTTCGCATACCCATTTTCGTCCATCGTGGGTGTCCAGGGTGTCGCCGCGGGATTTGGTGAAGGCGTCGTCTTCGGGCATGACATGGGTGTCTTTGGAAATCGAGTAGTTCCTCTTGTAGGCTGCCAGCCACATGGTCCCCATGCGGGGGTTGTACAGGAGGTACTGAAGCGTTTGTTCCGTCCGGTCCCCGTCCTCGATAAACTCCATGCGGGCAATGATTTCGAATCGGGTGTTCCTGTAGTGGAAGGCATCGCCGATTTCCAGCGGAAATTTAGGCTTTTGCCCCGGGCCTTTTCCCAGGACGGTCTTTTCTTCCTCGGAGACATCCAGATGGCTTCCGCAATAGTCGCACACGATCAGTTCCGAGTGCTCGTCTTTTTGCGAAAGCCCTCCGCCGCAGCTTGGACACTGGATGGTCTTGGGGGTGTACGGGGGGCGGGGACGCACTTTTTCGAGGTTGTATTTTTCTGTTTCCACGATTGCTACCAGTCCAGCCCTTCGTCATCCATGCGAATGTCGGAATACATCAGCCATTTGCCGAAAAAAATCGTGGGCGGCTCATCGTCATATTCAATTCCCAACGTGTACCGGCCGTTGGGGCTGGAGGCATCGGCAAAAGAGTAGGTTTCTCCGGACTGGACAACCATCGGCAGTTCCCCTTCCATACCGAGGCACTCGGCCAACCCCACCTCTTCCACCACAAAGGGAATCTTACGCACATTAAATTTGAATCCCGGAAACAGCGTGGAAAAGGCCGGAGCCTTGCCGCCCTTGGCCTGAGTCTCCAGAGCGAATTCATGATTGTCTTCGGTGAGCCACCCCGTGGAACCGTCGTCGAACTCCAGGAACCATTCATCCCAAAAGCCTTTACCGAAGCTGTAGCGGATCCGACCCAGGACGACAAATCCGCCTTTGCCGGTGATTTTCCCGGTTCCGCCGCGATACAATCGGGAGAAACCTTCCGGGAGAATCGACTGCTTCCCGGCATTCTTGAGTTTGTCTTCGTCCCAGTAAATGGCGTTGCCGCAGTACTCGCAAGCGACGGTGACCACGCCGGGATTGAAAATGCCATGGGCTGCCCCGCAGGAGGGGCAATGTACCTGTTTGTCGGTCATGGGCGTAACTGCTTATACCGATAGTTTGCCGGTTTGCCGTCTTAGGTAATAGGGATTCGGTGTTTGGTATTTGGTCGTCAGTAAACCTTCAACGATCTCAAAATCCGGTATTGAAACCGAATACCCGATACCCAGTACCGACTACCTGTTTAGCATCCAACTTGCGGGGTCGTATTGTCCGTCTGAGGTTCAGGGTGCGACGGCAGCTGACACCCGACCTCCGACCTCGGACATCTGACCTCCGACATCTGTCCTCTGTCTTCTGCCCTCGGTGCTCTCTGCCAGAGTAGATGCAGTTTTAAACTTTCAGCTCATCAATCATCCAGAGTGCCGGTATTGGGTCCATAGTTTTTAAACTTCTCGATCACCCTGTCCATTTCATCGTCAGACAGGAGTTGGGGTTCACCTGCTGCCCGGGCCAGGTAGTACAATCGGGCGACAAACTCGATTTCCTCGGCCGTGTTGAACGCCCGGGGCAGGTCGGGGCCGACGGCAACCAGACCGTGATTGGCCAGAAGCACCGCGTTTGCCGGACCGATGCTTTCGGCGACATTGCGGGCGAGTTCCTCTGTCCCGTACGTGGCGTAGGGTGCCAACGGAACTTTCCGGCCGGCAAAGCCGACCAGATAATGGACTGCCGGAATTTCCCAGTGCAGGCATGCCAGGGTGGTTGCGTAAACCGAGTGGGTGTGAACCACTGCGTGTATGTCCGGTCGCTTCCGATACAGAGCCACATGAAAGTTCCACTCACTGGATGGTTTCCGGCGACCTTCGATAATCCCGCCGTCCATATCCATCACCACAACATCCGCCGGACTCATGGCATCATAGGCCACTCCTGACGGCGTGATCAGAATTCTGGCTTGATCCGGATCCAGAATGCTCAGGTTTCCGCCGGTTCCCGTCGTCAGGCCCGATGCGATGAGTTGCCGACCGTATTCGACGATCGATTCTTTTCTCCGGTGGAGGGTCATGGAGGCCCCAATTTATTGGAATTTCAGGTTATTACGATATCATACGAAGGGGAAAACCGCAACCGGCGAATATTCTTGACAGGGCAATGGGGGCTTTCTATTGTCAACATTTCACTCATCCCGTGTGCGAATGGCTTCGGAACTTGTGGCACGATATGTTCATCACCCTTTCGGGGCACGCAGGTAGACGTGCCAGGTTAAGCCGATGAGATCCTTTGAGATATGAATAAGGAGCCTGTTATGGAAAACTTTGTGTATCAGGAAATGTTTCCCATGGGAGAGGACACCACCCCCTATCGACGGTTGACGACGGATTATGTCTCCATGGTGGAAGTGGATGGCAGGCCGGTCCTCAAAATTGCGCCGGAGGGGCTGACCACGCTTTCCGGGGCCGCCTTTATCGATGTGTCCCACCTTTACCGGCCGTCCCACTTGAAATCCCTGGCGCGGATCCTCGACGATCCGGAGGCTTCCCAGAATGATCGCTTTGTGGCCCTCGAAATGCTGAAGAACGCCGTGATCGCTTCGGATATGGTTTTCCCGATGTGTCAGGATACCGGTACGGCCATCATCCTCGGGAAAAAAGGTGAGCAGGTCTGGACCGGCGGCGGTGATGAGGCGGCCCTGTCAAAAGGTGTGTATAACGCGTACACCGAAAACAATTTACGGTATTCCCAGAATGCGCCCCTTTCCATGTACGAAGAGACCAACACCCGGTGCAACCTGCCGGCCCAGGTGGAGCTCTATGCCGTCGACGGAGAGGCCTACAAATTTCTGTTTATGGCCAAAGGCGGCGGCTCTGCGAACAAGACTTACCTGTTCCAGGAAACCAAGGCGGTGCTGACGCCGGAGAAGCTGCTCGGGTTTATGAAGGAGAAAATGAAGAGCCTTGGAACCGCCGCCTGTCCCCCTTATCACCTGGCGTTTGTGATCGGGGGCACCTCGGCGGAGTTGACGTTGAAGACCGTCAAGCTGGCATCCGCCGGCTATCTGGACGGGCTGGTCACCAGCGGCAGTGACTCCGGTCATGCGTTTCGTGACCTGGAGTTTGAAGCACAGGTGCTGGAGATGTCCCGGGATCTAGGTATCGGGGCTCAATTCGGCGGGAAGTACTTTTGTCACGATGTGCGGGTGATCCGTATGCCCCGGCACGGCGCATCCTGTCCCATCGGCATCGGGGTGAGCTGCAGTGCCGATCGAAACATCAAAGCCAAGATCACCCGAGACGGTATTTTCCTGGAAGCGCTGGAAACCGATCCGGCCAAATACCTTCCGGATATAACGGCCGGTGGGGGAGAGGCCGTGCGCATCGATCTCAACCAGCCCATGGACAGGATCCGGGAAATATTGACACGGTATCCGGTGGCCACGCCCCTGCTGCTGACCGGGTCCATTGTCGTCGGTCGCGACATCGCCCACGCCAAACTGAACGATCGGCTTGAGAAAGACGGCGATCTGCCACAGTATTTCAAAGACCATATTGTTTACTACGCGGGTCCGGCGAAAACCCCGGAAGGGTATGCCTCGGGATCCTTTGGCCCCACCACAGCGGCCCGGATGGACCCCTATGTCCCGATTTTCCAGAAGCATGGCGGATCGATGATCATGCTGGCAAAGGGAAACCGCTCTACGATCGTTCGCGATGCGTGTCAAACATACGGCGGATTCTATCTTGGCTCCATCGGCGGACCCGCTGCCCGTCTGGGAAAGGAATGCATAACGGCCATGGAGGTTCTCGAATATGAGGAGCTGGGAATGGAGGCCATATTCAAGATTACGGTAAAGGATTTTCCGGCGTTTATCCTGATCGATGACAAGGGGAATGATTTTTTCGAAGGACTGCTCTAACCGCCGGGTGATCCGTCGCCGATCCACGCGGCATGTCGATCCGGTCCATTACAGCCACACCGATGGGCGGATTCCGATACACGAAACGGGTTGGCCGTGCGGCCAACCCGTCATTGAATTCTGAAAGCGCGAGACGATGTGAATCTATCTTTGCGAGGTGGCGATACAGGTGGGTGATCTATCCGATCTCGGTGGCATCCAGTCGAAGTTTTATGCCGATGCCCAGCTCATCTGACCGCGTGACGACGCCGTGGAACGTGATGTTCGACTTGCAGAACATGGAGTAGTAGTTTAGCACGATGGCCGACCCTTTTTCGGGCCGTACGTCGGTGATGATATAAAACCCGCCTTCACTCATATTCTGCATAATCCCTTTGCAGGTTTCCTCATCGAATTCGAAAGTGACATCCTCAGAGCATATCACCCGGTGATTCGACCGCTTTTCCATGGCATTCGCATATTCGTTGTGAGTTTCCATAGCTGAGCGTCCTATTACGGTTGAAGTATTGGAGACGGATTATACGACTTCTTTAGTTCAGATCCGGCTGGATCATCACGCCGATGCCGGTTGTTTCCTTTCGAATAATCGTGCAATCGAGATGGATCCTGCTCTGGGATGTCCGGGAATAGTAATTCAGGCCGATGGATTGACCCGGATCGAGCGACGGGGACAGAGAGGTCATGATAAAAAAGCCTCCCTTGCTGAAGTTCAGCATGATACCGCTATGGGTCACATCATGGACGACGAAGTTCACCTCTTCGAAACAGGCGAACCGGGGGTGTTGTCTTCTGTCCATCTCGCGCTGCCCCCTTTCCGCACCAGGTTCCGTGTGTCTCCGGATATGGTTTGTAAACCGATTCCGGATATCGCGTCCCATGGTAGCCGTTTGACACGTTTTGTGACTCATCCCACACTTCAATCCTCGTTGTAATACTACCGTTTGCAATTTTTGTGCCCATCAAATTAAGGACCCCATAATTTTTTTAAATATCTAAAATCGTTGTAAAAATATATGAAATTATCTTGTTGTAGAGGGCCGTTTGAACTTCGACAAACACAATTGTTGGCGAGCGCCAACAATTGTGTCGGCATGTCAACGGGGAAGGACCAACGATCCCCGGACTCGACGCGAGCAGATATAGCCATTGCCATAAATATGTTCCAATTGAATGTAGGATCCAGACCCTGGACCTTGAGTCAGGTTTCGGAACGTAATTCTGAAAATCGCTATAAACCGGCTGAAACGATAGGGTGCAGCGGTTGGGTGAACAACGAAAGGGATGTTGCCCGGCCTTAGATGTTGACGTCGTGATCGAGAAGAAAATCGATCACAGACTGTATGTGGCGATCCATGGCCCGGTGGGCTTCATCCGGGTCGTGGGCCCGGATGGCGTTGAACACGTCCCTGTGCTGTGTGAGGAGCCTGTCGAACTGGCCTTGATCTTTGTAAAGCTCGGTTAGATTGGCGCGGATGCTATAAAAAAGGTAATCATAGAAGTGTTTCATCACGTGAATCTGCACGGGGTTTCGGGAGGCAAACGAGATGGCCATATGGAAGGACACATCGGCTTCCGTACCAAGATCCCCGTTTTCATACGCTCGTTCCATATCCTGTATCGTTTTCCGAAGCATGTCGATGTCGTCGTCCATTGCCCGGTGTGCCGCCACAGCGGCAGCATTGCACTCGAGCCCCTTCCGGAATTCCAGCAGATCCTTGAGCGTGGCATCCTCGAAGCGCATGGCCTCAGCCAGCAAATTACCGTTGGTGAGGGTCGGCTTTCGCACAAAGGTCCCCTGACCCTGGCGATGCTCCAGATACCGCATCACCACCAGCTTGCTGATGGCATCGCGAACCGTGGTCCGGCTTACGCCCAATGTTTCGGCCAATTCCCGTTCGGGCATGAGCTGTTCCCCGGGCTTGAGCTGACCCCGAACGATGAGCTCTTTGAGCTGGTCGAACACCTGGTCGGAGATGCGTCTCGGTTTGACGGGTTTTAGTGGTGTTTTCATGGCTGGGTCCCGTAGATCCGTTTGCCCGTGTTCCGGTTTGCCCGCGGGCCTGTTTAGGCGGTTAAAGGTATTCTTTTAACTTCGTTCCGTATTCCATTATGCGGTTCGGGACAGGTTTTTACTCACAAATTGATAGGACCAATTGGGTGTCCATGCCATTTGAAAATACAACTATTTCAATACCTTTGATTTTTAATTCTACTATGTTATCAGATGGTTGGTTTGTTTTCAAGCCCATTATGGGTAAGCCTTGACACCGGGAAAGGGATATCGTAACAAAGGTACTACCAATACCTTTCTGCCACTCTCTATCGTCGTTGTTCCAAATACGTTCCGATAGGTCGGGAAAGGTCCGGGGGCCGGATGTTTTCACTGCGAGATTCTATTCCGCCACAATAACGGCGGCTAAACACCTCGGCCTTTGAGCGACATGGTCGTGTTTCATAAAATCGTGGCACGATTTTATTCGGTGTGAGGATTTCCCCCCTTGCATGGGAAGACGTATACCGGTAAATAACCCTTAGGGAGCCACCGTCGTATTCGTACCGGTGGCCATTCATTCCGTTTCTGAACCGTTTTACCTAATGTCAATTTTAACGTGGAAGAGGAAACATGGCGAGGATCCCTGAAAAACCGACTACCGTGTACATGTTTGGCACCTGTCTTGTGGATATGGCGTTCCCCCGCGCCGGAATCGCCGCCCACCGTCTGCTCGAACGGGAAGGGCTGACGGTTCTGTTTCCCCAGGCACAATCCTGCTGCGGCCAGCCCGCCTTCAACTCGGGATTTATAAAAGAGGCAAGGGCGGTGGCCCGAAAACAGATCGAGGTCTTTCCCGGGCCGCTGCCTATCGTGGTGCCGTCCGGTTCCTGTGCCGGAATGATGAAGCACCATTATCCGGAGATGTTTGCCGATACGGCCGAGTACCCGAAAGCCCGGCAGTTTGCCGACCGGGTATTCGAGCTTTCAGAGTTTCTGGTGCGGGTCCTCGATGTTCGGCTCGACGATGTCGGCCCTCCCGAAACGGTGACCTGGCATACCTCCTGCCATGCCCTCCGGGAGATGGGGGTGATCGAAGAATCCAAATCCCTGATCCGCCAGCTCGAACATGTAAACCTGGTGGAACTTGAGCGGGAGGAAGAGTGTTGCGGGTTTGGCGGTACCTTTTCGGTCAAACAGCCCGCCATATCCACGGCCATGGTCAAGGACAAAATCGACGACATCGCACGCACCGGTGCGGCAACGGTTCTTTCCGGAGACTGCGGTTGTCTCATGAACATCACCGGTGCACTGGAATATCACCGCGTCCCTGTGGAAGGGAAGCATCTCGCCGAATTTCTCTGGGAGAGAACCAATGGGAACAGGAAACAGCTTTGATTTTGAACGAAATATCGATGCGGCTCTGGCTGACCAACAGCTGAAGAAGAATCTTCGCAATGCAATGGACATCCTCGTTGAGAAGCGCAGGGCCGTTTTCACGGATCCGGAAGCGCTTGAACAGCTTCGTGCGGCCGGCAATGCCATCAAGCGCCGCGCCCTGAGCAAACTGCCACAGCTTCTGGAACAGCTTGAAGCCAAATGCCGGCAGAACGGCATCCAGGTGCACTGGGCCGAAGACACCGCCGCGGCTAACCGGATCGTTTTGGAGATCATGCGGGCCAACGACGCCACGGAACTGGTCAAGGGAAAGTCGATGGTGTCCGAGGAAATGCATCTGAACCGGTTTTTAAAAGACCATGGTATAGAGGCCCTTGAGAGTGATCTCGGCGAGTTTATCATCCAGCTCAACGGGGAAACCCCCTCCCATATCATTGTACCGGCCATCCACAAGAATAAGGATGAAGTGGCTGAAATTTTCCACGATAAACTTCCGGACACCCCGTACACTGAAGATGTCGAGGAACTGACAAGAATCGCCCGGCAGGCCATGCGAAAACTATTTGCCAGGGTAAAGGTCGGCCTGAGCGGTGTGAACTTTGCCATTGCCGAGACCGGGACGCTATTGCTCGTTGAAAATGAAGGGAACGGCCGCATGAGCACAACGGTTCCGGATGTGCACATCGCCGTCATGGGACTTGAAAAAGTCCTTGAGAAACTGTCCGACGTACCGCCCCTGCTCCGGCTGCTCACCGGATCGGCCACCGGTCAGATCATCACCACCTATGTCAATATGATCACCTCACCGCGGAAGGAAGGGGAAAAGGACGGCCCCAAAGAGGTGCACCTGGTGATCCTGGACAACGGCCGATCCCGCATGCTCGCAGATCCGGAATTTCGTGAGACCCTGCTGTGCATCCGTTGCGGTACCTGCCTGAACCACTGCCCCGTTTATGTTCGGATCGGAGGGCATGCCTATGGTCATGTTTATCCGGGCCCCATCGGCAAGATCCTCACACCCCAGATGGAGGGCCTCGAGCAGGCCGGTGTGTTGGCCACGGCCTCGAGCCTGTGCGGCGCATGCGGAGATGTCTGCCCGGTCAAGATTCCCATTCCGGCCCTGATCCGGCGGCTCCGCAGTGAAAGCTATGACGCGAAAGGTGACGGCACTGTTTCGGGCCACGGATACAAAAAGAATCTGACGGAGACACTCGTCTGGAAAGGGTGGGAACTGGTCAACGTGCATCCGGCGCTAAACCGGCTCAGCACGAAGATGGCCGGTGCCATGGGAAAGCGCCTGCCGAAGGTCGGGCCGTTAAAACAGTGGACCCGCGCGCGATCGGCGCCGAAGTTCGCCGGAAAAAGTCTCCACGACCATGAGCTGGAAAAGGGAGGCCGCGATGACTAGTCCAGACCGTGACCGGATAATGGCCAGGCTGCACACCTCCGGAACCGAGCACACCGTGGTGCCCGAAGCAGCGATTCCGCCGGACAGCGCCTTCGATCCACAGGAAAAAATCACCCAGCTGGCAACCCTGATGGGGGCGATGAAAACCGAGGTGCACGTGGTGGAGACCGCCGGCTGGGTCGACAAACTCAAAGAACTGGCCCGCGAGAGGGGATGGGAACAGCTTCTGTACGGGCCGGCCTCTCCCATCGGGTCGGCGATCGAAACGGCGTGGGAATCGGACACCGATGGTCTGCCGGCGCTGGTGGCGTATACCGAACCCGTGGAGTCGTTCAAGGATAAGCTCTTCCAGATCGATGCGGGGATCACCTCCACCCAGGGCGGCATTGCCGATGTCGGGGCGATAGTGCTCTGGCCCACGGAAGAGGAACCCCGGCTCCTGTCCCTGGTGCCGCCGGTCCATGTGGCGGTGTTGCATGCCGACACCATAACCAGTTCGCTGGCTGAAATGATCTCGGTGCAGAACTGGGCCGGAGGCATGCCCACCAACGCCCTGCTCATCTCCGGCCCATCCAAAACCGCCGATATCGAGTTTACGCTGGTGTTTGGGGTGCACGGCCCCAAGGAACTTGTCGTTTTTATCCTCAAGTAAGATCTCTGAAGGGGAGGCACTACAATGATTCCTCAAATAAAAGAAATCCTGTACGCGACCGACCTGTCGAAAAATGCCCGTTTTGCGTTCGGTTATGCGGCCAGCCTGGCCAATTCCGTTGGCGCCCGGATTACCATTCTCCATGTGCTTGAAGAGCCCTCCCGCAGCGCCGCGATTCGGCTGGAATCCCTGCTGGGTGAGGAACGCTGGCGGGACCTCCAGAGCCGAAATGAGCAGGATGTTCTGGACACCGTCAAGGCGCGGTTGGAGACATTCTGCGACGATATGAAGAAAGAACTGGTCTCCTGCCCCTTTATCGTTAAAGGGGTGCTGGTCAAACAGGGCGATCCGGCCGTAGAAATTCTCGACGAAGCCGACACCGGGAATTACGACCTGGCCGTTATGGGTACCCACGGCCAGGGTGTCCTTGCCCAGGCAATGGTTGGCAGTACGGCCCGGCGCGTAGTTCGAATGAGCCGCACTCCGGTGATGGTGATTCGATTGCCCGACGATGCCTGAACCGGACATTGCATGAAATCTTTTCAGCAGATAGCTATCAGAAGCAATTTCGTTCCGTTACTTTAGATATGAGTCTTTTCCGCAACAATACACCTTGTTATTTACAATATCGATATCTATAAAAGACTTTGAAACGATTTCACCCTTTAGGCTTGGGGCTTCGCTGTTCGAGCTACGACCTTACAGGTCGCTCTTCGAGCTTGGGGCTTCGTCCCTGCAAGTCGGCCCAACAAGCTGAGTCAAACGGAGACGCCCATGGGCACGCGAGTGCCTGTGTCACCCCGTCAGGAACTGCATTGCACATAAACGTCTCCTGACAAATGACCAATTCCAAGTAACCGTACACACGGCTACAAGGGGCAGAACCCTGAACCCAGTATACACCATCCCGGATATCGGCCTGGGACCGCCTGTTGCTGTTTTTGATGTGAACTCACTGGTTGGAAATGATCACGAGGGGGAGAAATTATGGCCATACTTTCGATCAGTTCAAGTGATGCCCTATACTACGACTATCGGGAACCGGCCGGTGAGGCCGGTGTTACCTTTGTGTTTTTCAATGCATTGACGGGCGACACCGGCCTCTGGGAGGGCGTCATTGGCCCAACGCTCCGGGAACAGGGTCACGGAACCCTGGCTTTCAATTTCCGTGGTCAGACCGACAGCCCGTTCGCAGAAGATGCTCGTTTGGAGGCCGATGGGATCGTTGCCGACGCGATCAAGCTCCTGGCCCATGTTCAGCCGGAGAAACCGGTGTTTGTGGGACTTTCCATCGGCGGGCTGTTTGCAGCCCGGGCGTGGCTGGAAGGCGCTTCTGCCCAGGGCCTGGTGTTCATCAACACGTTGCGTCGGGATGGCCCCCGTCTCAAATGGATCGGCGATGCCCTGGTGCAGGCCGTTGACGTGGGTGGGCTGGAACTCTTCCGGGATCTCTATTTGCCCTTGCTGATGAACGAAGGCTGGCTGGCGGAGAATCGGAAGAACTTTCTTAAAACAGACAGCCCATATTCGCCCCTGGATCCGAACAGCGGTGTGTATAAACTTCTGGCCGAAGCCGGCAGGACTGCCGACTGGGACCTGCCGTACGAGAAACTGGATCTGCCGGTGATGGTTATCACCGGTTTGCAAGATCATGTTTTCCTGGACCCGGCTGTGGTCTATGAACTCACCCAGCGTCTGCCGGATGCTCGGCGGCTTAACTTTCCCGATGCGGGGCACATGATACCTGCGGAGCAACCCGAGGCCCTGGCCGAGGCTCTTCTGGGTTTTGCAAAGGAGGTCGACTGATGGGACTGTGGCACACGTATGCATCCCTGGCGTATCTGGCGGTATTTCTTGGTGTTTGCGGCCACGCATCCACAGAATTCGTGGCAGTTCTCTCCGGTGTGTCCGGGCCTGAGCTTTCGGTATGGCGGTTTGTGCTGGGCGGATTGGGGCTGGTTCTCTTATCGCTGCTGTTTCCCGCCAGTCGGGATCTGACAGTACCCTTCCGGACCCATGGGATGCGCCTTGTCTGGCTGTCCATTCTCGGCATCACGGTGGGGTATTTGCTGTTCCACTGGTCTCTGGATTTTGCTACAGTGCCACAGGTGGCCACTGTGGTGACCACCATTCCGATTTTTGTCGGCCTGGCAAACCTGGTCATCAACAAACAACCATTCACCGGTGCAAAGATCATCAGCGGTCTCTGTGCCATGATCGGCGTCGCCCTGCTCATCACCGACGGCTACCTGGCCAAACTGGCGGGTGTCGGCGAAAACCTGATCGGCATCTTTATGGTGATGGGATGTGCCGGGGTAGTGGCGGCCTACACGGTTCTGGTGCGGCCAATCATTGTGGAATACGGGGCCCTTCGCATCACCGCCATCACCATGTCTATCGGTGCCGTGGGGCTCTGGCTGGTGGTGGGTCTGTTCTGGAATATATGGGTCAATCCATTCACCCTCTTTGACCGGCCGTCATCCCAGGTGGCCTCTTTGCTGACCATTGCCGTCTGGAACACCACCATCACCCAGTTTTTATGGATCGGGGGATTGGCCGCCGTACCGGATATCACCCGTGGCAGCTATCTCTTCTTTCTCAAGCCGGTGATTGCCGCGTTTCTGGCCGTTCTGTTCCTTTCCCAGAAGTTGACAGCCTGGCAAGTGCTGGCTATTGCGGTCATCTGCGCCAGCGTACTTGTCGAGGTACTGTGGGCGCGACTGTTTCCAACAAAACAACCCGCCTCCTCCTAATTTTACACATTTGACCCAGATGCCGGGGGCCTTACGTTACTCAATAGACCAACATTTTTTACCGATTGGGAGAACTCAAATGAAGAAAACACGAAAACTCAACAGAAACGTCGCCATCGTGGGTGCCGGCATGTCCCGTTTCGGCATGTATCGGGACCGGGACTGCCGTGACTTTTTTTCAGAAGCCTTCCAGGAGATGATGGCGTCCATCGACAAGGGATTGGACATCAATGATATCGACGCCATGTACCTCGGCAATTTCTCCAACGACTTCTTTGTTCACCAGGCCCACTGGGGGCCCATCATGTCTGAATTGCTAGGCCTGGTACCCAAGCCGGCCACCCGGACTGAAGGTGCCTGCGCCTCGAGCGCGCTGGCCTTCCGGGAAGGCGTATTTGCCATTGCTTCCGGGTTTTACGATATCGTGCTGGTGGGTGGGGCAGAACAGATGTCCCGGTGTGCTACCGAAGAAGTTGCCGAGGGGCTGGCCCTGGCGACCTTCCCTGACGAAGGTCTGGCCGGGTTTACGTTCCCCGGAGTTTTCGGCGCTGCGGCTTCGGCCTACTTTGATCGATACGGGGCGACCCGGGATGCGCTGATGGACATCACCATCAAAAGCCACAACAACGCGCCCCTGAATCCCAAGGCCCAATTCAAGGTTTCGATCCGTGACCTTATGAATGCCAAAATTGAGAAGGCCGAACAACTTGGACGGCCGGTGCCCGAGTGGGACGATGAGAAGGCATTTCTGTGGGATCCCAAGGCCAATCCCATGGTGGCGTGGCCAATGCATCTTTTCGATTGCTGCCCCATCAGTGACGGCGCAAGCTGCGTCCTGCTTGTAGCCGAAGACCTTGCAAAACAGTTCACCGACGATCCCTTGTATGTCGCCGGCATCGGCCAGGGGAGCGGCAGGGGCATGTCGTCCAAACCGGACCTGACCTATTTCGAGGCCACCCGATATGCGGCCGAGGAGGCATACGGCATGGCCGGTATGACGCCGGAAGATGTCCAGTTCGCCGAAGTCCACGATTGCTTTTCCGTTGCAGAGCTCATCCATGTCGAGGACCTGGGATTCTTCAAGCCGGGAGAAGGATACAAGGCTATTGCCGACGGCGCCACCCGGCTCGACGGCCCCAAACCGATCAACACCTCCGGCGGGTTGAAGTGCAAGGGCCACCCGGTGGGTGCCACCGGGGTTTCCCAGATGGTTGAAATCTGGTCCCAGCTCCGGGGCATTGCCGGAGAGCGGCAAATTCCGAATCCGAATCTTCGCATCGGCGCCACCCACAACCTAGGGGGCACCGGGGGCACCTGCACATTCACCATTTTGGAAAGGAGATAGGGCGATGGCACCGCTGCCGTTCAATATCCAGTCGTTCGAGCATTATCTCGGAGAAGACAAACTGATGGGGGGAAAATGCAACGCCTGCGGCATGGTGGTTGTACCGCCCCGGCCGATCTGCGCCGACTGCGGCGGAATTGATTTGGAATGGGTGCCCCTCACCGGAAAAGGGGAATTGATGGCCTATACCAATATTGCCGTCGTACCGCCGGCCATGGCTGCCGAGGGATACGGCCGCAACAATCCCTACTGTTCTGGTGTGGTGGGGCTGGAGGAAGGCTGTCATGTGGTGGCGCGCATTGTGGGCATCGATGCGAGCGATCCGGAGAGCCTGTCCATCGGTATGCCTCTGACCGCAACGATCCTCAAGAGTGAAGTGGACGGGATAGCGAAAGTAAGGCTGGGATTTGAACCGTCTTAGAAGTACTTAAGGCTTATCATAGAGACGCTGTACTTCTTTCCCGTTAAACGCGACGACGAATCTGCAACTCTCGATTCGTGCTTATAACCAAGAAATGTGGCTCGGAACATCTTATAGCGATTGTCAGAATTCCGTTCAGAAACCACATTCCAGACCCCGAACCCTACCTTCAAACGGAACATATTTATGGCAACTGCTATAAATGTTCCGCGCCATATTTTTACAATACCGTGATTCACTCATATCGCCGGTATCCGCACTAACGCCAGAGATGAGACGCGCGCGGGTTTTGCGCGTCATATCCAGATTTGTTAGGCAGTCTTAAAAAGCGAACAACTGTTGAAGGACTGAAATAACTTTTAGCTGGGTTTTGGCGTCGATTGCACCTAGTTTTTTGATAAGTCGTGCCTTATCTATCGTTCGGATCTGGTCTAGGACAATTTGCCCTTTTTTTCTTTCAAATTTGCAGTTAATTCGGGTGGGATAGTCTTTTGTGGTTGAGGTCAGGGGAGCTACAATAACTGTGCGGATATGTTGATTCATTTCGTCAGGCGAAATAATTAAGCAAGGGCGGGTTTTTTGTATTTCAGAGCCAACAGTAGGATCGAGGTTAATCAAATATACATCGAACCTGTTCGCTACCATTGCCACTCTTCCTCGTCCCAGGAATGTGATATGTTTTCATCCCCGATTACCATTCCGTTGTCGCCCTTTTCAGCCATCGATCTAAATGCATTTTCCCAGCCGTTCCGCGGACTTGAGACGGGGCGAATGATAATTCGATTGTTTTCAACTTCGAGATCGACATCTTCTATAATCCCCGTTTGGTCAAGAAGGGGTTTGGGAAGACGTATTCCTCTGGAATTCCCAATTTTTACGACACGTGCCCTCATATTTTTACCTCCAAGCATAAAGTATACACATTGTAATTACATTCGCACAAAAAGTCAATGATATTAAATTTTCCATTTTAATCTAATTCTGCCTAAATGTGAGTAGCGGGAATAAATTATCGGTTATTGAATATTCGGAATTAATTCCCGTTTATTGAGCTCCTTCTGGGTCCCCTGTCAATATTAAAAAGCGCACTACAATAAAAACAAGGGGCCGATTGTTACAGCCGCGCTTAACTTGCCAGAAAAAATGGTTATGCGGTTGATTATGACTTTGCCGCACTATTTCAGATGTTCCGCACAATATCCGGGGTTGGTTTTCATAATCTTGGTGGCGACTGCCCGACCTTCCTCCAACTCTCCGGACATACCATAAACCGACGCCATAACCAGAAGAGCTGGAAAATGATCGGGCTTCCTATCGAGTGCCTTCTTAGCAGTAGCGATGGCCTCATCCCATTACCGACGCACGCTGGCTGGCCTACCATTTGTCGCCGCCCTGTCCGAGAAACTTGGATGAAGGCCACTCGAGGAGGAAGACGACTTGCGGACAGGAAAACACCTCTTAAAATATAAAAAAGGTCCAACCCAACCATGACTGAATATAAATTGAATAAGTGCCCCGAGTGCGGGCAGCAGTTGCGGTTTCCCGAGGACATCGGTGGTATGTTGATCAAATGTCCTTCATGTGGCAGGCAGTTTCAATCGGACTTCAAGCTGGGCGTCACCGGAAAAAGGGTGAACCGCAGCCTGTTGAAAACAATTTTCGAATTGCCCGATACCATAAAAAAACACATCGGCCGATATTTATTTTCCCGATAAAATTTCATGGTCTTTTTTGTGTGTTCAGAAGCAACCTGAGGTGTTTCAGGGATGGCGAGGGATTAACATGCAGTAATCAGCCCTTAATTGATTGCCAAGTTTAATCCAGGAATTCAAACCAATGAATGATCACGCACAGCTAAGCGCATTTGAAAATGAAGTAAAGAAAAAATTTGATGTTTACAACAGCTTATTCTTGAACCTGCCTTTTCGACCGGTCAGCAACGTTGGAATGCTTATTCCTCTATTGCAGCATGTGTGCAAACAGGGGCTTGACTCGGGGCGCGACCCGCTCGGGATCCTTGACTCCTTTTTCAGCGTTCACACCGACATTACAACGGAAGAAGAGAAGATTAAATTTATGTTCCATGTCATCCGGTATGTTGAACGGCAGGTCGTGCTTTACGACAGTGTGGAGGATGCCGCCTTCGAGCAGCTGGTGCAGCTCGACGATCATTTGTCGCTGAAGGACACCGTCACCTTGCTGGCCGGCAATCAAAAAACCTGCAGCCTGTCCAACGACCTCTTCTGTTTCAGTGCGCGCCTCGTATTCACCGCGCGTCCAACCCAGTTCTACTCTCCATCGGTCCTGGATATCATCGGCAATCTGAAATCGATGATCACCCGAAACGAGATCAATCAGATTGACCTGAAACTACAGCAACTGGGACTGACCTCGCTGATCAATGCCAGGAAACCGACCCCCTTTGACGAAGCCAGAAATATTATCTACTTTCTTCGCCACGTGTATTATGACGCCGTGGGGGAGTTGTATGCGACTGTCAAAAAGATCGTCCGTGACAGCTGTTTCGATTGCCCCGCTATCATTCAGCTTGGATTCTGGCCCGGTGGCGACCGGGATGGCAATCCCTTCGTCACCGCAGCGATCACCAATGATGTCGCCGATGAACTACGCATGAACCTGATGAAGTGTTATTATAACGATGTTAAGCAACTGGCGCGTAAACTGACCTTCAAAAAGGTGGAAGATGTCCTCGAGAATTTGAGGGCAAGACTATACGTGGCCATGTTCGACCCGACCAAAACGATGCCATATGAAGAGATAATGGATCCGCTTGTCGATATCAGGGCCGCCCTTATAGAGAACTACAACAGCCTGTATCTCGACGAACTGGACACCCTCATCGATAAAGTCAACATCTTCAGAACGCATTTCGCCACCCTCGATATCCGGCAAAACCATGGCGTCCACCGGCAAACCGTCGAAGCCATCCTGAAACAAGAGAAGTTGATCGCCAACCGCCTGGATGAGCTGGGAAAAGCCGAATTGCTGACGATTCTTCTAAACCGGGAAATCGTTGTGCAGCCCGATCAGTTCGACGATGCGATCATCAAAGACACCATCGAAACCATTGCTCAGATGGCGCATATCCAGCGTAAAAACGGGACCGAGGGGTGCAACCGGTACGTCATCAGTCATGCCGAGGATATCTTTTCGGTTCTGTTTGTGTTCAGCCTGTTGCGGTGGTGCGGGTGGAAAAAAGGTGAGCTGCCGGTAGACATCATCCCGCTGTTCGAGTCGATGGAAGGCATGAAGAACGCTGGGTCCATCATGCAGGAACTCTTTGATATACCCCAATACAGGACTCATATCGTTCAACGCCGTAATAGACAGATCATCATGCTGGGATTTTCTGACGGAACCAAGGACGGCGGGTACCTGCAGGCCAATTGGTCTATCTATACAACCAAGGAGACGCTTTCGGCCGTTTGTGATGAACACGGTATCCAGGCCATATTCTTTGACGGCAGGGGCGGCCCACCTGCGCGGGGAGGCGGCAAGACCCATCGCTTCTATGCCTCG
The DNA here is from genome assembly GCA_903231505.1 of Olavius algarvensis associated proteobacterium Delta 3. Taxonomy (GTDB): domain Bacteria; phylum Desulfobacterota; class Desulfobacteria; order Desulfobacterales; family CAFBRK01; genus CAFBRK01. The sequence goes on along the minus strand of CAFBRK010000192.1, from coordinate 16,604 downwards.
CATGGCAAGAACATTGCCAATCATGCCATTCAACTCACCATTCAAGGCCAGACCATTACCAGCATGTATGGCACCAAAGCGCATTTCAAACACAATTGCGAACAGCTGCTTGCCGCCGGGTTGTCCACGCGTTTGTTTGAGACAGAAAATGAGATTTCCGCGCAACACAGGCAGCTTATCGAGAAGCTGGCGCAATTGAGCTTTGAAAAGTACACGGCCCTTAAAAACCATGACATGTTTATTCCCTACCTGGAAAACAAGAGCACGCTCAAATATTATGGCAAAACCAATATCGGCAGCCGGCCCGACAAGAGGGGTGACAAGGAACAACTGGACCTCGAAGATCTGAGGGCGATCCCTTTCGTGGGCTCCTGGAGCCAACTGAAGCAGAATGTGCCGGGGTACTACGGTGTTGGAACGGCCCTCCAAGCCCTGGTTGCCGAGGGAAAGACAGATCAATTGAAACAATTGTTTCATGGCGTGCCCTTTTTCAAGGCATTGATCCTTAACAGCATGATGGCTTTGTCCAAGTGTTATTTTGAATTGACCGCCTATATTGCCGAGGATGACGCCTACCACGACTTCTGGAACATGCTGTTGGACGAATACCGGCTGTCCAAAGAGATGGTCCTGATGATTTCCGGATACCGGGTGTTGATGGAAGAGGAGCCGGTATCTAAAAAATCGATTGAGATCCGGGAACGCATCGTTTTACCCTTGTTGGTCATCCAGCAATATGCGTTACAGAAAATTGAGCGCAAATCCAAGCACCAACCGTTTTATGAAAAGCTAGTCGAGCGGTCTTTGTACGGCAATATTAACGCAAGCAGAAATTCTGCTTAGGTAGTGCCTATCCATAAATGACCAATTTGCCTATTTCTGGACGAACACTATCTAACTGCCTTCAGAACCGGTGTTGTTCAATAGTTGACTTCAATTTTTATTGAGAAAATACTATAACGCAACGAGTGCATAATAGATTCGAAAATCTGAAGCTATTGGTGCTTGCCCCTAATTTTGAAGACTTTTTCAGATTGTCCACGCCTCTTCTTAGATTTTCGATGGTGCGCAAAGATAGCCGTTAAAAGCACTAATGATGCTCCTGACTAGTCGCTGGAGCGCGCATCGTGGAGGGCACCTGAAACTCAAGGCGTTTCCGGCGGTTCGTGTCGAGTTGTAAAGGCACTTATTCCAAGTGCTTTCGTCTTTGAAGCATTACGAGAATGCTGTAGCTACCGGCAGCAGCTAGCAAATGTTTGATTGAGTGTCCACTGAGGAGTTCTTGAGTGTTCAGAAATATCGCCACATCGTAAGCCTCCGTTACCTTTGCCAGGACATACCAACCAAGCGCCACTATCAAAAGCCATTGATGCGAATAGCCACTTCGAAACAGGATCATCACCGCGGGAATGGTAAGCAGCGGAGCAAGCTGAACCCATAAATACGGCCGCAGATCGTCGGTGAAATGCCAGTAGACCACGGTTGCAAGGCCAAGGGCCACTGCAGGAAAGAGTAAGAGAACGGCAATTCGATTTCCCAGGTACTCACCCAGCAAAGCCACAAACAGCCCCATGAACCCTATCGTCATCGGCAGCCGGTCCCAGACGAGCGTTCCGTTATTGGGATTCCAGTGGTAATACGCTGACCCCACACTGACAAGTCCAACACCGAAAAACAGAACAATCCACGCCCTGCGTATAGCCCCTACCTGTGCTCGCAAACAAAACCATACGCCCACGAGCCCCACGATAAGGAAAGGTAAATTCGTGATAACGTCGAAGAAGTTCGGAATGCCGAACAATTCGCGCGTGTCAGCGAATGAATGGTAGGCCGTATTCTGGGCAATCGGATCGAGACTCAAGATCCAGAGAAGTGAACCTACGATGAGGACTACGAGCGCAGCATACCGCCAAATGGGAGTTCGGATGGCAGGCGGAAGAATCGGCTTGTATATTTCCATCGTTTTCCTCCAAGTACTCAGCCCAACGCTCCGCTTGAGCAGCGGTGAAGCCGGTCTAAAGCCGTAGATAAGCTACTGACCCGTCAACGATACAACAGATGCAGTGCTTAGTCATGAAAGGTTAAAAGGCCGTAAAACGGAACTCAGATGGCTATTTATCGTGGCGAAGGTGAGGGTCAGGAAGTGGTGACAATCGAGTCAATATCAAAGCAAGAATTGGTACGTACCACAATGCGGTCCTAAGCATTCTGTTTTGCCAAGTCAAGAGAGAATCCGCCAGTCGAACACATTACATCGAAATTCAACATTAAAGGTCTCACGCCGCTGACAATATATTTGAAAAGCAATTAGATAACTACCAAGGATCGACTCGGTATGGGGGGCTGGAGGGCGAGAACAACTTGCCATTAAACGCACTTATGCTGCCCATCCTGATTGTTGCACACTGCGGGCGGTTATCCGTGACTTGACGCAATTTTCGCAATGCGCCAGGATGGAAGCCGATGTAAATGAGAATCGGGGCCGGTCGGGAACCGCACAACGATGACCAGGATTATCTCGATTTATCCGTATCTAGGGCTTTCCGTATTGGGATAACAGCACAACCGGATTCAAACGGGGAACTTGTTACATCGCGTGCTTACCACTTTGTCGGAAACGGAATGGCCATCGTGTTGTTCTTCTCAGCCATGGGAAGTGGTCCTTCTTTTACTTGTCCCAAGCGCCACGTAGTGGTTGGTATGTCGGCCACGGCCAAAAAATAGCCAGGCCAATCCCCGTAGTTTCCAACGCTTTTCCACTCGTATACCTTCTCTTCACCGACATCCAGCGAATCCTCCACGCCTGGAGACTGCTGCTCGAATACAATTCCGGTCGGCATACCGACTCCCACCCCCTTTGTGGGGTCTGTTTTAAAAAGAAGAAGGCGAAACTTCGCCTTTTCTGTCCCGATGTTTTTGACTGAGACACGCAAGTCCAACGACTGATATGGGAATTCTGCATCATCGCTAAACTCTCCGAAGACAAACCACATGTCTGTCACGATGATATCGGGGATTTTTTGTTGCGTCTGAGCTTTACCCTTGTCAACGAGCACCTCATCCTTTTTCAATTCTATTCCTGTCGTGACCAGCTCAGGAGGGGGCAGAGCGAATTTTTGTGGTGAAGCACAAGAAAATATCCCGTTCAAAAATATTGCGAAAAGGCCGCACTTTAAAGAGAACCCAACGATCTTCGTACATAATTTATTTGTTTTCATGTCCCCACCTCCGTTTGGTTTTTATGTGGGAGATAAACTCAGGAGCAGCCGGCACACGGCCTGGCAATAAACGAAATCCTCACCTACAATTCCACTTCGTTTCTGACAGGCACGGTTTTGCTTATAGGATAGTTGATTGGAAATGTGATAATGCAAGACTTGACCCCATTTTTCAAAAAATAAACACGGCAAAGATGGGAACCGCCATCGACGTCTTTATATGTGATGATTTCATGGCTGAGTATTCCTTGTACTTTCTGTTTTATGCCATGTCAGTATTTCATGATCTTAATAAGATGTGACCCCTATGTTTTCTTCTGGCCCCATTTTTATAGTGCACATACTCATCTAACCACCTCTGGAATTGACCCATAAAGGTGCTAGAATTGTAAACATTGATATTCTCTCCAAGGTTTATTGTTTTTATACTGCTTTAAACGTTTATTGAGCTCATCCAATCTCCCTTTCTCACCTTCTGACTCCAACTGGTAAATACATTGTTCTTGGATCTTTACAGCTTCTTGATATTTACCAATTTCGGCATATGCAGCAGCTAAGCTATCTAGTCCACAAGAATCTGATGTGATCGATAGAGCCTTCTTAGCGAGATCTACTGCTTCTCGGCCATCTCGATATTTTGCATCCGGGCAAGTGGCTAATATCCATGCAAGGTTGCTATAATGGATAGCATTTTTCGGGCTGAGCTCTATGCACTTAGTAAGTTCAAAAATGGCCATGTCATACTGGCCATTGCAAGCATAGGCACGCCCACGATTGCTGTAGGTCCTTACCGATGTCGGATATATCTCTATAGCTTTAGTGAAATCAGAAATGGCTAAATCATATAAGCCTTTTATACCATAAGAAGTACCCCGATAAAAATAAGCGTGAAAAGACCTTTTATCTATCTCTATGGCCTTCGTGAAATCTGAGACAGCCTGAGAATAGTTGCCTTCTTTGTAAAAGGCTTTCCCTCTGCATAGAACAGCAAAGAAATTTTCAGGATCTTCCTCTAAAACTTTATTATAATCAAATTCACATTTATCTATCTTCGCTAACATTGTTAGAGTATCAGGATAGTCAAAAAAGTCAGAATAGCATCCTGTAGCGATGATGAGCACAACCGCTAAAAAGAAAAATGTATATCTGTATCTCATCTTGTTAATAAAAGTACTTATCCACTCAAGTCTGAAATTTAAACATAATTTATGGCGATCCATTTCTCTCGACTTCTCCGTATAAGTGGTTGATCATAGCCTTTATCCGCGCTTCAAACATCTTTCCAGCACGACCAAGATATTGTGATCCTTCTCTGAGAGAAGAGGGTTTAGCTAATCCGGCAGCCCCGCTTTGCGCAATGAGTCGATAAAACGTTTCTTAACTTCAGGATTTTTATAGGGAACAAATTTTTCCAGTCTTTTTAATGAAAATTTAGGTTTTAGCTGCAATACTTCGTTAGCCTCAACCCGAGCCTCCTCCATGCGGTCCAATAAGGAGTAAACACTGCACAACACCCAACGGGCAACAATATTATACGGTTCTTGCCTGACTGCTTTCTCTGCCCATATAAGGGCCTCTTCATAAATCTTGATATTACGATAAAAGGTCGCCAAATTATAGAAATACCATGCTGGAGGGTAGGGATTGAGCCGTATTGCTTTCTTTGTTGTTATGATAGCTTCTTCAGTCCTATCAGCATATCCAAGCACTCTCCCCAAGAGTCCATGTGAAGTTGCATCACTAGGATTAAGTTCTATGCTTTTCTCCAATTCAAGCATAGCTTTTTCATACTGTCTTTTGAAGACATAGATGTGACCCAATAAAGCATGGGCATAACCTAAGGAGCTATCAATAGAAATAGCTTTTTTTGCCAGCTCTGCAGCTCTGTTTAAAGAGTCCGTCCTTGATTTAGTTGAACCCAACGTAACATCCATAACGTGTGTTTGGCCCAAGTACGCGTATGCTAGTGCATAACCTGGATCAAGCTCGATGGCTTCTTCCAGTATTTGACGCGCCCCAAGATTGTTTTCCGGGTTCTGCTGTCTGATTAACTCTCTTGCCTCTATGACTTTTAAGTATACTCCGAGATTGTCTGTACCTTTTGCGTATACATCAGCTTGCTCCCCCTCCGTCAGTTTAACTTGCAATGCTGTCATGATATTTTTTGTTATTTCATCCTGGAGAGCCAATATATCATCAAGTTGCCTATCGTATTTCTCTGCCCAAAGGGGGTGCCCTGTTTGTGCATCAATCAATTGTGCGGTAATACGAACTTTATTATCAAATTTTCTAACGCTACCTTCAAGTACGTAACGTACACCCAAATCTCGGCCGACCTCTTTTACCTTCACCGGCTTGCCTTTGTAAGTGAAGGAGGAATTACTATCAATTACGAACATCTTTGGAGATTTGGAAATAGCAGTAATAATGTCTTCCGCTATGCCATCTGATAAATATTCCTGTTCAGGCTCCCCGCTCAGGTTATCAAATGGAAGGACCGCGATAGATGGCTTGTCCGGCAATGAGTCAGCCATTTCTTCGACAGAGGCAGGCTCTATTCGGCCGGATTGGTAAAGGTAGATGTAATAGGAAAATAATCCGCCCGCGATGATACCCAATGCCAGTATAGCGGCTAAGGCAACTCTCCGGGACATCCGACCGACAAACCGTTTTTCGCCGATCACTTTTCCTGAATGTTCTTTCGCCGTCAATACCTTATATATCCTCACCGGTTCGGTGATGTTTTTAACCGCCTGGTCTCCTAAATACTCAAACCCAAAATCCTGCATTTTCTTGACATGATCAAACACACTTCGGGATATACAGACACCGCCCGGATCGGCCAGGCTTTCAATTCTGGCCGCCACATTCACCCCGTCGCCGTAAATGCAATCGTCCTCGTGGATCACATCACCGATGTTGATGCCGATGCGAAATTGCATCTGCGGATGGTCGGGTTGTTCGGAATTTTTAGCGCTGATCGTTTTCTGAATCTCTACGGCAGAATTTACCGCGTCCAGTGCACTGGCAAACTCAGCCAGCAGATTGTCACCCGGAGCGTCCACCACCCGCCCATTGTGCTCCTGAATCACTGAGGTCATGGTCTCTTTGTAGGATTTTAGGATGGCAATGGTGGCCAGCTCATTGTCGGCCATGAGAAGGCTGTAACCAACTACGTCCGCGCTAAGGATGGCGGTAAGCTTGCGTTTATAGTTTTCATCAGCCATGAGAGACCTCCAAAACTAAACGCAATATATTTTCGGAATAGAGAGGATGGGGGGAGTCAGTTGAGCGAGAACTCTACGAAAAGGGTGCAGATCCGGTTCAGGTTCAGGTTGATCTATGACCTAGTAACCCGACAAATCAAGAATTGTCAAGATAATCCAAAGGCCTCGGGCAAGCGGGCCAACCGGCGCACGGGCACACTGGCCACGGGCAAACGGGTAGACGGGCAAACGGGCAGACCCTTCGACTCCGCTCATGACAAGCGGGCTAACGGGCCAACGGGCAGACGGGCCCACGGGCCAACCGGCAAACCCTTTATTGCCCGCTTCTAGCCGCCTTAATCTGCTCTTCGGGCCGCCAGATATCCGGGCCTTTGAATTCCATCAGGTCGTGGTAGATGGGGATCGGATAGTTCGGATCATCCGCCACCCGACCGAAATACGCCGAGCAGCTCAGCTGGTTGTCGATCTTCCGGAAGTAAAACTCGCCCCGGGTGGTTTCTACCGCCGCTCCTCTTAACGCGTTTCGAACCGCTTCCGTATCGATCTCTCCGGCTTTTTCGACCCCCTGCCGAAGGACGTGGACCGCATCATATAGCAGGACGGCCCAGTCGCTGGGATAGCGATCGAACTTCGCCCGGTATTTTTTTACAAAAGTTTTCATGGATGCATTGTCCATGTGAGCGAAGAAAGGTGCGCGGCAGCGCCCGTAAATGCCTCGGCGGATACCCCGGGCCTGCTTGATTAGTTCGGTGACACTGACCAGCCCGCCCGGCGATTCTACCTGTTTGAAGAGTCGATAATCTCTCCCGTCTCTCAGCCAATACATATTGTCTGATCCGGCAATGGAACTCAGAACGAAATCGGCTTTTCGGGCCATGATGTCCACGATAAACGAGTTAAACCGGGTCTGACCCAGGCGCGGCCAGTAAGCGCCCACAAGGGTGAGCTGGGGAGCGGCTTCCCGCATCAGGTCGACCTGGATTTCCTGGCTTGACCGGCCCCATGCGTAGTCGGATGCAATGGTCGCGTATTGCGTCCACCCCTTCTTTTTTGCCAGGTCGGCAACCCCCATGACCACGGCCTTGGACATCATGTACGTATTCGGCACCACCGAAAAGGTGTAGGGGCTGGGATCTTTCTTCGTGATATTCTCGGAATTGCTGATGGGGGCGATATGCAGGACACGGTTTTCCTTGCAGATCGGTTTGATGGCTAGAGCGCACGAACTCGAGTAGGTGCCGATCACACTACGGACTTCGGAATTGGCGATCAGGGAGCGGACGACTTTTTTGGCAACCTCAGGGTGTGTCTGGGTGTCCCGTATATGGAGACGGATGGAATATTTGCCAAGAAGTCCCCCGGCGGCATTGATTTCATTGACCGCAAACTCGGCGCCCTCGATCGCCTCTTTTCCGTAGGGCGCTCCCGTCCCGGATAGCCCAAGCGCAATGCCGAGGCGATACTCTTCGGAATCCGCACGGGCCATTGGGCTGATAACCAGAGCGCATAAAAGTGGGGATAGAAAGATAGCGAAGAGAAGATATCTTTTCATGGTTGGCCTCCTCCTCTCCCAAAGAAGCGGTGTTCGGGAAACATTCCAAAACGCAAAAGAACGCTATCGGTACGCCACCGATGGCAGCCAGATCACCAGTTGGGGCCACAGGATGACGATGATCAACCCGATCAACTGGAGGATGATAAAGGGGATGACCCCTTTGTAGATGTCGACCAGTTCAATTTCAGGTGGGCAGATCCCTTTCAGGTAAAAGAGGGCGAACCCCACCGGCGGGGTAAGAAACGACGTTTGAAGACTGACCGCGATCAGGACGACAAACCAGACCAACTCCGGGTTCTCGACCACCCCATAACCTTCAATCTGAAATCCCAGGTTGGACACCACCGGCGCGATCAGCGGCAAAACGATCAGGGTGATCTCGATCCAGTCCAGGAAAAACCCGAGCATAAAGATTGCTATTAGAATGACCACCATGATCCCGTAAGGACCCAGGGGGATACCGGTCAGGATGCGTTCGATGAATTCATCGCCGCCCAGACTCCGGAGCACCAGCGCAAAACAGGTGGCGCCCAAAAATATCGCAAAGATGTAGGCCGTGGTGTTGAAACACGCCTTGGTGACTTCGACCACAACCTTCCAGTTCAGTCTTTTGTTTACCGCCGCTAAAATAGTGGCACCTAAAGCGCCCACACCGCTGGCTTCGGTGGGCGTCGTGATTCCGGCGAAGATGGACCCCAGAACGGCGACGATCAGGGCCGCCGGCGGGAGAATGTGCTTGAATACATCCCACAGCATCCGCAGCTCAATGGGTTTCCGGTCCGGATCCAGCGGCGCGACTTCCGGCCGAATCATGGAATAGATCAGAATATAGGAGATGTAGAGAAGGCCCAGGATGACGCCGGGCAGCACGGCGCCCATGAACAGATCGCCCACCGACAGGCCCAGCTGGTCGGCCATGATGACCAGCATGATGCTGGGGGGAATCAGAATGCCGAGCGTCCCGGACCCGGCAATCGTTCCCAGGGCCAGGGTTTTGGAGTAGCCTTGCTTTAACATGGCCGGCAGAGACAGCAGGCCCAGTAGCACGACCGATGCACCGATGATACCGGTGGACGCCGCCAGGATGATGCCGATGGTCGTCACGGTCACGGCCAGGCCGCCGCGTACTTTTCCGAACAGGCTCTGCATGGATCTCATGAGCCCCTCTGCAATGCCGGACCGATCCAGCATCAGGCCCATGAAGATAAACATGGGCAGCGCCACCAGGACCCAGTTGTCCATGAATTTGAAAATGCGGTTGACCGACATCCCAAGGGTTAAATAATCCAGACCGGTCCATGTACCGAACCAGAGGTCCGACAGGTACCCCACCAGAGTAAAGATGCAAGCGACGCCGCCCAGCACCCACGCGATCGGAAACCCGGTAAAGAGAAACCCGATGAAGGTGAGGAACATTGCTATGACGAGGTATTCATTGAATTCCATGTTATGCCCTCCTCAACGATGCGATGATCCTCACCAAACGTGAGATGGTGGCCACAAACAGCATCCCAAAGCTGATTGGAATGACCGACTTGATCAGCCACCGGGCGGGTAGGCCCATGGGAGCGTCGGATCGCTCACTGACACGCCAGGATTCGTAGACGAAATCCAGGCTCTGGTGGAAGATAATGATAATAAACGGGAGCAGCAGGAAAATGATTCCAAAGAGATCCCAGCGCATCTTCCACTTATCCGACAGCCTGGCATGGATGATATCGACCCGGATGTGGGAATCCAGAACCTGGGCGTAGGAGGCCCCGATCATAATGCCGACGGCATACAGGTGCCACTGGAGCTCTTCCAAAACGACCAGACCTCGGCCAAAGCCGTATCGGAGGACGACCTGAAGAATGATGACAGCAATCAGAATCACGTTGGTCCACATCACCACGTGCCCGATGCTAAGAATGATCTTGTCCAGAACGTCGCAGAATTTGTTCGGGACCTGTTCCACATTTGCTTCTGCGGTCATTTCTTTCTCCCCTGGTTGACGGGTTTTACAGACCGGCCGAGTTGTTTCGCTTCCCCGGTGCCGCGAGTGCCGTCAAAACGCTATCGAAGTTGCAGGCCCTCCGGCGGTTCGGCAAAGCGATTCATCCGGTGCCGGCCGGGCATTACGGCCGGTCACCGGAGGGTTTCGGTTTACATGTTGGGCGGTTCGGGCCGCGGCAGAAAACCATAGGTTTGCCACAGTTTGTAATCTTCCCGGAACGCGCTCAGATCGTCCCATACCTTTTTGAAATAGGGGTCTTTGGCCGATTGCTCGGCAGCCACTTCTTCCCAGGCGGCCTTGTATTTGGCCAGCATGTCGTCGCTCCAGTACATGTTCGTGACACCGCGCTCCTCAACGTTTTTCTTCATGACGGGCGGTTGAATGGCTTCGGTCATGGCAAAGGCGTCTACCGTGGCCGCCTTGCACAGCTCCTCGATGACCACCTTCTGCCGGTCGCTCATGCTGTTCCATACGTCCTTGTTGATGAGGAGCTCGAAAACGGTGGCCTGCTGATGCCAGCCGGGATAGTAGTTGTACTTGGAGATTTTGTAGAAGCCGAGCCGCTCGTCGATGGCGGGCATGGAAAACTCGGTGGCATCGATCGCCTTTTTCTCCAGTGCCGGGAAGATTTCACCACCGGGGATGAGGCTGACCGAAGCGCCCATTTTTTCCATGACCTGACCGCCCAGGCCGAAGAAGCGGATGCGAAGCCCGTTGAGATCGTTCGCTGATTTGACCGGCTCTTTGAACCAGCCCGATGTCTCCGGGGCGATGATGCCCAGAACCAGGACCTTCACATTGTACCCGTGGGAGTCGTACATCTCCTGGTAGAGCTTCATCCCGTTGCCGTGCCACAGCCAGGCCAGGTACTCACCGGCTTCCGGACCGAAGGGGACGGCGGTGAAAAACGGGGACGCCGGAATTTTGCCGGCCCAGTAACCGGCGGTGGAGTAGCCGGCGTTGATTTTCCCTGAGGACACTGCGCCCAGGATCTCGAATGGAGCGACAAGTTTTCCAGGTTCGTATACTTTCATGCGGAGGGTTCCGCCACTCATGGTTTCGATGCGATCGGCCACATAGGTGATGGTGGTGCCGAGCCCCGGCAGAACCGTCGCAAAACACACCGGTACCTTGAGCATGATTTTCTTTTCCGCTGCCGCTGTCGACGCCATGGACATCAGGAAGATCAGCGCCAGGGCCAATACTGCCAACCGGGGTATCATCTTTTTCTTCATCATGGGTCTCCTTTAATTTGAGGAACGGTTGTTAGGTTAATCTATGTGACTGTCGTAAACGCCTATCACCTCCCTTACTAATTAGGTCAATACCGCGCCGCCATCGAAGAGGAGGTCTCCGCCGATGAGGTAGCGGGCATGGTGTGAATAACCGAACATGAAAATATTGGCCACATCCACCGGGGCCATCATTTCTTTGACTCGGGACTTGCCCATCATCACGTCCGTGACGACCTGCTCCTGGGAAATCCCCCGCTGTTTTGCCTGGGCCGGAATCTGATTCAAGCTTAGTGGTGTCTTGACGTAGCCGGTGCTGATGGTAAAGGATCGGATTTTTCCGTCCCCTTCGGCGGATATAGATTGGGCCAGCGCGCGCAGCCCGAATTTGGTGATATTGTAGACCGGTTTGTTGACGGTGCAGATATGGGCGTGAATCGATGCGATATGGCCGATGACGCCAATGCCGTCACTGGTTTTTTTAATATAAGGGATAACCAGTTTGGACAAGTAAAAAGGTGCACGGAGCATGATACGCTGCATCAGATCGTAGGTTTCCATGGGAAAGCTCTCGATAGAATCGATATGCTGTATGCCGGCAATATTGGCTATAAACCTGATGTTGCCAAGTTTCGCGGCTTCTGACACGGCATGCTCGAGATCCTCATCCGAGGCCACGTCGGCACGGATGAAGATCATCTGTCCCCCAAGCTCCCGGGCCTTGTTTTGAGTCTTGGTCCCTTCCTCTTCATTGATATCCAGGCCGACGGTCATCAGCTGGTTGGCCGCCGTGGCCCGGCCGATTCCCGTTCCGCAGCCTGTAACGAGGCACACGTTATCGGTGTTGAACAGAGGATCATCTAAAACGAGTATGTCCTTTTTGTTGATTCCAGGTTCCCCGATCTGCATGTAGGCTCTCCGATCCGCTCCGGTTGCCCAAGGAATGAATATAATTTAGTATTTAATTGTTGTTCAAATTCTATAAGTTAATGCAAAACCGGGACCAGTCTTTGAGGCCGCGTGGCAACTTGTCGGCAGCACCCGTGGAACGCCCTAAAGCGTGCTTCCGTTGTTGCTCGTGCTCCACCGGGGATGGTGAAATGTCATTTTATGCTGTACAGATCGAAACAGATAGCGTATCAAATAATCTACATGTGTTTTTTTGATACATGCCAAATCTGTTAAAACTGCTGAAGAGATTGGTATGACCTTTAGTATGTTTATCGCTAAAGAATGTCAATTAGTAAATTATCATCATACCTATTAAATCATAACTAATTTAAATAATAATAAAATAAATTTATCGTCATCTTCTGAGGTTGTCGTAATTTGGTCATACCAATAATTGTCCGTGACCGGGGAGGCTGCCATGGCGTCAAACGATTTGAAAAGCGATGTCACATCTCTTCGGGAACGGCTCGAGATGTACGAGCTCATTTTCGACAGCATTTACAATGGCGCGATGGTAACGGATGCAGACGGCATCATCACCCATTTCAACAAGCCCTACGGCCAGTTTTTGGATCTGGACCCGGCCGCCCAGATCGGAAAAAATTGCCTCGAGGCCATTGAAAACAGTCGGATGCACATTGTGGCGAAAACCGGCAAACCCGAAATCAATCAGACCCATCGCATGCAGGGTCAGGATATGGTGGTCCAGCGCATTCCGATCCGAAAAGACGGACGTGTCATCGCGGTGTTCGGCCAGGTCATGTTCAAGGATGTTCGGGATGTCCGAAAGCTTGCCGACCGGCTGTCCATGCTTGAATCAAAAGTCAAGCACTATGAGGAGGAGCTTCTCAATCTTCGATCGACCCGGTACACCTTCGAAAGCATCATCGGCACCAGCCGCTCTACCCGGCAGTTGAAAAAAGAGGCCTTCAATGCGGCCGCAAACCAGTTTCCGGTGCTCGTCACCGGCGAAAGCGGCACCGGAAAGGAGCTGTTCGCCCAGGCCATCCATCATTCCAGCCCCCGAAAGGTGTACCCTTTTATACGCATCAACTGTGCCGCGATTCCAAAGGACCTTCTCGAGTCGGAGTTGTTTGGCTATGAAAAAGGCGCGTTTACCGGGGCCCGGGGATCCGGTAAACCGGGAAAGTTCGAACTGGCCCACCGGGGTACGATTTTCCTGGACGAAATCGGCGATTTACCCCTCGAGATGCAGCCCAAGCTTCTACGGGTGGTAGAAGATCAGGAGTTTGAGAGGGTCGGGGGGACCCGCGTCATTCAATCGGATTTCCGCCTGATATCCGCCACCAACCAGAACCTGGATCACATGATCGCTGAGGGAAGATTTCGCAAGGACCTGTTCTATCGGCTCAACGTCATTCCCCTGAATATTCCCCCGCTGCGGGAGAGACGTCAGGATATCCTTCCCATCGCGCGTCACCTCCTCGATCAACTCAAGGAGGAGGCGGCCATTGCCGGCATCCGCATCGATCCGGAGGCGGCGACCTTTCTGAAACAACATGTTTGGCCGGGAAATGTCAGGGAACTGTCGAACATCCTGGAACGGACGCTGTCCACCCTGGAAGGTGATATCATCCGATTGCCCGACCTGCCGTTCTACCTGCAGCGGGAAAGCCGTCACGGGAACGGGAAGCAGCAGGGAACCATCAAGGATGTTCAAGCAAAAGCGGAGAAGGACGCCATCCTCACCGCCCTAAAAGAGACGGGGTACAACAAAACCCGGGCCGCGGGACTTCTGGGGATCCACCGGACCTTGCTGTATAAGAAGATCAAGAAATATGGGCTTCGGCTGGACGGATAATTCGTGCCGGTCTTTGGATCAATTTTGTCGACTTTGAGAAAATGATGGGTGTCTCACAGAGTTCACAGAGACCACAGAGAGGTAAACTGATTTTTCAGTCTAACATTCTTTTCTCCGAGATCTCTGTGAGCTCGAGCGCCAGCGGGTGAGAGAAGTAAGCTGTTTCAGGCTTCAAATTTGGGTATCTTTGTCTTTCCAATACTCAGCGCGCATCTCCCGTTTGAGGGTTTTGCCGGCCACATTTCGGGGAAAGTCATCCATGATGGAGACTCCGGATACCCGCTGAAACTTGGCTCCCACACGGGCATTGATCCAATCCTTGAGTTCATCTTCGGTCACCGAGCCGGGTTCGATCAACACCACCGCGGCCAGGGGCGTCTCCCCCCATTTGTCGTGGGGTACACCGAAGACGGCGGCCTCCCGAACATTTGGGTGCTGGGCGGCAATCTCCTCGATATCCCGCGGATACACGTTCACACCGCCTGAGATAATGAGATCTTTTTTACGGTCCACCAGGTACAGATACCCGTCCTCATCCACGTATCCCATGTCCCCGGAGCGCATCAATCCGTTCACCATGGCCGCTTCGGTCAAATCCGGGCGTTTGAAATAGCCCGTTGTCAGCAGCGGGCTCCGTCCGCATATTTCACCCACGTCGCCAGTGGCCTTTTCTGCGCCGTGTTCGTCAAGAATTTTGATTTCGAAGAAGGGAAGGGGGCAACCCACCGATTTTTTCTTCCTGGGGTAGTCGGTTTTATCCAACACGGTGATCACTCCTTCGGTCAGGCCGTACAGCTCGTAGAATCGCCCTGGCAACGCGTCGGCAAGCGCTTCCTTGTGCTCCATGTGCAGCGGAGCGCCGAGGGTAAGAATCATTTCCAGGGATTCCAGTTTGGCCGGGTCGAAGTTTGGGGCGGCCATCATGGCGATAATTTGCGCGGGCACCAATATCACGTGGGTGACCTTTTCTCGATGGATGGTCTCGATGTATTCCACAGGGTCGAACTGGGGCAGCAGAATATATGTGGCGCCGACATACACTGTGGGCATCAGGTCGACGAAGGCCCCGTTAAAAACGATGGCGCCGGAGTGCATGGTGGTGCTTTCGGGAGTCATCCGATAGGCCGAGGCAAAGGACCATCCGTACGCCATTCGAATGGTGTGGGTGTGCACGATCCCTTTCGGCATTCCCGTAGTGCCGCTGCTGTACATGATGTTGAACGGATCGTCTCCGGCGATGTCGATACCCGTCGGCTCCTCGCCGGATGATTCCGCTTTCATGGCGTGGTAGCTTTGGAACCCGGGGACATCGTCGGCGTCGGTCAGCAAGTAGCGGTCGGCGACGATTTTGGGCAAATCCCCTTTGATTCCATCGATGATGCCAGAAAAACTCTTGTTGGTGATGAGCATTCCGGTGTCGGAGTCATTGAGCAATGTCTTCAAGGCGCCTTCCAGCAGCAGGGTGCTCATGGGCACCACGACAGCGCCGAGTTTACCTGCGGCCCAGAATATTTCCAGCAGCTCCATGCAGTTGGGAAGCACGGTGGCCACCTTGTCGCCCTTTTGAATCCCCAGCCGCCGCATCCCGTTGGCAGCCCGGTTGATGTGCTCATTATATTCCCGATAGGTCCGTCGTTGATCTTCGAACACCACCGCCGGGTGATCCGGCCGATAACGGGCATGTCGGGCAAACATGGAAGCAAGATTCATGGTTGACTCCTTGGTTGGATGTCTCTGTGGTTAGGCCGAAACGGCGATTCTCGCCCTAAACCTTCCGAGGTCTCAGGGCAAGCTGATCCTAATGAAAAAGCAAAAAGCATACCCAGCGTGAGACGTCGATGGAGGGCCCGGTCAGCAGACATTCAGAGGGGACCGATATTTCCCGAAAACGGAAGTGTAGATATTTTGATACATGTTGAGATTCGCCTTATTATTTTTGGTTCTTCTCTTATTTAGTTGGAGAAGAGGGTCCAGGGCTTGCCTGCCTCCGGCATGGATTCAAGGGTTTGGGGCTTCGCCCTCCGGGCTTCAACCCCACAGGCAAGGGTTCGAGGGTTTACCCGTACGCCTGAGGCGCATAAACCTGTGGCGGCGCCAAAGGCGACCGGGGTTTGTTTTCTAACGATTTTATCAGGGCCTTTAGCATTCGTTTAATTGCTGCTATGTCTGTTTTTATCGCAGCCAACGCATCACCTTCGACGAGCGTTAAATCTCCTGCCAAGAATATCCGGGTTTCCAGCTCACAAACTGAACCATAAGAAATGCAACGCATCCGAATGTAATAATCGGTTGTCCTTCTTCCACAGCCTTCGGCTATGCTATACAGGTTGTCAATATTCTGTTCCGATTCAATGCGCTTGAGCGTTATCCGTAATTGGGCGGGGGCAGTGCCCCGCCCTACGGAACAAAGCTCAGGCGCAACGTAGGGCCGGGCACCGCACCGGCCTTGGAGCATTGAAACGGAATATACTCGTATGTAAAAAGAGAAAGAGAAAACACCCTGGGCCAAGAAAAATCAATCAAGTTAATCCGTACTCGAATCTGACATTGGCTGTGGGCATGACCTAACCCAAAATTCTTTCTTGACTTTCAACGGATTAACT
>CAFBRK010000191.1 GCA_903231505.1 Olavius algarvensis associated proteobacterium Delta 3 | reverse complement strand
GGGGGATTCGGGGAAAGAGCCCCAGCAGCATATTGAATTTATATGTATTTTTCCAGACGATCGGTTTGCATTTCGCCCTCTATGTCCTGTTTGTCCTGAACTTGTCGAAGGGCCTGCCCTGAGCCTGCCGAAGGGAGCGGAGTCGTAGGGCAGCGAAGTGCAAAATCAATATCTACTCTGCGATCTCTGCGTCTCGTATGTAAAAAGAGAAAACACCCTGGGAGAAGGAGGCTCCGCCTTCCCATCCCGGATGGCGCATCAAAAGCTTTTGTTT
>CAFBRK010000190.1 GCA_903231505.1 Olavius algarvensis associated proteobacterium Delta 3 | reverse complement strand
GGCGGACGAGGGACTCATCGTAACGCTCGAGAATCCCAGCCCAGGGGCGACGATCAACTCGACGCAGGCCAGTGCGACCGGCACCATCCTCAACGACGACGAGCCGATGGCAAGCGTGATCACCGGCACGGAACGCGGCGACACCATCGCACCTGGTAGCAATTCCCCCGGCGTGACCGGTGGGGAACCCTCTGGTGCCGATGACACCATTAATGGCCTGGGCGGCGACGACAGGATCGCTGGCGGCGGCGGCGATGACATCTTCGTCTTCACCGGCAACAACGGCGTCGACACGATCATCGATTTCACCGGCGGCAGCGACCTGATCGATTTTACGGCTTACGGTGTCTTCGATGTCAGCGACTTCGACATCGACCAGATTGGTCTCAACACGGTCATATCGGGCTACGACGGTGAAGGCAATACCGTCACCCTCGAGAACTTCGACAGCAACAATCTGAGCAACGATGATTTCATCCTCGCGCCGCCGCCGCCGGAGCTGTCGATTGCGGCGACCGACGCGGTCAAGCCGGAGGGGAATATGGGGTCTGCGCCGGCCACCGAGTTCAGCTTCACGGTCACCCGCACGGGCGACACGACGGGCGAGTCGACGGTGGACTGGGAGGCCGGGCCGAGCGGCGCCGACCCGGCTAACGTCGATGATTTCGTCTTGGGCTCGCCGCTGTCCGGTACGGTGGAGTTCGCGGCCAATGAGACGTCGAAGACGATCACCCTCCAGGTCAACGGCGACCCGGACGTTGAGCCCGACGAAGGGTTCACGGTGAGGCTGTCCGAGCCGAAGAACGCGACAATCGCGCAGGCGACGGCCACCGGCACGATCGAGAACGACGACGCGATTACCGGCACTGACGGCCCCGATACGATCGAGCCGCTGCCCAACGGGGTCTCCGAGGGCGTGACCGGCGGCATCCCATCCGATGCCAATGACACCATCAACGCCCTGGGCGGCAACGACCTCGTCAGAGGCGGCGGCGGCTTCGACACCATCGATGGCGGCGACGGCAATGACGACTTGCAGGGCGAAGCCGAGAACGACTTCCTCATCGGCGGCAGCGGCGACGATACTCTGCAAGGCGGTTCGGGCAGCGACACGCTCGCCGGCGGTGAGGATGACGACGTGCTGGATGGCGGTGGCGGCGGCAACGACACGGCCGATTTCTCGACCGGCGGGTCCGTGGTCGTCGACCTGAGCGCGGGCACGGCCGAAGGCCAGGGCAGCGACACGCTGATCGGGATCGATAACGTGTTCGGCAGCGATTTCGACGACGACCTCAAGGGCAACGACCTGAATAACACCCTTTTGGGCAACGACGGCAACGACACCTTGGCGGGCGGCGAGGGCAACGACAACCTCCAGGGCGGTCCCGGCAACGACACGCTCGACGGTGGCAGCGGCAACGACTTGTCCTCCGGTGAGGACGGCGCTGACATCTACGTCTTCACCGGCAACCACGGCGTCGACACGGTCTTCTTCGAGGACGGCTTCGACCGGATCGATCTCACGGCTTACCCTGTCTCCGATATCAGCGACCTCAGCATCGGCCAGGAAGGCAGCAACACGACCATTTCGGGTTACGACCCGGTGCTGTCGATCGCGGCGACCGACGCGGTCAAGCTGGAGGGCGACACGGGGAGCGATCCGGCCACCGAGTTCAGCTTCACGGTCACGCGCGAGTTTGCCGGCAATAAAATAATCCTGCAGAACTTCTTCGACCCTGCCCAGCTGGGCAACGAGGATTTCATCTTCGCGGGCGACGCGACGGGCGAGTCGACGGTGACGTGGACGGTAGCGGGCATCGGCCCGAACCCGGCCGACGACCAGGATGTGCTCCCACCGTTCTCCGATACGCTGACGTTCTTGCCCGGGGAGGATGAGAAGACAGTCACCATCCAGGTCAACGGCGACCTGGTCGTCGAGAACGACGAAGATTTCACGGTGACGCTGTCCGAGCCGACCGGCGCCAGCCTGGGCCAGGCGACGGCGGCCATCGGCACGATCCGGAACGACGACGCGGAGGGCGGCAATTCGATCTACGTCAGTGACGTCCAGGTCGAGGAAGGGGCCGACGGCACCGCGACGGATGCGGTGTTCACCGTGAGCCTGTCGACGCCCGTGGACGCGCCGGTCACGGTGGATTACGCGACGACGGATGGAACGGCGACAGCGGGGTCAGACTACACCGCGGTCAACGGTACGTTGACGTTTGCGCCGGGCGTGACCGAACAGGAGGTCCGGGTGCCGATCACGGGCGATGAAACTGTCGAGCCGAACGAGTCGTTTTTCGTGAATTTGTCGAACCCGGTCAATGACGTCATTGCCGACGGCCAGGGGGAGGCGACCATCCTGGATGACGACGGCAGCGGTGTCGACAAAACCGGCACCAGCGCCGACGAGGTCCTCGATGGCACGGACGGCGACAACGTTTTGCAGGGCGGCGAGGGCGACGATGCGCTCAGCGGCCTGGCGGGCGACGATGCCCTTTCCGGCCGCAGCGGCGACGACACCCTTGACGGCGGCGCCGGCGACGATATCCTGGCCGGCGGCAGCGGTGACGACACCCTCGCCGGCGGCGGCGACGACGACGTGCTGGGCGGCGGCAGCGGCAACGACGTGCTGGAAGGCGGTGCCGGTGACGACGCCCTGGCCGGCGGCTCCGGCGACGATCAGTTGAGCGGCGGCAGCGGCAACGACGCGCTCATCGGCGGCAGCGGCAACGATGCCTTCGTGTACAGGGCCGCCGACGGCGACTCGGGCCACGACACCATCCGCCTGTTCAACGCGGCCGAAGACACGCTGACCTTCGAGGAATACGGCGAGCGCCTGAACGCCTTCTCGGATCTGGACACCAACACCAACGGCGTGCTGGACGACGGCGACGCACACATCTCCGTCAATGCCGGCGATACCGTCATCGACCTCGGCGGACAGACCGATGGAGAATCCGAAGGCACCATCAAACTGGTCGGGGTCACTGGTCTCGAGGCGGACGATATGGCGTTTAGCTAAGGACCAAAGACGGAGTATTGGAGTATCGGAGTGATGGAGTGATGGACACGGGCTTGTCGGCTCTTTTGTCAACACTCCAATACTCCATCACTCCAGTACTCCTTATCCTGCAGCGATGCATAATTACCAGCCAGGATGAATCATGAACGAGAAGAATATTTCTCCCCTACAAGACGCTGTAAAGAAATGCCGTTTCGTGCTGCTGGCGGTGGCCGTCGTCAGCTTGTTTGTCAACGTGCTGATGCTCACCGTACCGCTGTACATGCTGCAGATTTACGGCCGGGTGCTGGTGAGCCGCAGCGTGGAAACCCTCATCTACCTGAGTGTTGTGGCCATTGGTGCCCTGCTGGTGGTGGCGGCACTGGACTTTACGCGCTCGCGCATTTTGGCGCACATGAGCGCCTGGCTGGAGAATCGCCTGGGGCCGGAAGTGCTGCCGCCCGCGATCAGCCAGCAGCTGCAGTCTCAAAGCTATGGCGTGCAGGCATTGCGGGACGTCTCCCAGGTGCGCCAGTTTGTGGCCAGCCCGACGATCTTCGCCCTGTTCGATGCGCCCTGGATACCGGTCTACCTGTTTGTGATCTATCTGCTCCACCCGGTCCTGTTTGTCATTGCCGTCATCGGCGCGGTGCTGTTGTTTTCGCTGGCGGTGACCAACGAACTGGCCACCCGCAAACCGCTCAAGGCGGCCAATGCCCAGAACGTTGCGGCCCTGCGAAAAACCGCGGCGGCCGCGCGCAATGCCGAGGTGATCGAGGCCATGGGGATGATGCCGGGCATCACGCGCCGCTGGCTGAGCGACAACCAGGAGGCGCTGCAGCAGCAGATGCTGGCCAGCGACCGCGCCGGCGTGATCCTGGCAGCCACCAAGTTCTTCCGGCTTGTCCTGCAGGTGGCCATGCTGGGGGTCGGCGGCTACCTGGTGCTTCAATACGAGCTGACCCCGGGGGGCATGATCGCCGGTTCCATCATTTTATCCCGCGCCCTGCAACCGATCGAACAGGCCATCGGCACCTGGAAATCCCTGCTTTCCGCCCGTTCGGCGTATGCGCGGCTGAAGACGTTTTTGATCGAGACTCGGCAGCGCCCGGTCGACATGAGCCTGCCGGCGCCCTACGGGCATCTGAGCGTCGAAAAGGTGATTTTTACACCTCCCGGCGGGCAGAAGCCGGTGCTCAAAGGGGTGTCGTTTGCCCTTGCCGCCGGCGAGAGTCTGGCTGTTGTCGGGCCATCGGCCGCCGGCAAGTCGACCCTGGCCCGGCTGATCGTCGGCGCCTGGCGGCCCGGCCACGGCGCGGATGTCTATTCCTGGGATCGGGTCGATTTTGGCCGCCACGTGGGCTACCTGCCCCAGGACGTGGAGCTCTTTGACGGCACGATCGAAGACAACATTGCCCGGCTGGGCGAGCCCGACCCCATAGCCGTGGTCGAAGCCGCCAAGCGTGCCGGGGTGCACGAGATGATCTTGCAACTGCCCGACGGTTACCGCACCCAGATCGGCGATGCAGGGGCGATGCTCTCCGGCGGCCAGCGGCAGCGCATCGGCCTGGCGCGGGCGTTTTTCGGCGGCCCGCGGCTGATTGTGCTGGACGAACCCAACGCCAGCCTGGACAGCGAAGGTGAAAATGACCTGTTGCGGGCCATGGCGACCCTGAAAGAAGATGGCGCCACGGTGGTGCTGATCGCCCATCGCCCGAGCATGGTGTCCCAGGTGGATAAAATACTGTTTCTGCGCGACGGCATGGTCGAGATGGTCGGCCCCCGGGAAGACGTCCTTCCCCAGCTCACCCGGCCGGCGGCGGTGGTGCAGGCCAGGACAGGGTAGTAATGCTTTTATTTCAATAGTGAAACACCCGGACACCTGGGACAGATATGCCCGGATCAGCCATAGATAGAATTTGGTTTCAGGTTTCGGGTGTCGGGAGTCAATGGATGGTTTCAGGTGTCAGCGTTCAGGGAGAATTGAGGTTTCAGGTGTCAGGAAAATACTAAGAAACTGAAACCCGAAACCTGACACCCGAAACCATCCTAGTGAGCCTGAACACTGACACCTGAAACCTCCGGTCAAACTGACACCTGAACACTGACACCTGAAACCCTCTATTAACACCTGACACCCCACTCACCCTGAAACCCGAAACCTGACACCTGACACCTGAAACCTGAACACTGAAACCTGTAATCGATACATAGTCAAAAATCTTTGAAAGGATCAAATTAAATGGAGCCCCTCGGAAAAATCCAACCCATTGCGCAGCCTCCCGAGCGCCCGCCGGTCGGAAAACCGCTGATGGCCGCGGTGATCATTATTTTCATTTTCTTCGGCGGATTTGGGGCATGGGCGGCCCTGGCACCTCTGGACAGCGCCGCTCTGGCACCGGGACGGGTGACCGTTGCCAGCAATCGCAAGACCGTCCAGCATCTGGAGGGCGGCATCGTGAAATCGCTGCTGGTGAAGGAAGGCGACGCGGTGGCAGAAGACCAGGTTCTGATCCAGCTGGACGACACCCAGGCCCGGGCACGGCTGGAGCTGCTGAGCAGCCGCTACGACAAGCTGCTGGCGACACAAGCCCGCCTCGAGGCCGAAAGGGCCTCTGCGCCGGAAATCCAATATCCGGAATCATTGACGGCACGCCGGGATCAGCCCCAGGTGGCCAGGGTTCTGGACGCTGAAACAGCGCTGTTTGAAGCCAGGCGGAAGTCTACGGAAGGGCGCATTCACATTTTTCACAAGCGCATCGCCCAGCTCAACAAAGAGATATCCGGCCTGGAAGCCCAGGTCACCGCCGAGGAGAACCAGCTGGCCCTGATCGAAGATGAGCGCGCAAGCCTGGAGACACTCTTCGAAAAGGGATACACGGGTAAGGCGCGGCTCCTGGCATTGAAGCGGGAAGAGGCCGAACTGCAGGGAGACCTCGGCGATCACCTGAGCCTGATCGCCAAGGCCCGGCAACGGATTGGAGAAACCGAGCTGGAGATCATCGACCTGAAAAACAGCATGCTGAACCAGGTGGTCAGCAGTCTTAGGGACACCCAGGCGGAACTGGTCGATGTGAGCGAGCGGCTCAAAGCGGCCGAAGACATCCTTGTGAGAACCGATATCCGCGCCCCCCAGGCAGGTGTCGTGATGGGACTGAATGTGCACACGGAAGCGGGTGTGATCACTCCCGGCCAGCACCTTCTCGACATCGTACCCGAGGACGACACGCTGGTGATCGAGGCCCAGGTCACCCCCAACGACATCGACGTGGTTTACGCAGGACTGCCCGCACAGGTCCGGCTGACCGCCTTCAAGCAACGCAACACGCCGATGCTGGACGGCAAATTGACCCGGGTTTCGGCCGACAGTTTTACCGATGAGCGCACGGGAGCGGCGTATTTTCTGGCACGGGTCACCATCGATGCCGAGGAGCTCAAGAAGCTCGACGGGCGTGAGCTGTATCCGGGTATGGGGGCCGAAGTCATGATCAAAACCGGCAAACGCACCACCATGGACTACATCCTGGCCCCGCTCACCGACAGCCTGCGGCGCGCCTTCCGGGAGGATTAGTTTCTCGAATCATATCGGTGAGGAATTATACCGCTTGCCATAAATATGTTCCGAAATATGGAGAGCGGCATAAGTGTTTGTAGCAAAAAAACGTCCGGCAATCGCAAAGTTTCTTGACAACCACTATAAATCCCCGTGTCGGCAGTTCGATTCTGTCCCTCGGCACCATGAAAAGCCCTCACAACCAAATAGTTGTGAGGGCTTTTTGGTTAATGATCATCGTTTACGCCTTATCCGGGCCATTTTCGGCGAGGGCCTGGATCAGCAAACCGATCATAGGCCTCTGACATCCAGCCGTCGGCATGTCCAGCCAGATCCAAGCCCTCTGAGTAAATAAAGCAGAAGTCGGGATGCTGTCGGATAACCATTTGGATGGCGGCCCGGGCGACGTCGACAGCGGTATATTTGGTGTTTTCACAGTTTAGATACACAGATTCATCAAGAGCATTTGGTGGAGACAGGTTGCGCAGTAAAATAAAAAGGGTCAGGTCTTGTCGGGCTGTTGCCCGAACCGGTTTTATCGAGCCGTCTTTAGCTCCATGACGCATGCTCTTTCAACCAACATGGGAGCATGATTCAATTGCGATCT
>CAFBRK010000189.1 GCA_903231505.1 Olavius algarvensis associated proteobacterium Delta 3 | reverse complement strand
GACTCAGATCGCAATTGAATCATGCTCCCATGTTGGTTGAAAGAGCATGCGTCATGGAGCTAAAGACGGCTCGATAAAACCGGTTCGGGCAACAGCCCGCTGACACCCGACACCTTCCATCTCTGAGCTTTCAGCTTTCAGCTTTGAACTTTCAGCCCATCCAGCATCCAGAATCCAGCATCCAGTATCCAGCATCCAGAAGCCCTATGCCTTGAGCCGTAAGCCCTGAGCCGTTCTGTATCTTTCAGCTTTCAGCTTTGAACTTTCAGCCCATCCAGCATCCAGAATCCAGCATCCAGTATCCAGCATCCAGTATCCAGCATCCAGTATCCAGCATCCAGCATCGAGTATCCAGAATCCAGGTTCCAGCATCCAGATACCCTGCTATCCGATGAACCCGAGACTTCCATGAAGCGTTACCAAAATCGCTTCTGAAGGCTCCATAAATTTGACTCCAGACCTTGACAAAAGCGAATGCGTATCTATTATTTCTCACGTTAAATCAAACTATTACATTGTAGCACGACGGAGGGGGAAACAGGGATGCCGATTTACGAGTATGAATGTTCCAAATGCGGGCAAGTCGAGGAGGTGATGCAGAAATTTTCTGACAAGCCGCTCTCCCGTTGTCCGCTCTGTAAAGGCAAACTGCGGAAACTCATGTCTCAGAGCACCTTCCACCTGAAGGGCTCGGGTTGGTACGTGACCGACTACGCCAACAAGTCCAAACCGGACCGCGCCTCCTCCGATACCAAGAGTACCGCCAAGAGCGAAACGAAGAAAGAAAAGCCATCGGGTTCTGCGTCGGATTGAGGCCGTGTTCCCGTCGGACCATGATTCACAACACAGCTGGGTGAAAAGAGTCGGCAGCCTCCAGTCCCTGGGCATGGACCGCGAGCGAACCGGCGGCAAAAAAATTCTTAAAAAAGAGATATGTCCCGGCTTTACAAAAACCATATGGTGATTAATATCACGGTGCATAAAATTGTAATTCCTACCTAAACGTTCATTTGCATACATGGCATTTAAAAGCGTGGCCGCAGGAAGGGAGGCGAATCGATGATCTTGCTTTTTGTGGCCTGTTGCGACCATGAACGTTTAAAAACATACAATTTATGGACGGCTACCAAGCCGATAACTAATCATTTTGGAAAAGGAGATGGAGGACCATGAAATTGAGACCTTTGCAGGATCGCATTCTTGTTCAGCGGGTCGAGGAAGAGACGACGACCAAAGGTGGCATCATCATTCCGGACACGGCAAAGGAAAAGCCGGCGGAAGGCAAAGTCGTCTCCGTGGGAAACGGCAAAGTCGGAGAGGACGGCAAACGTGTTCCGCTTGAAATCAAGAAGGGCGATCGGATTCTATTCGGAAAATACTCCGGAACAGAAGTCAAAATTGAAGGCGATGAGTACTTGATCATGCGCGAAGACGACGTGCTTGGCGTTATCGACTAAACCAAATCAATTCGAATTGGAGGATATGCAACGATGAGTTCAAAATTAATCAAGTATGACATGAAAGCCCGTGAGGCCATGCTGACCGGGGTGAAAACGCTTGCAGATGCGGTTGTCGTGACGCTGGGGCCCAAGGGCAGGAACGTCGTTCTGGACAAGGCGTGGGGGTCCCCCACGGTAACCAAAGACGGCGTTACCGTAGCGAAAGAGATCGAGCTCGAAGATAAATTTGAGAACATGGGCGCTCAGATGGTCAAAGAGGTCGCCAGCAAGACGAGCGACATGGCAGGCGACGGTACGACAACGGCCACCGTCCTGGCCCGGAGTATCTACGAAGAGGGACAGAAACTGGTGGCGGCCGGGAACAATCCCATGGCCATCAAGCGCGGCATCGACAAGGCAGTGGAAGTTGCCGTCAAGGAACTCCACAAAATGAGCAAACCGACCAAAGACCAGCGGGAAATTGCCCAGGTCGGTACGATCTCCGCAAACAACGACGAAACCATCGGCAACATCATCGCCGAGGCCATGAACAAGGTCGGCAAGGAAGGGGTCATCACGGTCGAGGAGGCCAAAGGCATGGAAACCACCCTGGAGGTGGTCGAAGGCATGCAGTTCGATCGTGGATACCTGTCGCCTTACTTTGTGACCGATGCGGAAAAGATGGTAACGGCCCTGGAAGATCCCTACATCCTGATCAATGAAAAGAAGGTCAGCAACATGAAAGATCTCCTGCCGGTACTCGAGCAGATCGCCAAGATGGGCCGCCCTCTGATGATTATTGCTGAAGATGTGGAAGGCGAAGCGCTGGCCACCCTGGTGGTCAACAAGCTCCGGGGCACCCTGCAGGTGGCCGCTGTGAAAGCGCCGGGATTCGGGGACCGCAGAAAAGCCATGCTCGAAGATATTGCCATCCTGACCGGCGGCCAGGTCGTTTCAGAAGACCTGGGTGTTAAACTGGAGAACGTATCCCTGCAGGATCTGGGGCGGGCAAAACGGATCAACATCGACAAGGACAACACCACCATCGTCGACGGCGCCGGTTCCCGCAGCGCTCTCGAAGGTCGGGTCAAGCAGATCCGGGCCCAGATCGAAGAGACCACGTCCGACTACGATCGGGAGAAGCTCCAGGAGCGGCTTGCCAAGCTCATCGGCGGTGTGGCGGTCATCAACGTCGGCGCAGCCACAGAGACCGAAATGAAGGAAAAGAAAGCCCGGGTGGAAGATGCCCTGAACGCTACCCGTGCGGCCGTCGAGGAGGGTATTGTCCCCGGAGGCGGCGTGGCCCTGGTGCGCTGCATCGAGGCTCTGGACAAGATCAAAATCAAGGCCGACCAGAAGCTGGGCGTCCGGGTGGTCATTCGGGCCATTGAAGAGCCGCTGCGTCAGATCGCCAACAACGCCGGCTTCGAAGGGTCGGTGATCATGGAAGCGGTTCGCAACAGAAAGGGGCCCGACGGCTACAATGCCGAGACCAACACCTACGAGAACCTGATCGATGCGGGCGTCATCGACCCGACCAAAGTGGTCCGGCTTGCGCTTCAGAACGCCGGCAGTGTGGCGGGGTTGATGCTGACCACCCAGGCCATGATCGCTGAAAAACCGGAAGAGAAAGCCGAACCGATGCCCGGCGGCGGAGCCGGCGGCATGGGCGGCATGGGCGGCATGGGCGGCATGATGTAACAACTGCCCGGTACCGTCGTTAGTTGACAGCAAAAAACCCCTCGCGTTCAGTTATCGTTCGCGGGGGGTTTTCTATTGGAGGGAATTCGTGCGTCACCATAATCGGCGTCGGGATCGCTATCGGAATCGGAATCGAAACAGTACGGCAATCTTCGAAGTCGATACCGATTCCGATGGCTCTACCCCATGAAAAATGCTATAACTACCTAAAAGCTTGACAAATATTGGCTGTTTTGAGTAAATAGGGGAAGCATTCGTCGAGGAATCAACCCAGGGGGCAATCGATGGAATCCCGAAACATGTTAAAGACGATCCTTGTGACAGCAGCCGTCCTGGTGCTGCTCGTCTCCCCGGTGGCCTTCGCTGTCGAGGAAAACGAAAGGGAAATCGAAAACGTTGTCGAACTTGAGACCGGTGTATATTACATCGTCCAGGAGGGGGACACCCTGTGGGATCTGTCCCAGCGGTTTTCCGATACACCCTGGCTTTGGCCGAACCTGTGGGAAGAAAATAACCAGATCAGCAATCCTCACCAGATCTATCCCGGCGAGCGGATTCGCCTCTTTCGAAAGAAAGATTACGAAAAGATCATCAAAAAAGACGTCACCGAAATCGTCATGGAAGAACCGGAACCGGAAAAAAAAGGGCTCCAGTACTATTATTCCCAGGTCAACCATGTCGGCTTCGTTCGAAAGTCCTGGCTGCCGCCCTACGGAAAGATTTCCAAGGTCCGGGATGACAAGGAGTTGATCGGTACCGGCGATGTCGTCTACATCAATCCGAACCCGGACACACCAGAGCTGATCCTTGGAGAGCGTTATACAATTTACCGCAACAGGCCCTGGACGGGAAGTGACAAAGCGGACATGGAAAAGTACGGCTATCAGTATTACCTAGTCGGCGTGCTGGAAATTATCGACCGCGAGGGAAGCTATCTCGTCGGTGACGTCGTCACAGCCTACCGTGCCATTCACATCGAAGATTACCTGCTGCCCTACGAGCCGCGTTCACCGTATGTCACCATGACCGAAGGGCCGTCCGGCATGCTGGGCCAAGTATTTATGGCGGAAGAACGTCAGGAACTGATCGGCACCGGCCACATCGTGTTTCTGGACAAGGGGGAAAAAGACGGGTTGAAAACCGGCCAGGTTTTCAAAGTTTACTACCAGGAAAGCGAAAGCCTCAGCCCCAATACCTTCCGGGAGCCGATGCTGGAAAACGTGCCTTTCGGTGACCTGCTGATCCTGCACATCGAAGACACCACGGCAACCGCCCTGGTGACCCGGTCCACTCGGAATCTCAAGTATGGGGCGGTGTTTGGAGACCTTGACTAGGCGAACCCTTCATCATCAACATCAAACGCCACTTCCCGACAGGGAGGTGGCGTTTTTTGGTTAAAGAATGGTGTTTCGTATATTGTGTTTGGTTTTTAGCGGAAAGGGGTCGCGGCTTCGCCGGTTTGGCCGTGGGCCCGTTAGCCCGTGGGCCCGTTGGCCCGTGGGCCCGTGGGCCCGTGGGCCCGTTGGCCCGTTAGCCCGTTGGCCCGTTGGCCGGTTTGGCCGGTTAGCCGGTTTAGCCGGTTGGCCGGTTTGGCCCGTGCGTCCTCATGTCTTGGCTGTCCTCTGTCCTCTGCCTTCCGACCTCGGACATCCGACCTCCGACATCTGTCCTCTGCCCTGCGTTTTCCGACCTCCAACCTCCACCCCGCCAAAGGCGGGCAAGCCTCCGACTTCAAGCATCCAGCATCCAGTATCCAGTATCCAGCATCCAGCATCCAGCACCCAGTATCCAGCATCCAGTATCCAAATACCCGATACCCATTTATTCCGTCAGGGAAAACTCCTCCCAGGTCACCCGCATGACCTCCTGATACGTGGTGATCCCCTTGAGCATTTTTTCAACGGCGTTGTCCCGGAGCGTTACCATCCCCTCTTCCCGGGCCTTTCGCGATAATGCATCCAGGTTGGTGTCTGAAGTCGTCAACTGCCGGATCCCCTCTGTGTAGGGAAGCACTTCATAAATGCCCTCCCGGCCGAGATATCCGGTTCCCCGGCAGCGATGGCAGCCTTTTCCCTGATAAAGCTCGAGGGTGCCCTGCCTGTCGAGATAAATGCCCATTTCCGTCAACTGCTCTAAATTCATCTCGAATGGTGCCCGGCAGTAATTACAAATCCTGCGAACCAGACGCTGTGCGATGATCCCGATCAGCGTGGACTGGATCAGGTAGGCCGGCAAACCAAGGTCCAGCAGACGGGTCACCGAGGTCGGAGCATCGTTGGTGTGCAACGTAGAAAGGACCAGGTGGCCGGTGAGAGCTGCCTGAACGGCATTGGAGGCGGTGTCCAGATCCCGCATTTCGCCGATCATGATGACGTCCGGGTCCTGGCGGAGGATGTTCCTCAGGATGTTGGAAAACGTGACGTCGATGGCCGGCTGCACCCCGATCTGGTTAAACTCTTCGTGGATCATTTCAATGGGGTCTTCCACGGTGGTGATATTGATTTCCGGGGACGAAATGGTGCGCAGCGTTGAATACAGAGTCGTCGACTTGCCGCTGCCGGTGGGACCGGTAACCAGCACAATACCATGGGGCATCTTGATGAACCGGGTGTAGCGATCCAGGTCCGTTGCGGAAAATCCCAGGTTTTCAAGGTCCTGGAAAAGAACATCCGGGTCCATCACCCGCATGACCACCTTCTCGCCGAAGGCGACAGGGATCGTCGACACCCGTATCTCAACTTCCTGTCCACCCTTGTCGGCTTTGATGCGCCCATCCTGGGGACGGCGTTTTTCGGCCATGTTCAATCGCGACATGGTCTTGATACGGCTGACCGCTGCATTGTGTATGTTTTTCGGGAGATTGTAGACGACATGGAGGACCCCGTCGATCCGCATCCGGACCATACTCTCCTCGCGCTTGGGCTCGATGTGAATATCGCTGGCTCTCTGATCAAAGGCATAACTGAGCATGTGATTGACAGCCGTGACGATGTGCTGATCGGAGGCGGAGACATCCTTCAGGTTGATATACTGCTCCAGGTTACCGAGATCCACAGAGGGTCCCGAAAACTGGTGCTCGGCCGCTTTGATCGACTTCTGAAAACCGAAAAATTCATCGATGAGCTTGAGGATATCGTTGCGGGTGCAGACCACCGGATCCACCTTCATATTCACCGCCCGCACGATGTCTTCCATCTCCATGTCGCTCAAAGGCTGGGAGGTCGCCAGGGTCAGATGCCCATCGTCAAGGGAAATAGGCAAAATCAGATGTTTTTTCGCAAAGTTACGGGGAATCGTGGTCGTGACCACCTTCATGTCGAGCTTGAGGGGATCGATTTTCCGGTACGGCATCTCCCAGTCGGCAGCCAGGGCCTCGTAAATGATCTCCTCGTCCACGGGCTTTTTGGGATCGTCGGCGCGGCTCATGTTCAAGCCGCCGATGACCTCCACCAGGGTTGCCGAGTGGCCGCCCGGCTGGTTTCGCAGATTTTCCAGTTTCCGGTCCAGAACGTTCTTTTTCTGAAGCAGCTCCTTGGTCTGGGATTTGGACAGATATCCCTGATTCAGAAGCGTCTGACAGATGTTCCTGGCTGAAAACGGGTTGGAAAGCTCGGTGTCCTGCATGGGATGATATCTTCCGGGTAAGCTGTTTTTTCCGGCAGCCGTGCACCCTGATCCGGGCCGGCCGCGGAAGGCGATGTTTATCTAATAATAATATTAATATAGGGGATAAACAAGGAGTTTTTCCCGGTCCGTGGGCCCTTCGTTAGGTATTGGGGATTGGGTATTTGGTATTCGGTAGTCGGTGAATCTTGGCCGGTGGGCCCGTTGGCCCGTTTGCCGGTTTGGCCGTTCGCCCGTTTGCCCGTGGGCCCGTTCGCCCGTGTGCCCGTTCGCCCGTTTGCCGGTTTAGCCGGTTTGCCGGTTTGCCGGTTGGCCCGTTAGCCCGTTGGCCCGTTGGTCCGCCTGTCCGGCGAAGCTCCGAAGGAGCGTAGACGGATGGGCCCGTTAGCCGGTTTGGCCGGTTGGTAGGTTTGCCCTTCGTCAGGTATTGGGTATTCGGTATTGGGTAGTTGGCAACTGCGAGAATCCAGGGCCAGTGCTCCAGATGCCCTAACCGTTGTATCTTGTATCCTGGAACCGGCATCCCGTTGGACCGTTTGCCCGTCAGCCCGTCTGCCCGTCGGCCCGTTGGCCCGTTTGCCCGTCTGCCCGTCGGCCCGTTGGCCCGTTTGCCCGTTAGCCCGTTGGCCCGTTGGCCCGTTAGCGCGTGTGTCCTTATGTCTTAGCTGTCCTCTGCCATCCGACCTCGGACATCCGACCTCCGACATCTGTCCTCTGCCATCCGACATCCGACATCCGACATCTGACATCCGACATCTGTCCTCTGCCATCCGACCTCCAGCCCCTCAGGCGGACGGGCAAGCTTTGAGCTTTCAGCTCATCCAGTATCAAGGATCCAGTATCAAGGATCCAGTAACCAGAATCCAGTATCGAGAATCCAGTGCCCAAAAACAAACGCCCAGGGCACCGGCCGCTGGGCGTCTGAAAATTCAATCGGAATGTAATTGGGGCAATTGCTCTATTCCGGCGGCTTGGAGAACTTCCACATGGTCTTGAGCTTTCCGATGGAATCCAGCTCACATCCGACATAATCACCGACCTGGAACCCGGACAGGGTCATTTTAGACCGGTTCGAAACCCGGAAGTATTCCGTTTTGTAGGGGTCCGGAAATTCGATGTAGGAATCA
Source organism: Olavius algarvensis associated proteobacterium Delta 3 (assembly GCA_903231505.1). Lineage (GTDB taxonomy): Bacteria > Desulfobacterota > Desulfobacteria > Desulfobacterales > CAFBRK01 > CAFBRK01. The sequence continues at coordinate 31,365 of CAFBRK010000189.1, read as the reverse complement.
TCGACGATAACCCCCTCCGGGCGTATCTCGTCGATGGGGCCCAAGACATGAAATTCGGGAAGCGGTTCCACTTCGGGCACCGGATTCAAGGTCGCGATTTGCGGCAAGTCGTCCGCCGCCATGGGATTCGGGACGCCGCAGACAAGCAGGGCGAGCAGCATCGCCAAACAACGGCCCGCCCATGTGCTCCATCTGTTTCCGATATGGGGTGTCGTTGAACGCATGATAATGGCCATTTCCCGGATCTCCTTTTACACGTGGCGTAATCACAGACGGCACCGACATGGTGTCAGAACTGCCGGGCAACTGTCACCGGTCTCCCGGAGCCGGTCTGCCCTACCCCGCGGCGAAACATGTCCGGATTGGAATCGGGTCGGCATCACAGCCGATCAGTAGTGTTCTCTCCAGTAGAACATACCCCGTTGCTCGGCAACCTCCTGGATCATGGTGATGTTTCCGGAAGCCGTACTGAAATACTTCATTTCCGACTTTTCATCGGGCAGCCGAAGGATGACCGGCGGGTACATCATCCTCCGGAAGTGGATCCCGGTGGGCGCCACGGTGATGTATCGATCCTCCACCGGATCACCCGGGCGCCACTTCGGGTCCTGGATGACGATCAGGTCGCCGGCGGTGATGGCCGCATCCAGGTCGATGTCGAACTGGGCCGTGTCCAGGCGGCCGCCGGTGGCCGCGTCCATTTCGTGGAGGATGGAATCGCCGCCGGCCGAGCACGGGGAACTCCTCGGGATGGAGGTGATCACCACGTACTTGCCGTCGCGGATCAAACCGTTTCGGATGACCCGCTCACGATTGGTGTCATGGGGCAGATCGAAGTACCACCCCGCGTTGTTCGGCTCGTCGTCGTCCGGGTTGGGCGACTGACCGTCATTTTCCTTGTCATCCGGTTCCGTCTTCCAGATGAGCGGCTCCTTGCTGAGCACCCGCAGGAAGCGGCTGAATTGTTTATCACAGCCCGTCACGCTCGAATCATCGAGATCGGTCACTGATTTGGTCACCGGATCACCCCCGGCTTCTTCCGAATCACAGCTGAAAAAATGCACCTCCTGGTAGAAATCCTCGACCTGTTTCTGCAGCGAAATGTTGCTGTCCAGATTGCTCAGGCTGTTGGTTTCCGAGGCACCGGAACCCGCTCGCGCCAGCGTACCGAGGTATTCCTGCCGGTCCTTGCGGTTATGGTTCGGATCGGGCGACGGGGACGCGTCGCCGTAGTCCCAGACGCCGTAAATGGTCTGTGTCGCCGAGTAACTGATATCTGTCGGCGGATCCATGTCGTCGGTGTGCAGGTACTTTCCGGTGCCGAACACCACCAGAAATCCCGGCTTGTCACTGTCGGGATGCTTCATGAGACTCGGTGTGATGGTGATCGGCTGGATCTTGTTGCCCGGGCCCCGGGCCGTGAAGAACGGTGCCACATCGCCGGATGCCGTCTCATGGAAAACCCGCCACTTGGTGTGATCGTCGGAAGTCATATCGAATTTCCAGATATTGCCTCTCAGGTCGCCAGCGTAGACGTAATCCACCGTCGAGTTCCCGTCCAGGTCGACCGGCAAGGGCTCTGACAGGCCGTTGCAGTCCCCGGTGCAGGTGGCGGTCTTGGACGCCTTGATGATTTCCACGGCGCTGCCGGCCGGGATCGTCACCCCGTCCTCGGTTTTTTCGTGGGCGTTCAGCACGAAGAGCGCCGGGCACTGGTCCTTGCTGTCGTAGCCGTTGCTGAGGAGAACCACCCAACCGATGTCGGCATCGTTCGACTGGACGATGAACGGCCGGGCGTAGGTGTAGCCGAGCTGATCCCTCTGGGCCTGGGACGTGGTGTCCCGCGGATACTCCCAGAGGACCCAGCTGGCCGTGTTGTCCTCGGTGCGGGTCAAGGGGTCGGTGACATCCAGGGCATAGACGCCCTTGCCGCCCCTTCCCAGACCGCCGACAAGCATCTTTTGGGTGCCGGTATCCCGCACAAACGGTGTGGCATCCACATAGAACTGGTGGGTGGCCGCGGGCCGGGTCAGTTCGTTGAGCTTTGGAAAGACATGGTTCGGGACGTAGGCAAAGAGCTCCTTGCCCCTCAAGGCCTGGTCGGCGGCGTCCCCATCGGTCTTGCCGGCGTAGAAGGCGTGGAGCATGCCGTCGTTTCCGCCCACATAGAGGACGCCGTAGGGGTTGCCACCCCCGTCGGCATACCCCTGGTAGAGCGGGGACGAGTGGACGATGTCGCCCATTTTGCTGAGGCGCTGCCGGAAGATGCCGCCGGTCTTGTCTTCTTCATAAGTGTTGTCGCCGCGGAGGTAATTGACCTTCTGCCGGGTTTCTTCCACCGGGTCCCAACCGTCTGTGACACCGGGCAGAAACACCCTCTGGGTGGCCGTAAGATGGTCATAGCGGAACTTCTTTCCGACTTCATTGCCGGAATCGTAGGTGGCGATGACCCGGCCCGTATCCCAGGAGGTCTTGTCCCAGGACGGCTCTCCCGGCCAGGCCGGGTTGGCTTTGGGCAGGACGTCCCCGAGCAGGAAGCTGGCCGACCAGAGGGGCTTGTCGAACCGGATGTCCCCGAGCTTTTCGCCCGTCTGCTGGTTGCCGGGGGTGACCACCTCGTAGCTTTTGACGTCGCCGGTCCAGCCGTCCGAAGAGTAGCTCGACTGGAACATCACGGTGCCCGCATGCAGCTCCTCGCCGTTGATGGACACCGAGGCACCGGATCCGATGCGGGCGATCACATTCTGGATCACGTCGGTCAGGTTGGAAACCAGCTGCCCCGGGTCTTCGGCGCTCAAAAAGATGCCCCGCCCGTTGACCGACGCGTGCCACATGTCGTCGATCTTTTTCGCACACCTGGGGCACTCGGTGGTCGGGTCGGGCCAGGTGGGGTAGGTCGGGCTGACCTCGTTGAACAGATCGTAATCGGCCGGGTTCAGGGTTCCCTGGACCCCGAAGGCCACGGTGTAGGTGACCATGTGCTGACTGTCTCTGGAGTCCCTGTAACTGGTCGGCACCTCGTCGTCCAGGTCGTCGACCAGGTCGGTGTCCCAGAACTTGTAGGCCACATCGGCCAGGGTGTTGGAATAGGATGTGCCCGCGTTGGTCGGATGGTCCTGGTACGGGGCGGTCTTGTTCTCGTCGACGTCGCCGACAGCCGGGCTCCCGCCGTTCCAGAAGCCGTCCGACATGAGGATGGTAAAGGCCTGCTGACAGGAGCCGCCCTGGTCGGCCGGGTACCACGGGTCGCCGGTGAGGGTGGCGTCGTCGCCTTCGATATTGCCGTCGTTGCCGTCGTCATTGTCGAAGTACCGGCCGACGTTTCGAAGGGCCTTGCGCAGCGGTGTGCCGCCCCCGTTGCTCAGGCCGTAAAGGGCGTTGAGCAGGGTGTTGGTCTGGTCCGGGTGATCGCCCACCTTGACCTTGAGCACCGGCTGTGCCAGCCGCTCCTGGATCGTGTACAGGCCGATCTGCACGCCCCGGATCTGGCTGATGGCCTGCCCCACGGCCGCCTTGGCCGCCAGGTGGCGGGCCCGGTAGAAGGAGAACCAATTGGCAAAGTTGCGCCGGTCCTGCTCGGGGCTGCGGTACAGGGTGATGCCCTTTGGCGCGGTGACCGCCGGCAGATCCTCTACCGTCGTAATTTCGCTGAGGGTGCTGCTGTCCACCTCGTAAAAGGTGCCGGGGTCCCCCTCGATGGTGATATAGGCTCCGGCATCGATCGCCGTGCTGAGCCCGCTGACATTCAGCGTTTTGGTTCCGGCCGTGACATCGGTGGTGATGGTGGCGAGTACATCGTCGGTCCGCAGCAGCCCCAGGGACTGGAGGGTAGCCACATCGGTCTCCTCGACCAGGTCCCCGATGTCCACGGTGTCGCGCGGATTGTCCCGGTCCGCGGTGGCAAATTTATAGAACCGGCGCTCGAGGGCCGGGCTACCGTCGACCTCGCCCGTCAGGTTGACCAGGTAGATATGGTCGTCGGCACCCCTCACGTAGTAGTGGGAGTTGGCCATGGTCACCTCTGTCGGGGGGTCGCCCTGCTTGACAAAGGCGATGGCGTCCGCGTTCACGTCCGTGCCGCCGTGATCCCCCGGTTTCCAGACCAATCGGACATATTCGTTCTCGGGCGACGCGCCAGTAAAGCTAAACGTCGTAACGCCGCCGGCGGTCTCCAAAAGATTCCACTGATCACTGGCGTTGCCCGAATCGGTCTGATTGTACGTCCTGGTGGGCGTGCAGGTCCCTCCGATGCAGACCTCATAGGACATGCTGCTGGAGTAGTCGTTGTAATCCCGCCACCAGGCATGGATCTGGTAGGTGCCGGGACCGTGATCCGGATCGCCGTCATTCACATAGGGGTACCAGCGGACCTCGTGGAAGACATTGTCGTCGTTGCCGGTACGGGTGTCGTAGAAATGCTGCCCGTGGTCCGGGTCCTCGTAGGATTCGAAGTGGTCGGACTCCTCGTACCAGGTGCCGTCCACGATCCAGAAGCGCCGCCCCGTGCTGGCCGCGGTCACCTTGACGATCCGAACGGCATCGGCCACCACGCGGTCGTCGTCGGTGCCGGGGTTGCTTCCGGTGTCGTGGGTCAGCACCACCCGGGCGCTGTCTGCGCCAAAGGTGTAGCGGCCAAAATAGTTCCACTGCCCGCCGCTGGTCTTCTGGTCGACATCGGTAAAGGTCGCCAGCGGGGGGGTGGTGGTGTCGCCGTTGTAGATCGTGTAATCGGCGCTGTCCGACCAGTAGGTGTCCGAGCTCGGCCACCAGACATACACGTCATACTCGCCGGCAGAGTGGCCCTTGGCTCCGAAATTCCAGGTCGCGGTCCAGCCGGACTGTGCGCTGGAAGCGGCATCCGTGTAATAGTAGCTGCCGCCGTATTTTTGCCCGTTCGTGCTTGACGAGGTCCAGTTTCCGGACGGATTACGGACAAAATCCGGCGAACCGTCGCTGTCGTCGATGGTCACCATTTCACTGGCGGCGGCCTGATCCAGATCGTCGACGATGATGTCGGTGCTGCTCACCTCCGAACCCCCCTGTCCGGCGATGTTCAGGTCGTAGAACGTGGCGGAAAGATCGGTGGTGGCGGTATTGGTGGTCCCCGGAAAGCGGAGCGGGTCGTCCGGGTCGTGCAGGGCCGCCTTCTCCGGCCAGGGCGCGTAGGTAACCGCCGGGTTGTAGTACATCTTGTTGTACTCATGCCACTGGGACTGCCACTGCTGGCGGTCGTCGCCGCCGTTTTTACCCAGGGTGCTGTTTGAACTGTGCCCGTCGAACAGGTATAATTCCCCGTCGAACTTGCCCTCGGATTCAGGGGTCATAAACTCCCAGTTCATGGAGCCGGAGTCGTCCAGGACAAACATGATGTTGGCCGGCGCCGCCTGAAGTTCGGTGTCCAGTGGGACATCCGAGATGGGCAGGCACACCGTGCCCAGGCCCGCGGCCAGGTCCACGCCGTTGCAGTCCTGGTCGATGCCGTCTCCGGCGATCTCCTCGATGTTCGGCGCGCGGCCCGCGTCGCCGTCGTCGCAGTCGCCCTGGTTTTCGGTTTTGCCGTCGCCGTCGTCATCCACGTCCAGATTGGTTTTGGAGCTGAACACGGCGGTCACGGTCTTCGGCTCGTCCATGTACACGTCGGTGGTCGCCACGGTGCCGTCGGCATCGCCCCGCCAGTTGGTGAACACGTAGTTGGCCGGATCGTTCGGCGAGGCCGTCACGGTGGCCGTCGTCTGGAAGTCGTAGGCCATGGCGGTGGCAGGCGTCGTGGTGCCGTTTCCGTCGATCAGCAGGGTCAGGATCGGGCGATACTGGGCGTCCTTGCTGCTGTCGTCGGTCACGGAAAACGCAAACTTCACATCTGCGCCGTCCCGGGTGCCGCCGGTCTCCACCGTTTCCCAGTTGCTCTGGTCATGGACGTAGAAGGTGAAGTTCCGGCTGTCGCAGGGCAGTGTCACCGTGTTCAGGTGGTCCATGTTCTGGGCCACGAAAACATCCTGGTCTTCGTCATAGAGGCTCCAGCTGCCGGCACCCTGCCACACGGCCTGGGCCATGAAGGGCGAGATCGTTCCGGTAAAGACCCAGGGCTGCCGGAATACGGCCGTAATCTCATAGTCGTCGGTCCCGGCCCGGGTCAGCGGGTCGAACTGGTAGGTGTGGTCGCTCGCGCTGTTGACGGTGTAGTTGGTCGTGCCGGTGTTGTCCCACACTTCCGCACCGTCCACCGTCACCGATTCGACGCACCAGCCGTCGTCTGCGCTGATGGTGTAGGCCGGCGTCTCCCCGTAGTAATAGGAGGTGGTTCCGGCAGGCGTGACGCTGCCGTGAATGGCGTTGTCCTCGTCGCTTAGGAGAACCGTGGCGGTCACTTCCGGGTTGATCAGCACGTTGGCCTCTATGGTCTGGTCGGCCGTGATAGTGGTCACCTGCTTGCTCACCGGAAAGGAACTGGTCGCTTCGATCACCGGTGCCGCCGGCGGGACGGTAACGATCAGGTTGACAAAGTAGCCCTCATCCGGCGTGTAGTCGTAGGTGTCGGAATCAGCACCCTCGTCGAGGACCTCCGGGTTCGCACTCCCGGCCGCGTTATCCGGGTCCGTAGCCGGGTTGTCCACGGTGGTGACCGTGATATGGGTGTCTTCGCCGGTGACGGAGCTGGCAATCTGCCAGAGCTGCTCGAACCGGACATCCAGGGTCATGTCGGCGGTCACCGTGATATCGGTGTGGGTGGCGGTGGTTTCACCGTCGCCCCAGCTGTCGAACCGGGATCCGTTGATACCCTGGGCGGCGACCGGTGTGGCCGTCAGCGAGATCACGTCGTTTTCCTTGACCAGCACCGTGAGGTGGGGTCCTGTGATGTCGCCGGTGGCGGATTTCGGCGTGTAGGTATTGAACGGCGATTCCGGCGCGATGGTGACGCCGCTCACCACGACGGTACCGTCACCGGTACCGGTCCAGTTGATAGTTACGGAATAGACGTTTTCCACCGTTACGGTCACCGTGGCGGTCTCGGTCACCCCGCCGGAGGTCACGATATAGTCGAAGGTGTCCACACCGGTAAAGAGCGGCGCCGAGGTGTAGGTCACCGTGCCGTCGCCGTTATCGACGATGGTGCCGCCGTTGGCGGTCGGGTTCGTCACAAAGGAGGTAATGGTAGCGCCGGCATTCTCAAAACTGTCGTTGGCCATCAGGTCGATGGTCCAGGGCGTGTTTCTGGCCGCGATGGCCGCGTCGGCCGCGATGTCGGCCACGGCAGCCGCCGCAATGTTGACCGTACCGATTTCGTCCGCACCGCCGTTGCTCACGGTATAGGTGAAGCTGTCGTTGCCGTTCCAGTCGGCGATCGGCGTATAGGTCACCGTGTTGTCGGCCTCGATGACCACCGATCCGTTGGCCCCCTGGGTGACCGCAATCACGGTCGCGCTTCCGGCAAATGTGTCGTTCCCCGTTACGTCGATGTTGACGGTCAGATCCTCGGAAATGAAAAACGCGTCGAGGACCACGTCGGCAACGGCGTTCACCGTTACGGTCACCGTGGCGGTTTCGGTCGCGCCGCCCGAGGTCACCGTGTAGGTGAAGACATCGCTGCCGTGCCAGTCGTCGTTCGGCGTGTAGTTTATCGTGTTGTCGCCTTGCACCACGGCACTGCCGTTGGCCGGCTCGTCGCCCGGGGCCACGCTCACGACCGCTGCCCCGGCAAAGCTGTCATTGGCCAGGACGTCGATGTTCACCAGCGTGTCCTCGGCCGTGGTGGCCGTGTCAACCGTTATATCGCCGACAGGGTTGACAAGCACGTAGCCGGGAATGACAAAGGCCGATTCCGCACCGCTGTTGTCCAGGGCCACGACTCTGAAGGCTTCCTTGGCGCCGTTGGCGTCCGGATCCGGCGTCCAGTAGGCTTCCACCGATCCTCCGATCTGGTCGTTGGTGGTCGCCGCAAACGGCGTCGCCGAGGCAGCACTGCTGCCGATGAGCAGGGTGCCGGAAGAAACGGACTTGACCACAAAAGCATTCACGCTGCCGTCCACATCGGCCTCGTCACCCTGGGCCGCGATGTCGGCAAAGGTGATCTCGACCTGGGTGTCCTCATTGACCGAATCAAGCAATCCGGAAAAACCACTGAAGGTCGGCGCGTCGTTGACACCGTCGATGGTCACGGTCACCGTGGCCGTATCCGTGCCGCCGTCGCCGTCGGACACCGTGTAGATGAATCTGTCCGTCACCGAATCCCCGACGTTCAGGGCTTCGAACTGACCGTTGGGCAGGTAGCTGATGTTGAGCCCGTTGTTTATGACCAACCCCTTTGTGCTGAAGGTGGCCGTGTCGATGGGGCTCAGGACGAGCAGGTTGTCACTGCTGTTGGCATCGGTGTCGTTGGCCAGCACATCCAGCGTGGTGCCGGTGTCCTCATCGGTGGTAAATGCCGCACCGCTGTCGTCGTTTCCGGTGGGCGCGACGTTGGCGATGGTCACCGGTGCGGTGTCATCGGTGTACGTGTCGTCGTCGGACACCCTCAGGGTAATGGTGTAGGATCCCTCGTCGTTGACGGGCGGGACCAGGGCTTGAAGCTGTGCCCAGGTCACCGTGCCGGTGGCCGCTGCCAGCCCGGCATCGCCAAAGATACCGTCGTTGTTCAGATCCCAGGCATAGGTCAGGCTGTCAGCGGTGATCACGTCGCTGCCGCTGCCGGAAAGCACCAGGTCATCGCCTTCGTTGATGCTGTAGGCCGCGCCGGTGTTGGCATCGGCCGTCGTCGCCTTCGTTGATGCTGTAGGCTGCGCCGGTGTTGGCATCGGCAGACGGTGCCGTATTGGCCACGGTCAGCGGCTCGGCGGCCGAATCGGTGGTATCCACGCCGTCAAAAACACGCAGCACCACGTTGTAGGGCGAGCCGGTGTCGTTGATGCCAAGGGCAATCAACTGCGCCCAGGTCACCGTGCCGGTGGAAGCGGTAATGCCCGCGTCACCGAAGGTGCCGTCGCCGTTGATGTCCCAGGTGTAGGTCAGCGTGTCGTTGCTGTTCGGATCGCTGCCGCTGCCGGCCAGCACCAGGTCGTCACCTTCACTGATGCTGTAGGCCGCGCCTGTGTTGGCATCGGCAGACGGCGCCACATTGAGCATGGTGCCTGTGGTGGAGTCGGTTGTCGAGGTGTCGTCATCGGACACCCGCAGCGTCATGGTACCCGACCCTTCGTTGTCGATGCCCAGGGCCTGAAGCTGCGCCCAGGTCACCGTGGGCGACGCACCGGTGGCATCGGTAAAATCGGCGTCCCCGTTGAGATCCCACTCGTAGGTCAGCGTGTCGTTGGCGTTGGCGTCACCGCCGGAGCCCGACAGGACCAGGTCATCGCCCTCGTTGATGGTGTAGGGCCCGCCGGCGTTGGCCGTGGGCGCCACGTTGGTGATGGTCACCGTGACCGTGCTGTCTGTGGAGGTAACGTCATCGGATACCCGCAGGGTGATATTGTAGGAGCCGTCATTGTTGACCGGCGGTGCCAGTGCACCGAGCTGCGCCCAGGTCACCGTTCCGGAGTCTGCAGAAAGACCGGCGTCTCCGAAGGTGCCGTCATTGTTCAGATCCCAGCTGTAGGTCAGGGTCTCGTTCGGGTTGGGGTCGCTGCCGGAGCCGGCCAGGACCAGGTCGTCGCCCTCGTCGATGGTGTAGGGCCCGCCGGCATTGGCTGTCGGCGCCAGGTTGTTGATGGTCAGATTGGTGATCGCAACATTTGTCAGGGGCTCGGGATCGGTTACCTCAAGCCCGATGGGTATTGCGCTGCCGTCGGAAGCCAGGCCAAAACCTGCCAGCGTCGCCCACGGTACGGTGGGTGTCGCTCCGGTGGCATCGTCGTACAGGGCATCACCGCTCAGTTCCCATGCATAGGAGATGCTGTCCCCACCCGGATCGCTGGAGCCGGAACCGTCCAGAACCAGGTCCTGCCCCTCGTCGATGGTGTAGGCACCCCCGTGGGCGGCCAGCGGGCTCAGGTTGTTGATCGTCAGGGTGGTGGTCGCGGTGTGCGACCCGCCGTCATCGTCGGTCACCTGCAGGCCGATGGTGTGGGCCGTTCCGTCCGAGGACAGACCCAGTGCGACAATATCGGCCCACAACACGGTGGGACCGACGCCCAGGGCGTCGTCATACACCGCGTCGTTGTCCAGATCCCAGGCGTAGCTCAGGCTGTCGCCGGCGCCGGCATCGGTCGTGCCCGAACCGTCCAGTACCAGGTCCTGGCCCTCATCGATCGCGTAGAGCCCCGCATCGGCCACCGGATTCACGTTGCTGATCGTCACAACCGATGTGGTTCCGTCCGAGCCGCCGTTGTTGTCGGTCACGGTGACATCGATGGTGCCGCTGAAATCGTCGGTGTAGGTGTGGGTCAACGCCACAGTTTTACTTGTTTCACCCGGAAGTTCCTCATCACCGCCGTCATTGAGGCCATCGCCGTCCCAATCCACCCAGTAGGTCCAGGATGAGCTGTCCACGTCGGTGATCGTGATATTGATGGTGACCAGGTTGCCTTCGTCATCGGTTACCGGGTCATCGACCGACACGATGTTCGGGTCGTCGTTGACGCCCGTAACCCGGATGGTCGCCGTCGCCGTGTTGGAGGTCTCCGAAGGGACGCCGTCATCGTAAATGGAATAGGTAAAGGTGTCGTCAAGGGTGTCGCCGGCGTCCAGGGCCTGGATGGTGGCCGAACCGGCGGGGTTGTAGGTAAACGACCCCTTTGAACCGCTGGAGACGGTGATGACCGCCCCGTTGGTGGTGGCTGTCGGGAAAGGCGCGGTCACCTCCAGAACATCCCCTTCCACATCGGTATCGTTGTCCAGAAGCCGGTTGCCCGGGTTGTTGAAGGTTTTGGGGGTGTCCTCGTCGGTGGTGTAACTGACGATCACCGAATAATGATCATCGACGGCCACCGGCGCATCGTTGACCGGCGTGACGGCAATGGTCACGGTTGCGGCATCGCTTTCCTCCGTGCCGCCGCCGCCGTCGTTGACCTTGAATTGAAAATTCTGCCCGCTGGTGTCGTGCAGGGCCGTGGTAAAATAGACATCGTCGTCGGTCAGGGCGAACGGCAGATCCCCGGGGCCGATGACGGCGCTTGCCGCCTCGTCCCTGAGGGAACCGGTCGCCGGAAGGGCGCTGATGATATAGGTCAGCGTCTGGGAAAGTTCCGGATCGCTGTCATCACCGGTGAGGGTGAACATTTCCTGGACATCCTCGGTGGCCGTCGCCCCGGGCTGGTCGTCGGCCGTGGGCTTGTCGTTGACCGGCGTTACGTCCACGGTCATGGTGTAGGCCGAGGCGCTCCAGTCGGTCCCGTCATAGACCACAAATCCGAAGGTGGCATACGGGCTGCCGTTTTCGTCGGCGACCGGGGTAAACACCAGTCTGCCCGCGGTAAGATCCGCCTCGCTGATGAATTCGCCTCCGACAACGTCGCCGCCGTTAAACTCCAGGTCGCCGGCGCTCTCTATGGAGGTCAGCCGGATGCCGGCAAACAGGTCGCCTTCCACATCCGCATAGCTGGCCGAAAAATCTCCGGCCGTAAACGAAATGGCCGTATCCTCATTCGTGCCCACGGACTCGTCTGCCGCCGTGGGCGAATCGTTGACCGCCGTGATGGCGATGGTCACGGTTGCGGGGTCGCTCTCTTCCGTGCCCCCGCCGCCGTCGTTGACCTTGAATTGAAAATTCTGCCCGCCGGTGTCGTGCAGGGCCGTGATAAAATAGACATCGTCGTCGGTCAGGGCAAAGGGCAGATCCCCGGGGCCGATGACGGCACTTGCCGCCTCGTCCCTGAGGGAACCGGTCGCCGGAAGGGCAGTGATGATATAGGTCAGCGTCTGGGAAAGTTCCGGATCATTGTCGGCACCGGTAAGGGTGAACATTTTCTGGACATCCTCGGTGGCCGTCGCCCCGGGCTGGTCGTCGGCCGTGGGCTTGTCGTTGATCGGCGTCACGTCGATGGTCATGGTGTACGCGGAGGTGCTCCAGTTGGTCCCGTCGTAGACCACAAATCCGAAGGTGGCGTACGGGCTGCCGTTTTCGTCGGTGCCCGGTGTGAACACCAGCCTGCCCGCGGTAAGATCCGCCGTGCTGATGAATTCGCCTCCGACAACGTCGCTGCCGTTAAACTCCAGGTCCCCGGCGCTCTCTATCGACGTCAGGCGGATGCCCGCAAACGCGTCGCCGTCCTGGTCGGTATAACCGGCCGAAAAGTCGGCAGAACTAAACGTATGGGCGATGTCCTCGTCGGTGGTGACCGCCTCATTGGCCGCCGTCGGCGGATCGGTGGCGTCGTTGCCCAGAAGGCCGGCTGCCGGCAGCGACACGGTCAGGGTACCGCCCTCGGCCACATGGTAGTCGTCGTTAAATGCCCGGATATCGGTGATCGGGTTGAGGTGGATCCAGATTTCATCTTCGACCCTTTGGCCGAAGGCGTCATCGACCCGGACCTTATTCAGCTTGAAGTAATCATTGCCGGTCTCAGTTTGCAGCTTGGTGTAGTCGAGTTCCGAGCTGGTTTTCACCCGGATGCCGCCGGTGGCCGAATCGATTTCAAATGCCACGGCATAATCCACCAGATCGCCGGCTTTCGGGTCGCCGCCGGTAATCGTATAGGTCAGCGTGTTTTCCGGGGGCAGCGGGTCCGGATCGGAGACATACCAGCCGGTGGTGACAAGGGTGCCGTCCGGCGCAAATTCGTCGATCCACACTTCATACGGTACGCCCGCATTCCAGACCGGCCTGGTGTTGTCGTTTTGGGTGATCCAGCCGATCCCGGTGCCGTCGAGGATGGTGCCCGGCCCGGAAACCACCCCGGTCAGCACCACCGTAAAATATTCGTTGGGCGGCTGGTCGTTGTTGTCATTCAGTTCGACGTCGAAGGTGGCGCTCGTGTCGCCATCTTCGATGGTGACCGTGCCGGTAGTGGTGTCATAGTCCGATGGCGCCGTGGCCGTGCCGTCCACGGTGGTATAGGAAATCGTGATGTCGCTGCCGGAGGACTGGTCCAGGGAGACGGTAAAGGTGATCGGATTGTTTTCTTCCTTGTTGGATTCGTCGGCGATCGACACCAGCCGTTGCGTGGCCGGGGTGCCCGTGGTGCTCACGGTGGCGTCGTCCACCCAGAGCGCCGAATCGGTCCAGCAATTGCTCGCGTTGGCCGCATAGATCTCCAGGTCGCCGGTGCACGACGCCCCGCCGCAGGAAAGCCGGACATAGGCGGTCTTGGTCCCGGTGGTATTCATCAGCGGGGGCGACGGATTCATGCTGCCGTCGGTCGCGTCCACGATCGCTGTCTGGGCGATGCCGCCGCCGGTCACCCGGATGCCGGCATGGTCCCTGTTGCCAAACGTGGGATCCTCATCGCTTTCAAAGCGGTAATTGAAGCTCAGGATGTCGTTGTCGCTCCAGGTCAGGGCATTTCCGGTGGTGACCGCTACCCAGTTTTCGGCAGCCCCGCTGCACATCGGGTCAGTTCCCGGTCCGGTGTCCCCGGTGTAGACCATGACCTCTGCGGCCATGGCCGTCATCGGCAGGGAAAGCATCATTACGGCCACAAAAAGGCCGATCACTGTTCTGGACGTCTTATGCGACTTCATCGGTATATCCCCCTTGAGGATTGTCATCGAAGCGCGTCCAATCCGCGCTTGAATTCTGTTTCAACGCCACCCCGCCGCTCCTTGAGCTCCGGGAATCGTAAAATCCGTCTGTTCTGACGCCGCGACTATTCAACTTCTCGACCTGATGGATTTTCGATTCATGCGTCATGGCAATTCTCCTTCAGACTCATGATTTTCAATTTCCATGCCACTGGAGGCCGGATTTTCGGACATGGTGCTCCAAACATCGTAATAACGGCTTAATAATTTTTTAATTAACCGTATTTATTGAATAAAAAATATCCATAAAAACATTGCGGAAGGCAGACCAGGACGGAAAACGTGAGGTGCGTCATCATGGGAAAGTATTAGAAAAGAGAAAGGCAAGAGCCTAATTCCATTCATAAAAATTTAATAACCGACAAAATTGTTGGGTTTTATAAAACTATCTTGAGAAATCAATGGGAAATAGCGATCAGCGACCTTGAAAAATACCCCGTTGAGCAGGGTCAACGCATCGGTTTGTTCGTGGGAAGGGGGCCGCTTATGAACGGCATGAAAATGGGGGGTTGGCTGATGAAGCTTTGACGTTTTTCTCAGGGCCCTAAGTTCCGTCGAATTGTGAGGTCGACGTTTTGGGCGAAGCCTTAACCCGAAGGGCAAAGATGGATTGGCCGGTTTGGCGGTTTGCCGGTTTGGCCCAGAATAAATGCCTGAAATGTAAAATGCCTAAAATGCCTAAAATTGGGGTAATCGGTTTGGCCGGTTGGCCCGTTGGCCCGTTCGCCGGTCTCACCAAGCTGTGAGCTTTATTCTTTAGCTTAGTACTATTTTATTCTCTGAGAACTCTGCGAGCTCTGTGAGATCCTTTTATCCCTGAAACCTGAAACCCGACACCTGTCCTCCGACATCGGACATCCGACCTCCGACATCAGACCTCTGTCTTCTGTCTTCTGTCCTCTGACATCCGACATCCGACATCTGACATCAGTCCTCTGTCCTCTGCCTTCTGTCCTCTGCCCTCCGACATCCGACCCGCCAGAGGCGGGCAAGCCTCCGAACTCCAACCTCCGACATCTATCTCCTTCCAGTATCCAGCATCCAGAAACCAGCATCCAGTATCCACCCCGCCAACAGCGGGCAAGCCTTGCGCCCTGAGCCCTAAGCCTGGCTCCCTGAGTCCACCAGAGGCGGGCAAGCCTCCGAACTCCAACCTCCACCTCAGGCGGACGGGCAAGCTTTGCGCTTTCAGCTCATCCAGTATCCAGTATCCAGTATCGAGAATCCAGTATCCAAAAAAAACGCCCAGGGCACCGGCCGCTGGGCGTTTGCAAATCCATTAAAAAAACTCACGCAATGTTCGGGCTAGTTTACGAGGGCGTTATACTCCTTTGCCTTTCTGATGAATTCCTGCCGGCGCACTTCGAAGCGCTGGATGTCTTCATTCAGCTTCCGGACTTGAGTCTGGTACTCACGGACCTCTTCCGGTGTGGTCAGGGAATCCCGCTTGGCCTGGAGCGCTTTCCGCCTGTCCTCGAGACCTGCAAAATCTCCGTCCAATTCTTCCCGGACCGACTTCAGGTCATCGGTGTCCTTGATTTTTACGTTCCGGATGGCCGCCGTTTTTCTATCGTTTTTTTCCAGGTTTTCCCGCTCTATCTGCGCTTTGGCTTGATTTCTGGCTTTTTCGGCCCGCTGCCGGGGAGTCAGGTAATCGTCCTCCTCCTGATAGCGTTTGACCTGGGGTTGCTGGTCTTCCGGCACCTCGGCAAGATTGTCGGTAAACCGCAGCGCCCCGTTTTCATCGTAGTATCGATAGAACTCGGCCGTCGAAGAGCCCGGCCAGGCAACCAGCACAAGAAACAGCACCATGATTCCAGTAATCCGCATCATCGTCTTTTCTCCAGAAAATGATTTCAGTGTGTAGGTGTTTATCGAAGCACCTAGAATCTGCGCTTGTATCCGATTTCAACGACCACCTGGCCGCGGTCCGCGCCCTGGGAGTCGTAGAATCCGTAAATCTCGTACGAGTGCATGTTGCTCGGAGCGGTCAGGTCAATGAAACCGGTGGTTTCAAGGACCACAAAGCGGGACGCGGCATAATCGCTGTCGCCGGAAGCCACCTGCCCCACAATTCCGTTCACTGCCGGCGGATCGATCCAGTCGCCGCTGACGTCCTGAAGAGAAACCCAGGTGCCGGCGGGGGTCTGATACTGCATGTTGTCCGCATCGAAGTCGGTGTTGATGAGCCAGTCGATGTTGGACACGTTGGCCAGCTGGCTGGGGGTGGACTCCTCAAGCTGCTGGGCGGCGGCGATCACCGCGGCTTCGGCCTTGTAGAAATTACGTTTGTAGATCCGCTCGTTGCTGGTGATCTGGATCTCCACATTGCTGGTGTCGATGGCCGAAAGCCCCAGGATCGTCAGGATGGCCATGATCAGCAGCGCGATCACCATGACGGTGCCGTCTTCGTTGCGAACTGCGTGCGTTATCGACGTCATCGAACATCTCCCTCGTGCTGTGAACCGCCGGGTCATATGGACTCCGTGCGAAATTGCTCGTAAGTGACGGACTTCTGGTTCGCCGCAGGGGCGGTCCTCGGCCACCTCACGACAATGGTGATCTTGAGGGCCGCTTCCGTCCCGTACCCGCCGACATAGGCCGGGGTGACATCCACCGCAAACCGCTGACGGCCGTCATTGATGTTGATCGTGTAGGTACCCCCGGCAGGGTCCAACCGCGTATCCTTGCTGGCCGTGTCCCATCGAATGGCCATCAGGTCTTCGGCGGTGCGCATGGCGATGTTGACCGCCTCGGTAACGTCCCGTGAAAAGGAGTTTCCAAGAAGGGCCCGCGTCTGCATGCTGCCGATGGCCAGAAGACCGACCATGAATATGGAAATGGCGATGATGACTTCCAGAAGCGTGAATCCGCCTTCGTTTCGAGCCCCGTGGGTGTTGTTGGCTGGATCTGTTTTCATGGCGTAAACCCCGTTGCGTTTCCCGTTTCGGGCAACCGGCCCTATGAGGTGCTGATTCGAAGCCCCATGTTGCGGCACTTTATGATCGTATCGGTCTGGCGCCGCATAAAACTGTCGTTGGTCGTGTAAGGGCTTGCATTTTTGTCTGTTCCGGGATCGTAAACCACCTGTGGTGGACCGTTCATGAAGGTTCGGGTACCCCCGAAGTTCCGGAGGGGCTGCCCCGATCGCGCCACAGCCCAGATCCGCACCATCCGGATGCGATTCAACGCCACATTCGGATTGATGGCGTTTCCGGCAATGTCGGTGTCCAGGTCCCCGTCGTTGTCGCTGTCATACCCCCAGATAATGGTGGTGGTGGCGGTGTAGGTGTCTACCGAACCGTCCTGGTTTTCATCGTAGGCGTAGGCGAAGGCGAGCCGTTCGATATTGTTGGCCATGCGGTCGAAGCCCTGGGTGCTGCCTCCCATGCGACGGCCGATGGTCCCCACGGCGACACCGGTGTCCGGCACGCCGTCACGGTCGGCGTCCACAGTGGTCGGCATCCCGAAGGCCAGATCTTCTATGGCATTCTGGCCCGGTCCGGGATCGCCGTCACAGGTCCCGTTCTCATTATCGTCCCAGGTAAAATTGATTTCGCCCAGTTGGGCTACGGTGATGGTGACACAGGAGCTGGGCGATCTGGCATATCCGGCCAGTCGGATTTCCCGCTCCATCATGTACATCGCCGCCCTCAGGTTTTGCTGGATCTGAACTCCCTGGGTATTGCTGACGAACGAGTTCTGCTGGGCACGAAACACGTAAAAAATGCCGGTCATCACAATGCTGCCGACAGCCATCGCCACCAACAGCTCCACCAGGGTAAAACCGCTGTTTTTCAAGCGGCCACTGTCAGGAATATCTGTTTTCTTTCGGTTCATGACCTCACCCGGTTTGTCCTTTGTGTCTATTCGTATTAAAGGTCCTGCCAGTTGGTGCCGCCGTCGTCGCTTTGCCGCATGGTCGTTCCACCGGCAATGTTGACTTCGACACCCCTGCCTTTTTGTTGATTCAGGAGCAGAAAACTCCCCGCGGCAACGGGAAACCCACGGGCGTTGAACTGAATCTGAGCTGCGCTGTCGTCGGGATCCCGGGATAAACTTGGGTGTAATTGCTCGTTAAAGAGCGAGATGTCCGTGCCGGCGTCCAGGGTGCCGTCGCCGTTAAAATCGACAAAGGCGACGTAGGTGACAGGGGTGCCGCCGCTGAGGGTCACGGTCACTACGGAATTTTCCTTGATGGCCCGCAGCTTGGACAGTTGCAGAACCCCCTGAAGATCGCCGGCGGCGGCGCTCAGCCGATACCCCGGAACGAAACTGTACCAGCCCCCTGCAGACACCAGAAGCATGCCGGTCAGAACGGCAATCACGATCAAAAGCTCAACCAAGGTGAATCCCGATTCATGTTTCATAGCAGTTCTCCTTCAGGCTCCAAGGATACAATTTCCATGCCATTCGAGCACCATCCACCGGCTCGGGACCTGCCGGCATGCCGGCAGATTTTCGTAAAGTTTATAACTAATTGAAGTCTATGTAAATAACGATTAAAAAAAAATGCACGGGGCTCACATCGAAACGTTTCCGGAAAGGCGCTTCTTCGTAAGAAAGTAGTAGAAAACGGAGCCGCCGGGGGAAAGCCGGCCATAAAAATTTTTTACACCCTACAAAAAAGTTAACAGTAAAATCGTTTTCACGATTTTACGAGGAAGCGAATTCTAAGCTCCGGCATGTGGAGATGATAGGAATTCGGGAACGTCTGAATGGCTGCCTCCGCATCCCCGCTAAGCGCAAATTCCACGTTGCAACAACACGCTGCAGGGAATAAGCGAGTTCAATAGACATGAGGAGGCCGCGGCAAAGAGATGGACGCCCTACCGATTCCTGACAAAGTCCACTGCATTTTGAAACACCCGGATGCCGACGGTGGGACCGGAGGGGGTGGGCAGACCCCGGCGCTTTCGTGTTTCCTTTTCCCGGGGCCAACCCGGGTGGTTGGTCCAGTGGTTATAGGCTTCCGGGTGGGGCATCAGCCCAAATATGCGCCCGGTGGGGTCGCAGATCCCGGCAATATCGTGAACCGAGCCGTTGGGATTGAACGGAAAGGCGCCGCCGGCCAACGTGCCGTCCGGCAGGGTGTATTGCAGGACCACCTGGCCGCCCGCGATGAGCCGATCCACGACCCCGGATTCGGCATAGAGTTTCCCTTCGCCGTGTCGTATGGGAAGATCCAACTGCTGAAGCCCCCGGGTGAACACACAGGGAGATTCCGGGTTCGCTTTGAGATGGACCCAGTCGTTTCGGAACCTGCCGCGATCGTTGGTGGACAGGGCCACCGTGCGGGACCGGTAATCCCCATCCAGGCCGGGCAACAGCCCCAGATTGACCAGCGCCTGGAAACCGTTGCAGATGCCGATGACCAGGTTCCCGTCTTCGACAAACTCTATAATGGTCTCACCAATCGTGGTCCGCATCCGCACCGCCTGGATGACGCCGGCGCCGTGGTCGTCTCCCCAGCTGAATCCGCCGACAAAGGCCATAATCTGAAAATCGGCCAGACGCCGACTCCCGTCGATGAGCGAATTGATGTGCACCCGCTCTGCCCGGGCCCCGGCCAGTTCAAAGGCATAGGCGGTTTCATGATCACAGTTGAGACCATAGCCGGTTAAGACTAACGCCTTAACGGCGGATGCTGGATGCTGACTGGATACTGGATCCTGGATGCTGGATGCTGGATGGGAGGAGTTCTTTATGTGAGGCATCTATAATCCTTTACTCTTCTGTAACTTCAAAACTCTATTTACTTCTCACTCACGTGTTGTTCTCTGACAGAGCGGATAAACAAATTTAGCTTTTTCCCCAAAAGGTCGATTTGATCGTGAAGTGACGCAAATAGTTTCTGGTCCTGCAATGATCCGGTCTTTTGTAGGGTTTCCAGATGATCCATGGTTTCATCGTTCGATCCGAGTGCATATGTTAGGAATTTAAGGAATTCTTGCTTGTATCGCCTTCTCCCGTACCCCTCGACAATTGCCGACTTTACGGATTTTGATGACCTTCTGATCTGGCTTCCCCCTTCAAACATTTCGAATTTAGGTAGCTTTTCAATAGTCATACGGTGAACATCGATAACCATCTTTTCAGCAAGCTGCCAGACTTCAAGGTTTCTATAGCTCATTTCCTATTCCCCATGAGCTGCGGTTCTTGAGTATAATGTGCTACCGATGCTCCCGGTTTAAGTGTTACCTATCTGCCCGGTTTGTGCACAATATCCAGCCCGCCAAAGGTTTATCCGCCTCAGGCGGACGGGCGAGCATCCAGTATCAAGTATCAAGCATCCAGTATCCAGTCAGCATCCAGCATCCAGGATCCAGTATCCAGTCAGCATCCAGCATCCAGCATCCAGCCCGCCAGAGGCGGGCGAGTATCCAGAAACCAGTATCAAAGATCCTGAAACGGGGATTTCCACGCCTCTTTCAGGTCATCCACCGGAACCGAAAGCAGCTTGGACCCGTCCGTGCCGGCAATGGTCAATTCGGGCTTTTCTGTGGTCCGGCCCACGCAGGCGCAGGCAAGCCCCTTGAAAATACTCTCAAATTCTGCCTTTCGGGTCGGATCCACGGTGACGATAAACCTGCCCGCGGACTCGGAGAACAA
Organism: Olavius algarvensis associated proteobacterium Delta 3; assembly: GCA_903231505.1. Classification (GTDB taxonomy): domain Bacteria; phylum Desulfobacterota; class Desulfobacteria; order Desulfobacterales; family CAFBRK01; genus CAFBRK01. The sequence goes on along the minus strand of CAFBRK010000189.1, from coordinate 11,082 downwards.
AAGAATGTCGTTTCGGAGGGGTTGGTCCGCCGGCAGCTCCCCGAGACGGATATCCAGCCCCAGGTTCCCACCCATGGCGACCATGGCCAGGTGCACGCCCAACCCGCCCCGATAAATGCCGTGTGCCGAGGCTACCCGTTCTTCCTGGATGGCCCGGGTCAGCCTCTGGTACAACTCCCGGCAGGAGTCCGGGTCCACGTGAGGCACGTTTTTACCCAAGTATCCGAAATGCTCATAAAATTCCGACGCCCCCAGTTCGTCCCGGGTGACTCCGAGCACGTACACCAGATCGCCTGCAGCTTTGGCATCCAGCGTGACGCATCGGGATATGTCATCCACGACCCCGGTGGTGGAGAACTGGAGGGTTTCCAGGGCCGACACCTTGTGGGTCTCCCCGTAGGTCCCCCGGAGATTTCCGTCCACGTACATGCTGTCCTTCCCGGACAGCAGGGGAATCCCGTATGCCAGGCACAGATCTTTTAGCGCCCGGCAGGACCGGACCAGCTGGGCCGCCTTGAATGTACCGTCCGGGTTCGTCACCGGATCGTACTGGATATTGGGCCAGCAAAAGTTGTCCACTCCGGCGATATGATCCAAGCCGGCGCCCACCGCAATCAGCCGGCGCACCGCTTCATCGATGGTACAGGTGGTCATGTGGTAGGCATCGATCCGGGAATAGGCCGGCAGCAGGGCCTGGGCAAATGCCAGGCCGCGGGAGGAATCGAGAACCGGTCTCAGCACGGCCGCATCGGAGGGGATGTCCCGCTCTGCACCGACGAGGGGTTTTATCACGCTGCCGCCCTGCACTTCGTGATCATATTGCCGGAAGATCCACTCCCGGGAACAGACATTGGGGCGGGACAGAAGGTCGCGCAGGAGCTGTCCATACCTGTCCGGCTCAGAGGTGACCGGCTCAAAAAGTCCTCTGATGTCAGGGCTATACCACTCAGCATCGAATTTCCACTGGGGGAATCCGGACGTGAGCAGGTCCAGTTCCACGTAGGCACACGTGCGACCGTCATAGGTGATGTGTATTTTTCCCGAATCCGTGTAGGTGCCGATGACCGTGCTCTCCACCCCGTGTTTCCGGGACAGGGCCATGAAGCGATCCAGGTTCTTCGGATCGATCACCACGGTCATCCTCTCCTGGGATTCGGAGATCCAGATCTCCCACTGGTCGAGACCGTCGTATTTGAGGGGCACCTTCTCGAGCTGGACGTGGCAACCGTTGGAAAATCGTGCGGATTCACCGATGGAAGACGACAGCCCGCCGCCGCCGTTGTCGGTGATAAAGCGGATCAGCCCCTCATCACGGGTCTCGAGCAGAAAGTCGTGCATTTTCTTCTGGGTGTAGGGATCGCCGATCTGGACATGCCCGGCCGGCGTGTTCTCCGTGAAGGTTTCCGAAGCGGCGGTGACTCCGTGGATGCCGTCTTTTCCGACCCGGCCCCCACACATGATGGCCAGATCACCCGGCAGGATTGTTTTCTGATCGGCGGGCTCCCCCTCAATCAGGGCCGGCATGATCCCCAGCGCCGTGACAAAGACCAGGCATTTTCCCATGTACCCGGGATGAAAGACCACCTGGCCGAAGGTGGTGGGAATGCCGCTTTTGTTACCCCCGTCGCGGACCCCCTCGATGACACCGTCCAGGAGCCGGCGCGGATGCAGGTGGGGTTTGAGATCACCGGTATAGTCCCGGTATCCCACGCAATACCCGAAGCTGCCCATGATCAGCTTCGATCCTTTTCCGGTGCCCATGGGGTCCCGATAAATGCCGACGATGCCGGTAATCGCACCGCCGTAGGCCTCCATGTTGGACGGGGAATTGTGGGTTTCTCCGGTGATCACGTACGCGTGATTGTCGTCGAAACGGCCGACACCGGCGTTGTCCCAGAGTACGGATACCACCCAGGGCTTCTCCGCCTGGAGGCGGCGGGTCGGGGTTTCGATATACGTCTTGAAAAGGCTGTCGACGACCTCTTCCCGGCCGGTGCCCACATCCCGGTAGCGAAAGAGCCCCTGAAACGTATTGTGATTGCAGTGATCGCTGCGGGCCTGGGAAATATATTCCAGTTCGATGTCCGTAGGTTCGTTCAAGTGTTCCCGGGACCGCTCGGACTGGACCCGCGCGTCGAGGAAATAGGATCGAATCGTGGGAATGTCGGCCGGATTGAGCGCCAGATTCCGTTCATCGCTGACCTTCCGGAGGGCCTCATCGCTGGCCACGGTGATGGCGGAGACCGTCGGGGTGTGGTTGAGGATCACCCTGGGGATAATCCAGCCGATGCCCACGGCCGGGTCCCAGTCCGCCCGTTCGAAGATCTTCCACTGCTGTATGATGTCGTTGGCCAGAAGCTCCCCGGCAAGCCGATCCATGGCCTCGATCGAAAGGCCGTCTCCGAGGATGCAATAGCGTTGTGAGGTGTAAACGGCGTCATCCTTGCCAAAGTGGATGCCGAGTAGATCCTCCACGGCCTCAACCGCCGTTGCCCCGGGATTGTCCCGAACCCCCGGGCGAAATCCAACCCAGATGGTCCAGTCAAAATCGATGGGCAGCGGGTCGTAGGACGACACCTGGATGACGGGGTTCGTGAAAATTTCCTCCCGGATCCTCCCCAGCTGGTCTTCACTGAGGTCGGCGTCCAGGGTAACGATGGAAACGGTCCGGACCGTTTCCAGATGCAGGCCGAAATAATCTTTTGCCTTCTGGCGAAGCCCTTCGCCCTCGGCGTCCGGAAGATCTGATTTTAGAGCGATTTCAAGTCGATGCGGCATAGTAGTTTAGATATCGGGTATTGGGTATTGGGTAAATAGGATGCTGGTTGCTGGTTTCTGGATACAGGGATCCAAGATAAATGATGCGGGTGTCTATAGCACGATTCATGGCGGGGGTAAACGGGTATGGTCTCTGGATGCTGGTTGCTGGATGCTTGCCCGCCTCTGGCGGGCTGGATGCTGTTCCGACTTCGGAGGGCTGGTTGCTGGGGAAAGGATACAGGTTTCGGGTGTCAGGTGTCGGGGGTCAGATGCTGGATTCTGGATGCTTGATGCTGGATTCTGGATGCTCGCCGCCCCTTTACGGGCTGGATACGTGATTCTGAAACTTATATGACAGAGCAGAGCGATTCCACAATTTTAGGCATTTTAGGCATTTTACATTTCAGGCATTTATTTTGGGCAAACCGGCAGACGGAACTTATTTGCCGGACAGGCTGCCCAGCCCCGTGGGATCGCCGGCGAACCAGCGCAGGATGTCGTTGTAGAAGACGTACGCCATGAGAAGAAGGAGGACGAACAACCCGGCCTGCTGGGCAATCTCGCGGGCCCGCATGTTCACCGGTCTGCCGATGAGCAGCTCGATGCTGAAAAACAGCAGGTGACCGCCATCGAGAACGGGGATGGGAAGGATATTCAAAATAGCCAGGTTGATACTGATCAGGGCGATCAGAAACACCAGGTTGACAATGCCCGCTTTTGCCTGCTCACCGGCCATGTGGGCAATCATAATCGGCCCGCCGAGGGTTTTCGGGGAGATTTTTCCCTGAAAAATCTTACCCACAACCACCAGGGTCATCTCGGTGACCTTGTAACTTTGAACAAACGCTTCACCGGCGGCTTCGATGGGGCCCAGTGTCTTGTGGGTCAATTCCCGGGCCGCTTCGATCCCGATGACATACCGCTCGGTCTCCTCCCCGAAATCGTTTTTGACCTGCTTGAGGGCCGGCCTCAGCGCCATGTTCAGCAGGATGCCATCCCGCTCGATGGTCAGGGTCAGTTGATCTCCCTTGCTGGCGGAGATCATGTCGGCCATGTCATACCACGTCTCGACCGGCTTGTCATCGATGGCCACCACCATATCCCCTGCCTGGAGCCCGGCTTCCTGGGCCGGTGTGTTCTCGCCGACGTTGCCGATAGTCGGTTTCAGAATGTACGTCCCCGAGAACAGAAAAATGAGATAGAACAGCAAAATCGCCAGCAGGACATTGAAAACCGGTCCTGCGGCCACGATGAGAATCCGCTGAAGAACCGGTTTGTGGGTAAATGAGACGCGAAGGTCTTCCGGGGCGATATCCGAGTCCGGCTCTTCGCCGACCATTTTCACATATCCCCCCAGGGGAATGGCAGAGACCCGATAATCGGTTCTTCCAATCTTTCTCCCAAATAACCGCGGGCCGAAGCCCAGGGAAAATTTTTCGACACCCACGCCGAAAATCCGGGCAACGATAAAGTGCCCCAGTTCGTGGAAAAAAATCAGCGGTCCGAGGACGAGGATAAATGCCAGTAGGGTGTTCATATAAAATCGGTTCCCGATTTTATGGCAAGCGGCGATGCCGCTTGGTTAACATCAACAATCGATCCGGTCACCGTGGGAAGGTTTTGGTTTAGGCGGACACAAGCCCACTTCACATTGGGCGCGAAAATATCGATGGCCGGATGCTGACTTACAGAGGTATATTTTAGCAATACTTTGGGAGATGTCAAACTGCGGGGCCTTGACCGGGTATGGCGATAGTCAGAATTCCGTTCCGATGGGTGGAGTGTCACCGTGTCGGAAAAGGGCGGGATCATCGGGGTCGGTATCGAACTCGAAAATGGCGATCCTGTCTCGATTCCGATCCCGATACCGACCCCGACGCCGAGCACGTTTATAGCCGAACTCCTTCGACCCCGTATTCTGTTGGAAGAATACGCTATGCCCAAACGGAACATATCTATGGCAACGGCTTTACATACCGGCCGGCTTCCTGTCGGGCCCATCGGTCGGCATCGAGAATCTGCTGGAGGGTGGGTTGGGCTGCGGGGGTATGGGCGGACATGACCGATCGGATGATCTCGGGTATCTGCAGAAAGCCGATATGACCGCCGAAGAAGGCTTCCACCACCACTTCGTTGGCAGCATTCAGCACCGCCGGAAGCGTCTGTCCGGTCTTGCAGGCCTCGAATGCCAACGCCAGGCAGGGAAAACGGTCCAGATCCGGGGACTCGAATGTCAGATCCGGTCCTCCGGTGAAATCGGGCAGCGGCTGTCGAATCGGCATGCGCTCCGGGTAGGACAGCGCATAGGCGATCGCCCCCTTCATGTCCGGCACCCCAAGCTGGGCGATCACGGAACCGTCCGCATACGCCACCATAGAGTGGATGATACTCTGAGGGTGGACCACCACTTCGATCTGGTCTGTTTCCACATTAAAGAGTGATTTCGCTTCAAGTACTTCCAGACCTTTATTCATCAAGGTTGCGGAATCTATGGTTATTTTATGGCCCATAGACCAGTTGGGGTGGTCGAGGGCGCGCTCCGGGGTGACATCAGCCAGTTCCGCTGCCGGTGTTCGGCGAAACGGTCCACCGGATGCCGTCAGCAGGATCTTGTCCAGGTCTTGTTTCCGCTGTCCGGACAAACATTGAAAAATTGCGCTGTGCTCACTGTCCACAGGCAGAATGCGAACGTTTTGGGCCCGGGCCGCGCCCATGACGATATCGCCGGCCATGACCAGGGTCTCCTTGTTGGCCAGGGCGATGTCCTTGCCGCTGTTGATGGCGGCCAGGGTCGGTGTAAGGCCGGCGGCGCCCATCATGGCCGCAACGACCATGTCGACGTCCGGCCGGGCCGCGGCCGCTTCATACCCTTCCGGGCCATGGAGAATGTCCACCCGGGCCGACCCGTCCAGCAGCGCTTTCAAATCATTTGCAATGGTCGCATTGTAGACGACCACGGTCTCCGGCCGAAATTGATGCACCTGCTCCGCCAGAAGATCAATTCGGGACTTTGCCGCAAGGGCCTTGATCTGAAATCGCTCCGGGAACATGCTGACGATGTGAAGGGTGTTTCGGCCAATGGACCCGGTGGATCCGAGTACGGTCAGTCGTTTCATCGCGTTCATCCTGTCAGGTGGAATTTGAACAGATAGGTAATCGGTGCCACAAACAGCAGCCCGTCGATACGATCCAGGATACCGCCATGTCCGGGCAGCAATCCTCCGGAATCCTTGATACCGGCCGATCGTTTGATGGCCGACTCGAAAAGGTCGCCGGTCTGCCCGGCGGATGCCGCCAGAATAAAAAACGGAATCGCCATGGACCAGGGCAACGACGGCATCAAAAACGCCTTGGCCACAGACGCGACCAGCAAGCTCCCGGCCAATCCGCCCAAGGCGCCTTCGACGGTTTTCTTGGGGCTGACGGCGGGGCACAGCTTGTGCCGACCCAAATAGGTCCCCACATAAAATGCCGCCGTATCCCCGGCAAAGGCCAGGCAGAGGATAAGAAATATCCAGGCCGCACCGTTGGGATCGTTTCGGATCAGTACCAGGCAGGCCAGAAAAAGCGGGATGTACACCATGCCGGCCACCTGCCGGAACATCCGGGCCACGGCCGCCGGTTGTTTTTGGTACCGGATCACCATCACCCCGGCGGCGATGATCAGGTTACCGATCAGGACGGAAAAGGCCAGGTAAACGGCTCCCCGGTAGATCGCATATATCAGAGCGGTTCCCAGTACGATGGACAGTGCGGTGTAGAGCAGATCTTTGTCAGGGTGGTACACGATGTTGGCGTATTCCAACGACGCGGCCAGGTGGGCGGCCACAACGACACCAAAGAGGGCAATCGGCCCCCCTTTGAACAGAAGAAAAAGAAGGAGCGGTAAACCGACAATACTTGTCAGCCAGCGTTTTAAATGCATGAATTTACCCGTCGAGTCCCTTCGTGTATCCGCGCCCCGGGATGCACTGTGCTGAAAAAGATTTCATGCACTATTCGGGTTGTGTCACCTTGCCGAACCGCCGTTCCCGGCCCTGGTACCACCGGAAGATATCCAGCAATTCATCGCGGTTGAAATCGGGCCATAATGTCGGGGTAATGAAAATTTCGGCGTAGGCAATCTGCCAGAGGAGAAAGTTGCTGATGCGCATCTCGCCGCTGGTGCGAATCAGAAGATCCGGGTCGGGCATGTCCCAGGTGTACAGATGACGGGCGACAAGGTCCTGGGAGACCGCTTCCGGATCGATGGCTCCCGCTTTGGCCTGTTGCGCGATCTTCCTGGCCATTTCCACAATTTCCGTCCGGCCGCCATAGCTCAGGGCCAGATTGAGGGTCATGGCCGTATTTCGAGCCGTCACCGACATGACCTTGGCCAGGGTCTCCCGGACATCACCGGGCAATCGGTCGACCTGGCCGATGGCGTTCAACCGGATATTGTTTTCCAGCAATTCTTCCGTTTCCCCGACAAGAAAGCGCTTCAGGAGGGTCATCAGGGCGGCTACCTCAGCTTGGGGCCGCTCCCAATTTTCCGTGGAAAAGGCATAGAGGGTCAGAAAGGAGACACCGACCTCCCGGCATGTGCGAACCACCGTGCGAACCGTCTCTGCCCCCCTCTCATGGCCCTTGACCCGGTTGAGGAGGCGTTTGCGGGCCCATCGCCCGTTCCCGTCCATGATGATGGCGATGTGCCGGGGCAGCCGGGTCACATCGATATCCGTTGGGATCGGTGCAGATGAGTTAGAACTCAAGGATTTCTTTCTCTTTTTCTTTTCCCGTGTCGTCAATGAGCTCGATGTACTCATCGGTAATTTTCTGGACCTGATCCTGGGCTTTGAACGCATCGTCTTCGGAGATATCACCGTCCTTTTTGAACCCTTTCAGCAGTTCATTGGAATCCCGCCGGATGTTGCGCACGGCCACCTTGTGATCTTCCACAATTTTACTGACGACTTTACACAGCTCTTTCCGTCGCTCTTCGGTCAACGCGGGAATCGCGATGCGGATGATTTTCCCGTCGCTGGATGGGGTCAGACCCAAATCGGATTTTAGGATGGCTTTTTCCACGCCTGTGATGACGGTCGTGTCCCAGGGCTGTATCGTGATGAGTCGGCTTTCCGGGGTAGCGAGGGTCGCCATCTGATTCAGCGGTGTCAGCGTACCATAGTAATCAACGCGAATGCCGTCGAGCAAGGACAGAGAGGCCCGACCGGTGCGGACCCGGTTCAGTTCATTTTTTAGGGCGGCAATGGATTTTCCCATCCGCTCCTTTGTCTCTTCATACACATCTTTAATCATGGGAATCACCCTGGGGGGTTACGGTTGCGCCTGAAAAGACGATAGAAACACCGGGGCAGCCGTGATCCGGAGGTTGCCTGGGGATCCGCTGCGTTTATCTGTTGGCGATCCGGGACCCGACGTTCTCCCCGCAGACGATGCAGCGGAGATTTCCCGCGGTCTTGAGATTGAAGATGACCAGCGGAAGGTCGTTGTCCATGGCCAGAGAAATGGCCGTCATATCCATGACATTGAAGTGGTTTTCAATCACTGTTTGGTAATCAATGTCGGAGATGAACTTGGCGTCCTCGTGGGTCACCGGGTCATTATCGTAAAGACCGTCCACCTTGGTGGCCTTCAGGAGCACCTCGGCCTGTACTTCCTGAGCCCGCAGCACGGCCGCCGTATCGGTCGTAAAGTAGGGATTACCGGTACCGGCCGCAAAAATCACGACCCGGCCTTTTTCGAGATGACGGATGGCCCGTCGCCGGATAAAGGGCTCGGCGACCTCGTGCATGGAAATCGCCGTTTGTACCCGGGTCTGTAGCCCCTTCCGTTCCAGAATGCTCTGCAGGGCCAGGCTGTTGATCACCGTCGCCAGCATCCCCATGTGATCGGCCGAAGTTCGATCCATGCCGTAAGTGCCCGCACCGATACCCCTGAAGATGTTGCCGCCGCCGACCACAATAGCGACCTGGACATTGAGATCGGACACGCTGAGGATCTCATCGGCCACATACTGGATCATTTCCGGGCTGATGCCGAAACTCTCCCGGCCCATCAGTGCTTCGCCGCTTAGCTTCAGAAGGACCCGCTTGTACTGGGGTGTATCCAAGGCTTCAGGATTCTCCTATCTGATATCTGGTAAACCGCCGGATCGAAATGTTTTCCCCGATCTTTGCGATCGTCTCGTTGAGCAGATCGGCAATGGTGATATCCGGGTCCCGGACATAGGGCTGGTTCATCAGGCAGCTTTCCTTGAAAAACTTGCTCAGTTTGCCGTCGATGATCTTGTCCAGTATCTTCTCCGGTTTACCCTGTTCCAATGCCTGGGCCCGGTAGATTTCCTTTTCCTTTTCAATCACGTCTTCCGGAACATCTTCCGGATGGATCCCCAGGGGACTGGTGGCAGCGATGTGCATCGCAATATTCTTTGCAAAATCCTGAAAGTCATCGGTTTTGGCAACAAAATCGGTTTCACAATTGATCTCGACCAGAACTCCGATCTTGCCTCCGGTGTGAATATACGCATGAACGACACCCTCGGACATGGCCCGGCCCGCCCGCTTGGCCGCGGTTGCCAGCCCTTTCTTGCGAAGGAATTCGACGGCCTTTTCCATGTCCCCATCACCCTCGATGAGTGCCTCCTTGCAATCCATAATGCCGGCCCCGGTCTTCTCCCGGAGCTGCTTGACAAGCCCTGCGTTGATTGCTGACATTATTCTTCTCCTGCTTCTTCAGCTACCGTTTCCGTCTTTGAGGATGGTTCGCTGTCTGTTTCTTCACCGGGTTCGGTGGTGGACTTGCGGATAATTTCCACAACCGGCCCTTCAGTACCGTCAGAAATAACTTTTCGTTCACCGGGTTGCAGCTCTGCAGCGGCGGCCGACAGTTCAGACGGTTCTTCCTCGGTTTTATCCGCCTCGGCGCGCTGGATATCTTCGTAACGCTGGCGCCCCTCGATGCAGGCGTCGGAAATTCGCGAGGTAACCAGCCGAATCGAACGAATGGCATCATCGTTGCCTGGTATGATGTAGTCGATGTCATCCGGATCGCAGTTGGTGTCCACGATGGCGACGATGGGAATGTTCAATCGCCGCCCCTCACGCACGGCAATGGCTTCATTTTTGGGATCCACGACAAATATCGCCCCCGGCAGGCCGTCCATGTTGCGGATGCCGCCCAGGTTGTTGTCGAGCTTGACCTGTTCCTTCTTGAGTTTCAGGCGCTCCTTTTTGGGGAACATCTCGATGGATCCGTCGTTATGAATCGTGTTCAGATAGTTGAGCCGGTCGATGCTCTGTTTGATGGTTTGGAAATTGGTCAACATGCCCCCCAGCCAACGGTTGTGGACATAAAACATTTCGCACCGGTTGGCTTCCTCGTATATCGAATCCCGCGCCTGTTTTTTGGTGCCGACAAACAGCACCGAACGGCCGTTGGCCACCGTATCGGCAAGAAAGTTATAGGCGGTTTTGAACATGCGAACCGTTTTCTGCAGATCGATGATGTAAATCCCGTTTCGAGCGCCGAAGATGTAAGGTTTCATCTTCGGATTCCAGCGCCGGGTTTGATGACCAAAATGAACTCCGGCTTCCAGGAGTTCTTTCATTTTTACATACGCCATGGTGTTCTCCTTCCTGATCGGTTTTTCCACCGCTTCCGTCGTCCCTTTCTCCGACCCCGCAGGCGGGGCACCGGGATTCAGGTCGGGAAGCGTGTGATTTGAATAAACGTCTGCCAACCCGTGACGGGTTTGGCGCAAGCGGTCCCATTGCCGGTGGCCTCACATATGATGGTGTACCCGGGGTCCGGCCCCGGCAATGAAATCAGATATTGTTAACAAATAAAATCGCTTTCCGCAAACGGTTTTTGGGGCGTAGTTTCACTACGCCGGTATTGGGTATTTGGTATTCGGTATTAGATACTGGGTAATCGGTATTGGGTTTGCCGGTTTGCCGGTTAGCCCGTTTGCCGGTCTGCCCGTGGGCCCGTTTGCCCGTTTGCCCGTTCGCCCGTTTAGCCGGTTTGGCCGGTTGATCGGTAGTACATGTCATTTGCCGCCTGGCCGCGGCGTCATTCGTTGCCCTTCGACCTTTATTTCCAGTTTATGTCCTTAATCTTTGGGCTTTCAACTTTCAGCTTTCATCTCACCCAGTATCCAGAAACCAGCATCCAGAAACCAGCATCCAGAAACCAGCATCCAGCATCCGGGGTAATCGGTTTGCCTGTTTGGCCGGTTTGGCCGGTTGGCCCGTTCGCCGGTCTCACCAAGCTGTGAGCTTTATTCTTTAGCTTAGTACTATTTTTTTCTCTGAGAACTCT
>CAFBRK010000188.1 GCA_903231505.1 Olavius algarvensis associated proteobacterium Delta 3 | reverse complement strand
CGTCGGCACCGGATGCACGGTCACGGTCACATCGGCGCTTGCCGTGCCGCCCGGGCCCGTGGCAGTAATCGCGTACATCGTGGTGGCCGAAGGCGACACCTCCATGGAACCGCTGGG
>CAFBRK010000187.1 GCA_903231505.1 Olavius algarvensis associated proteobacterium Delta 3 | reverse complement strand
TTCACCGCAAAGTTAATCCGTTGAAAGTCAAGAAAGAATTTTGGGTTAGGTCATGCCCACAGCCAATGTCAGATTCGAGTACGGATTAACTTGATTGATT
>CAFBRK010000186.1 GCA_903231505.1 Olavius algarvensis associated proteobacterium Delta 3 | reverse complement strand
ATGCACATATCCAAGATCGAGTTTGTTAAGCTGCTTTATGGTGTAGAGAAAGGTTTCCCGAAAATCGGGGCTGCCCATATCGTTGAACACACCGTTGGGTGACAGTCGGATGCCCACCCGCTCTGCCGGCCAGACTTCCAGAACCGCTGCCAATACTTCTTTAAGGAAGCGATATTTATTCTCCAGGCTTCCGCCATAGGCGTCCGTTCTGAGATTTGTCTTGGAGTCGAGAAACTGATTGATGAGATAGCCGTTGGCGCTGTGGACTTCGACACCGCTGAAACCAGCGTCTTTGGCATTCGCCGCGGCGGTGCGGTAATCGCTCACCGTGGCCTTGATGTCATCAACGGTCAGGGGGCGCGGGGTCTCATACTCTTTTTTGCCCAGCGGCGTGTGAATCTGGTCGCCATTCAGTTTCACCGCGGAGGCGGAAACCGGTAATTCGCCATTGTGAAAATCGCTGTGGGACGCCCTGCCGCAATGCCATAACTGCAAAAAAATGGGGGTGCCGGTGGGCTCCAGT
>CAFBRK010000185.1 GCA_903231505.1 Olavius algarvensis associated proteobacterium Delta 3 | reverse complement strand
GTCGTGTCATCCGATAGATAGTAATCCACCATCACCCATTCGTAAGACAGCGCCACCGGACCATTGTTGTTGAGGATAAAACTGGCGCTGTCAAACTGCCGGTCGGTTACCGTCGACGGCGAGACCATCAGGTTGGTCAACGACAGGTCCGACAGGTTGTAAGCGATCGTGGTATTGGTCCGGTCGAAGTTGTTGCTCAAGTCCGGATCGGTGGGCGGCGCCGCCGGCATTGAAGCGCTGGCATACACGTAGTAGTTGCCAGCCGGCACCAGGCTCTCGGTCCACAACTGCGTCATATAGGCGAGCCCAGTGGACGTGAGGTCGATCGG
>CAFBRK010000184.1 GCA_903231505.1 Olavius algarvensis associated proteobacterium Delta 3 | reverse complement strand
TGTGTTCAACGATATGGGCAGCCCCGATTTTCGGGAAACCTTTCTCTACACCATAAAGCAGCTTAACAAACTCGATCTTGGATATGTGCATATCATGGACGGGCTTGCTTTCGGTTTCCACGAGCAAGGGGAGCCGATGACACTGGCTGAGTTCCGTGCCGAATACAACGGCATCATTATGGGCAACTGCGGCTATACCAAGGAAATGGCGGAAGAGCGGCTTGAAGCAGGGGTCGCCGATCTTGCCGCATTCGGCCGCCCGTTCATTACCAACCCGGATCTGCCGGAACGATTGAAGCATGACTGGCCCCTGGAACCGGCGGAGGACATGTCGTTGTGGTATACCCCGGGACCCGAAGGATATACCGATTATCAACCCTATCACGCATAGTGGTGATTAAAATATTAGGCATCAAAGGTATCAAAAACTGGATTTTGGCCTTAGGTTCCGACTTCGCCGAATTGGTTACGCCGGACACGCGCGGCGGGCGCTCGTTTCAACCCGGAGGAATACTGCGTGGTATTTTGAGGATTTGGTACGAGTGCCCAACACAGAGATAGGGCCAAAAGACCTTTTTGAGGTGACTTCTAGTATCGTGTCCCGGAATTATGTACTAAAATGATCGATGAAAGTAGCCACAGTAGGAGATTCATAAAAGGTCTTGTAGCAATTGGCAAAAATATGTTCCCTTTTGCTGAAGCGTGTTGCTGTCAATATAATCCGGTATTGAGAGAATGCTCACCCATAGATGCTCGGGGTCGGGATCGCTATCGGTATCGGAATCGAAACAGGACGGTTATCTTCGAAGTCGATACCGATTCCGAACCCGATACCGATTCCGATGACTCCGATACGCTGGCATTTGTGTACCGTATCTCAATCGGAACGGATTGTTTTTTTAGAAATCCTGGGAAAAGACATTAGGTTTCCGGGTTCGCCGCCGTCCACGCCTTGTCCAATTCTTCCATATCGATTTCACGGTCTTTTTTCATCAGTTCCACAAGATTCGCATTGTGCTTCTGGTACATGCTTCGGTACGTATCCAGATCCTCACAATAGATCTGGTAGAGCTCCGGCATGGTCTCTTTGTCTTTCTTGCGGAACAGCCGCCGGATCTTGTAGGCCTCGTAGGGGTCGAATCCGAGCAGTTCCAGGGCATCCTGACCCAGGGTCAGGGCACTTCCGAACGTTTCCCGGCGTATGGTATTCACCCCAAGGTCCATGAACTCGAAGGCCGCTTTGCGATCTTCGGCATTTACCGCGATTTTTAAGTTCGGGTAGTGCTTCTGGACCAATTTCACCAGCTCCAGGGATTTCTCGTGGTCGCCCAAGGTGCTGATGATCAGGTCCGCCTCTTCTGCACCGGCGGCTTCCAGAAGATCCAACCGGGTCGCGTCGCCGTAGTAGACCTCGAAACCGAAACGACGCAGGACGTCCACGTTGGTCTCGTCATGGTCGAGAATGATCGGTTTGATGCCGGCAGAGATGAGAAGGCGGCCAAGATCGGTGCCCAGCCGGCCGAATCCGGCCAATATAACCGAGCGACCACTCTCCTCGATCTCATCCGCCGGGCGTTCCGGCGTTGCTTCTTTCAGCCGGGAGGCGATAAGTTTTTCATACAGGATGAACAGCAGGGGGGCGAGAAACATGGAGATGGCCACCACCGAAATCAGCGTTTGCGTCAGGCCCTGGGGCAGAACACCATTTGTTCTGGCAAACTGAAACAGCACAAAGGCAAACTCTCCGCCCTGTGCCAGGGCAAACGTAAACATCCACCGCGCATTGCCCGGCATTCGGAAAACTCTGGCCACGAAATACAGAACCAATCCCTTGATCAGGATGAGGCCAACCACCAGCCCGCCGATCAATCCAAGCTGCTCGCGAATTAAGGTAAAATTGAGACTGGCACCGATTGAGATAAAGAAAATGCCCAGCAGCAGTCCCTTGAAAGGTTCGATATCACTTTCCAGTTCATGCCGATATTCACTGTCCGCCAAGACCACGCCGGCCAGAAAGGTACCGAGGGCCGGCGAAAGGCCCACCAGTGTCATGAGAAGGGAGATGCCGATGACCAGTGCCAGGGCAGTGGCCACGAAAATTTCACGCACACGGGTGGCGGCAATGGCGCGAAATATGGGCCGGCTCGCATAGGTGCCGACGACATAAATCAATCCAATCGCCAGGAGCACCACGATCAGTCGCATCCAACCGGGCAACGCGGTAATGTCAAATAAGGAGGGGCCGTGGTGCGCTTCGGCATGGACACCGGCGGTGGCCAGCAAGGGGATAATCGCCAGCATGGGGATAACCGCCAGGTCCTGGAACAACAGCACGGAAAAAATGGATTGCCCCGGAGAGGTGTTCATCAACCCCTTCTCACGAAGGGTCTGAAGGACAATGGCGGTGGAGGAGAGCGCCAGCGTGAGACCGATAGCCACCGACTGCTGCCAGGGAAGGACAAAGGCGCAAGCCACGGCGATCACTGCAAAGCTGAGCAGCACCTGGCTGCCGCCCATCCCGAGGATCGGGGTGCGCATCTGCCAGAGGAGCGATGGTTTGAGCTCGAGCCCCACGAGAAACAGCATCATTACAACCCCGAACTCGGTAAAATGCATGACCGCCTCGATATCGCCGATCAACGCGAGACCGAAGGGGCCGATCACGATACCGGCGATCAGATAACCGAGAACAGATCCCAGTTTGGCCTTCTTTGCCAGGGGCACCGCAATGACTGCGGCCCCCAAAAAAATAAACAACTGCATCAAAAACTGTTCCATGGTCACACCTGTTTAAGGATGGCATCCAGGTCCTGGTTGAGGAATTCGCATTCCTTGGCACGGTCCAGGTCCAGCCGCTCGTCTCTGAGGGCAATGAGCGTGCGCCGGTACTCCTCCGCTCGCTGGATGCATTCCTCTTCCGAAAGCCCCTGGTGAATACCGAGAACCGCAAAGGGCGGCAGCCATTCGATTTTGCAGAGATTGGCGGTGGCCCGGTACGGGGTGGTAAGCTCCCGAATGGTGAACATGTTCATCCCACCGGCCCGATAGTTGGTGATATCTCCGCCTGCCGTCAGGGCCTGGAAAGAGATCTTCCCGGCAAGGGCGTTGCCGGTGGACCCGTACGCCCATTCATGTTCAAGGACCAGATCCATCCACTCCTTGAGGATAGCCGGGGTGGAGTACCAGTAAAACGGATGCTGGAAAACAATGATGTCGTGTGATTCGCAGAGGTCTTGTTCCCGGGGGACATCGATCAGAAAGTCGGGATAGCTGGCGTACAGGTCATGAAAGGTGACCCCCTCAAGGTCTTCGATCGCTGCCCGCAGGGCAGCGTTCATTTTTGAACGTTTGAACGCCGGATGAGCGAACAGAACCAGGATTTTTTTCATAATGGACTCGTGGTTGTTGAACCGTTTGTTTTGCTGGACATGCTATTAACTATTGTCTTGTCGCGATATCATAATATGTCCAAATAAGACTTATGGAAGGACAACATTGAATAGAATGAAAGGAAATCTGAGATTCCGATGGACCGTCATTCCGGCGAAGGAGGCTGTGCCCTAAGTGGAAAACGGATAGATTTTATTATTCTGTCATTCCGGACTTGATCCGGAATCCATTTATTTTTTGTGGCTTACACCTCTGGATGCCGGATCGAGTCCGGCATGACGAACACGGCGACTACGGCCTATAACTTTATCCCGAAGCAACGTCCCACAGAATGATTCAATATTCTATAAACAACCACAAGGATACGGCACTAAAGGGATTCCCGATGAAACGTGGCTGAAAGCGCCTCTTCGCCGTACCCTTCGATGCCGTTATCGATCGCATCGATCATACGTTGCTTGTCCCTTGGCAGTACTCCGGAGACCCGTACGGCGTTTGTTGGATGGACGCCGTAAAATCGAACATTATCCAGCTCGATGTTGCGGATCAGCTCCTTTTCCTCCTCCAGGATCTCCATTTCCGATGCCGAAACAAACACCCCCTGTTCCATTTCCGCGTAAAGCTCGGTGCCCTCGAAGATGGCTAGGGTGCCCACCCAGATCAGGCACGGCGCCGTTTGATTGAGAAATTCCGCCGTTAGTCTGGCATTTTCCATACCGTTGCCCGCGCCGGCCACCCCAAGCATCAGATTGGCGATGTGATTGATCCCGGCCCGGTGCAATCGGCCGAGCTGGTGTCTGGCTTCTTCGATGGTATGCCCCTTGTTGATGTGAGCCAGGACATCATCCCAGCCAGATTCGACACCCACATAAAGATCGTTGATCCCCAGACGTCTTAAATCCGCTAGCTCTTGATCGGTTTTGGCCCTGATATCTTTGATGGAGGCATACATGGTGATCGTCCGGCACTCAGGAAAGTAAAAACGGATTTTTCCGGCGATGCTCGCAAGGGTTTCCGCCTTCAAGACGAACGCATCCCCGTTGACCAGAAAGATGCGTTCCATTTTCGAGTAGATCCCCCGGGCTTCCCGGAGATCTTCTTCGATCTGGTCCATGGGGATCCGCCGGAAGCTAACATCCCGGTACATATGGCAAAACGTGCATTGGTTGTGAGCACAGCCCACGGTCACCTGCAATAGAAACGAATCCGCCTCCGGCGGCGGGCGATAGGTGGTTCCTTCATAACGCATGACGATTTCCTTTAAGGTTTGACCCCTTTTCTTGTGGCTATCCTCCTGCAGCAAACCCCGGATACAGCGTCATCCCACCATCGACGATCAGGCTGGTGCCGGTGATGTAGTCGGCGTGGTCCGAGGCCAGCCATACGGCGGCCCGGGCAATGTCTTCCGGTTCGCCGATCCGGTTATACGGCACCAGTTCCATCAGCGACTCGTAAGCTTCCGGTGTGTCCCATGCGGCCGTGTTGATCGGCGTGCGGATAGCACCCGGGGCGATGCTGTTAACACGGATCCGATAGGGTGCCATCTCCTGGGCAATGCTTTTCATCATTAGCATGACCCCGCCCTTTGATGCGGCATAATTAACATGCCCGGCCCAGGGGATGATCTCGTGAACCGAGCTGATACAGATGATCTTTCCAGCGGAACAGGAGATCTCCGGAACCACCCCGCGGCGTTTGAACTCTCTCACCGCCTCCCGGGCGCACAGGAACTGGCCGGTCAGGTTGACATCGATCACCCGGTTCCACTGGTCGAGCGTCATGTCATCGAAAGGGGCATCCTGCTGTAGTCCGGCATTGCTGACCAGGATATCAATGGTGCCGAATGTCTCGAACATCTGTTGAAACATCTCCTGCACCTGTTCTTCGCTGGAAACATCCGCGCGATGGGGTAGGCCTGACTGCCGCAGCTTCGAATCCGCTTTGCCACGTTCTCGGCAACCTCGGCGCCACTCCGGTAGTTGACGACCACATCGGCACCGGCTTCTCCGAGGGCAAGCGCAATCGCTTCTCCGATCCCGGAACTGGCGCCGGTGACCAGCGCCGTTTGCCCCTGGATTGCTTTTTCAATCGTACATGTCGGCATTACGACTGCCGGTATGTCTTCATTCGCGTTTGTTTGCATATCTATCACCTCACAGCACCCGCTGCTCATCCAGCAGCTGCATCTTCACAATTTTCCAGTAGGTATCCGTCGGCTCGATAGTTACCTCGGCCGTGTAGGTATTGCAGCGATAATGAACATGGTTCTGATGATACACCGATCCATACACATCCCATTTCGTGACGATATCGATGCTGCCATCCTTTTTCCGACGCATCGAGTCGATCGATTTGATATCCAGTTGATGGATCAAGGCCGTCGCTTCGTCCGAGCTGCCCACTCCCAGTCTTTCGCGGTTCTGCAGGTACACCTCATGCAAATAGTCGCCGGAAACACTCCGCGCCAGGATATCGTAGGCATCTTCATCCCTTTCCAACATAAATGCCCGATAGGTATTCAACATCAACCCCTGAAGAATCTTCACAGTCTCTGCTTTGGAAGGGGCACTTTGGTAAAAAAGATAATTATATCCAGGGAGCCGGCCCAAGGCATGGCCGCACAGTGCACCGACAACAAGAGCAACCGAGCACAACACAATCCCTCTGCGTCGCGCCCCGGGCAACAGACTCAGCAGAAACGCGGTGACAAACAAAACACCGTAGCGCCAATTGTCGACGAATGTGAGTACAGTGGCAGAATATGTTTTCTGTTTCTCTTCTGCTTTGCGGGGAGAGGGAATTGTGGTCGTGGGTTGTGTAGGGCGCAACACCACCCGATGTATCGATCCATCAGCCATCCGGACCCGGACTAGGGCATCTGTCGTTGTCTCCTTAAGCCCGTCCATGCGTATTTGCGCACCGGCCAGTCCTTTATCACCGGAGATCATTTCCCATATTTCGATATTCGCATCGTTGGTTTGTATCGTTTTTATCGGCGGTACAACCTTAAATTCCTCCGGGAAATAGGGTTTCAGGTCCGTCGGCAACCCTTGCCCCCGCGGCACCTTCCAGACAACCCGGATCTTTCCGGAAGACAGTTCTTCGACCTCCAGATAGGCCGGACGGATGTTATCGGCAATTGCTGAATCGGGAATCAAATGAAATAGCAGCAGGAAGCAAACGATCCAGCTACCACACACATGCCGTGAAATGACAGATTTCGACATATTGATGATGTTCCTACCTTGCCGCGCGCGCCTGTATCCCGCTATTCGGGACTCGTCACACGTGATCCACAAACGCTGACACGCACCGATCTTTGGCCTCCGCGACCAGGCTTCGCACGAGGCTTCGCCCCGGCAGGCTTGCGGAGGCAAATAAGGTATCGCTTCGCAAAGTGATCCATTGTTGTTCTGAGGAGGCATGCACCTTTTGCTCGGGAAAGCGACCCAGGCAAAATTGGGACAATTGTCTGTGACCGTCTGCGTGCGTCTGCGGCCAATTATGGGTCACCAGGTACGTCTAATTCGTAGGGCAACCCTTCGAGTAAAACGCGGTACCTCGAACGGACCTCTCCATATACCTTTCGGGTATTTTCCTCCTGTTGGGCCGACATCCAGTCGTTCTTGACCTCATCCTTGACCACTTGGAATTCCGGTGATTCGGCGTCCTGGCGATCATGGACATAAACCGCGTGGAACCCGTATGCAGACCGGACAGGTCCATGCCATGCTCCGGGGCCCAGATTGATGACAGACCTGGCGAATTCCGTACCGAATTGACGTCTGACGTCTGACTCGCTGCATTGATTACAGCCGGGAGACAACATGGACGTATCTCCACGTATGGTTGCCCGGGTTGGGTCGGTATCTTCCTGGATCAGCACTTGGGCCGCCTGATAGGCTTCTTCAGCCCCACGGTTATCGACACTGAAATAGACCTGGGTAAAGGTAACCCGCAGCGGGGTTTCATACTTGTGTCGATTTTCAGAAAGGTAAGCGCGCAGATCATTTTCCGTCGGTTCGGCCATAGCTGCCAAGTTCCTGAACAAAAATTCCATTTTCTGGGCCAGGCGTCGACGCACGACCGTGTCGCCCTCGTCGAGTCCCATTGCAACCGCTTCCCGGCTGAGAATTTGCTCGCGGATGAGTTGGTGTACCTGACCTCTGAGTTCATCGACACTAGGCCCCCGCCCCATCCGTTTCGTGAAGATGGTGCGCATCCAATCCAGGTCGGCAGAAGTTATTTCCACGAGGTTGGGATCGTTGACAGATGTTTCAGGCTTTCGATCCAGAGCGGCGTGGAGCAAGAAGACGGCAAGACCCAATACAAAGAAGTGGACCAAGGGCTCGCGGAGCCATCTTTCAAGTGGCTTGTGGCGAGTGACGGGTGGCACCTGACTATCGTGCCCCTCCTTAGGTTCAATATGCTCGTCAGAACTTTGGTCGTTCATAGCACCTGATACGAATTAGCTAACCATTAAATGAAACACGAATAATGAAAAATGAATAATTGGATTTCATAATTCAGCAGTTTTGACTGTTGATACCAGTTTGGCGATTAATTCCTTACAGCCAGACTATAAACCAATCAACCGAGTTTCACTGATATAAGCGGTGTCTTTCAAAAAAAAACCAATATTCAGTTTCGTTAGCCTCTTTCAAGGAAATGCTCATCCTAATTTATATATCTGCCTTGCTTTGCCCAAACTCCGCTTAACGGATAAAAGCCCCGATCGCGGTATCACTGTGAAGCAGTTGTCTACTCAATACGAACTCTTTTTTTCCTTCTGTAAATATTGAGATAGCGTAACGATACCAATCGCAAATTGATAGCTTTTATCCTTAAGGGGATTGTTCTTCATTCTTCACTTTTCTTTTTTCGTTTTTCACTTATTCGGTGAGTACCATATCGGACTGGTGTACGCGCGCTCCTGGATGACCATGGGCACCTCCTCGGGCATTTTCAGCCCGAATCGCTCCGCCTCATAGGCGGTCCACCGGGGGGTCGGGATCTCGATCACTCGGGCATAATAGAAGGCCCGCTGGTCTGGATCAAAGTCCGGGTCCTTCCACACGCTGATCAGTTCGGGCGCACCGATGGTATTGGACCAGGTGGCATTGGCAACGTCAACGGTATTGCCCACCGGCGGCAGCTTCCCGTTCCGGTCCGGCCTCCGGTCACCGGACCAGACGACATCGTAGACCGTTTCGTGGCTCTTTCCTTTTTTATCGACCCACCCTTTGACGATCTGGATACGATCAAGGTTGCCGCTCAGCGGATCCTTTAGCGCCCCAACCAGGAAAGTCGGTGGTTTACCGTCTGCATTCGGGATCAAGTTGCCACCCATTGGTATGCCCTTTTGGTAACCTACGGAAGCCGGTAGCCGATTCCGGGCATCTGATTCAGAGAAGTTCCAACCCCCGAAAAACCGTACGATCATGCGGGGCCCGGTGGTTGCATAGGTCTCCTTGCGCATCATCGCATCGAAGATGGCAGCCCGGGTGTTCTCCGTGGCCCACACACCCGCGTAACCCGAGGCCACCATGGACCAGCCCTCGTATTTCTTGTCACCAATCTGGGCCATGGGGTGCTCCCATCGTTTCGGTCCCGGTTCTGAGCCCGAGTGCTTGCCGAAAAAATTGTCTTCGCCGGCCGTGGCCAAGGCGGTATGGCTGTCTGTGGCTCCGATCATTCCGAATCGATACGGATTGACGCCAAGTTTTTTCTCGAGTTGAAGACCGATACGAAGCGCACTCCGGGCATACTCGTACTGGAGCATCTCCGGCTTCTTTTCGACACTCAAGTCCAGATTCCCCTTGTCCCAGGTTTCGAAGTCGGCAAACTCGTCATTGGGCGATAGGTATGGATGGGTTTCACCGTCACCCTTGATTTGGGTGACCTCGTAGATTGGCTCCCACTTGGCCCGGGTTCTGGCGTACTCTTTGTCCAACCGTTTGCCGGTAAATGAATCCACGATGGGGAACATGATCCCGTTGCTGAGATTGCCATTGTGACCGATGGCCAGGATACGGCCGCCGGTCTTTTCCTGGTAGGCCTGCATCCACTTCCAGAGATCGCGGGGATTGTCGCTGCCCAGGGGTTTGAGGGTCGTATAGGGTAGAACCATGCTGGCCTTGGCGCCGCCGTCGCGGAAAATCACCACCCGGTGCAGGTTGTTGCCCCCGGTATTGGATGTCCATTCGTAGCCGATCAACGAAGTAAAAAGGCCCGGATCGTTATATTTCTCTGCTGCGTTAATAATATCGTCCCAGGTTTTGTGGTACGCCAGGTCTCCCGGGACAGACATGAGCTTCTTCGGGAAGGTGCCCTGGGAAAAGGCCACAATGATCTCGGCGGCCGCCTTGACGCCCTCCTGGCCGCCTTTCTGGATCATCTCGTACCAACGTTTACCTGTGGGATCGGCCAGAAACTCCGGATCTCCGTCATACAAACGTGTGAAAAATCCCATGTTATCAGAATGGTCGGCCACGACGAGAAAATCGAGGGGCCGATCCAGTTTCACCTGAAGGCCTGTTGATGACGTGAGCTCCTCCCCCCGGGCAAATCGGTACGCGTCTTCCGGCATGAGGCGTGCCCCGAATGCCCCGGCGTCCATGGACAATCCGGTGTGCAGGTGGGTGTCGCCCCAAAATACCTGGGTTGGAAAGTTACGCCCGGCATAGGGGGAGTAATGTTCCTGCCCGGCAAACGCCCCCGCCGCTTCGGAAGTCGGGGCCGGCAGCCCCACCGAATCCGCCGCAAATGCCGGCTGTGGGAGGAACCATATGAATACCCCCATTAGGAGGCCCATTGCCATGCTCTGAAGTTGTCGCATTGGCTATCCCCTTTCATTGGAATTAAGAAGAAGGATCGTGTTTTTGTCCGGTCTTTTGTTGTGCCGATCGATTGGTGTATCGGGAAATTTCCGGAATGGGGTAATTCAACCGTATGAGTTCTCAAAACGATTGTCGTGATTGCCCTTGAACAGGGTAATATCGTTTCCCAATAATGCAAACAGCAAACGGATTCGACAGGTGTGCCGTGACGGGTGGGTCTTTCTCCATAGGTCAACGAACAAACGGTGTTGCCGAAAGCACAACACCGCAACAAAACTCGCTGGGCACCTTGCTTGTTGTAACCGTGGGCTGTCGCCGATCGGAAAAGCCGGCAGGAAGGATTGTGATACCGGCTCAGACCGCCGCCATCCAGGGAGTGGCCTCCCTGGGTTCGCCCATGAAAAACTCCTTTTTGCCACCGAAGTCCTGTGTTTGCCCGTTTTCGGGGCTTGATCTGCTCTTTAAAGTATGGAATATGTGCTGTCAGGCTATATTCACCAAAAAAATCAATGAAATAGGCAACTGTCAGACGTTTCTTCAAAGCGGGAGGCACTATTAAGGTCCAACTCGTCTACTTATCCAAGGTACCGGGCAACCGCCCGTTGTTTCGGGCAGCCCCGCTGACCCATCCCCTGCTGGCCGCCTATACACCCCTGGATATCGAGGTATCCATTGTCGACGAAGCGTTTGAAACAATTGATCTGGATGGGGATGCCGATCTGGTCGCCCTGACATGTGTGGTCCCGCTGGCCAACCGGGCATATGCGCTGGCCCAAAAATTGCGGGAGAGAGGGAAGACCGTCGTTTGCGGGGGCCCCCACGTCTCGCTGATGCCCCAGGAGGCGGCCGCCTATTTTGACGCGGTCATTATCGGCGAAGGGGATCTTCTATGGCCCCAGCTGCTGCAGGATTTCAGAGCAGGGTGCCTGAGAAAATACTACCGAAATACGCGTGCCCTCGATCCGGGGCACATCCCCGTTCCGCGGCGGGACCTGCTGAACCAAAAGCGCTACAGCATCCTCAACACGGTCCAGGCCACCCGCGGCTGTCCGTTCTCATGTAAGTTCTGTACCACCCGAAGAGTGTATCCCCGTTTTCAGACCCGGCCGGTTAAACATGTGGTCGAAGAAATCGAGAGGGCTGCCGGCGGCCCCCTCCAGCGGCGGGTCATCATGTTCTGGGATGACAACCTTATCGGCAATCCGCTCTGGGCCGAAAAACTGTTTCGGGAAATGGCTCTGTTGAAAAAAATCTGGTTCGGTCAGTGCACCTTTAACCTCGTCAAGGACAAGGCGCTTGTCCGCCTTGCGGCAAACAGCGGCTGCAGGGGCCTTTTCTTCGGTTTGGAATCCTTTAATTCGCTCAGTTTGCGCAATAATGGAAAATTCCACAACGATGTCCGGGCTTACGAGGAGGGCATCAAGTTTCTCCACGATTCCGGGATCTCGGTGTATACCGGGATTATGCTGGGATTTGACGATGACGAGAAGGATATTTTCGAAATCACCTTTGAACACCTGAACCGTCTCGGGGTCGACATGGTTGCCCCGAGAATTGTCGTGCCGTACCCCAATACGCCCCTGTTCAACGAATTGGCACGGGATGATAGACTCCTCCATCGCGATTGGTCGAAATACGACGGCGCCCATGCCGTGTTTCGCCCGAGGCAGATGACAGCGGCTGAACTGGAAGGCGGCTTCCGATGGTTTGATCGGAAATTTCACTCGTTCCGTTCCATTGCGTCACGATTGTGGGAATCAAAAACCTTTCCATGGCTCAGCCTTCCGGTAAACCTTTCAAAGCACTACTGGATCGAAAAGGCATCTGCCGAACAACTTCCCTCAGGCCAGGCGTATCCCATCAGAGCCGCATTTACGGAAGATTTCTAGTGCCTCGTTATATGTCTTATCCGCCTTGCGGGAATTCCCCGTCCGTTTGAGAAGGCCGGCGTACGCGGCCACATCCAGCCCCAGGTTGAACAGCATGCCATTCTTCTTGTCCGCTTCGATCGCTTTTTTAAGCCAGAGCTCCGCCTGTGCGGGATGGCGATGATCCATTATTCCGTAAATCTCACCGAGACAGCGCTTCATGCTGCCGTCACAGAATGCCACAAGGTTGTCCCTTTCGCAGTCAATCAGGGGCTCCAGGTCGATATCCTTTTCATTGTTCATGATCTTTGCTCTGGCCCACCACATTCTGTTCAAATTGACCCAATAGGGGATGATACGCTTATCCTCCAACAGCGATATGACCCGCTGATAGTTCATTGCCGACGGGTTGTACTCCCCAAGCTTGAAATACAGTTCCCCAAGATGGGAGTGGGCCAGAGCGTTCCAGAAAAACAGATCGATCTTCTCACAGGCGGCGATGCCTTTTTTCAGGTGGCCTTTGGCCTCTTCGACTCGCCCCATCCCGTGGTACGAAATTCCGTGGCAGGTATGGGCGAGTGCCTTGGAGTAAATGTCACCACTCTGCTCGGCCAGGGCCAGAGCCTCCCGGCTGGCGTTGTGTGCCTGGACAATCTGCCCCCGGACAAAGTAAGCAAAATAGCTCATCATGCATTTCATGGCGGCAACACCCCAGAGCGCTTTCGCCATGTCGTTTATGTCCAGTGCTGTTTGAAAGCACTGGAGCGCATTGTCGAACTCGCAATTCAGAGAATACGCCAGACCCATAAAGTGGTTGACAAAAAATGCGGATGTCGGGTTGTACTCCTTGTCGATGATCTTGAGGGCATGCTTAAAATTATCGAAGGCCTTCGGCAGATTGCCCTCCACGAGGTAGTCATATGCGCCGAGGATACTGTAAATCTGTGACAGCCGGGAAGAATATTTTCTCTTTAGGGCCATCTCGAATATTGAATCAACAGCCGCTTTTGCCTCCACGTGGAAGTTATACTGAAGGTAGTAAAGGCCTAAAGTAGTCCGGGCGTCAACAACCTTTTCCTGTACCGTAACTGTCTGGGGGAGGCGCTGCAACGCGTAGATCCGCTTGTCGCTGTAAACCATGGCATCGTTTAAGGCGGCCGCTTTTTCCGCCCTTTTCGCCGTCAATCTGGCATACTCGGCGCCTTTCTGATAATTTCCGCCAGCGATATAATGCTCCGCCAGTATGCGATACTTGTCACTCAGGTTGTTTTTGTAAAGTTCTTCAATAGCGCTGCCGATTTTCTCGTGGAGCTTTTTGCGTTTGCTGGTGAGGATCGAATCGACGACGACCTCCCGGGTCAGGGCATGTTTAAACACGTATTCACAGGTCGGGGACAGCCCCCTTTGGTAAATCAGTTCAGACTTCATAAGGGCGGACAGGTGAGAAATCGATTCCTGTTCGGGGAATCCGGTCACCCGACAGATCAACTCATGGCTGAAGAGCCGTTCTATCAGAGACGCCGTTTGGAGTAATTCTCTAGCGCCAGAAGGCAAGGAATCCACCCGGGCCATGATGACATCTGTGATGGTGGACGGCACCATCACATCCCTCAAGTCAGAAGTGAAATAGTACTTTTTTTTCTTGTCTATTATGTTCAGGTCCCTGAATGACTTTAAAAATTCCTCGATAAAAAAGGGGATGCCTTCTGTCTTCTCATGTATGAAACGTAATAATTTTTCGTCGATATCGTCCGTGTCCAGAAGGTGAAATACCACCGAATCGGTTTCACGAGGGCCCAGACGGTCCAGATTGACCTGGTGATGATAGGATCTGGCGGTCCACGTCGGCGCATACTCATGCCGATACGTGATGAGCAGGAAAATCATGGCACCGGCGATTCCGCCCAACAATTCTTTAAGGGCATCCTCCGAGCTTTTATCGATCCAGTGGAGGTCCTCGATGGCCAGAATCAGCGGTCGGATTTCCGATCCTTTAATGGCAATGAGCTTCAACACTTCATTGATGCGCGCCTTTTTGCCTTCCGGGCTGATGGCAAGCTCTTCGATACCGCTGTCGTCGACCGAAAGAAGTTCAAGAAGATAGGGAACGACAGCGGTGGCATCATCGGTCAGGGGCGCCAATCCGTTTTTCAGCTTTTCTTTAACTGCACTCTCTCCATCGTCGTCCCGGATGTCGAAGTAGGATTTCAGAATATCGATCACCGGATGGTAGGCCATCCCTCGATTGTAAGACAAACACTTGCCGGCAAGAAATGTCACGTCTTCTTTGGCCACCAGTTTTCTGAATTCATAGAGCAGGCGAGACTTGCCCATTCCGGCGTCGGATACGATGGAAAACGCCTGCCCCCTGCCGTCGCGAATCCGTTCGAAACCGCCGAGCATCATTTGGAGTTCCTGCTGTCGGCCCACAAGGGGTGTAAGGCCCCGTTCGGACATCACGTCGAATTTTGTCCGGTGAGGACTCGGAGCAATGACGCGGAAGATATCGACCGCTTTTGCCTTCCCTTTGACTTTTTTCGGCTCGAGCCGCTCGAACAGAAAGAGACCATCGGCCTGTCGATGGGTCTGTTCACTAACGAGGATTTCTCCGGGTTCGGCCAGGTGCTGAAGCCGGGACGCCAGATTGACCGAATCCCCGACTATGCCGTAGGTGCCGTATTCGAGATTGACTTCGCCGGTAACCGCCAGCCCGGTGGCGATGCCGCTATGCATCGACAGTGGCCGGCCGACTTTTTCTTCCACCCGGGGGCTAAAGTCTTCCACAAGGGTATGAATCTCCATGGCGGCTTTGAGAGCCCGGATCGGATCATCTTCATGGGATTTGGGGAAACCAAAGATGGCCATAATCGCATCGCCGATCACCCTCTCGACAAAACCGTCGTATTTCGTGACCGTCTGGGTCACCGCGCCGAGTATCCGTTGCATGAGGTTTTTGACGTCCTCAGGATCGAGCCGTTCGGTCATGAAGGTATATCCGGACATATCCGAGAAGAGAACGGTGACATTCCGTCGTTCACCGGCAAACGCCGATTTGGGTGTTGCCGACACCGTCGAACGGGTCACGTCGTGACCGCACTCACCGCAAAACTTGTCGTCCGGTGCGTGGTGACTCCCGCATCCCGGGCAAACGAGGGTGAGATCTGATCCGCACTCGCGGCAGAATTTATATGTTTCGGGATTATCGGTTAGGCACTCCGGGCATTTCATTGGGATGCCCCCACGTCCATTCGGTTTTCAGGGGAAAGGAATAAACAGATGGCATGCAAAAGAGAGGTAGCTGAATCGGGCTTTTTTGTCAATTGCCGTGCTCTGCCTATCCTGTATCCGAGCAATTACCAAATGCCAAAATTCCATTCCGATCGGTTTAGGGACACATATCATCGCAGAGCCGCCGGGCTTCGCATGAAGCTTCGACCCGGCAAGCAGAGGACTCAGAGGTGATGTTCCTGTTTGCTTTTCGCTGAGCCTTCGAGTCAATCAGGGCGGGTAGGGCGAAAAGCAAAAACACCGTCTGGCAGAAGATACGGATTGTCCATGCATTTGATTTTGAACAGGCGATGCTGCCGCTGAGGATGTGGTTTACGACGGGCGGATCAGGATATCCCGGGGTGAAGAAATCGGATGCGGAACAGCTCCTGGAAAACGAAAAGTGATTTCCGGAGATTGTCGTACTGGATACGGGAGTCAGCAATGTGGGTCCAGGTGACCGGAAATTCGGCCACCTGAAAACCCATACGCTTTGCCAGCCAGAGGATTTCAGGATCGAAGATGACACTATGGAGTTTTTGCCGCTCGAAAAGCTCCCGGGCGGCTCGACGGGTGAACACTTTGAAACCGCATTGGGTATCCCTGTAGGTTATGCCAAGGTATACGGTTTGTATCAGTGTGTAAATCCGTGCGGATATCTCCCGGGCCAGGTTCTGGTGCTGGTTGATGATGGAGCCGGACAGCGCCCTGGAAGCCATGGCGATGTCGAAACCGCCTTCGATGCAGCTCAAGGCCTTGTCCAGTTCCTGGATGGGAACCGAGTAGTCCGCATCCATGAACATCACGATGTCGCCCTTGGCACGCAGCATGCCGTAGCGCACCGCGTAGCCCTTGCCCCGGTTGGGCCGGTATTCGAGAAAGCGCACACCGACGGATTCCGGCGGAGTGTAACCGTGGACGACATCGCCGGTACAATCTGTGCTGCCGTCACTGATGACCAATACCTCGCTGCTGTACGGTTGCTCGCCCAGATACGCAATCGTCTGATCCAGTGTTGTAACGATCCGGTCTTGTTCATTGTAAGCCGGTATGACAATGGTCAGCTCTGGCATCGGTTTTTGTCTCCGCCCCCCCTGGATACCGACTCGCCGTCTGACAAAAGTTCGGAATTTCCAAAGTGCTGCATCCGGTACAGCTTGCAATAGGCGCCGTCAAGATGGATCAAATCGTCCTGGGTCCCCTCTTCGACAATCCGGCCGTTTACCAGGACGATAATCCGCTTGGCGTAGCTGATGGTCGAAAGTCGATGGGCAATGACGAAGGTGGTTCGACCGATCATTAAATTTTCCAGGGCCTTCTGCACCAGCAATTCGGATTCGGCATCCAGGGAAGATGTTGCCTCATCCAGAATCAGGATGGGGGCATCCTTGAGCAATGCCCGGGCAATGCAGATCCGCTGTTTCTCTCCCCCGGACAATCTCGAGCCCAACTCGCCGATGGTCGTTTCGAACTGGTTTGAAAAGCCTTTCACGAAATCATACGCATACGCCGCCTTGGCTGCGCGTATGATATCCTCTTCCGTGGCATCTGGATTTCCGTAAGCGATGTTGTTACGAACCGTGTCGTCAAAAAGGATCGGCTCCTGGGTAACGATGGCGATTTGATCCCGAAGGGATTTGATAGACGCCTTCCGGATGTCCGTGCCATCAATCGCGATGCGGCCTTCCGAGACGTCGTAAAACCGGGGGACGAGGTTTACCAGGGAGGTTTTGCCCCCGCCGCTCATACCCACGATGGCCAGGATCTCGCCGGCCTCGACATCCAGGTTGATGTCCCTGAGCACCATGGCCTCGTCGTATTTGAAGGAGACCTGCTGGAACGAAACCCGGTGGGGTTTACGCTCCAGGGTTACCGGATCCGGGTCTTCCCGGATATCCGACTCCCGCTCCAGCACATCGAACATCCGGTCCGTGGCGGCCATCCCTTGCTGGATCGCATTATTGAGGCCGCTCAGTTTCTTCACGGGATCGTAGAGCATGATCACAGCACCCATGAATGAAAAAAAGGTGCCGGCCGTGGACGCCCCGGTAATTACCTTGTACCCCCCGTACCATATAACGAAAGCAATCCCCACGCCTCCCAGGAACTCCATGATGGGTGACGACAGGGAGCGTGCGATGACCGCTTTCATCTCCAGTTGAAAGTAGCTCCCGGTTCTTTCGGCGAATCTCTTTTTTTCATACTCTTCCATACCGAACGCTTTGACGATCTTGTTGCCGGAAAAGGTCTCGTGCAGGAAACTGTTGAGGTCTGCGAAGGCCTCCTGGCATCCGGTGCTGACCCGCCGGACCCGGCGGCCGAATTCAATGACCGGATAGAATGTCGCCGGCAGAACCAGGAATGCGAAGATCGCCATTTTCCAGTCCTGATAAAAAATGACGAATGTCAGCCCGATAACGCTGAACACATCTCTGAGGACCCCGGTAACGGCCGAAGAAACCATGCCCTTGGCGATCGATACGTCATGGGTAATCCGGGACATGAGCACTCCGGTGGTTTCCGAATGGAAAAAGGACAGGGGCAGATCCTGGATCCGGGCGTAGAGGGTGTTTCGAAACTTCATGATGATGCTCTCCCCCACATAGTTCATCATGTACTCCTGGCCGTACATGCCGACGCCCCGTGCGACATAGATCAGGACGACCGCAATGGGCAGGACCTTGAGCATCGTCAGGTCGCCTTTGAAGAAAATGTCGTCGATAACCGGCTTGATCAGATACGCCGACAACGCCGTTGTGGCGGAAATCACCAGACTGCAACCCATGGCGATCAACAACCGGAAGCGGTTCTCAAAGACCATGCCGACGATACGCTTGTGGCGGGGCCGTAATTTTGGCAATCGAAATAGTGCCATTGTGGTTACTTATCCTTGTTTATGATTGATCTGGTTATCCGGGTTGCCGGTTATCCGGTTTGCCCGTTTGCCCGTTGGCCCGTTTTAGATATTCGGTATTTGGTACTGGGTACTGGGTATTAGGTACTCGGTACTGATTTAGTATCTTGTTCTTTCAGCTTTCAACTTTGAACTTTCAGCTTCGAATCTTTCAGCTTTCAACTTTGAGCTTTCAGCTGATCAGCAACCCTGTATCCTGGATCTTGTATCTTCGATCTCTGCATCCAGTATCCAGTATCGAGCATCCAGCATCCAGCATCCAGAAAACAGCCCGCCAGAGGTTTACCCGCCTCCGGCGGCGCCAAAGGCGACCAGGGTTTATCCGCCTCAGGCGGACGGGCAAGCATCACGTATCCAGCATCTCCAGGGCAATCCCTGCTGCCCGGTGGGAAGCGCCGGGCTCGCCCAACAGGGTTCTTGCCTCGAGTAATTCGCGGCGCACCCGGTCCATTCTTTCAGGTTTTCGCACCATCGCCAGCACAATCGCTGCGATATTCTCCGCAGTAGCGTCTTCCTGGATAAGTTCCGGCAAAACGGTTTTTCCGGCGATCAGGTTTATTAGCCCGGCATGCCGGACCTTGATCAGCAGTCGGCCCAGCCTCGCGCTTGCGGGAGAGATACGGTATACGATCACCGTGGGGACACCCCGTAATGCCGCCTCCAGGGTAACCGTTCCAGAGGCCGCGACAACCAGCGTGCTGTTCTGGAATATGTGCCGGACATCCCCTTCGTAAACAATGCAGTCCGGTGCCGCAGCCGTCTCTATCATGGGCGTGATGACGTCGCGTCCCACAGACGGCGCCGCCGAAATCATAAATCGTATACCCGGCTCGAGCCCTTGAAGTATTGCCGCAGCCTCAAGCATCACCGGCAGGTGACGCTCTACCTCCCAATCCCGGGAGCCGGGCAGTAAACCGACAACCGGGCTCGAGAAATCCCCACGGGGGTTGCCGGCTTTCTCTTCCGCGATCGATGGATCATCCATCAGCGGATGGCCGACAAAGCTGACCGGAACCCCGTGCTTACGATAGAACGCTTCCTCGAAGGGCAGGATCACGACCATGCGGTCTACCCGGCGCCGGATCTTATTCACCCGACCCTGGCGCCATGCCCAGATCTGTGGGCTGATGTAGTACATTACGGGGATGCTCAGCTTATTTGCGGTTCCGGCGATGTGCAGATTAAAATCCGGAAAATCGATCAAAATAAGAAGATCCGGGCGAAGGTTTTTCAACAGGCCTTTGGCTCTTGAAATCCCCTGCATCAACTGGGGAAGCTTGGCAAAGACCTCCGTGAACCCGACCACCGAGAGGCTCGACGCCTCCACCACAATTTTCACCCCGGCGGCCCGAAGACGTTCTCCGCCGATCCCGCAGAAGACCAGCCGGTCGTTGAGTCGGCGCATGGCCTTCACCAATGCGGCCCCATGGGCATCCCCGGAGGCTTCGCCGGCGATGATCATGACGCACTTTTTTCCGTTCGATGGCGCCGTCATGGTGGGAAATTATCCATACGTATCCGGGACGTCATAAAATGGGCGGATTACAGACCGGCGGGCTGCCCGCTGGTGGCGGAGATCTGATCCATGATGCTCAAGGCAACTTTCAGCGCGTTTCGGCCCATAACGCCGGTAACCTCCGGCGGTTCCCTTCGCCGGACGGCCCCCACAAATGCGCGGATCTCGTCGTCCAGCGCATCGCTTTTGGTAAAACACATCTGCTCCCGTTCCATACCCGCTATGATGGCGTCCGGCCCGCTCTTCTTCTGATGGATCAGGGTGATCTCGTGATTCGCAAAATCGACCGATATATAGGCATCTTGCTGAAAAAGCCGAATTTTTCGTTCCGTCCGGTCGGAAATCCGGCTGGCCGTCACAGTGGCCACACAGCCGTTCTTGAAATCCAGCCGCGCATTGGCAATGTCCACCTGGCCCGATATGACCGGTACTCCGGCGGCATGAATGCGTGTCACGTCCGATCGAACAACACTCAGAATGATGTCAATATCGTGAATCATGAGATCGAGCACCACACTGACATCCGTGCCACGCTCCTGAAAGACACTCAGTCGATGGGACTCGATGAGTCGCGGGTTATGGATCCTTCCCTCCAGAGCCACAACAGCCGGATTGAACCGCTCCAGATGTCCGACCTGGATAAGCAGACCGCGTTCCTCAGCCATCCGGATCAACTCATCGGCCTCTTCCAGGGTAGTGGTGATCGGTTTTTCAATCAGTACATCGACATTGTTGGCCAGAAAATCGCGGCCGATGGTATAGTGCAGCGGCGTCGGAACAACCACGCTGACCGCATCAACACCTCCCATCAGATCTTTGTAATCCGTGTAAGCCCGGGTAGCGTACTTTCCGGCGATGGCCTGAGCGACATCCGGATCGGCATCGGCCACGCCCACCAGATCGACCGCTTCCATCCGAGCATATTTTTCGGCGTGGAATTTTCCAAGATAACCGACACCGATAACACCCACACGTAAATTATTCATAACCGTTTACCCGATACGCCGTCACCGTCAATGGTCATTCTATCGTTTTGCCGGCGGGTTTGCGCCCCTGAGCGCGCCAAACAGGGTTTCCCTTATCCGGCCATCTCTCCGTCCGACAGTGCAATGATCGATATGCCGTGTCGATCCGCCAAGGCCACCATTTCCTCCCGATCAAACACCACCGCCTTTCCGGCTTCAAGGGCAAGCGCTGTGGCGCCGGCGTCTCTCATCGTAAGAATCGTCTGGACTCCGATGGCGGGCACATCAAACCGGGTGTCCTGCTGCGGCTTGCAGACCTTTACCACAACAGCCCCGCCCCGGCTGAAGCCCCCGCCGCGACGGATTGTGGCGTCGGTCCCTTCGATGGCCTCGACAGCCAGTACGGACCCGCCACCGACAACCACACACTGTCCGATATCCAGGGCACCGATCGCTTTGGCCCGCCGCCATCCGATGGCAATGTCGTCTGTTTCACTCTTGGATGGTTTCCGACGGGTCCAGCAACCTTTCGGTGCCAGTAAATGGGGCAGCAGAAACGTCGACGATCGGACCCGAATCCCCTCATCCTCAAGAACTGTTGCAACCGTGCTCAGCAGATTATCATCGTGGGTATGCAGCATTTTCACCGCCAGTGCGATCGCTTTGGTGTCCGGCCGGACATCACGAAATATCCGCGTTTTATCGATCGCCCCCATCATGACGGTCTGGGTGATCTGATTTAGCTTAAAAAAGCGGAGTGCCCGTTTGAACTGTCCCAAGTGAATCCACTCGACAGCCGCCACATGCTCTTCAATGACCGGATCGGTTTCATTCCGGTGGGCCACGACGTATACGGCATACCCCTGGGCCGTGGCTTCCCTTGAAAAAATGATGGGGAACTGCCCGCTCCCCGCTATTAGGCCGATTCGTTCCATCTTTTTTGGTTTGCCGGTTGGCCCGTGGGCCCGTGGGCCCGTTGGCCCGTTTGCCCGTTTGCCCGCGGGCCCGTATGCCCGGTGGCACCGTTAGCCCGCCTGCCAGGGCGCAGCCCGGAGGGCGAAGACCGGTGCGCCCGTCACACGGCGCGACAGGCTTTGAGTTTACCGAGAGAGTGTCTCTTGTTGAGGTTTAAAATTTCTAAATACCACGAAGAACACGAAGAGCACGAAGGTACCTCTTTTATCTTCCCCTTCTTCGTGAGCTTCGTGTTCTTCGTGGTTGAACTTCGGCAGCCCCATTTCGACGTGGGGCTATTCCGTGTATGTCATGCGCTCTGAACCGTATGGTATTGCTTACCACATTTTAGGCACTTTAGCTCATTTAAGGCATTTCAGGCATTTTTCCTACCGGGTGATGCCCCGGTCCGACGTCTGTACAAACTCGATAAACCGAACCACCTCCGGTAATTGTTCAACCTCCGCTTTGACCCGTTCAATGGCGGGGGTCAAGGTCAGACCTATGCGGAAGATGATCCGATAGGTTTTCTTTAAGGCGGATATGGTCCTCGGGGAAAAACCGTGCCGCTTCAGCCCCACCGTGTTCAGCCCCCGGAGCTGGGCGCGTTCGCCTGCAGCCATCACATAGGGCGGGATGTCCTTCGGGATGCCGGTCAGTCCTCCAATAAATGCGTATTCGCCGATTTTCGCGAACTGGTGAATGGCCGACAGCCCGCCGATGGTGGCATATTTTCCGATGGTGATATGCCCGGCAAGGGTGGCGTTGTTGGCCATCATGACGCCTCGCCCTGTTTTGCAGTCGTGGGCAATGTGGGTATAGGCCATGAGAAAATTATCCGCCCCCACTTCGGTGATGCCCCCGCCAAAGCCGGTTCCCCGGTGGATGGTCACAAACTCGCGAATAACCGTGTTTCGACCGATCTTGACGTAGGTTCTTTCCCCGTCGAACTTGACCGACTGGGGAATCGCCCCGATTGCGGCATATTGAAATATCCGGCAGTCCGGATCGATGGTGACAAAGGGTTCGATTACGACATGGGCGCCGATGCGGGTCCGGGCACCGATCACCACATCACCGGAAATGACCGAAAAAGGTCCGATTTCCACATCCACATCGATTTCCGCCTTCGGGTCTACGATCGCCGTAGGATGAATCATGTTATTTCTCCCATGCGGCCATTAGCTCGGCTTGGGCCACGCGTTTGCCCTCCACGGTGACGACACCGCCCATTTTTGTCGCATTGGCCCGGTGCCGGATCAGGGTCATTTCCATTACGAGCTGATCCCCCGGTACAACGGGTTTGCGGAATCGGACCTTGTCGATTCCCATAAAATAGATAAGACGGCCCCGTTTCTCCTCCGGCGTGGAGGCAATGGCCAGCAGCCCGCCGGTCTGGGCCATGGCCTCGACGATCAACACCCCGGGCATGATCGGGTTCCCGGGAAAGTGTCCCTGGAAGAACGGCTCATTCATGGTCACGTTTTTCAGGCCCACGATTTTTTCCCCGGGTACCAGCTCGATGATGCGATCTACCAGCAGGAAGGGGTAACGGTGGGGAAGCAGCTCCATAATTTCCTGAATATCATATGTCGTCGTCATGGTTATCTCCGTCGGTCCTGCGTTCTAATTGTTTCAGCCGTCGTTCCATATCGACCACCTGTTTTTTGATTTCCGGAAGCCGCGGAATCAGGCGATGGTATTTTAACCATATGCGGTGCGGCGCCTGGGGATTTCCTGAGTGGATCTCCCCGGGCGGAACGGATCTGGATAGGCCGGCACGGGGGCCGACAATGGCATTGTCTCCAATGGTGAGATGCTGACTAACGGCAGCCTGGCCTGCAATGATGACGTTTTTGCCGACGGTCACGGTGCCGGCCAGCATCGCCCCGGCCACAATAATGCTGTTTTCCCCCACGGTGCAGTTGTGGGCAATGTGAACGAGGTTGTCGGTTTTGACCCCCTGCTGGATCCAGGTCCTGTCGAACGTCGCCCGGTCGATGGTGTTTCCGGCTCCGATTTCCGCGTCATCGTCAATCTGGACGATCCCGAGGTGTCGGAGTTTATGATAACGGTGTCCGTCGTGGGCAAAACCGAAGCCATCCGAGCCAATGACGGTTCCGGCCTGTATAAAGACCCGCTTGCCGATACGGCAGCGTTCCAGAACGGACACGTTTGGATGGATCACGGTGTCGTTGCCGATGTGAACCCCCTCTCCGACGACGGCACCGGCGTGAAGCTGCACCCGGTCACCCAGTGTCACATGGTTGCCGACGGCGGCCATCGGCCCGATATATACCTCCTCACCGAGGGCGACATCATCCCCGATATGGGCGGTGGGATGAACTCCGGGTGGCGGGGCTGGAACCGGATACAGCAAATCGAGCACTTTGGCAAAGGCCACCTTCGGCTGGTCGACCCGGATCAGGGCTCCCTCTGTGTCCGGACAGTCTTTGGGAACGAGAACCGCTCCCGCATCCGTATCTCCCAGACGCTTGAGGAATTTTTGACCCTCGGCAAAGGTAATGTCATCGAGGCCCGCCTGCTCGAAGGGGGCCGCACCGGTAACGCCGGTGTCCGGGGCCCCCGAAAGTTCTCCGCCGACCCATCTCGCAATTTCTCCAAGGGTGAGGGGCGCTGGATTACTCATTTGTATCCTTTTGCACCGTTCCGCCGCGTTTGGCGTACTCGCCATTGTAGAGCTGAATGATCCGGTCTGTCAGATCGATGGTATTGGGCCCGTAGACGACGCCGGCTTCCCGCTTCTCGAGAATCAGCAGAAAACCCTCCTTGTTGCCGATGTCTTCTACCAATTTGAACACTTCTTTCTGAATGCCCTGGATCAGTTGACTTTCCTTGGTCTTAAACTCATTGATGTACTTTGCCTGCATGGCCTTCAGATCGTTGATGTTGATCCGGATTTGACGTTCTTTTTCTTCGCGCATCTCGCGGCTCATCACCAGAGCCTCTCGCTCCAGTTTTCTGCGCAACGCTTCGATCTCGGCCCCTTTTTCCTTCAGCTCCTTCTCCATCAATTTCCCGCGCTCGTTGATGCGGGATTGCGCTGTCTTCCCGGCATCGGAAGCTTCCAGAACACGCTGAAAATCGATAATACCGATCTTGGCGACATCGGCTCCGTTGCCCACCGCAGGGGCAATCGCCAAGAACGTCACTAAAAACAAAACCATGGTTACATGTCGCATCGTCGCATCCCTTTTCCAAGACGTGTGATGGGTTGTTCGCGCCCGGGCGGACAGCCAATTAAAAGGCGGACCCCATGCTAAATTCCCACCGTCCCCCGCTCGGTTCGGACGGCAGGGGATCCAGTATGATGCCGTACTCCACGCGGATGGGACCAACCGGGGAAAACCATCGAATTCCCAAACCGGTGCTCTCCCTCAACACACCGCCCACAGGCTCTTCATCACCATAGACCTGGCCGGCATCCAGGAACAGCACGCCGAGCAGGCCAGCGCTTTTAACCAGCGGTATCCGATATTCAATGTTCCCCTGGACAAAGCTGTTTCCGCCGATTTTGTTTCCCTGGTCGTCAAGCGCGAAAATACCCTGGAATTCAAACCCCCGCACCGAATTCATGCCGCCCAGGTAAAACTTTTCATAGTCCGGCAGAAGCCCGTCATCGTTTTGCGATACAAGGCCGGCTTCTGCGTGGAAAAACCAGGTATGATCCCAGAAGAATGGCACAATCCAACCGGTTTCCGCCATCACCTTGGTAAATCCAACGGTACCGCCAAGCAGCCCGCCGGCATACTCAATCGACCCGGAATGTGACGAGCCCTTGGATGGATTGAATCGTTTGTCTCTGGAATCGTATCTCAGCTCACCGGTCAGACTGCTGGTGGTGTTGATTCCGGCCAGTTCCTGGATCGATCGGGCGGCATCCGGCTGGATGTTTTTAACGTTGGAAACATCGTAGCCGTATGCCAGATACGCCCGGGTATAGGGAAACACGGGATAGCTGAAACGGGCCAGCCCGCCGAAACTGTCCTTGTCGTACTGGCCGTACGAAAACAGCCAGCTGTACAGGTCCCCGCCCGCGGAAAGGGGGATATCAAAGAGCCAGGGTTCGGTGAAGCTCAGCGAGAATCGGGTGGTCCGGCCGCCGACCTCGCCCTTGAGCTGCAGCCGCTGGCCCCGCCCGAAGAGGTTCCGCTGGGCGATGGAGGCCGTTACAAAGAAATTTTCGGTGCTGCTGTAGCCACCGCCGAAAGTGAATGATCCGGTCGATTTTTCGGTCACATCAAGATTGAGGATCATCAGATCGTCCGCGGATCCCCTGGATGTGTTTACCTTTACATCCTCGAAATAGTCAAGCCGGTACAAACTGGCGACACTTTTCCTCAGGAGTCTGCCGCTGAAAAGCTCTTGCTCGTAGACATCCAGCTGCCTGCGGATAACCTTGTCCCGGGTCCGCGTATTGCCCCCGATAATAATACGCTCGAAGTACACCAGCTTGCCTTTGTCGACGGTATAGGTAATATCGACGTCCAGCGCTTCCAGGTTCCGTTTGATTCTCGGGATGACATCCGCGTAGGCATAGCCTTCATCCGAGTAAATCTCCTTGAGTGTGAGGACATCGTTACGCACCACTTCCCGGCTGTAAAATTCTTCACCGGTGATCTTAACCTGTTTCATCAGCTCTTCCTTGGGCAGGATAAGATCCCCCACAATGGTGACCGCCCCCGTTTTAAACCGATCGCCCTCCACGATTTTAAAGGTAATGTAAATCCACTCTTCCTTGAACTCCACGACC
This sequence comes from Olavius algarvensis associated proteobacterium Delta 3, assembly GCA_903231505.1. GTDB lineage: Bacteria > Desulfobacterota > Desulfobacteria > Desulfobacterales > CAFBRK01 > CAFBRK01. The sequence continues at coordinate 47,044 of CAFBRK010000184.1, read as the reverse complement.
GGATCCCCGACCCGGACCTGGATGTACCCATGGTTTTGATAGAATGCTGTGAGTATGGCGACATCCTGCTCCAGGTCTTCCCGATTCAGTTCACCGGAGCCGAAAATAAAGGATAACAGCGACTTTTCCGATGATTTGATGACTTTCTTGAGCTTTTTGTCGGAATAGGCCTCGTTTCCTTCGAAGGTTATCTTCTTGATTCGAGCCTTGGCACCTTCCTGAATTTTGAAAATGACATCGGCCTGGTTGTTGCTCTTCGGTTCGATGTCGTAGGTCACGACAACATTGTGATAGTTTTTTTCCTTGTACAGGTTTTCAATCCGCTGGACGTTTTTTTGTATCGTGAAAATATTCAGGATCGAGCCGGTTTTGATGTCGAGATTTTCTTTGATTTCTTTCGATTTATACCCCCGTTTGGCGCCTTTTATGCGAATCACGCGAATGGTGGGTTTTTCCGTTACGCTGAAGATGACGACCTTGCCCTCCGGGGAGGCTTCGGATTCCACACGGATATCTTCAAAATAACCCATCTGGTAAATCGCCCGAAGGTCTTCGGCAAGGTTCTTCGCAAGATAGACATCGCCGGGAACCGTCTTGATACGCCGTAGAATGGCTTCGGACTCAATCCGTTGATTTCCGTTAATGACAACCCGGGCGACCGTTTCACGGCGGAAAATGTTCAGTTCCACATCCCGGCCGATGGCGCTGACACTCGACAGCAGATTCTCCATCCCGACGGCCTCGGCGAATAGAGACCGGGCCGGCTCGCCACCGGTGGTGCTAAGAAGATACGCGTCAATGCTGTAGGCTTGCCCCAACAATGTGAAACTACCCCACATCACATAATCGGCCCCCATCCCCAGCCCGGCCCGGCGCAGCTCTGCCGCATTTCCGCGATTCTCAGTGAGTGATTGAACCACGTCCGGATCCGGAACCAGCACAACGGCTCCCGCCGCCTTTAACTGATCGCCAAGGACCTTGGGCAGCTGCGTGGCCAGATAGCCCATATCGTCACTGGCGTAGACTTCGAAGGGAAGGACGATCACCCGGACCGGCTCCTCGGCACGGGCTTTACCGGGGCAACACCACACCACCCCCAGTACGACCAGCAGCAAGATTCTGCGCATCACCGTCTCAGCAGGCCTCCACAAGTTTACCTTCTGCAATCGTCATGTGTCTGGACATTAACGCTGCCAGCTCTGGATTATGGGTCACCACAACCATCGTCATCCCCAGCTCTGCATTGAGCTCCATGAGGATCTCGTGAAACTGACTGCTGTTTTTTCGATCTAAGTTGCCTGTCGGTTCGTCGGCAAGCAACATTTTGGGCCGCAGGACCAACGCCCGGGCAATGGCGACACGCTGCTGCTCGCCCCCGGAAAGTTCGCTCACCCGGTGATTCAGCCGGGGCTGCAATCCCACCCGCATCAGGATGTTCACGGCAGCGTCCTCGGCCGCATGCCGCTCCAGACCCTGAATCAGTGCCGGCATCATCACATTTTCCTTGGCACTGAATTCGGGCAGCAAGTGATGGAACTGAAATACAAAACCGATCGACCGGTTTCGAAACCGGGCCAACCGGGCATCGTCGTAGCGGAACACGTCGTCACCCTGAAACAGCACCTGGCCGCTGTCAGGCCTGTCCAGTGTACCCAGAATGTGCAGCAAGGTCGACTTGCCGATCCCCGACGCACCGACTACCGCCATGGTTTCGGCCGGTTTCAGGTCCACGTCGATCCCGTCGAGTATCTCCAGACGGCTGCCGCTGGCGTTGAACCCCTTACGCAGCTGGCGGACCTGCACCAGCACCTCGGGCGGATGGTTCTGGTTACCCATACCGGATTGCCTCCACAGGGTCCAAGCGGGCCGCCTGCTGCGACGGGTAAAGGGTGGCCAGAAAACATATGACCATTGCGGCAAGGGCAATGACCGCCACATCCGGCATCTGAAGGTGGACCGGAAGTGTCGTGATATAGTACACGTCTCCCGGAAGCTCGACGAACTTGTACTTATCCAATAAGTAACAGAGCAATAACCCCAGGCTGACGCCCATGGTGGTGCCCACCAACCCGATGATCAATCCGTTGAACACAAATATCTTTCGGATGGATCTCTCCGTGGCACCCATGGCCTTCAGGATGGCGATATCCCGTGTTTTTTCCATCACCATCATGATCAAGGTGCTGGCGATGTTGAATGCCGCCACCAGGACAATCAGGACAAGGATGATGAACATGACGGTTTTTTCAAGCTTGAGGGCGGAGAACAGATTTTTGTTCATCCCCATCCAATCCCGGGTCCAATAGGGTGGCCCCAGCATCCCGCCCACCGCTTTTCCGATACGATCGGCATCGTAGATATCGTCCACCCGGACCTCCACACCGGTAACGGCATCGCCCAAATGGAGCATTTTCTGAGCCTCCTCCAAGGAGATGTAGGCGTAGGCGCCATCGTATTCATACATCCCGGATGCAAATACACCGGCCAGCCGGAAACGCTTCATTGTCGGTATGTGTCCAACCGGAGCCACCATCCCCCTTGGGGAAATAACGTAAACACTTCCGCCGTCGACGATCCCGAGACTCCGGGCAAGTTCCCGCCCCATGATAATCCTTGGGGTCCTGTCTTGGTCCGCAGTTCCGGCCGTCGACATCAAATCTGCCGGATCGAACGCCCGGACCACATCGCCGGCGGTGTCCGGGTCGATACCGCGGAGCATCGCGCCGGATACCCCCGTGGCCGACCGGAGCATCACCTGGCTGGTCACAAAGGGCGAGGCGGCCGTGACCCCGTCAAGTTGTTCAACGGATTGAGTCACCTGGGAATAATCGGTAAACGCCCCGCCGGTGCGTAGGACAATCAGATGGGATTCCACCCCGAGTATGCGGGATTTAAGATCTGCTTCGAAGCCGGCCATCACTCCGATCACAACGATCAGGGCCATCACTCCGACGGTAACTCCGGCAATGGCAAGCAGGGTAATGAGAGAGATGAAGGCTTGTTTCTGCTTGGCCCTTAAATAGCGTGTGCCTATGAAGTATTCAAACGGCATGCCGTTACCCGCGGATGGTCGACGCTCGATGCCCTGTTTGTCTCTGCGGGCTGTCGACTATCCCTTTCTCCTTTCCGCCGGTTTCATATGAGGGAAAAGGATCACCTCACGGATGGAGGGAGTGTCGGTGAGCAACATGGTCAAACGGTCAATGCCGACCCCCTCTCCCGCTGTTGGCGGCATTCCGTATTCCAACGCTTCGATGTATTCCTCATCCATTAAATGGGCTTCCTCATCTCCCGCTTCCCGGTCCTTAACCTGTTCGAGAAAACGTCCGCGCTGATCTTCCGGATCGTTGAGTTCGGAAAAACCGTTGGCAATTTCCCGACCGGCGATAAAAAGCTCGAATCGTTCTGTGACATCCGGGATCGTGTCGCTCCGCCGGGAAAGCGGAGACACTTCAACCGGGTACTCGGTGATGAACGTGGGTTGAATCAGTTTGGGTTCTACAAGCACGTCAAACAGTTTCGTGATCACTTTACCGAGGCGCCCGGTTTTGGTCACCTGAATGCCGTTTCGGGCGGCAACGTCAAGCAACCCTTGTTTATCCGTCAGCAATTCCGGCGCAACACCACCGATGCCGGTCAGGGCATCACCAAGGGAAATACGGCGCCACGGGCGACTCAAATCGATCTTCTCGCCTTGGTAGCTGATGACGGATGAACCGGTGACGTAGACCGCCGCCTGGGCGACCATCTCTTCGGTGAGCGCCATCAGATCATCATGGGTGGCATAGGCCTGGTAAAACTCAAGCATGGTAAACTCGGGATTGTGCTGGGTGGAAATCCCTTCGTTCCTGAAGTTCCGGTTGATTTCGAAAACACGTTCAAGCCCGCCGACAACCAGGCGTTTGAGATACAGCTCCGGAGCGATCCGCAGGTACAGGTCCATTCCAAGAGCATTGTGATGGGTCACAAATGGAGCGGCTTCGGCGCCGCCGGGTATCGGCTGCATCATGGGGGTCTCGACTTCAAGGAAATCGCGGTCCAGAAGAAACGAGCGGATCGCCTGGATGATCTGACTCCGCTTGATGAAGATGTCCCGAACTTCCGGATTCATCAACAGGTCGAGGTACCGACGGCGGTAACGCTTTTCCGGATCTTTCAGACCGTGATACTTTTCCGGAAGAGCCCGTGTGGATTTGCACAGCAACCGGAGATCCCTGGCAAGGAGCGTCCACTCACCGGTCCGGGTTTGAAACATGCCCCCGGTAACCCCGACAAAATCGCCGATATCAAGTTGTCTGAACAGCTCATAGCTCTCATCGCCGACCCTGTCTTTACGGATGTAGGCCTGCATCTGCCCGGTACGGTCCCGCATGCGAATAAATGCGGATTTGCCGAACCGGTTGATGGCCATCATTCGGCCGGCAACCGCAAAGACGGGATGGTCCTCACTCAAACCGGGAGCATCGTCGGCAATGATTCCCTGTAATTCTTCAATGGAATGGGAGATCCTGAAATCATTGGGATACAGCGGTATCTGGTTGGATCGCAGTTGAAGCACCTTCTCCCGGCGTTTCTGGAGAAGTTCGCTGGCGGTGTCTGTTTTCATGACCTGTGCCGGTTTCTGAACGGATTGCGTACCACCCGCAACCCAAGTGGTGGGCCAATCTGTTCCGGGTATCGGTTGAAAGATGCTAACTTATCGATATTAAGTAAAAATCGGCTCATGAGGTTAAGCAGAACTTGATAACCCATTTACTATGGGGTGTCAAGGTTTACCCGACATGGCTCCAAATCTTTTCATCGTTTATGGGGATTGCCAGAATCCCGTTCCGAAGCCAAACTTGCGGTTCGGGCCTGCCGTTTATCGGGACATTTTAATGGAAGCGGCGATACATTCCGTTCAGGAGGCTGGAGATTCGGCTAGGCGTAAATTAAGGGTGAAGGTGGATCCCATTCCCGGTCGACTCTCCACATCGAGAAAACTGTCGTAGGTTTCCAGGATGCGGTGAACAATGGACAAGCCCAGACCGGTTCCGGTGGGTTTGGTGGTAAAGAAGGGATCGAAGATGGATTTGATTTCATCCGGCTGCATACCACAGCCGTTATCGGTGATACGGATCTGAATCCGTCGGTTCCGCTCGTGTGACACATCCACAATAATCCGGCCCGATCCCTCGATGGCCTCTCCGGCATTGACGAGTAGATTCCAGAGGACCTGACGGAGGTGCTGCGGATCCATTTCGATCCAAAGATCTGATGGCACGGATTTCTCGACGGTAACACGCTCCCAGGAGGAACTGTCCTTTTCAAAAAGTTCCACGATTTCCATCATGGCCTGCCTGAGGTCGATCTTCTCGGCGCGGCCCATTGGGGGCCGGGCAAATAGCAGAAAGCTGCTGACGAGGGAGCTGAGTCGATCTGCTTCTCGGACGATAATTTGCATAAGCCGATCCCGTATCGGGTCATAATCGGCTTCTTCGCGCAGCAGCTGGATCGATCCCTTCAACGCGGCCAGCGGGTTTTTAATTTCGTGGGCCAGCCCGGCAGCCATTTCCCCGACGGTCGCCATTTTCTCCACCCGTTTCACATGGTTTTCCATGGCGGCCAGCTGGCGCCGGGTTTTCCGGTTTTGTTCCGTGAGAAAACTGCTTAAAAACGCCACGGCAAAACAGCCGACAATAATCATCAATACTTTGTACAGCACAAACGACCATGGATAATCGGTCGCCACCGAGCTGCCCTCCATGCCGTAGGGTATGAAAAGCCTGTAATACTCTAAATTCACCAGAATGCCGTACTGGATGCTGCACAGGGAGGCCATGACCAGGCTGCCCTGCCGAAAGAGCAGCATGCTCCCGGAAATAATGACCAGCAGATAGAGAATTGCGAATGGGCTTGAAAAACTGCCGGTAACCATGATCGTGAACGTCACGAAAACAGTGTCCAAACCAATTTGACTATAGGCGAAGAGAACGGCCTGTTTGATGTACGGAAGTACGGCAGTGTAGACCACCGTCATGATCAGGATGGCACTGGCCAGAAGATACAGGGAAATCAGGGGCTGGGAAAACGGATCGCTGCTTTCGGCAAGTTTTAAAAGGATGGTCGAGCCCAACAGCAGGCCGGTCAGCAGGATGCGAAGAGCAATCAGCCATCTAAGCTTCGGAACAAGATCATCATCCGGAGCCTGCCAGAACGCGTCCATGGAGTTTTGACACCTCCGGTTGGATCGTGGGGATGCCCATGACCCGAGTGATCCGGCTACCGTCGCTATCCGAGGGCGGAAGCCATTTTGAAAATCGGCAGATACATGGCCACGACGAGGCCACCGATAACCACGCCGAGAAATACCATCATCATCGGCTCGATGGCCGCGGTCAGGTTTTCAACGGCCTGGTCCACCTCTTCATCATAAAAATCGGCAATTTTCCCGAGCATGGCATCAAGGGCGCCTGTGGACTCACCCACGGATATCATCTGGCAGACCATAGCCGGGAAAACACCTGTCTCCAGGAGGGGATCGGCCATGGTACGGCCTTCGGCGATGCCGAAGCGGACGTCATAGATGGCCTTCTCGACGACCTTGTTTCCCGCTGTTTTGGCGACAATGTCCAGGGCATCCAGGATCGCAACACCGCTGGCCAGCATGGTCCCCATGGTACGGGTGAATTTCGCCACAGCGACTTTTCGGATCAGCGGCCCGAAGATCGGCAGCCTCAAGGCCAGCCGGTCACCGATGTTGCGTCCCTTGTCCGTGGCATAAAATCGCTTGAACGCGAATACTGCCAGTGCCACACCGATGATGATGTAAAGAATGTTCGATCGGACAAAATTGCTCATATTCACCACGACCATCGTCGGCATGGGTAGTGCGCTGCCCATGCCGGAGAACATTTCCTGGAACACCGGAATTACAAACACCATGATGACGGCGACCACGATAACGGCGATAATGACCGTGATCATCGGATACGTCATGGCCCCTTTGACCTGGGCTTTGAGCTTGGCGGCTTTCTCCATATATGCGGAAAGCCTTCTGAGAATGGTATCGAGAATACCGCCGGCCTCGCCGGCAGCAATCATGTTGACAAACAGGTCGTCGAATTCCTTCGGATATTTTTTCAGGGTCTCGGCAAAAGTGGCGCCGCTTTCCACCGAATCCTTGATCTCCTTGAGCATCTTTTTAAATGTCACATTCTCCTGCTGGTTATGGAGAATGTCCAGGCACTGCACGATGGGCAACCCGGCGTCGATCATCGTGGAGAACTGCTTGGCGAAAACAATAATGTCTTTGTTGGTGATCTTCGGCTGGAAAAAGGCGATATTTTCGAGCAGGTCTTTGGGCTTGGGCTTGACCTTGGTGGGAGAAATTTTCAACCGAGCCAGATGGGCGCGTACCGACTCTTCGGAGGGAGCTTCCATCTCCCCCTTTTGTTTTGTGCCGAGCTTGTTTGTTCCAGCCCAGATAAAAACCGGCATCTTCAACCCCCTTTGATAAGGAAAACACCGCTGCCGGGGAACTGCAGTCAACCAGTTGCCGAATCCATGGTTTGGATCCCCGGGGGTGTGTGACGCTGCAATTAACAGAATGATTTATAACGAAATTTATCCCATATGGTATCATAAACCAGCCCATTCAACAAGTTTTTTGCCGAATTTGAAACCAGGAGGGCCCGGTCGTCGGTCGCTTGATGTTGCGCTTGATTCGCCGGACCATATATGCGACTGTTCCGGCATCATGAACCCGTCGCGATCCACCGACATAGAAGGGTTTGAGCCGCAATGCCCAAAAGAGATCTGACCGTCATCACCACCCACACCAATGCCGATTTCGATGCCATGGCATCGATGCTGGCAGCCCAGAAACTCTACCCGGACGCCCTGGTGGTGTTCCCCGGTTCCCAGGAGCGGAATCTGAGGAATTTTTTCATCAATTCGATGGTTTATCTCTTCAATATGGCGGACATTAACACCATCGACTTTGCAAGAATCCGGAGAATGGTGCTGGTCGATACACGCCAGCCCGGCCGCATCGGCAAGTTTGTCGAACTGGTCGGCCAGCCGGAAGTGGAGATCCATATCTACGATCATCATCCCCTGATGGCCAACGATATCCGTGGCGATACGGAGCTTTGCCGGGAGACCGGTGCGACCATCACGATTCTATCCGACCTGCTCAGGGAGCGTGATCTCGACATCACACCCGATGAAGCAACCATCATGGCGCTTGGCATCTACGAGGACACCGGCTCCTTCACCTTCAGCTCCACGACCACAGAAGACTTCGGTGCAGCGGCCTTTTTCCTGTCCAAAGGAGCGAACCTGAATACGGTGTCAAACCTGATTTCCCGGGAAATCAGCCCACGGCAGGTCTCTCTTCTGAACGATCTGATCCAAGCGGCCACCCATTACAACATCAACGGAGTGGAACTGGTGCTGACGACGGTGATTACCGACGATTACGTGCCGGACTTCGCATTTTTGGTGCACAAGATGGTGAAAATGGAAAATCTCGATGCCATTTTCACCATTGCGGCCATGGGCAGCAAGATCTATATCGTGGCCCGCAGCCGGATACCGGAAGTCGATGTGGGGGCCGTGCTTTCGACCTTTGGCGGCGGCGGTCATCCCTACGCCGCCGCGGCCACCGTCAAGGGGATGACGCTTACACAGGTGGAGCAGAATCTCCTCGACCGTCTGTACAAGGAGATCCGCTCCCGTCGTCTGGCCCGGGATCTGATGTCGTCACCACCCCTCGGTGTCGCTCCGGAGATGCTCTGCCGGGAGGCCCATGACGTGCTGACGCGCTATAACGTCAATGCACTGCTGGTCATGGAATCGAAAAACGGCAAAATGGAACTGGCCGGTGTGATTACGCGGCAGATCATTGAAAAGGCGCTCTTCCACAAACTGGACCATGTCCCGGTGAAGGAATACATGACCACCGGGGTCGAATCGGTGGCACCCGATGCGGATCTTCCCGAAATTCAGGAGACGATTATCGAGAACAAGCAACGTATTCTGCCGGTGGTCGATAACGGCTCGGTCGTCGGTGCGATCACCCGGACCGATCTGCTCAATCTTTTGGTCCGGCAGACCCGGGGAAAAAAGGGATCCCTGCCGGATCCGATCCAGAAAATCCGGCATGCCCGGACCCGCAACATCAATAAGTTTATGAGGGAGCGGCTTTCGAAGCGGATGCTCGATCTTCTCAGCACCATGGGAAAAGCAGCAGCCGACCTGAACTGCAGCGCGTTTGTGGTGGGCGGATTCGTGCGGGACCTGTTCTTGTACCGATCCAATGAGGATACCGACATCGTTATCGAGGGCGATGGCATCGCTTTTGCCCACGCCTATGCGGAGCTGGTCGGGGCCCGTGTGCACACCCACCGGAAGTTCGGCACCGCCGTGATCATTTTCCCGGACGGTTTCAAGGTGGACGTCGCTTCGGCACGGATGGAATATTACAAGTTTCCCGCAGCCATGCCGGTGGTGGAGATGAGCTCCATCAAGCTGGACATGTTCCGGCGGGATTTTACCGTCAACACCCTGGCCATTCAGCTCCATCCGAAATCCTTCGGCACGCTCATCGACTTTTTCTCCGCCCAGCGGGATTTAAAGGAACGCGTCATCCGGGTGCTTCATAACCTGAGTTTCGTCGAGGATCCGACCCGGGTGTTTCGCGCCATCCGGTTTGAACAGCGATTCGGGTTTACCATCGGCAAATTGACGTCGAGCCTGATCGAGAACGCCGTAAAGATGGATTTTTTCAAGCGGTTGAGCGGTCGTCGGGTGTTCAGCGAACTGCGGCTCATCCTCGAGGAAGAGAACCCCACACCGGCCATCCTGAGGATGCAGGATTACGACCTGCTTCAGGTAATACACCCATCCATCGCGCTGGACGGCGACCGCATTCGGATGATCGAATCCGTAAAACAGGTCGTGGCCTGGCGCGATTTGCTTTTTCTGGAAGAATCCTATATGAAGTGGGCCGTTTATTTTCTGGCCCTGATCCGCGGCTGCAGTAAAAAAACAGCCGAGGCCATCTGTGAACGCTTCGAACTTGCCCCCCGGTACCGGAAAATCTTCACCACGGAGCGCATCCGGGCCGATCGCTGCCTCTCCGGCCTGGAAAGACACCATCCGGCGAAGAACAGTACCCTCTACCGCCGGTTGGTCGGTTTCCGAACGGAGCTGATTCTGTATATGATGGCGGCTACCGCAGATCGGTGGGTGAAACAGGCGATATCGCGGTATTTCACCCGGCTCAGAAACATGAAGCCGGCCATCACTGGAAAGGACCTCAGGTCGCTCGGTTACCCGTCGGGACCCATTTACCGGGAAATCCTTCAGGGGATTCTGGACAAAAAACTCAACGGTCGTCTTAAAACCCGCAGCGACGAGCTCGAATTCGCACGCCGGTATGCTTCCAATAGCTGACCTCACTCAGATTGCCATCATGATCGTGGCCATCGTTTTTGCCGTCACCATTCACGAAGTCGCCCACGGGTGGACAGCGTTGCGGATGGGCGACCGAACGGCTCAAGCGGCTGGACGGTTGACACTGAATCCGATCCGCCATCTGGATCCGGTCGGTTCGGTCATACTGCCCCTGGCGCTCAAACTAAGCGGATCTCCCCTGGTGTTCGGTTACGCAAAACCGGTTCCGGTCGATCCGCGGAACTTCAGGAACTTCAGAAAAGGCACGCTTTATGTCTCGGCAGCCGGGGTGACCGCCAACATGATACTGTGCGTGCTGTCGAGCCTGCTGTTCAAGACCGTGGTCATGTGGGGGCCTTCCATTTACGGAACCTTGCTGCAGCCGCTGCTGTTTGCGCTCCTTTATCTGTTTGGATACAGCGTGATCATCAATGCCGTGCTGGCTATTTTTAATCTGATTCCGGTACCGCCCCTGGACGGCAGCCGAATCCTGGCCTTGATACTGCCGGTGTCGCTCCGCGCTCCTTACCAGCGGCTGGAGCGTTTCGGGTTGCTGATCATTATCATTCTGCTGCTCTCGGGCATCATCAACCGGCTGCTGTCAATACTGATGAACCCGATACTCAGACTGGCCCTCGGTAGAGATGGCCTGATGTTTTTATTTCCCAATTGATCTTGATAATTCCCAGCTCCTTGCGGCGTGGGACAAAATGAGCGACATCGTCGCGTTTCATAAAATCGTTGCATGATTTTATTCGTACAGGAGAACCATCGATGACCCACAAACGTCGAATACTCAGCGGCATGCGGCCCACCGGGCCGCTTCATCTCGGCAATCTGCACGGGGCCCTTCTCAACTGGGTGGACATGCAGGATGATTATGACTGTTTCTTCTTCATCGCCGACTGGCATGCGCTCACCAGCGATTATGAAGATCCGGGCCGGATTTCGGGTTTTATTCGCGAGCTGATGATCGACTGGCTCAGTGTCGGTCTGACACCGGAGAAGAGCACGCTGTTTGTCCAGTCCCTGGTGAAGGAACACGCCGAGCTGTTTCTGCTGCTGTCCATGATCACGCCGGTGCCCTGGCTGGAGCGGAACCCCACCTACAAGGATCAACTCGTCCAGCTCGACAGCAAGGATCTGTCAACGTTCGGGTTTCTGGGGTACCCGGTACTCCAGGCTGCGGATATCATCATTTACAAGGCCCACGGAGTGCCCGTCGGGGTGGACCAGGTGCCCCATGTGGAAATCACCCGGGAGATCGCGCGTCGGTTCAATTACTTGTACGGGGAGGTGTTTCCCGAACCCAAGGAAATGCTGACGGCTACGCCGAAAATTCTCGGCATGGACCGCCGGAAAATGAGCAAAAGCTATCATAATGCGATTTTTCTGAAAGACGGCACTGACGAAATCGCCGCCAAGGTGTCCAGAATGATTACCGACCCCCAACGGAAGCGGCGGAGCGACCCGGGAGATCCGGGCGTCTGCAATGTTTTCGAATTTCACAAAATATACACGGAACCGGAGAAGGTGGCCGAGATCGATCCGGCGTGCCGTTCCGCCGAAATCGGCTGCGTGGAGTGCAAACAGATTATGGCAGACCGGCTGGCCAACGCCCTGGCGCCCATCCGGGAAAAGCGGCGATACTATGAAGCCCGACCGGAACTGGTCGAAGAGATTATCACAGCGGGCAGCGACTGTGCCCGTGACACCGCCCGAAAAACCATTGAAGAGGTACGACAGGTCGTGGGGCTGGAATAAACATGCGTTTCGTTCACCCGTCTGCCCGTGTGCCCGCTGGCCCGCTTGCCCTGGGCGTGTCGAAGGGTTGGCCGGTTGTCAGGGATGCAGGCCGCAAGATCCAGGATACAGGAAAAAGATTTTAGATCTCTCGGATCCCTGATGCTTGTAGCTTGCATCTTGTATCGTGTATCGATGATCCGGAACCTCTTTGTGAGTGGTGAATTTCAGCGGTATCCAAAACCATCAGGAAAACAAGGCTTCCAATCGGAATCATGGATCATACGGAACCATATCGGGTTGCGCTGACGGATGTGTTTGAAGGTCCCATGGACCTGCTGGTCTACCTGATCAAAAAGAATGAGGTGGACATCTACGATATACCGATCGCCCTGATCACCGACCAGTATCTTGGCTATATCGATCTGATGAAATCCCTGAATATCGATCTGGCCGGCGAATTTCTGGTCATGGCCGCCACCCTGACCCAAATCAAGTCCAAAATGCTGCTTCCCATCCACGAGGGCATCGATGCAGATGCCGAGGATCCGCGGCTGGCGATCACCCGCCCCTTGATCGAATATCTCCAACTGAAGTCGGCCGCCGAAGAATTGGCCGCCCGTCAGCTTCTGGGCGAGCATACCTTTATCCGAAACCCCGACAAGCAGGAATTTCTGGTCGACCCGGACGAGGAGCTCATCAAAATCGGCCTCTTTGAACTGATCGATGCGTTCAAACGTATCCTCGAGAGAGTGGACTCGGACCAGCGGGTCGACCTGACGGCAGACAGCATATCGGTCAGGGATCGGATTACCCAGATCATCGACATCCTCGAAGAAAAGGGATCGGTCGTATTCGACGAGCTGTTTGATACCGATACCACAACCGCCGATGTGATCGTCACGTTTCTCGCCGTGCTGGAAATGGTCAAGGTGCGTCTTGTCCGGATCGTCCAGCATGTGGGGACCGGAATCATCCGTTTATTCTACCTGTAACATCGTGCGTTGCACGATGTTACGATGTGTTTGCAGCTAACGCTGCATGTTTAGACTATAAATTTAATTTCCTGTTCAAGCAGGGAGATGGTATTACATAGTTCGGTAGCCATGCGAACCAGACAGGAAAACCGGGCAAAAAACGATTTCGATTCATGGGCCATACATGGATGACGACATCAAATACATTATCGAGAGCCTTTTGTTTGTGGCGGATGAGCCCCTGACCATCGATCGGATGCGGGCGGTTCTCAATGTGACCGAAAGAGCGCCCATCCGTGAAGCGCTTCAGGCACTGGAAGATGAGTATCAGGCCCGAGGGGGTGGTTTTCATCTGAAGGCGGTCGCCGGCGGCTACCAGCTTCGAACCCGGTCCGAGTACAAAGACTGGATCAAAACACTGATCCAGCCCAAGCCTCCCCGGTTGAGCAAGGCCGCCCTGGAGACGCTGGCCACGATCGCCTACAAGCAGCCGGTCATCCGCAGCGACATCGAACACATCCGGGGTGTGGATTGCGGCGGTGTCCTTCGGATGCTGCTCAAACGAAAGATGATCCGGGTCCTCGGGAGGAAGGAAATACCCGGGCGCCCCCTGATCTATGGCACCACCCGTCAGTTTCTGGAGGTGTTTGATCTTCAGGATCTCAAGGATCTGCCGACGCCCAAGGAAATCGAGGAACTGAGCGATATGGCGGAAGAGGTCCTGGAAACAGGCCTTGCCGATGATGATCCGACGCTGCCCTTTGGAGAGCCCGAAGGAGATCACAGCGGGCCGCCGCCGTCGCCCCAGGGCAAATCCGAATTCGGTCCACCCCCATCCGAAGTTATTGATAATCCTTCAGATGAGTGAAAAAGTGCTTGACTTCAATTGGCCGAAACCACTATAAATCTATCTCTGTGTTCGACCAAAATTGTTCATATTGTGACGGCCCGCCAGGGTATTCCGTTTGACGAAGGAGACTTCATGAACCGATCCGATCTGATTAACTCCTTGAAAGAGGAAGCCTCTCTTAGCCGGAAGGATGCAGAAAACATCGTAGACACCTTTTTCGATACAATCACCCAAACATTAGCCTCTGGTGAGCGGGTCGAAATCCGGGGCTTCGGCAGTTTCGCCGTCAAGCATTACAAACCCTATGTCGGTCGAAACCCAAAAACCAGCGTCCAGATTGAGGTCCCATCGAAAAAGCTGCCCTTTTTCAAGGTGGGGAAGGAACTCAAGGAGATGGTCGACAAATAGGTTTCCCGGGCGGTTAACTCAGCGGGAGAGTGCCACCTTCACACGGTGGAAGTCACTGGTTCAAATCCAGTACCGCCTACCAGTCCTGCAGAGGGGTTGCGATAACCATCGCAGCCCCTTTGTGTTTGCGTGCGACTGTTATAATCTCGGTGCAGTGACGACTTGCGGGAATCGAAGCTTAGAAGTGATTTCAAAACCTCAGATCGCGCCGAAGGTCAAGGCGCGGGCCGACGCAAAAGCGCAGCATACAAAAAGTATGTGAGCATTTTAAGGAGATCCGCAACACGGAGATTCGGCGTTAGATGGGGTTTTGAAACCACTTCTGGGAAAATTTTGCCCATTCCAGGTTAAACACCGATCCAAAATCAGGATGGCGCATGTCCCGGCGGAGAAACCGGGTCACCATGGAAATCACATGAAGGGAGAAATGACATGCCGAACAATCAGATTGATTTTAAAGTCGATAAACACAACTTATATCGTGAAGAGAATTTTATTGATCTCCAATCGGCGTCCATCCGGTGCCTGACGCCGATCAAGCCGGATGGAACGTTAGATGAAAGCCGTGAAAAGGTATTTGTGGGTCATACCCAGCTCATGTCGCCCCAGGGGCCTGTTCCGCTTCACGCGCCATTAAAGGTGTCCACGTTGGAAGAAGCCATGACAAACTTCCCTGAGGCCATGCAGCATGCGATGGAAGAAATGATTGAAAACGTCAAAAGAATGCAACAGGAACAGGAACAATCAAATCGAAATGAAGGCTCCCGCATTATTGTGCCGGGCAGATAGTCCCCGCCCGGAATCGGGCGGCGGCTCCACCAACGCTATCCAATCTGAGCCTTGGCGGTGAATACCGCGAATTTTAGGCAACCCGAATACTCAAATAAACCGAGACACCGTCAATGTGTTCCGGGCCGCTGTTTTCAGGAAAATCTATTGATTGAAATAGTCAATCAGGTATTCCCATCGGCCGTCTGTTGTTCGTCTTCTTCGACGTCGCCGGTTAATTTCGTTTCGTCTTCTGTCTTGAAATACCCCAGGGTCTCCGAAAGCTGGCCGAGCCGTTCCCGGAGTTCTATCAGCCGGTCGCTGGATATGGCTTTGCGGCCGTTTAGGTCGCCCCCTGCTTGCGCCATCTGTTGGACCAGCATCATCGCCATGGCGGTTTCTTTCTGGGCACCGCCGATCTGCTCGGAAAGTATGCTGAGCATGTGATTGATCTCGTCCCGTTCATTTTTCAGATAATCTTTTTCGCGCAACTGGATCTGGAACGACACATCCCCTGCCGCAATGGCGTTGAATGAGTGACTGAACCGGTACATGGGACCGATGAACCGGTGAAAGACCTGGAAATAATGGATGCCGATTAAAATGACCAAAGCGAGCAGCGACGGCCACAAGGCCGCATGCCCGTATAGTATCTTCTCGGCCGCGGCCGCCTGGACGTTGAACGGTACACTGGGGTCGGCCATCTGGATAAAGTTGGGGGCGAAAACGAATATCGCCATAAACATGATCACGATGATCATGTAGGACAGAACGAAAAGTAGCATTCGCGTTTGGTAGTATTTTGCGACCATGGGAAATCGTCGCCTTCGATTACGCGTCATTTATTGTCTCCTTTGGTAAGTCAACCGGGAAAGAAACGGTGAATTTGGTGCCTACATGGACCGTGCTTTCCAGGTCGATGGTGGCTCCGTGATTATGGATAATAGACTCGACGATGCTCAGTCCCAGGCCGGTCCCCTTATCGACATCCTTGGTCGTAAAGAAGGGATCGAAAATTCGGGTCTGAACCCGCTTCGGCATGCCGCAACCGTTGTCGATAACATCGACCATGACTTTCCCGCCCCACTGGTAAGTATTGATAGAAAGCTGTCGATCATTGCCAGCACGGACCTCCAGAGCATGTATGGAATTGATCACCAGGTTGGCAAACGCCTGTTCCAGGCTGTGGGCATTGCCTGAAATCATGGGAAGCCCCTTCTGGTGATCGACGCTGACCTGGATATTATTCTTCTCGATCTGGACCTGGGTGTACGCTTGAATACGGTCAATCAACTCCGGCAGTACAAGCGGTCGCATCCGTCGCCCGGAGATCTGGGCGAACTCGCCGAATCGGCTCAGGATTGCCTCCATTCGTATGATGCCTTCCTTAATACGCTTCAGTTTCTCTTTATAATCCTCGGAAAGGCTATCGTCCGTCAGGAGCACTTGAGCCATCCCCCCGATACCGGTCAAAGGTTGCCTGAGTTCGTTGAAAAGGCCCGTGGACACCTGACCCATGGTCGCCAGCTTGGATGAGCGCACCAGCAGGAGACGCCCCTCTTTCAGCCTGTCGCTCATGTCGTTAAAGGCATTCCCTAACGTTTCAAATTCATCTCCACTGGCGATGTCCACCTGGTAGCCAAACTGTTCCTCTGCTATTTTTTCCGTTCCCAGGCGAAGTTTTTCGATCGGAGTGAGATTTTTCTGGATCAGGACCAGGCTGAGCATGAAGACGAGCGCAACGGCAATCACGATCATTACCGGGAATGTGATCCGGAAGCTGCGCATGGGTGCGAAAATATCCTCCTTCGCCCGGCTGAGGACCACCACCCAATCGGGATGGAAGAAGTTGGGTTTCAAATGGATGGCCCTGAAGCTGGCCGCGTAGGTACGATCCCGGTCTTTCCAATCAAACAGCCCGCTGTGCGGCTTTAGCTCCAGGGAGAATGTACCTTCACCGATCAGAGGGTTGTATGGGACAGAGCCATAGAGAAAACCGGTTGCACGGTCCAGAATAATCACTTCCGTTTCCGGCGGGCGCGCCTCGGCGGCTTCCCATATAAACGAGGTGTCAATTTTACCGATAATCCAGGCCGGAGGGTCGCCTTCGGAAGGCAGAGGCAGAACCATGAATTGCTCTATCCGGTCGTTGCGCCGCTCCAGCATCAACAGGGCGTTGCCGTCTGAAAGCCAGTCGGCCTGGAGCATGTTCGGTCGCGGCGGGCGATCGATCGATCCGGCCAAAGGGTGCCAGGTCTCCCCTTGGCGAATTCCAAAACCGCTAAAGTTACTCCCCAATTCCCGCAAGGAAAAATCTATGGATAAGGTTTTGTCGGACGCCGTGTAGGCTTGAAAAACGGATGCCGCGCTTTTCAGTTCCGAACGAAACAGAAGAAGTCGTTCATAAATGGAGATACTAAGCGATTTACACTCCTGGCGGAGATAATTCCGGGCCTGGTTCTGGAGCTGATTGTAAACGGTCCAATAGGAAATCCCGGACAGAACGGATACCGGCACCAAGGCACAAATGATAAACAGTAAAAAGATTCTTCGGGCCACCCGCGTTCGAAACGATCTGGTTGTCAGCTTAAACGGCATCGTTTATTCCAGGCTGTGCCCGAATATACGTCCCAACAAGCCTGATATGTGGATTGGACGTATCAGGCTTCTTGGTTTACTTTTCGCCACTTCAGATATTTTTGGTTAAGAAATTGAATCTGGGCGTCGTCACCGGTTCCGATCTGAACCATCGGTTTTAAAAACTCAACGCCGTCCCGATTCTCATAATGAAAAACCAAGACGTTCTGCTTTTCAATAACGGTACGCTCGACCCGGTTGATAAAAAAGGTATTCAGCTCGCCGGTTGCCGTCAAAAAACTGATCGTGGTTTCGGTAATGTCGAGGTAGCAGTTTTCGTATCGGGGAACATCGGTAACCCAGTGCCCGACAAAGTCCGGCGGGACACTCTCATCTTTGGATAGCTGACATCCGACGCTGATTGACAGAAAAAAGAGTATCGTTAGAACCCGCAACAGGTGTTTATTGACGTGTATGGCCATATCCCCAGTTCTCATCATGGTTAATAGTAGTTGGCCGGGCCGAAGTAATCGCCGGAGCTTCCCCGGATGATATCGTCAGAGCCGGCTTTGGAACTCAGGTTGGGCTTGGAATCGCCATCCGGTCCCATACTGTAGAGATCGTAATCCAGGTTGATCGGATTCTCGCTGCCGTCTTTTCTCGGCGTAAGGTTGCCCTGGGTAGTTTTGTCGTCCTGCTTGTCCTGGCCGGTGGTTTTGTCGTCCTGCTTGTCCTGACCGGTGGTTTTGTCGTCCTGCTTGTCCTGACCGGGCGGCGTGTCTTTGCCCTTGCCGGGAGGGGAGCCGGTCTTGTCTTTCTTGCCGGTCACCGCGGACAGGGTCACGGTATTGATTTCCAGAAAGCCGAGGAACGGCAGATCCTCCCCGGGCAGATCGAGGCTCGAAAGCGCTTTTTGTCCCTTCTTGGTGGTGTCAATCAGCAGATACCGATACGGATTCCCCCAGGGGTCTGTATGGGCGCCCTCTCCGATGTCATCGAGGCTATCCGGCAATTCTTCCATATCGGCCAGGTAGTATTGGATCACCCGATCCACCCGGCGGATATCCGCAATGGCCTTGGTCGTCCTGGCCTTTTGGAGATACCCGAGATAAGTCGGCACCCCGATGGCGGCAAGCGCCATGATAAGGGAAACGACAATCATCAACTCCAGAAGGGTAAACCCGGCTTTTCCCCAGATCACATCGATCCTCAGGAGCCGCTGGGTTCCTCCGATCACGGTATTTGCACCAGGTCTGTGTTCCCCGGCACCGGAGTTCCCAGGCATGGCATGGTGGGAAAGTCGAATGTTCTGCAGCATGGCTCTATGCTCATTTTAGCGGTTGTGCAAAATTAGCAACGATCTCTGATGAGATCGCGCCGCCCTGTCCTTTCCCAAATGGAATGCAAATTGAATACCAGATTCTATCATATTCTTGTTTCTATTACAACCATCTGATTCTTAATGAAAAAGTTTGCATTCAGAGGGTAGAGAGTCTCCTAGACCGCGGGCAGATGTCCTCAGACAAAACACAACAATTTTGTTGGAATTCTCAATTGAGGTCGTGTCACCGGTCATGTGTTCCATCCCCGTTTCCGGTCAACCCGGCCCCGGGTCCGGGTGCCGAAAATCTACAGCGGATTCGTCATCTCGGATTTTCGCGACCGGGACACCTGCCGATGTCCCCATAAACCCAAAGGTGCGTTTTCGCCGCTACTCGTTCACGCTTTCCGGGCAAACGTCATTGCCGGACGTGTCGATGCGGATGGCCCGGTATCGGGCATGACGGTCGTCTCTCGCGTTGGTGTCCCATGCCCTCTGGAGGGTCCCCGAGGCAGAAAGGCCGCCCGACACTTGAAAGCGCACCCATGAGTGGTCATTGTGTATTACGGTTGTCGCAGTGCAGAGTTAACGGTTTCTTTTTATCGGGTGCTTTGATATAAATGTGACCCAGTTCACTATCACAAAAGATTTACGAAAAACCTCCAAGAGATAAAGCGATCGGGGGTTGAACATTCCGATTCCCATTAGATTTGCTGGACTTCTCTTGCTCCGACCTCAAACCAACATCCACGGGGGTATTGTCGATGGATGCGTTAGACGACAAATCGAAACCCCGAACTATCGGCAGACGCGGCGAAGACTGGATCGTCAGGGACCAGAACTACCGATATCAGCAGCTGCTCACGGTGGGGCAGGTGCTCACTTCCGAAATGAACATTGAGCGCCTCTTCGAGGTGATCATGGACCAAACCAATCGGATCATGCAGACGGAGCGCAGCACGGTCTTTCTTCACGATCCGGAAAACGGTGAGCTTTGGTCTCTTGTGGCCACCGGCATGCAGCGAAACGAGATTCGGATTCCCCAAGAATCGGGGATCGCCGGATGGGTGTTCAAAACCCAATCTTCGGTGGTCAACAACGACGTGTATGAGGATCCAAGGTTTTTCTCGCAAATCGATAAGAATTCCGGGTTTCAGACCCGCAACCTCATCTGTCAGCCCCTGATCAACCGGGAAAACCGGTGCATCGGGGTACTCCAGTCGCTGAACAAGCAATACGGGAAATTCAATGACGAAGACTTGGACATTTTACGTTCCATCTCCGACTACGTCGCCATTGCCGTCGAAAACGCCAAACTTTACGAGAACGTTAAAAGCTACTCGGAGGAACTGCGGAAAACACTGATTCATCTGGAGACCCTGGAGCGGGTCAAGCACCAGCTCACCAAATTTGTCCCCTCCACGGTTCGGAGACTCGTGGAAAAAGATCCGGAAAGCATTTCCCTGGAAAAAGCCCCCATGGAGGTGACTGTACTGTTTCTCGACATCGAGGGTTTTTCCAAAATCACCGAAACGGCCGACCCCTTTCTGGTCAATAACATGGTCGAGAACCATTTTTCCGCTTACTTGGACTGCATCAAGCGCTACGGGGGAGACGTCAACGAAACCAGCGGTGACGGACTGATGGTGATCTTCAAGGAGGGGCGGCAGGAAGAAAATGCACTGGCGGCGGTAAAGGCAGGGCTCGACATCGTGGTCGAAAACAATCGTCTCAATCACGACGTGCCCTATCCCTGGGGGCATGTACAGCTGCACATGGGGATCAACTCCGGGACCGCCTATGTCGGCTGCACGCGAATGCAGAGCCTTGCCGGCGAGCTTTACACCTATACCGCCTCCGGGCTGGTGACCGTTGTGGCGGCACGCATCGGAGCCGTATCGTCAAACACCCGGGTGTATGTCGGTCCCGACACCTACCGGATTATAGAATACGCATGCGATGCCGAGTATCTGGGCGACCATGATGTAAAAAATGTCAGCGAACCGATCCCCGTTTATTGGATAAAAGCAATAAACGAATCATCGACACCTTCTCAGGGTCCGGCTCTAAAATAAACTCGAAACGCAGTGTCTATTTTTTCCGGTCGATATCATTGGGTCCTCCCGGCCCGGACGCGATGGTTACGATTATGGAATTGGAGTTCGTATGAAGAAATCCGAATATATCGATTTCCTGAAACACGTGCCCCTTTTTTCCATGATGCAGGACGGCGATCTAAAGCGGATCGCCGGGGCCACTACAGAAAAACTCTACCGAAGGGGCACTGTAATTATACGGGAAGGGGATGACGACACGCGCCTGTTCATGATTTTGCGCGGAAAGGTCGAAATTATCAAGAACCTGGGGACCTCCGAAGAAAGGCACCTTCGGAAAATCGGACCCTGCCATTACTTTGGAGAAATGGCGTTGATTGACAATATGGCGCGTTCGGCCAGTGTCGTGGCGCTGGAAGAAACGACCCTGCTCAGTCTGGAGCGCTGGGATCTTCAACAGGAGATCCAGCAGTATCCGACGATAGCCATGGAACTTTTAAAGATGCTCAGTCGCCGAATACGGGCCATCGAAAAATGGAGCATCAGAATGATAGAGGCCCATCTTCCGGTCTGTATATACTGCGGCAAGGTCTGCAATGATGGGGCGGCATGGGTGCCGCTGGAAAGATATATTGAAGATCACTCCGGAACCGAGTTCAGCAACAGCATCTGCCCGGATTGCTCATCCCTGAGATTTCCGCAGTTCTACACGGCCGAGTGATATCGCAGTCAGAGAAGCGGGTTATTTCTTTCTTTGGTCCAGGACCCCTTCCGATGTATCTACGACATCGCCCATTTTCAGGCCGGGCGCCACGCGCCCCTGGTACATCGTGAAGCCGCCCTCTTTCCCGAAGGCCCAGACCCACATGTGCCCGAGCCGGCTGTCCAGAACAAAAATAGACGATCCGTCCAGCCGAACCGCCTGGAAGCGTCCGGACACGCCACTTTCCAGAGATGCTTGGTATGCCGCCTTCAAATCACGCCACTCCTGGGAGGTCGATGTGGAAGGAATCCCGGTTGTTTTGGCGCCGGGTTGCCTTTTCTCTGCCCTCGCCTCAACGCCCCCTAGCCAGACGACCAGCAGCAAACAGATGCCCCCTGCGAAAACCACCCTTGATTTACAAAAAGTTGTCATCGGTTCCCCCAAATTATATCATGCTTGTCAAAACGGTTGTTTTTCTATATCCGGGAAAGCGTTTGGAATAAAGTATTATCCCGAATCGGTGCATGAAATCGTTTCAGCACGAATTCCGGGATAGGTTTCACAACACACCCCATGGGAAGGAGGCAGACATGGGCCAGGTGGATCTCAGATCGGATACCGTGACACAGCCAACACCCGGCATGCGGCGGGCCATGGCAGAGGCAAGGGTCGGCGACGACGTATTCGGAGAAGACCCGACCGTCATTGAGTTGGAAGAAATGGCCGCCGGCCGGACCGGAAAGGAAGCCTCCCTTTTGGTGGCCAGCGGGACCATGGCCAATCTTGTGTGCCAGTTGTCCCACTGCCAACGGGGCGATGAAATGATACTGGGGGACCAGTCCCACATGTTTTATTACGAGCAGGGAGGTTCGTCGGCCCTGGGAGGAATTCATCCCCACACCGTGCCCAATCAGCCGGATGGCCGGTTATCCGAAGAGGCGGTTGAAAATGCGGTTCGGGCCGACGATGTGCATTTTCCCGTGACCCGGTTGATCGCCCTGGAAAACACCCACAATCGCTGCAGCGGCAGCCCATTGTCACCGGAATATACGCACGCCGTGGGTGAGATTGCCCGTCGAAACGGGTTGGCACTGCATATTGATGGTGCGCGCATTTTCAATGCGGCCATATCCCTGGGTGTCCCTGTCCGGGACCTGACGGCCGATGCCGACTCTGTTTCCTTCTGCCTGAGCAAGGGATTGTGTGCCCCTGTGGGATCCCTGGTCTGCGGCAGCCGGGAGTTTGTCAACCGGGCCCGTCGGATACGAAAGGTTCTGGGAGGCGGTATGCGGCAGGCCGGAGTTCTGGCCGCTGCCGGTATTGTCGCCCTTGACGAAATGGTGGACCGCCTGGCAGAAGACCACGACAATGCCCGGTATCTTGCAGACGGTCTGGCCGGCATCTCCGGGTTACAGATCGATCCGGAGCTGATCCGCACGAATATCGTTTTCATCGGCATCACCGGCGGCAACAGAAGCGCCGGTACCATTGTTCGGGCGCTGGAGAAGGAGGGTGTTCGCACCCTGGCTGTCGGGCCGTACAAGATCCGGGCCGTAACCCACTACCCGATCCAGAAAGAAAATATCGATCACACCATCGATGCGTTTGCCCGGGTGATGAAAACCCACGCCTAAAAACTTCGTCAGAATTCCGATCCGATTAAGAGACGGTATACAAGTGCCAGAGTACCGGAGTCATCGGAATCGGTATCGGGTTCGGAATCGCTATCGACTTCGAAGATAACCGTCCTATCTCGATTCCGAACCCGATAGCGATCCCGACCCCGAAAGTGACGTGTAACGCCAATATGGGGGCGGGACAAGCGAAAACGCGGAAGGCCGGATGGTCATAATAATATTCAAAAGAGGTTTTAAACGGTTAGATCAGGCACGAGAGCGAGGCGTCCCGCGGATTTAAAGCGGAGTGTACAGAACTCTGAGCTAAGGAGCGGGTTTTAACGCTTAGGTCAGGTCCGAGGGCAAGGCGTCAATCCGCCGAAAAAGCGGAGCGTACACGGAAGTACGTGAGCATTTGCCGCCTGGGCGCGGGGCAGGGGCCCTGCGGCCAGGCCTGCAACACCGCCCTGGGATCTGAGATGAGCGTTAAAAACCGCTCCTAATGTTTGAAGCTGCGCTGTCCCGTATACACCATCGTCGCCCCGACCTCGTTGCAGGCCTCGATAGACTGGTAATCGTTGGCCGATCCGCCGGGCTGAACCACTGCCGTGACACCTTCCCGAAGACCCACATCCACGCCATCCCGGAACGGGAAGAACGCATCGCTGACCATCGCCGCACCGATAAGCCCACCTTTCTCGGATCGGACCCGGTTGTCGATGGCCCGTCTCTTTTCGGCATCTGCCATCTCGTTGTAGGAGATACCGAATTCCTCGAAGCAGTAGCGATCGGCCAGCTTCCGGTAGGCCTTGTCCCGTGCGATTTCAGCGACACCCACCCGGTCCTGTTCGCCGGTGCCGATACCGACGGTCACCTGGTCCTTGACGTAGATGACGCTGTTGGACGTAATCCCCGACTCCACGAACCATCCGAACAGCATGTCATCGGATTCCGCCTCGGTGGGTTCCCGCTCGATCCGGTATGGCGACCCCTGATACTCGCACTGGGCGATGGTCACATCGGCTTTTGATCGGGCGGCCGGCACAAAAGACCACTGAGCGATGATCCCGCCATCGATCAGGCTTTTGAACTCGACGCAGCGCTTTCCAATGAAGTTCTGGAGACGGTCGATGTTGCCGATCCGCACCACCCGCAGGTTTTTCTTCGTGGCCAAAATGTCCATGACCCCTTCTTCAAAATCGGGCGCCACAACCACTTCGGAATACTGGCGGGCAATGGCCTCCGCCGTTGGCCGGTCCACGGCCCGGTTCAGGGCGATACAGCCGCCAAAAGCCGCCACCCGGTCCGCCATATTGGCTTTGATATAGGCGTCTTCCAGGGAATCGGATCTGGCAACCCCGCAGGGATTGTTGTGCTTGACAATGACCACCGTCGGCCCGTCGGTAAAATAGCGCAGAATATTGAGCGAATTGTCGGCATCGGTGATATTGGTTTTTCCGGGATGCTTACCGGACTGGAGCAACTCCAGTTCAGAGGCCAGAAATTGTCCCGGCTGGATGGTTTCGGTCTCTCCGAGCACCAGATTTCCGTTGACCAGCTTGTACAGGGCCGCCTCCTGCCCCGGATTTTCGCCGTAGCGAAGTCCCTTCTGAACGTTGTCAATGGTCCACAATTCTTTTTCGTAGACCAGCGTTTGTCGATGGTCCCCGTCCACAAAACTGATCTCCATGGCGGGCGGAAAATGCTCCTCCACGATGGTCCGGTACATCTTCTTAAGATCGTCTGCCATGCTCCCCTCCTTTCCGCCTTTAGTCGAACCGATAGCACCCGCGGGTATCGTCAATGGTCTGTTGGTGAAGGAAATCCGCAATCGCCCGGTCGTAGTCGGCCGTGTGGGTAAACGCTTTTTGGGCCAGTCCGTATCGAAGCGCCAAAGACGTGTCGCCGTTGCTGCGCCGCATTTCGTCAAGGATCCGTCCATAGTCCGCCGGATCGACCACCGAGGCCACCCGAAGATAATTCTTCGCCGAGGCACGGATCATGCAGGGCCCGCCGATATCGATGTTTCCCCGGGCCTCCTCCACGGTGACCCCGGATTTGGCGATGGTTTGCGCAAATGGGTACAGGTTGACCACAACCATGTCGATGGGGACGGCCCCGGTCCTAGCCAGGTCCTGCTGATGGGCATCATTGTAAGTTTCGGTCAGAAGTCCAAGATAGATTTTGAAGTCAAGCGTCTTGACCAGGCCGCCTTGGGTCTCCGGCTGACCTGTATAATCAGCCACCTGGGTCAGTGCCTGCTCCCGGTCCGCACCCAGAATCTCACGAATTCGGCCGTACGTGCCTCCGGTGGAGAAGACCCGGATGCCCGGATGGATGTTCAACAGGCCGGGAACAAATTCTTCGAGTCCGCTCTTGTCCGACACACTGATCAGCACATGCCGAACGTTCACTCGATCATCGATTTTCTCTACCACGTTAATGCTCATGACGGTTACCTCTTTCCCTCGTGCTCGTCCTGCAAGCGTTGAAAAAACTGTTCCATGAAATAATGACGTTCTTCAGCCAGCCTGCGACCCGTCGAGGTCAGCATGCGGTCCTTGACCTTGCACAGCTTGACTTTGTATTCCCGATAACCGGTGTCCTCCCGGCTGTAAGGTTTGGTTGTTTCAATGTCGATGTCCGGGTTGTGAAGCCGGGCCCCGACTTCTCCGGCAAACAAAAAAGCCCGGGCCACCCCCACGGCGCCGATGGCATCGAGTTTATCCGCATCGAAAAGAACCCGTGCTTCCAGAGTCCGCGGGGTGGATCGGCCACGAAAGCGGTGGGAACGGATAGAATGGAGAATGTTTTCCCGTCGGGCATCGGACATGGGCAGCTTCGCCACGACCGATGCCGCCATGCGGGCCCCGGCATCGGCATGACAGACGGCACCGTTGGAGCTGTCCTGGCGACTCCGCCCGATATCGTGGAGATAAGCGGCAATGAGCAGCACGTCCATATCGGCGCCCTCCAGGGAACCGATCCGTTCACACAGCCGGAAGACCCGCTCGGTGTGATCCCAGTCATGACTCCCCCGGGCCCCTTCAAAAAAGGCCTGGATCTGATCCCGCACCATACGGATCACGTCCCGGCGGGCCATGCGGTCATCGGTTTCCGGTGGCACGGGGATACCGTTTGATTCATCCGATTGGTACATACACCCCTATTCCGACGTCGGGCGGCTCGAGCATTGACACACATCACACCGGATCATGATATCAGTGAACCGGCCGGTAATCAGTCGCTCTGCTTTCCCGTCATCTCTTTGACATCCACCCGGAACACCGTTACGCCATCCAGTTTACTGTCCGGGATCTCAAAACGCGCGTTGGCATAATGGCCCATGAGGATTTCAAGCGCACGTCGCTTTTCCGCCGGTGATTCCAGAAAATGCACCGTGCCGGTTCCGATAACACTCCGGAACGTCATGCCCCACCGGCAGGGCTGCTCCGCCTTCTTCACCGCCGGGCCGAGATCGACCTCGAAACACACTTTGGGGTTTCGACGCAGGATGTCCATCTTTTTGCCTTCGGTGGCCGAATGAAAATACAAGGCGCGGTTCTGATACCCGAATGACAGCGGAACGATGTAAGGGGTATCGCCGTCGCACATGGCCAGCCGGCATACGATGGATTGCCGGATGATCGATTCGATGACCGCCGGATCGGTGATTTCTTTGTCTTTTCGTCTCATGATGACATGTCCGGAACCGGATCCAGAATGGGTCCCAGTTCTTTGGTTACGAATGTCGGCAGCATGAATGCTGCCCGGTGAATGCCGGCGTTGTAGTACCGGCTGGATATATTTGCAGCGGTCACGCGACCCGGATCAAGATCCCGGATGGGACAAAGACCTTTGGATGCATAACCGAATCCCCACAGCGCCCCGGGGTAGGTCAGGTTGGAATACAGATACAGGTGCAACCTTTCGAAAAACGGACGCTGATGGATCAGCATCGGCTGTTGCAATTCCGGGTCGTAAAATGCCGACTCCGCTTGGGTGACAAGGATACCCTCCGGGTTCAACGCCCGGGACACATGCTCGTAGAACGTGCGGCCGAACAGCGGCTCCGCAGGGCCGATCGGATCGGTGGAATCGACGATAACCACATCAAAGGTCTCGGACACATCCGAGACATACCGGACGCCATCCTCGTAGCGAATCTCCAATCGGGGATCGTCGAGGCCGCAGGTCAGCGATGGAAAGTATTTCCGGCAGGCGTCGACCACCATCTTGTCTATCTCCACCAAGACGACCCGTTCCACGACGGGATGTTTCATCACCTCGCGTACGGTTCCGCCATCGCCCCCCCCGATAATGAGAACCTGCCGGGGAGCGGGATGGACAAACAGGGGAACGTGGGCGATCATTTCATGATAGATAAACTCATCCCGCTCCGACAGCATGATGATGCCGTCATTGAACAACATCTTCCCGTGCCCCGCGGTTTCGTAGATATCGATCCGCTGGTAAGGGCTGGTGCCGGAGAACAGCGTCCTTTCAACCTTGAAGTAAAGCCCGACAATCCCCTTGTGTAACTCGCGAATCCACAGATCCGGTCCCAATGGTGCTGCCATGAACGGTATCTCCTCTGTCGACATCGACGATAGCGATCGGCACCCCGCCGTGCCGTCATAACGGTGCTGTCCGCGTCGTTATGGGCTGTCCGCCTGTATGCAGTTCAGGAACGTCATGGCGTATCCGCAATCGAACTGGTTCAGACTTCTTTCGGTTATCGTGTACCCGGGTATCCAGCTTCCGATGTTGTCGTGCAGGGGCAGACAGCTGCCGTCCATACTGCTGGTCAGGACAATCGAAAACCGTTGTGGCTTGAAAAGCGACACCATCAAATCCGTCGTATCGGAGTAGTCGTCGGCGATCACATTGGTTTCAAAGCTGGTGTAAGATCCTTCCCGTTGGGGTGTCACATGGACCGTAAGATAGTTTGCATCCCGGATACCGTTCATAGAGGTGCCGAACGGTGAAAACAGGTGGCTATCGAATTCCATGCCGGGGTAAAGGTTCAAAATATCCTCTTGCAATGTTCTGACGGCGTTCTGTCCGTTATCCGCTGTGTACCGCTCAGCCACAGTCGATGGCAAATGGCTCATCAGAATCTGAAATGTGACATCCTGTTCAGGGAGGCCCGGGGAAGGGGATGAAATAAAGACATGCACATGATCGGCGTTGGCCGGCCCGAAACGATAGCTCCTGCCGGGAAAATACCCCTCCATGACGGCGGCATCCGTTTCGAAATCAGACGGCTGATTCTCGGGGAACAGGAAGTTTTTCCGTTCATAGAACACCATGGCGACGTTTCCGGGTCCCGAAAGGGCCATAATTTCCGGTATGGCATCCAACGGGGTGGTGCTGCCGCAGGTAATCATCAGAATCCGATCTTCCCAGACAAACAGGCTGGATTCCGACAACAGGTACGCATCCAGGGATGCATTGGATATGGAACTGATAATCGCCGCCTGGCTGGCGCGTGAAACACGATGCCAGCGACCGTCCCTATTGGGCCTCAGCCTGCTCTGGGGAGTCGTCAGCAGAATCTCGAGCTTCTTTTCAGGGCCTTCGAACGGCGCAGGGATCACGGTTTAATAATCGTCCTCTTTTCTGCGATAACGCTCCGGTCTGGCCGCGGAAGCTACAGGACGCGGATCAGAACGGAACCCGGACAACGCACGACGACAGGGTCGTGCAATTTTCAGGTCGAATTAACCGGATTTTATAGACACAGATCCCGCACCGGATCAACATGTAAAACCATACCGCCGGTTAAACCGATCCCGATCGTGTGAAATGGCTCACTTTCCTCCACTTTCATCCCCGACATGTAACGGCTCTTCTGCGATGCGCACCATCGGCACCGTCCGGACTGTCCCGCTCGCCCGGGCGGGGGTCCAGCTCAAAAAATAATAATTTAAAATCAATATGTTGCAGTTTACTTAACATATATGTGGCGCCGCCCTCGGATATTCTGGCCGATCAATTCACCGGGCTGTTGCGTTAAAAATACATGTTTTAATTTATTCTCCACAAATTCCCACTTCGATTCATGTTGACTTTTTTCGATTTAACATTCAATAATCATTATAAAAAATTTTATTCATAAATAACTTTTTTCTTGACACTTTCCGATATTTGCGGTTTTATCTTGATATAAGTGGAGTAAAGTGGATGATATACAGATGCATCCATTTCTTCCAATAACCGGTGCCGGCGTTGCCAAAAGAGTATAGAGCCCATGTTTCGAGGCAGCTCCTTTCATACCATCGACGACAAAGGTCGCATCATTATCCCGGCCAGGTTCAAGGACATCATCCGGGCCGGCGGCGGAGACGGGGTTATGGTCTCCCGGATGGATTCCTGTCTTTTCGCATACACACACGCGGAGTGGAGCAAAATCGAATCCCGTGTGCTGTCTCTGGCCGAAAAAAGCGATTCCCTGCGGCGGTTCCGAAGGGTGTTCGTCGGCGGCGCCTTTGATTGTCCCTGTGACAAACAGGGGCGGATTCTGGTACCGCCGACCCTGCGGCAATACGCAGACATCCAGAAAGATATCGTTCTGGTGGGGGTATTGGACCATTTCGAAATCTGGTCACGGGAACATTGGGAGAACGAAAATCTGGCAATGGAAAAAGACCTGCAGAGGGAGGACGTCCGGAGCGAGATATCCAAACTAGGCCTGTAGCCCGACTTTTGGTCACCCCGGAACACAGGCGCCCCACAGGGGGACCCGGTCCATGGTGTTTCAGCACACTCCCGTGATGCGAGATGAAGCCATCGGAGCATTACACTGCGCAAAGGGAAAGACCATGGTAGACGCTACCGTCGGGGGCGCAGGTCATGCCAAAGCCATTGCGGAACGGATACTTCCGGAAGGGCTCCTGATCGGCATCGATCGGGATGCCGCCGCGATTGCCCACGCAACTGCCGAATTAGCGTCTTTTTCGCGTCGTGTACGCCTTTATCAGGGCAGCTACACGCAATTGGGGGACGTACTCGACGAGCTGGATTTAGATGGGGTGGACGGCATATTACTGGATCTGGGCATGTCTCGATACCAGATCGAGTCGAGCGGCCGCGGGTTCAGTTTCCGCAAAGACGAGCCATTGGACATGCGAATGGATACCGGAACCCGAACGACCGCCGCAGACCTGGTGAACCGGCTCTCGGAAGTCGAGCTTAAACGCATTTTCCGAGATTACGGGGAAGAGCGTTGGGCCGGCAGGATCGCTCACCGTATTGTTCAGGATCGGAGACGGTCCCGAATCACCACCACGCGGAAGCTGTCCAGGATTGTGCGGCAGGCGATTCCTGCAAAATCGCCGGCCCGCCAACGCATCCACCCGGCGACTCGGGTGTTTATGGCATTACGCATCGCCGTGAACAGAGAACTGGAGGAACTCGAGACCTTCATGGATCACCTCTGCGACTGGCTGAATCCAGGTGGTCGATTCTGCGCATTATCCTTTCATTCCCTGGAAGATCGAATTGTAAAGCACCAGCTCAAGAATATGGCATCGGGATGCACATGCCCCCCCGGCATGCCCCGGTGCATCTGCAGCGGATCGCCCCGGATGCGAATCGTCACCCGAAAACCCCTCCGGCCGACGGATGCCGAAGTACAGAAAAATCCGTTGGCCCGGAGCACGCGGTTAAGGGCTGCCCAGCGGTTGTAACGGAGCGGGAAGCATTACGGACAGCATCATGGTCGCACGCAACCGAAAAACGGTCCGTCATCCGGAGATCACCGGCATTTGGATGGTTCTGCTCATGCTGTTTGTATTGGAACTGCTCTTTTACACGTGGTGCCGTGTCCAATCCGTCGACATCGGCTACCACATCAATGAGGAGACGCGGCGGCACCAGCATCTGCTCAAACTGAAGAGCAGTCTGAAGATAGAGCTGGCGCGGCTCAAGTCCCCGGCAAGAATCGCCAAAATTGCCCGTACCCGGCTGGGGTTGAAAATACCCGATGCCAAACAGACAATTGTGCTGCCATGACATCCAAATCACATCAGAAAATGAATACCCGCATCATGGTCATCGGTCTATTCTTTTCCGGGATGTTCATTGTTGTCGGAGGCAAGGCGGCCTACCTTCAGGTTTGGCAAACGTCATGGCTGTCCGAACGCGCGGCCAATCAGTATGAGACCCTGATGAAGACACCGGGCAAACGGGGTAATATTTTAGATTCGCGGTTGCAGCCCATGGCGGTCAGTATCAACGGACAATCTCTGGCTGCATATCCGTCACGGATCCCGGACAGGATGTCGGCGGCATCCGCATTGGCACCGGTACTGTCCTCGGATCCCCAAGCCATCGCGGAAAAGCTCAACACCCGAAACGCGTTTGTCTGGCTCAAACGGCAGGCAACACCCAAGGAGGCCCGTGCGGTCCGGCAATTGGATATGGCCGGAATCGATTTCATACCTGAATACAGCCGTTTCTATCCCAACAAGGTCATCGCCGCCCAGGTGCTCGGATTTGCCGGTATCGACGGCCAGGGGCTGGAAGGCCTGGAATATCTATATAATGACCTGCTCAAAGCAGATGGGCGAACGACAACGGTCCTCAAGGATGCGTTAGGCCGGGGATTCGAAAGCGGCACCATGGGAAGCAGCCCGCCGGCGGGTCGAAATATTGTGCTGACCATTGACCAGACCATTCAGTTCATCGTGGAAAAGAGCCTTAAGGAGGCGGTCAGCCGATATGACGCGGCGTCGGCAATAGCCATTGTGCTTCGACCGGAAACCGGAGCCGTTCTCGCCCTGGCACACGCGCCGACATTTAATCCCAATGCGTTTCACCGGTTCGATCCAAACCTGTGGCGAAACCGCGCGATCACGGACTCCTTCGAACCGGGATCCACCATGAAAATCTTTACAGCCGCCGCTGCCCTGGAGCACGGGGGCCTCTCTGCGGACACACCCTTTTTCTGTGAAAGGGGGCGATATCAGCTCGGCCGGCATACCATCCATGACACCCGAAAGCACGACACGTTAACCATCGAAGAGATTGTGATGGTTTCAAGCAATATCGGCGCCGTGAAAATCAGCCAGCAGCTTGGTCCCGAAACAATGTATCTCACCTTGCGCCGTTTCGGTTTCGGTGAAAAAACCGCCATCGACTGTCCGGGCGAAATCGACGGCAGCCTGTCCCATTATCGTCGGTGGACAGAGATGGATCAGGCCGCCATTGCATTCGGCCAGGGCATCGCGGTGACCGCCATCCAGCTTGTGACGGCCACCGCTGCCATAGCCAACGGCGGGCGTTTGATGAAACCCTTCGTGGTTCAGGCCGTCACGGACCAGAACGGCCGCCCGCTCCAGCGTTTCGAACCGACCCGGATACGTCAGGCCATCTCGCCCGCGACAGCCCGGGCGCTGCGGCGCATCATGGGAACGGTCGTCAGTAAAAACGGTACCGGCCGATATGCCGCACTGGATGGCTATACCGCCGGCGGCAAGACAGGCACGGCACAAAAACCGGACGAAAACGGTGCGTATGCCAAGGACCGCTATATGGCGTCGTTTGTCGGATTTGCGCCGGCCGACCATCCGGAAGTCGCCGTCCTGGTGGTATTCGACGAGCCCAAAGGATCCCACTACGGCGGGGTGGTCGCAGCACCGGTGTTCAAGCAGATCGTCGAAGAGACCTTGCACCATCTGAATATATCGCCCGAGTCGGACGAAAAGCGCCTGACGGCGTCAACCACCAGGGGGGTGGCCAGTTGAAACTGGCCCGTCTGCTGAACCGGCTGGAAGTCCGGCGGCTGCAGACACCCCAAGACCGCTCTTTGAAAACAGTTCAGGACATGGAGATCCAATCGGTTCATTGCAGAGCCCAGGATGTCCAAGCCGGCGGCCTGTTCGTCGCGATTTCCGGCTTTGCCGCCGACGGTCACGATTATGTGGACCAGGCCCTGGAGCGGGGGGCAACGGCGGTCGTCGCCCAACGCCCATTGGCCAGGGATGCGGTGGTTGTCCAAGTGAACGACAGCCGCCGGGCGCTGGCCCTGCTGTCGTCGGAATTTTATGGCCGCCCTTCGGAGCGGATGGTCCTTGTCGGCATTACCGGAACCAACGGCAAAACGACCACGGCCTATCTGATCGAAAGCATCCTGGCGCATCACGGGCTCTCTGCAGGCGTGATCGGTACGATCAATTACCGCTTCGGTGGGCAAGCGTTCGACAATCCGGTGACCACCCCCGAATCCATCGATCTCCAACGGATTCTGGCCGAAATGCGTGATCACGGCGTCTCCCATGTTGTCATGGAAGTGTCTTCCCATGCCCTGGCGCTGAACCGGATCCATGACTGCTACCTGGACATCGGCGTATTTACAAACTTGACAAAGGACCATCTCGACTTTCATCGGACAATGGACGCTTACTGGAGCAGCAAAAAACGGATGTTTACCGAATGCCTCGGACCGGAAAACCCGAAAGCGAAAAAAACAGCCGTCATCCATGTGAGCGATCCGAAAGGCCGTGAGTTGAGCCGGGCATTTTCCGGGGACATCATCGCCACCGGCTTCGACAGCGGAGCCGCGGTGCATCCGATCCAGTCCCAACTGGACCGCCGGGGGATTTCCGTCCGTCTGAGCACCCCCAGGGGGCCGATGGGTATCCGTTCAACACTGGTGGGGCCCCATAACCTGGCGAACCTGATGTCCGCCGTCGGTGTGGGTCTGGCCCTGGGGATACCCGGGGGAACCATCGCTGGGGGAATCGAGAAGCTCGGGGCCGTTCCCGGTCGGCTGGAACCGGTGTCGGATCCCAAAGGCCGGTTCATCTACGTCGATTATGCCCACACCCCGGATGCGCTCGATCATGTGATCGGTGCGCTGAGCGGCTTGGGGGCCGGACGTATCATTTGTCTGTTTGGTTGCGGCGGGGACCGGGACCGCACCAAGCGTCCCGAAATGGGACACATCGCCGCTCGGCGTTGTGATGTGGCGGTGGTCACCTCTGACAATCCGCGCACCGAGCCGCCCCTTGAGATTATCGAAGAGATCCTTCAAGGGGTCCGGAAAGAAACCGTAAGTGAGCTGTCTCCATCGGATCTCGGAGATGATCCCGGTCGCCGAGGCTTTATTGTAGAGCCGGATCGGAAGCAGGCAATCCGCATGGCCATCACCGCAGCCCGCCCCGGCGACATTGTTCTGATCGCCGGAAAAGGGCATGAACCATATCAACTTATCGGAACGGAAACCGTCCCTTTCGACGACCGAAAAGAGGCCGAATCCGCCCTGAAAGAAATAAACGCGAAACGTTGAATGAACACAGCGTGCGGGATCGACGCTTTGAGGCAAGGCCCCACGCTTTCAGCTTTTAACTTTTAACCTTTTTAACGCTCACCGTGGAGGCACCCGGCGTGAAAGACGATTACCGATTTTACAAGGTTTTGCGTTATCCCCATCTTCCGGTAGGGCAAAGCCCGTCTTTTAACTGGCCACCGGGGCCTCCGCGGTGATCCCTAAAGAGGACACACGCATCGTGCAACAGGCAACCCCATGGACATGGACCGGCACCAACATTCTGGAGGCCACCGGGGGGACATGTGTGGCCGGCGCGCCGGATGCCGTATTCGGATCCATCGAAACGGATTCCCGCGCCATTCCACAGGATGCTCTGTTTGTGGCGATTCGAGGGGAGACCCATGACGGACACCGATTTGTGGAAGAGGCAGTGTCCGCTGGAGTCCGGGGCGTGGTGATCTCGGAGGCAGAACTCGAGCGATTCCCGGTATCGGACTGGGCCGTCCGCGGGATCTTCTGTGTGAGCGTTCCGGATACGATGGGCGCCCTGGGCCAGCTGGCCACCTTCATCCGCAGACTCTCGGCCATACCGGTGGTGGCCATCACCGGCTCCAACGGCAAAACCTCCACCCGGGAGATGATCGTTTCGGTCATGTCCAGACGATATCGAACGTTATTTCCTGAGCGGAATTTCAACAATGAAGTGGGGGTGCCCCTGACCCTGTTTCGGCTCCGCCCGGACCATCAGTGGGCGGTACTGGAGTTGGGTATGAACCATTTCGGTGAAATTGCCCGGCTCACCCGAATGTGTGACCCCGATATCGGGGTCATCACCAACATCGGCCCGGCCCACCTGGAAGGCGTCGGCTCAATAGAAGGGGTGATGGCCGCAAAAGGTGAACTCCTGGACGAAATGGCAGCAGACAAACGGGCGGTGCTCAATGCCGATGACCCAAGAATCCGAACCCTCGCCGAACGGGCCGTTCAGAAGACGCTGATGTACGGGTGGGACAAGGACGCGGACATTCGGGCGGAAACCATGGCATCAACACCGAACGGAATGTCCTTTGACCTGGATCTGGCCGGCACCCGGGTACCGATCCGACTCAATACACCGGGACCATTTATGGTCTCCAACGCACTGGCGGCGGCTGCCGTTGGGTATCTGGCCGGGCTCACACCGAACGAGATTCGGGAGGGCCTCGACGCATTTCGACCGGTTCAGGGTCGTCTCAATGTTCGGAACACAGCGAAAGGCATCCATATCATAGACGACACCTACAATGCCAATCCGGCTTCCATGGCCGCAGCCATCGAGACGCTTCAGGGAGCGAGCCGGGCCGGCCGAAGCGTTATGGTCGCCGGAGACATGAAAGAACTGGGTAACGGTGCCGCAGATCTGCACCGGGACATCGGTCTGCTGTGTGCCCGATCGAATATCACCCGCCTGTATGCTGCCGGAGAGTTTGCCGAACAAGTGGGGGCCGGGGCAGCCGAAGGCGGGATGCCGCCAGAGGCCATCGTCACCGGAAGCCGTACGAGCATCGCAGACGATCTGGTGGAATGGCTGGAACCGGGGGACTGGATCGTTGTGAAAGGCTCCCGGGCTATGGGAATGGAAAAAGTGGTGGCCAGGCTTTTGGAATGGGCCGGAGAAAATACCAAATGACAAATTTCAAAAACCAAATAACCAGTACCTAACTATGTTCTATCACCTTCTATATCCGCTGCATACGTCGATTTCCGTGTTCAACGTGTTTCGATACATCACGTTTCGGACGATCTATGCCAGCCTGACGGCCTTTTTGATCTGTTTCATTTTCGGTCCGTGGGTGATTCGACGGCTCTCGGAACTGCAGATCGGCCAATACATCCGTACGGATGGTCCCGAAACCCATCACAAAAAAGCCGGGACGCCGACCATGGGCGGCACCCTGATCGTGTTCTCCATCGTTCTGTCTACCCTCCTCTGGTGCAACCTGACGAACGTGTATGTGTGGATCGCACTGCTGGTGGTGGTCGGATACGGGTCGATCGGGTTTATCGACGATTACCTGATGCTGATCAAAAAGCGGAACAGGGGTCTGACGGTACGCGTAAAATTTCTGATGCAGGTCATGCTGGCCCTGGCCACCGGTATCCTGCTGTATTTTATCCCGGATTTCAACACGCGGGTGACGATTCCGTTTTTAAAAACGATGTCGCCGGACCTGGGGGCCGGCTATGTGCTGTTTGTCGTGCTAGTCATTGTCGGCACCTCCAATGCCGTGAATCTGACCGACGGTCTCGACGGACTGGCCATCGGCCCGGTGATCATTGCAGCGGTAACCTATATGATTTTCGCCTACGTGGCGGGCCATGTGAAAATTGCCGACTATCTGCAGATCAGCTACGTGCCGGGCAGCGGGGAGGTGGCCGTGTTTTGCGGTGCCGTGGCCGGTGCCGGGATGGGATTTCTTTGGTTCAACACCTATCCGGCGCAGGTATTCATGGGGGATGTGGGTTCCCTGTCGCTGGGTGCGGCGCTCGGGGCCGTATCGGTCATCACCAAGCAGGAGATTCTGCTGGTCATCGTGGGCGGCATTTTCGTTGTTGAGGCACTGTCGGTGATTTTCCAGGTCGGATATTTCAAAGTGACCCACGGCAAGCGGATATTCCGGATGGCCCCGCTGCATCACCACTTTGAATTGAAAGGGTGGCCCGAACCAAAGGTCATTGTGCGGTTCTGGATCATCGCCATTGCCCTGGCGCTCATCTCCATGAGCACCCTGAAACTTCGCTGATATGGAACTGAAAGGAAAACACATACTGGTGGCAGGTCTGGGACGAACCGGCGTTGCCGTCACCCGATTCCTGTCAGCCAGGGGAGCCTGGGTGAGCATTTCCGACGCGGCGCCGGAGGAGACCCATGGCGACGTGATTCCAGAGATGCGACAGCTGGGGGCGTCCATGGAGTTCGGGGGGCACCGGCTCGAAACATTCACCTCGGCGGATACCGTGGTTCTGAGTCCGGGGGTGCCCCATACGATACCGGTCATCCTGGCGGCGCGTGAAAAGGGTATCCCGGTCATCGGAGAACTGGAGCTGAGCTTCCGTTTCATCCAGGAGCCGATGATTGCGGTGACCGGGACCAATGGCAAAACCACCACCACCGAGATGCTGGGCCGCATGCTCGAAGCCTCCGGGCTGCGCGTTTTTGTCTGCGGCAACATCGGCAATCCGGTGATCGAGTACCTGGGGCTGGATAACCCGGTGGACATGCTGGTGGTCGAGGTGAGCAGTTTTCAACTGGACACAGCCGACACCTTTCGACCGCGGATCGGCGTACTGCTCAATATCGCCGAGGACCACCTGGACCGGTATCCGGACATGTCCGCCTATGCTGCTTCGAAGGCCAGGCTGTTCCATCGACACGGTCCCGGCGATACCGCAGTACTCAACGGATCCGATCCACGCATACGGGGCATCGCAAAGGGGATATCCAGCCGTAAACTGGTTTACTACGGAACGCCCCACGAGTTTTCATCCGGTGCCGAGGGCGCGGCCGTGAACGGCCGGCGGATTACCCTGGCGACCCGGGAACTGCCGAACGCCGAGATCCCCCGGCGTCTGTTGAATCTGCCGGGTGATTACAATGCCGAGAACGCCGCGGCATCGGCCCTGGCCGCCATTGCCGCCGGTGGCACCTTGGACGGGATTACCGCAGCGCTCAACATGTATAAGGGGCTGCCCCACCGCACCGAACATGTAGCGACGATCCGGGGCATCCTTTTTTTCAACGACTCGAAGGCGACCAACGTCGATGCGGTCATCCGAGCGCTGGGCTCCTTTGAGATCCCGGTGGTACTCATCCTGGGGGGTCGTGACAAGGGCGCGGATTTTACAAAGTTAAACGCCATCGTGACGAAGCGGGTCAAACACGTGGTGGCCATGGGCGAGGCGCGGCATGCCGTTTTATCCGCTCTGGGAGAGAGTGCCAGCGTCAGCGTGGCCACCGACATGACGGAGGCCGTAGATCAGGCGTACCGTGTCGCCGTCGCCGGTGAAGCGGTACTGCTGTCTCCGGCCTGTGCCAGTTTCGACCAGTACGACAGCTATGCCGATCGGGGGGAAGACTTTCGCAGAAAGGTCACCGATCTCGGCAGTGGAGAAACGCCATGACGGCCGCTCAGGCGAAAGGGCATCATTATGATGCCAGGCTGCTGTTTCCAACCCTTTTTTTGGTCGGGATCGGGATCGTCATGGTCTACAGCGCCAGTTCAGCCCTTGCGATGAAAAAGCTCGGTACAGACACCTTCTTTCTGAGGCGTCAGGCGATATACAGCGCCGTTGGGATTGTCACCCTGGTGGCGTGCCGTCATTTTCCGTACCAATGGTTCCGGTATCTGACCTATCCCCTGCTGGCCCTGGCCCTGGCGGCATTGATGGCGATTCCATTTTCCGGGCTGGGGTATTCAGCCGGCGGAGCCGCCCGCTGGCTCCGATTCCACGGGCTCACCTTTCAGCCTGTGGAACTGGTCCGTTTTGCCGTGATCGTTTATTTGGCCTACTCCCTCAGCAAAAAGGGAAACGGTGTAGAGCGGTTTACCGTCGGGTTTCTGCCCCATTTCATCGTGTTTGGCGTATTTGCAGGGCTTCTTCTGATGCAGCCGGATTTTGGTTCTGTCGTCATTCTGGGCGCGTTGA
The DNA here is from genome assembly GCA_903231505.1 of Olavius algarvensis associated proteobacterium Delta 3. Lineage (GTDB taxonomy): Bacteria > Desulfobacterota > Desulfobacteria > Desulfobacterales > CAFBRK01 > CAFBRK01. The sequence goes on along the minus strand of CAFBRK010000184.1, from coordinate 7,626 downwards.
CCTGGATACTTCTCTACGCCGGGGGGGTTCGGTTTTCCCACCTGACGGCCGCCCTGTTGCTGATGTTTCCGGTGATGTACATGGGCATGATCAGCGCGGAGTACCGATTCAAACGGATCGTCTCTTTTTTAAGGCCGTGGGACTATCCGGCGGATCACGGCTACCAGACCATCCACTCCCTGATGGCTTTTGGAACCGGCGGGCTCTGGGGCACCGGAATCGGCAGAAGCTACCAGAAGCTGTTTTATCTTCCCGAGCCCCACACCGATTTTATCTTTTCGGTGATTGGCGAAGAACTGGGACTGTTCGGTGTGATATTGATTCTCGTTCTCTACGTCGTCATTCTGTGGCGCGGACTGGCCATTGCCCGAAACGCCCGTGATGATTTTGGTGCATTGATGGCTTTGGGACTCACCGCAGCCCTCGGGCTGCAAATCTGCGTCAACACCGGCGTGACGTTGGGACTACTGCCGACAAAGGGCCTCACGCTGCCCTTTCTCAGCTACGGTGGCAGCTCGTTGCTGTTCAACATGGCGGCCATCGGAATTCTGATGAACATTGGAGGGGAGGGATGACGTGGATTCCCCGAAGCCCAGAGCCATCCGGCTCGTGGTGGCCGGCGGCGGCACCGGAGGCCATCTGTTTCCCGGCATCGCCATCACCCAGGAGATCATGCACCGGAACCCGGCCAGTCGGGTACTGTTTATCGGAACGGATAAGCCGTTCGAGAAGGACGCTGTCGCCCGCGCCGGTTTTACGCATCGATCGGTGTCCGCCGAAGGTATCAAGGGGCGGGGCCTCTGGCGGGGACTTCGCGCGTCGGCCAGAATCCCTGTGGGGCTCGTCCAAGCGCTGGGCATGCTGCACCGTTTCAGGCCGGACCTGGTCCTCGGGGTGGGCGGCTACTCCTCCGCCCCGGTGGTTCTCGGTGCCTGGTTGTTGGGAATCCGCACGGCGCTGCACGAACAAAATCTGTTGCCGGGGATAACGAATCGCATGCTCTCACATGTGGCCGACAGAATTTATGTCACGTTTGCGGAAACCGCCGACCGCCTCGGACCGGCGAAATCGTTGGTGACCGGTAATCCGGTGCGCAGGGAATTCATAGCCGATGAGGAAAACCGGGACAGTGGCGCGGTTGCCGGAAAGCCGCTCTTTACGGTTCTGATCGTCGGCGGCAGCCAGGGGGCCCACGCGATCAACCGGGCGGTGATCGACGCGCTGCCCCTGCTCCGGGACCGCCGGCAGTTTCGGTTCATCCATCAAACCGGATCGGCAGATGAAACCCCGGTGCGGACGGCCTATGGAACCGCCGGTGTTTCCGGCAACGCAAAACCGTTTTTTCACGACATGGCCCGGAATTATCGGCAGGCGGATCTGGTCGTTTGCCGGGCCGGGGCCACAACGGTGGCCGAAGTCACAGCCATCGGCAAGGGGATCCTGTTTATCCCCTTTCCCCACGCGGCAGACGACCACCAGCGGCTCAATGCCGGCGCCCTGGTCGATGAGGGTGCGGCGGAAATGATCATGGAATCGGAGCTGACCGGCGCCCTGCTGGCACAACGGATTCAATTTTATGCCGACCACCCGGATGCGCTGCGGGCGATGGGCCGAAAGGCTGCTGCCTTCGGCAGACCGGATGCGGCAGCGGTTATTGTGGATGACTGTTATCGGCAACTGATCAACCCCTAGCCGTCGGAACCCGGCGGCAGGCATGTGGAGGCCATGTATCTAAAAAAATACCATATCCATTTTGTCGGCATCGGCGGCATCGGCATGAGCGGTATTGCCGAACTGCTGCTGAACCTGGGCTATAAGGTCTCCGGGTCGGACCTGGCCGCGTCGGGCATCACGGACCGGCTGTCGGAACTGGGCGGGGCCATTCGCATCGGTCATGCCGCCGAGCACATGGGTGAAGCAGACGTGGTCGTCACCTCTTCTGCGGTGGCCGCCGACAATCCGGAAGTCCAGGCGGCACTTGCCGGATCGGTGCCGGTCATCCCCAGGGCCGAAATGCTCTCGGAACTGATGCGGCTCAAATACAGCGTGGCCATTGCCGGCGCCCACGGTAAAACCACGACCACCTCCATCGTTGCGGAAGTCCTGGCGCGGGGCGGGCTCGACCCGACGGTGGTGATCGGCGGTAAGCTAAAAAGCATCGATGCCAATGCGGTGCTGGGGCGGGGAGATTTCATCGTCGCCGAGGCCGATGAAAGTGACGGCTCCTTTTTGAAAATGTCCCCGACCATCGCCGTGGTCACCAACATCGATCGGGAGCACCTCGATTACTACGAGGATTTAGCGAACATCAAGGAAGTGTTTCTGGCCTTTATCGACAGAATCCCGTTTTACGGCCTGGCGGTGCTCTGCCTGGACAACGAAGCCATCCAGGACCTGATACCCCAGATTAAAAAGCGGACCACCACCTACGGGCTCAGCAGTCAGGCCGACTTTCAGGCACGAAACGTCCGCACGAAGGGGCTTCAGAGCATGTTCAGCGTATACCGCGACGGCAGCCGGCTCGGAGAGATCCGATTGAACCTGCCCGGAGTGCACAATGTCAACAACGCCCTGGCGAGCATCGCCGTCGGCAGCGAGCTGCATATCCCGTTTGACATCATTAAAAACGCCCTGGAAACCATCGAAGGCGTCCAGCAGCGGCTGGAAATAAAAGGTGAGTCCCGGAACATCACCATTGTGGACGACTACGGGCATCACCCCACGGAAATCAAAACGACTCTGGCGGCGGCACGGGACAGCTGGCCGGATCGACGGCTGGTGGTCGTCTTTCAGCCCCACCGGTACACCCGCACGCGGGCGCTGTTCGACGAATTCACGCGGGCATTTTACCAGTCCGACCTGCTCGTCGTGCTGCCGATATATCCCGCCGGGGAGCCGCCCATCGAAGGTGTCGACGGCGTGGGGCTCTATGAAGGGATTCGGGCCCACGGACACAAGGATGCGGTCTACGTGGACGGCATCGACCATGCCGTGGAGTCCCTTGCGGAAACAACAAAACCCGGCGATATCGTGCTCACCCTCGGTGCGGGCAACGTCTGGCAGGCCGGTGAGAAGCTGCTCCGCCGATTAAAAGCGGCACGTTGACAGATCCATGGCATACGGACACCACAAAGGGGCCGGCAATGGGAATCGACCCGGATACCGCACAATGGCTTCTGGACCTTCTCGGACAGGATGTCCGGTTGAACGAGCCGATGAGCCGGCACACCTCATTTCGGGTCGGTGGCCCGGCCGATGTCCTGGCCAGGCCCCGGGACCTCACGACCCTGGTCCGGTTGATCCGGGGCGCGGGAGAGCGGCATCTCCCGTTTCTGGTCATCGGCGGCGGCACCAATCTTGTTGTCCGGGATGCGGGGATCCGAAGGCTGGTCATCGTCCTGTCCGGCGGATTTCGGGATATCGCCGATTCCGGCGATTCTCCGGAAGGGGTTCGTCTGACAGCCGGTGCCGGGTGTCGGCTCCAGGGATTCTGCCGATTCGCCATGAACAGGGGACTTGCGGGGATGAATTTTGCCCTGGGTATCCCCGGCACCATCGGCGGGGCGATCCGGGTGAATGCCGGAACCAGGCGTGGCTGGATAAGCGATGTGCTTCGCAAGCTATATGTGCTGCAGCCCGATGGCACCGAACAGATACTCCGTCGCGCCGACATGAACTTCAGCTACCGGACGCTGTCCTGGGACCCCGTGACTTCGGACAACGCGCAACCGATCATTGTACAAGGGGTGTTCTGCCTGACGCCGGAGGACCCGGCATCCTTGAAAAGCGAGGCAACACAGATATTGGCCGACCGTCACGCCAGTCAACCCATGGGGCTGCCCAGCGCCGGTTGCTTTTTCAAGAATCCGCCGGGCGAAGCACCGGCCGGACGACTGATCGAGGCCGCCGGCTTGAAGGGAACGCAGATCGGGGGCGCCGCAGTGTCGACACGCCATGCCAATTATATCGTCAACCGGGAAAAGGCGACAGCGGCAGATATTCTGTCTTTGATGGAGTTGATCCAGGAGACGGTAAAGGACAAATTCGATATCGATCTGGAACCCGAAGTGCATATCGTCGGATCGTAGATTCATGAAGAAAAATTACTACAAAAACAGTGCGGCAAAAAAGCGCGTCCAAACCCGGAACAGGTTTCTGACGGCCTTCACGATTATCTTGGGTGCTCTGGCGGTGGTCGGGATGAGTGCGCTGTTTGTCTTCGGGTATGACTACATGACCCAATGCCATTATTTCCAGGCCAGGCAGCTCTCCGTCAACGGCGGCGGCCGTTTATCCGAACAGACGGTACTGGAGCAGGCGCAACTGACTGAGGGCGTGAATATCCTGTCGGTAAACCTGGTCCTGGTGCGCAAACGCTTGATGGCCCATCCGTGGATCGCCGAGGCGGAGGTTTCGCGGGAACTACCCGATCGTATCCGTATCCGGGTCCGGGAGCATCAACCCCTGGCCGTTCTGGATCTGGGGCGTCGATTTCTCGTTAACCGCCATGGCGAAATTTTCAAAGAGATGAATCGGTCGGACCCCGCGGGACTGCCGCTGATTACCGGACTGGAATTTTCCGACATCCGGGTTTCCGGCAAAAAGGGCAGTACCGCCTATGCGTCGGTGATGCAAGTGCTGCGCCTCGGGGAGAAAACCGGCTCCATACTCCCGAACCATGCGCTCAAACGGATCTCGGTAGACCGTGAAATCGGACTGACGCTTCATGCCTTTGACGCGACCAAGGTGATCAAGCTCGGATACGAGAATTACCCGGCCAAATACGAACGGCTGCGATCCGCGATACTCTACCTGAACCGCAGCGGTCAATCCCTCAATTACGAATCGATCGATTTGAACCACGCCAATCGGATTGTTGTCACCCCGGAATCCCCCGAAGGGGACCAGGAGGAGGTCTAAATGCACAGAAATGAGGAAATCATTGTCGGCCTGGACATCGGCACCACGAAAATCTGTGCCGTGGTGGGGGAGGTCTCCCGAGGCGACATCCATATTATTGGCATCGGGACCCATCCGTCCATCGGTTTGCGAAAGGGAGTGGTGGTCAACATTGAGTCGACCGTCGACTCCATCAAGAAAGCTGTAGAGGAGGCGGAACTGATGGCCGGTTGCGAGATTTCTTCGGTGTTTGCCGGCATCGCGGGCGGCCACATTACCGGATTCAACAGCCACGGTATTGTTGCCATCAAAGGAACGGAAATCACTCAACACGACGTGGACCGGGTCATCGACGCCGCCCGGGCGGTGGCGATTCCCATGGACCGGGAAGTCATCCACGTGTTGCCCCAGGAATTCATCGTCGATGACCAGGCCGGTATTCACAACCCCATCGGCATGGCCGGCGTCCGCCTGGAAGCAAAGATTCACATCGTGACCGGCGCGGTCACATCCGCTCACAACATCGTCAAATGCGCCAACCGGTCCGGACTCGATGTCTGCGATATCGTCCTGGAGTCTCTGGCCTCTGGAGAATCGGTCCTTACAGATGAAGAAAAGGAACTCGGCACGGCACTCATCGACCTGGGCGGCGGGACCACGGACCTGGCGATATTCACCGGGAAAAATATCAAGCACACCTTCGTTCTGGCCTTGGGAGGGAACAACCTGACCAACGACATCGCCATCGGGTTGCGGGCACCCCTGGCCGAAGCGGAAAAAATCAAAACCAAATACGGTACCTGCATCGCTCTAAACATCAACCCCGACGACACCATCGAGGTGCCCGGCATGGGCGGTCATAAACCCCGCAAGCTGCCGCGGCAGATCCTCGGGGAAATCCTCGAACCCCGCATGGAAGAGATGTTCATGCTGGTGCATCGGGAAATATTCCGGGCGGGGATGGAAAGCCTGATCAATTCGGGAGTCGTCCTGACCGGCGGCACGTCCCTGCTGAATGGTGTGGCCGATATTGCCGAATCGGTCTTCAACCTGCCGGTCCGTGTCGGAAAACCCCGGGGCATCAGCGGACTTGTCGATGTGGTCAACAACCCGATGTACGCCACCGGTGTGGGTCTGGTCCTGTACGGGGCCCGCAACCAACCTTCACATAAATTTCGGATTCGTGACGCGAATATTTTCAATCGTGTCATGGGCCGGATGAAACAGTGGTTTAAAGACGTCATATAAACGGCCGGGAAAAGAATCGAAACAAAGGGGGAACTCATGTTCACGTATGTGGAAAGTGACAAAACGGCAAAAATAAAGGTCATCGGTGTCGGTGGTGCCGGGGGGAATGCCATCAACAATATGATTGACTCCGGTCTCCAGGGGGTCAAATTTATTACCGCCAACACCGACTGCCAGGCCCTGGATATTTCCAAAGCGGAAATAAAAATCCAGATGGGCGAAAAACTTACGGAAGGGTTGGGTGCCGGGGCCAATCCCGAAGTGGGCCGACAGGCCGCCCTTGAGAACCAGGAAATCCTGAAAGAGGCCCTGGGCGACAGCCACATGGTGTTTATCACCGCCGGTTTCGGTGGCGGGACAGGCACCGGGGCCGCGCCGGTCATCGCGGAACTCTGCAAAGAGGTGGGTGCGCTGACGGTCGCCGTGGTAACAAAGCCTTTCTCCTTCGAAGGTAAGAAACGGCTCCGCCAGGCCGAAGAGGGTATTTATGCCCTGAGAGAGGTGGCCGACACGGTGATCACCATTCCCAACGACCGTCTGCGCGGGCTGGCATCGAAAAATGCAAAGATGGTCGAGATGTTCCGGAAGGCCGATGAAATACTCCTTCACTCCGTCAAGGGGATTACCGATCTGATCATGATGCCCGGGCTGGTCAATCTCGATTTCGCCGATGTTCGGACCACCATGTCCAAGGCCGGCATGGCCATCATGGGAATCGGCATTTCCAGCGGTGAAAACCGGGCTATCGAAGCCGCCGAGCGGGCCATCTCCCATCCGCTGCTGGAAGACATTTCCATTTCCGGTGCCCGCGGGGTGCTCATGAACATCACGTGCACCAGCGATCTGACCATGGAGGAAATGACGGAGGCCTCCGATCGCATCTACAATGAAGTGGGCGAAGACGCCGAAATCATCTGGGGTGCCGTTGTCGACGAATCCCTGGAAGATGAAATGCACGTCACGGTCATTGCGACGGGGATCGACTCCGGGGAAGATCGGAAGATCTCCCCGATCATGCGAGATACGAAACTTCGAGGTATAGTTCGCGACGTTACGCCGTCCGACTTGAAATCCGCTGTTGATTACGACGAGCCCACGTTTATCCGCCGACAAGAAGCCGCCGGTGAATCCGGCGGTGCGACCTATCGGGGCTATAAAGGCATCGTCATCGACAACAGCGATTTGGAAATACCGACGTTTTTACGACGAAAGGCCGACTGACATCTTCCTCACCTTCCCGCTCCGAACCCTGTCAAACGGCCTTCATCGGGTTTCCCCTGTTCTCCTCCCCCAACGGGGGAAACCCGACCTCCCCTTGAAAATCCCTGTCATTGCCCGTACGTTGTGGATAAGCGCTCCGGTGTGGTGCAAAAAAAAATGATCACCGCAAAGTTAATCCGTTGAAAGTCAAGAAAGAATTTTGGGTTAGGTCATGCCCACAGCCAATGTCAGATTCGAGTACGGATTAACTTGATTGAT
>CAFBRK010000183.1 GCA_903231505.1 Olavius algarvensis associated proteobacterium Delta 3 | reverse complement strand
CCCTGGCCCGGATTCTGAATAAGGCGTTAGCGGTTTTCAATGGTCAACAAACCAGAGCCGGCTTAAATTAAGTCGGCTTTTTGACACGGCCTTAAAATAGAAAACCCCGCCGATAATGGCGGGG
>CAFBRK010000182.1 GCA_903231505.1 Olavius algarvensis associated proteobacterium Delta 3 | reverse complement strand
GACCACAGTGTACTGAGCAAAGCTCGGGCCAGGTGGGGGACCAAAGCGTTCCAAACCTTTTTTGAAAGAATCGTCATTCAATGCGCCGATGCCGGCCTTGTCCAGGGCCGCAAGCTGTTTATGGACTCCAGCGACAT
>CAFBRK010000181.1 GCA_903231505.1 Olavius algarvensis associated proteobacterium Delta 3 | reverse complement strand
CGCCCCATCATAATCGGTTACCTCAGTGCTCGAGTGGTTTATGAACACCTAGCAACTAAAACCATGCGATTCAATGGCTATTTGGGCAACAGCCCGTTGCATTAT
>CAFBRK010000180.1 GCA_903231505.1 Olavius algarvensis associated proteobacterium Delta 3 | reverse complement strand
CTCAGATCGCAATTAAATCATGCTCCCATGTTGGTTGAAAGAGCATGCGTCATGGAGCTAAAGACGGCTCGATAAAACCGGTTCGGGCAACAGCCCGTTG
>CAFBRK010000179.1 GCA_903231505.1 Olavius algarvensis associated proteobacterium Delta 3 | reverse complement strand
CACCCAAAAGAGATCGAGAGCTCATTGATCGCTAGCAGTCCCCTTAATCATGTATCCTGAATCTTGAAACTTGTATCTTGACCCAACCGGCTAACGGGCTAACGGGCAAACCGGCTAACCCTTCGACTCGTTTTACTCGCTCAGGACAGGCGGGCTAACGGACAAGCCCTTCCGCAGGCTCAGGATAAACAGGACATAGAGGGCGACATGCAAAACGATCGTCTGGCAAAATGTATAGGATTTCAATATGTTGCCGGGGCCCTTTCCCCGAATCCCCCTCTCAGGGATTCGGGGAAACATACAGCTCCTTTGCGACCTCTGCGACTCTGCGGTCATCGTTTCCATATGTCTGCAAACGGAACATATTTATGGCAACTGCTATAAGCAGTGATGTGTAAAAAAAGCCCCCGGAAAATCCGGGGGCTTTTTTAAAGATGTATCGCTTTTCGGATCATTCTTTCGGATGGCATTCGGTACAGCCGGTGGGGCCGGTCCTGGGCAGCTCGCCTTTGAGAACGCGCCCGGATTGTATGAGCTTTTTCCGCTCGGCCTTGATACCTTTATGACAACCGATGCACATTTCATGGTAGGCGTTTTTGAAGAACGACACGGCAGGCCGGTTGCTGTTTTTCGCCGGGGTCTGCTTGAGATCGTGACATCCAGAGGTCTGACAAGAGAGAATTTCAGGCTCCTTTTCCCAGGTATGATGGCATTGCTGGCAGTTATAATCGAAGTGCACGGCGTGGGGAAACTCCACCGCGGATCGTTTCGCCTCATAATCCCTCTCCGGCGGTGCCAGGGTGATCTCCCCCATGGGGACACATAATTCCTCCTCGGACGAAGATCCGACACCCAATCCAGGAAAAATAAGACCGACGGCCACGATTGAAATCAAAACCAGAATACCCGCTTTTTGCATCCTCTCCTCCTTATAGAAGCCCAAAAAATTTGGGATGCTATAATATGAATGAAAGAAACTTTCAACGATATTTTTGCACCAACCGGTTCATGCCGAAGATTTCACCGGTTGGTACCGGTTATTGTGTCGTCGTGCAGGGTTCTGTCGCTCGAACCGCTGCGCCTGTGGATATACCCCTTATCCCAGTTCCTGACAAGCCTCCTTCATCAGACGACCAATGGCGAGGTTGCGCGGACAGGCCCGTTCGGCAGCCTGAAAATCCATTTCAGCCAGATTTTCCCGGATGTCCCCGGGCAGGGTTTTGAAATGCTCCCGGGCCCGGTTGTGGTCGCCATAGTCGCGATCGTACATCAAATATCGCATGATCGCTCCCACCGGCACCGAACCGGCCACGTGGGTCTCACAGATCCGGGAGCACCCGGCGCAATAGTCCGACCGGGTCTCTTCGGCGTACTGTCGGAAAAGCTCGATCTCCGAAGCGGACAGGCGTTTGCGGTCCAAAGCGGCGGAGACATTGGCTGCCAAAATCGTTAAATTCGGCATGTCGGAGCAGATGCTCGAAATGGCCGGATTTTCCCAAATGGCTTTCAGTTTGGCCTGCTTATCCGTAAATCCCTTCTTGACGAAACGCCCTGCCAGATCTAGTTCGGTGCTTGTCTGGGTCCGTACTTGCCCGCCCCCCTGGGTTTTCATGGCGGTAAGGCCGATTCCGGCCTTCCGACAGGCCGCTACGGCCGCTTTCATTTCCGGTGTGTGCATCAACCGGTAATTGTAGGTCATCATGATGCCGTCGATCCATCCCAGCTTTGAGGCCTCCATCAAACAGCGCTCCATGTTGCTGTGGGTGCTGAAACCGAAGAGCCGGATTTTACCCTCGGCCTTGGCGCGTTCGGCCCACTTTCGGGTGTCGTTGTCGATTTCATACATGCTGCCGACCCCGTGAACAAAGTACAGGTCGATATAGGCTGTTCCCATCCGCTCCAGGGATCTGTTCAGGAGCCGGGTCATCCCGTCCGGATCCCGGTCGTCTGATTTGGACACCAGAAAGATTTTCTTGCGCTCGCCGGGATACCGCCTGAAGAACTTTCCGATGCCTTTCTCACTGCGTCCACCTCCATAGCAGTCCGCGGTGTCCCAGTAGGTGACACCCCACCGGATCGCCTGCCGGAGCAATAGCTGGTTGTTGGGAATATCGAACATTCCCCCGAGGGAAAGGATCGAAACCCGGAGGCCGGAACGACCAAAGGATCTGGTGGGAATCTGGTCGGGGGTATTCTCCGCAGGTGCGGCCGTCGGCCGGACCAATGCGCCCGCACCGGTGAGACCGGCGATTTTCAGGAACCGACGCCGGCTGACGGTTGATTTCAATGGGTTCATACAATCCTCCTTCGCAACGTGACAGGTTTTCCCCTTACGGATCCGATCATGTCGGTAAAAAAAACGTATTGGCCGGGTTTCGGGTTTCGTTCTCTGCGGTAACGCGGATGGCGCGCCGGCCCCGAACCGGGCATTCGTGCTCGCAGGTGCCGCAGCCGATGCAGTGCTGTGGATCCACATAGGGCTGCTGGAGCCGAATCAGGATGTCGATCGATTCACCGGCCTCGGGTATTGTCGCCCACGCCGGAGTGGTTGTCAGCATCAGCCGGTTGGATGTGTTGCCCGAAATCCGCCGGAAGCCGATGTCGCTACCGATGGGCCGGCGGCAAAAATAGTCACCGGTGGCCAGCCGATCCGGGGTCAGGAGATCGCCGTCAAACTCGATGGTGTCCGCGTCCGCCCGTCTTACCCGGAATTTTTTCCCGGACATGACCGGAGCATGGACATCCCGGACGGTGATCGCCTTGGGGCTTACCGGGCAGTTCTCCTGGCAAACAATGCATGGGGTATCCATGGCCCATGGCAGACATCGCCCGCGATCCACAAAGGCCGTGCCCAGGCGGATGGGGCCCCGGGTGGCATGGGCGCCCCGCCCCAGTTTTTCATCAAGACCTACGCGTCGAATGGCCGATGTCGGGCACACATGGCCGCAGGCAATGCAGTTGAGCTGACAACCGGAGGAACCGATACGAAAATTGAGTACCGGGGTCCAGATCCCCTCCACGCCGGCAGCAAAAACAGCCGGTTGAATGACATTGGTCGGACAAACCCGCATACACTGTCCGCATTTTAGACATCGTTTCAGAAAATCCGCTTCAGCCAGGGCACCGGGTGGTCGCACGAGACGCGGCGACCAGTTGGCGGCCGTTCCGCCACCCAGACGCATCATCGGTACTGCAGCAACCCCGGAACAAAGGGTAACGACGAACCCTCGGCGGGAAAGATCCGGGTGACTGGTCTCCCCGGCCGTCGACGGGAATCGACGATAACCGATCGCGCCGCCTCGACAGGTCTCCCGGCAGTTCATGCACAGGACGCATTCATGAATACGTATGGTTCCCGACGGTTCACAGGCCCCTTCACAGTTCCGTTCACAATTCGGACAGCCGCGGCACTGCTCTTTCGACTTTCCGATCCGCCAGAGGGCAAACCGGCTAAACAGGCCGAACAGAGCGCCGAGGGGGCATACAAATCGGCAATAAAAGCGGGGAATGAGAAGGCATAATCCAAGGGCCGCAAAAAAAAACGGCGCCGATAGCCCAAGCACCTTGGTAATAGCGCTGGGTTGCGGATAAATGAACCAGGGAACCGTCAAACAGTGGAATCAGCACCAGATTCACGGACCGGTGCAGCAAAGGTAGCGGATCCAGCCACCCGGTCTGGAGGGATGCCTGCTGGATCCACTTCCCGGAAGACGGAAAAATCACAAGCAGCCACAAGCCGATAAGCAGCGCGACAATCGGCAGGGTTCTGCTTCTGCGCCTGGACCTGGTGGCCGCTCCCTTTCGTGCACCCATCAGGGCAGCGGCCAGCAGCAGACAGAGAAAGAGCAGCGGATGGGATTTCGGCAAAAGAAGTGTTTTCGAGATCAGCTCGGCACCGGCCGCTGCCAGAAAAAGAAACAGGATCCAATACTTGATGATGTGTGCGGATCGATATTGATTCAGCCGCACTTTCGTCGCCACCGGCTTGAACCGGTGGGCGGCATAGCCGGTCAGATGCTGAAGGGTGCCCATGGGGCAAAGCCAACCGCAGAAAAATCGGCCCAGGAAAATGGTCAGCACCAGGGTGACCACTCCCCAGAGGAGTCCCCTGTAAACAGTGCCGGTGCTCAGCAGAGTCCCGAGACCGACGAGGGGATCCAGTTCCATCAGCCAGTTAATGGGCCAGCCCCGCAACTGCCACCAGGCGCTTCCGAGGGTGGCCGCAGTACAAAACCAGAGGAACAGTACAAGAAAAATGCCCTGGCAGATACGCCGCGTGGAACGGATTCCCATCATCCCGATGCACCTGCCCTATCGTTGCCATCGGAACGGATATCGAGAATCTCCGCGGTCCGGGATCCGACACCGGCCTTTTCGGCCATGGCGATAAACGGCAATGAGTCTGCCGTACGATCTAAGAGCGTGGCGCCAAGAGCGTCCACCGCCACCTGATCGGTTCCGACAATCATTGTTTCGGAGGGTTTCAGATCCGACAAGGAGCCGCCTGTGGGCCCGTTGGTCATCATGGATACCGTGCCGTCGAGCACCACCAGGGTGGGTTGGACCATCATGGCCAGTTCGGTGATGATGGTGTGAATGTCCTGGTGAAATATGTTGCGCCGTCCGCCTAACAGGCCATACCAGTTTTTCATGACCAGCGAGGCACCGCTGCGATGGTGATCCTTGACCGTGGCCAAACCGATCAATTTGTTGGCCCGGGACACCGGGGCATAGAGAACCGGCCATCGGCGAATCAGTCTTCCACCGTCCACCGACACGGCAGAGAAATAATCCTCACGGGGCAGCAGGAGTTGCGCGCCGACCTCCCGGGCGGCCTCTGCGATACCGGTCAACTCAAAGCAGCTTACCGGATCGTTGATGGGATTGTCCGTTACAAAAACGGCCGCGGCGCCAAGTTTGAAGCACAATCGCGCAACCTCGGCAATCAGTTCCGGATGGGTGGTGGCCCCCAGAAGCGGCGGTGCGGCGAACGCCGCATTGACCTTCAGCAAGACGCGATCTCCGGAGGTGATAAAATGCTCCAGGCCGCCCAGCGCCTCGATGGCCCGATGAAAATTTCCAACCCGGTCACCCCCGTGGCTAACGGCAATCCGGGGGGGTTGCCCGGGGATGGCAAAGTTGGGGATATGGCGGTCGGGCGCCGGCGCCGTCTCACCGGTGGGTCCGCTTCGATCATGAAACCGGTACCCGACAAGACATGCGGCAGCTGCGGCCGTGGCGGCCTTGGCCGATCGTTTGAGGAATTTGCGTCGGGTCAGGTGATCATCGTGAGCTTCTGCGTTCATCGACAACCTGGCGTATCTGCTGGTGCATGTCGAGGGCCAGCTGTTCGGCGATCGAAAGATCTTCCGCTTCATGGATGCCGGCCATGTAATGATCGGTGACAAAGATGATTTCAAAAAATCCCATCAGATCGTAGACGGCCGCCCCGTGCAAGGCTTCAGGTCTGTCCAGGGGTACCGCCCCGAAGCGGGTCAGAAAATTTCCGTAGTCCATTTTCATGCGTGCGGCTTCTTCAGGGCTGCTACGTCGTGTGACAAACCCGGTGAGCTCCGTGCCGGAAATTCGGTATGTCGCCACCAGGACATCGTTCAGGGCGTCATTCCCGAAGGCGTTGGCGGAAATCAGCTGGATGCTGTTGGATTCCAACCCGGTTTCCGGGAACAGCTCTTTGTCAGCCGGCTCGCCGGAATCCGTTACGGGGTGGGCTTCGATGTACTGGCGCGCCAGTCTGTCGATCAGTCCGATGACGGTCTCGGAAGCTGTCGAGGCCACGATCTCCAGGTACACATGGCCCTGGTGTAAAAACACGGCGTTTTCTGTGGCATAGGACTGGGGGAGGCCATCCAACGCGTATCCGGTCTCCCGCCGCTGCATGCTGTAGACACTAAATGCCGCCTCCGGGCTTGCCATGTCGTAGACGCTCAATTCGATCCAGGCACCCGGCACGGATGCCACCCGGAACCGCTGGGTGTCGAGCCGAATAAACCCCGCTTTCAGATACAGTTCTGCTTTGCCATCGATCTTGTCGGACAGATTCTCGGGCAAGAAGGATTCGGCCGGACCCATAGGACCCAGTTCCGCCGGCGTTGCCATGTCCAGGGCCCCGGATACGGCAGCCGGCGGCTGCAGGTCCGACGTTTGCAACTGGAGTCCGATGGCCAGTTCCACCGCAGGATTGAATGTCCCCTGGACCCGCAGTATAATTCCCAGCATGCCTGCCAGAACGGCAAGTATCACAAAACTGAGCCACGTCTCCAGTCCGGCCCGCCGGTTCTCGAAAACAGGTCGGCCGGTGAGGTCTGTCGTGTCGGCTGTCGGCCCGTTGCGCGTCATGGGCAATCTCAAAACAAGAAAGCGAGGCGCTCGCTCCATCCACGCGACGCTCAGGTTTCCCCGGATTATGGCATCGGCCCGAGGTGATTTCCGTTACGTATGAACTTCAGTTGCAATCCATTGTAAAAATTCAGGATTGCCTCCGTCAACGGGTAATGTCAGGATGCACGGACAATCGTAACTATGCACGTTCTTCACCTCGCGAATCAGCTCTGGGACCTGCTCGGCGGTGGTCTTTGCGATCACCACCACTTCCGTATCCTCCTGAAGATCGCCTTCCCACACGTAAAGCGAGTGCATGGGGGACAGGATATTCACGCAGGCGGCCAGGCCGGCCTGAATAAGAAGATTACCGATGGTTTTGGCTTCCTCCAGGGTTCCAGCGGTCATATAAACGAGTCGAACCTCCATGAAATTCTCCCTTCGTACGATGCTCCTGAATCTGTTCTACAAAATTCGCAGTCGCCAACCATGGAACATCCGGGTCTGAGTATCGTTCATATGGATGCACGACCCGTCGTTGCGTATCGCTATCGGCTGGATGCATACACCGTGGTATCGGGATAGAAGGCCTGCCAGGCAAACCAATAGACAAACAGATGCGGCAGCAACGTTTTCCGATCGTCGGATACGCCGGAAATTTCGCCGCCAGGGTCAATCTGAATGCGAATTGTCTCCCCGCCCACCACGTCTTCGATGACGCCGGCATCCTGTGTGATGCGGCTCAGCGGGTAAGCCCTGGCCTCGTTGCCTATGGTTATGCCGAGCACGCGCTCTTTTGCAGGGAGATCCTTACGCACATTCCCCACCGGAAACCAGATCGAGCTTACCCGATAATACCCTTCGTAAGGGTCTATGGTGTAATTACGATCAAATCCTGTCCGCGTCGACAGTATGCGGGTCTGCGGATGGCGGGCCGACCAGAAACGCCACGTTGTTCGATGGGATGGCAGGATCGTGAGTCGGTCGCCGGCCATGGGCCCGGCAACGGCGCGCGCCATGAGTTGAGACCAGAGGCTTTCGGTCTGGTGATCGTATAGGAGGACATTGCTTTTGTACAGGCGCCCGGACACACCAAATGATAGGGCCGTGTCGTCGATAGTGCGGGAGTAGACCACTCCCGATTGCGTCAGCGGTCAGAAGGTCACCGCAATCGGCACCCCCTCGATCGTGTCGTTGACCACCTCGTGCCAGTTCAAAATTTTAACGGGATAGGCCCTGGCCTGGCCATTGATGACCACACCGATCACCGGGTCATCCGGATACATAAACCCGGCATCTCCGAGGTCGACGATCCGGGGATCGAGTATGGCCGGAATTCCGTCTTTGGGTGGTCCTCCGGAGAGAATTTCACTTCTGGGTATGATGGCATTGTCCAACTGGAATCCCGTTATAAACAACGCCGAGGCGAGTAGCAGAGTCAGGACACGGATGGCATCCATAGAGCACCCCCGTTAAGCTATACCGCATAAAGACATGTGGAACGAACGGCGCTTTTGCATTCAAACGCCGCAATGAATCCGGAAAGGATCCGCGAAAACCATCTCACCTTGAATTTGGTCGGCGGCCGGCGGCATCCCTTACACAGGTTCGGTGAAACCGAATCGTGTCTCAAGCAGGTGTTTTGTGGTTTCGCTCACGGGCAGGTGCGTTAGATCACCCGGCGATATCCAGCGCACTTCCCTGGCGTCGTCGCCGGCAATCGGATCGCCATCGACATACTCTGCCATCAAGTCGACGATGACGTAATGGAAGCGTACACGGCCATCGCTGTCGCGCTCGATCACATCGAAGGTGAACACCGGATCACCGGCCTTGATACGGACGCCGGTTTCCTCACGAATTTCCCGCTCTGCCGCCCGCTGAAGGTTTTCCCCCAGTTCGATGCGGCCACCCGGAATTGCCCATACCCCCTCGGCCGGAGGCTGCCCCCGCCGGACCAGAAGCACGTTGCCCTCTCTGAACACGAGTGCACCGACGGCAACACGCGGGTGCTCGGGATACTCGGGTCGCCCGGATTTCTGCTTGGCCTCCGCCATGCAATCACCTTCCATTATGGATACAAGCCATCAGGAAATGGCACCGTACCGCCGGGTTTAGCAGGAGTCAAGGTCGAACGGCATTCATCCTGTAACGGTGGTCTGCAGGGTCCGGTAGAACCAGATGACGGCACCCGTCGGAGGTTGCCATTTCCGGCGTCTGGATCGGAGTTGCAACATGATGTGCCTTTTCCAGGTCGATGGCGGCGCCGAACCCGATAGCGATTCCGATAAATCCGCTGTGTTGATGCGCGCCGGTGGTCCGTCGATCGGATCGGAATTCTGACATTTGGTGTAAACTATGCTAAAGGAGGCCCATGACTCCGATTCTGGAAGTGAACGATCTGGTCAAACGATATCCCGATGTGACCGCGGTCGATGGGATCAGTTTCGCTATCGAGCCCGGCATCTGTTTCGGTCTGCTGGGTCCCAACGGTGCGGGAAAGACAACTACCATTGAAATCGCAGAGGGGATCATCACGCCGACCTCAGGAGAGATTCTGTACAAGGGCATACCGCGGGCGAAGGGTTTTTACGAAGAAATCGGCATACAGTTTCAATCCACCTCCCTCCTTGATTTTCTCACGGTACGGGAGTCGTTGGAAACCTTCCGCAATCTTTACAAAACTCCCATGGCGCTTCAAACGCTTGTGGAATTCTGCCAGTTGGAAGACATCCTGGATAAGCGCCATGATCGAATTTCCGGGGGGCAACGGCAACGGCTCCTTATTGCCATCGCTCTTGTCAACAACCCGGAGTTGCTGTTCCTTGATGAACCGACCACGGGGCTGGATCCCCAAGCCCGTCGTCATCTTTGGGGAATTGTGGAAACCATTAAATCAGAGGGAAAAACCATTATTCTGACAACCCACTACATGGAAGAAGCTCAGCATTTATGCAACAACATCGCCATCATCGACCAGGGCAAGATCATCAAAGAAGGCACCACGGAGCAGCTGCTCCAGGAAGATTGCTGTGAAATGTCGGTTCGAATCCCCAGCCAGGCTATCCCCGACGCTCTTGACAGGTTCATGGAAACGCTTCGCAACAACGGCGGTGTTGAGAGGTGGGCTTCCCGGCAAGACGTGCTCGACGTCACGACCCGGGATATCAACAGCTTGATGGACAGCCTGCGGAAACAGGGGATTGATCTGACGAATATCCGTGTAAGATCAAAAAACCTGGAAGACATTTTTCTGGAGCTCACAGGGAGGCAGCTCCGCGATTAGCCCGAAAATTGCATGAAATCTTTTCAGTAAATGTCTTAAAAGAAACAATATCGGTGCCATAACGTGAATACTGACACATTGGGCTGCGAAGCCATGTGTCACGTTGAAAAACTGATGAACCGCCTGAAAAGATTTCACCCTTCGGGCCAAACGGAGACCTCCATGGCCGGCGTTATTCGAGATTCGCGGTAGTCGCGCTACAGCTTCACTCTCGTAGTAAGCAGCGAATCGCGAAGCGAGGCGCCTTGCCGGCTCCGTGTAGCGGATAGACGGCAAGGGGTACGTCAGTACCTGTG
>CAFBRK010000178.1 GCA_903231505.1 Olavius algarvensis associated proteobacterium Delta 3 | reverse complement strand
CGCCCCATCATAATCGGTTACCTCAGTGCTCGAGTGGTTTATGAACACCTAGCAACTAAAACCATGCGATTCAATGGCTATTTGGGCAACAGCCCGTCAGGATATGAAGGTGTCGGGTGTCAGGTGTCAGGTGTCGGGTGTCTGGATATAAAGGTGTCGGGTGTCAGGTGCCAGGGATTCAGGATTCAAGTGGCAAGATTCAGGGCGGATACCGGAGTGATGGATACGGATGCAAGATGCAGGATACAAGATACAAGGGCTTGGGCATTTGGAACACCTGATGCTGGATTCTGGCAGTTGTCTACTACCGAATACCCAATACCTGACGAAGAGCTAACCGGCAAACGGGCTAACGGGCAAACGGGCCAACGGGCCCACCGGCCAAACCGGCAAACCGGCCAAACCGGCCCACGGGCCTGTTACGTGTTGAAACTTTCCAGGGGCTGCCGCCACCGTTCGTAGAATGTCAGAACGGGCGACATTCCGGAAATGCGCTCCGGTTGAAGAATATCATGGGTGAGATGATGCACCCGGGCTTCTTCGATCATTTTTTCATCCGGTGATGCATCGAAGTTCTGGAGAAACCGGCTGAAACGGACAATGTGGACCAGTTCATGGGTGACGATGTACAGCACGAAGGGCGCCAGCCGGATCTCGGGCTGCACCTCCAGGATGGACAGGATGGCCTGATCTTGCAGGCATATTTTGTAAAAATCATAGGCAGAGGATCCCAGGGAAGAGTCCTCCCGTTTGCCTTCATATCGGATGATCTGTGCGAAAGGGCCATCGACGGTTTCTTCGGGTGTCAGTTCCGCCTGGGTTTTAACGTCGAATTTGGGGCGCAGCCACTGGCTGGCGGACATTTTATAATAATTGCTCACCAGCTCTTCGGCCATTGAAACGGCGTTGTTGACTTCGAGAATCTGAATGTTGGAAAAGTGAGTCATGGTTTTCATATCCGGAAAATGATTATCATAACGCCACCGGCCGTTCAACCGGTACGAACGCCGAAACATTGGCCTCAATCCGTTATTATGTTCATGCTGTAAAAAAAAGGTGGACAAGTCGGAAAAAAGGGTGATAGGGACTTAAATTTATTGAACTCCATGAAAGGGGGTGAGCACTTGGGCAGTGTCATCAAGAAAAGGCGGAAAAAAATGAGAAAGCACAAACATCGGAAGCTTCTGGCCCGAACGCGCCATCAGCGACGTAAGGGTAAATAGTCGACCGGGCAGAGTTTGCATATATAAAAACACCGAGGGCATTGGCGGAGATAGACTCACCAGTGCCCTCGGTGTTTTTGGGTCTCGTGTCTTGGTTATCCGGTCTTGGCGTCAGGTTTCAGCTATCAGTAAGTACCGGGTGCCGAAAACCCGTATAGACCCTTGGCCGGCTACTTTTTGCGATCCGGCTCATACCCCTTGAGGTATTTCAGAAACTCGGAATCCGTGGACAGCACCAGGGAGCTATTCTCACCCAGGGCCGCATTGTAGGTCTCAAGGGTCTTCAAAAATGAGTAGAACTCGGGGTCAAGACCGAAGGCCTCGGCATATATGCTCGTTGCTTCTGCGTCCGCATCTCCCTTGATTTCCTCGGCGGTTCGATAGGCCGTGGAGGTGATCTCTTTCAGGTCTTTCTCTTTGTCACCCAGGATCTTTCGGGCTTCCCCCTTGCCCTCGGAACGGTATTTTTCGGCGATTTTGTTCCGTTCGGCCATCATGCGCTCATAAACGGATTTCCGAACGTCTTCAACGTAGTTGACCCGTTTGATCTTGACATCGACCAGTTCGATACCGAACGGTTTCAGCTTCGGCTGGGCCTGTTTGAGAATGGAATCCTCGATGGTTTCCCGACCAACGGTAATGTTAGTCAGGGCCACCTCTTCCTTAAGGTCCGAGTCGAGCAATTCGAATTCCAGCTCCCGGTTGGTCCGGCGTACGGTTTCGATCAGGCGGTTCTCCGCAATCAGGTTCCGGACCGCCGGGTCGATAATGTCATCCAGGCGCCCCTGTGCACTGACCATATTGTTGACCACCTGGAAAAACTTGATCGGATCGACGATCTTCCAGCGTGCGAACACATCCACCCAGATGTAGGTTTTTTCCTGGGTCGGTATCTGCCCCGGATCGCCATCCCACTCCTGCAGGTTCTTTGGGAAATAGCTGGCGTTCTGGATAAACGGTACCCGGAAGTAGAGCCCCGGTTCGGTTTTAGGCTCGCCGATGACTTTGCCGAACTGGGTGATCACCACCTGCTCGGTTTCATCCACGGTGTATGCCGAGAAAAACACCAGGGCGATGAGAGCCGCTGCAACAACGATTAACGCACCTTTTAGTTTCATTTTTTTCCTTCAATCCCATTGCCGAGATTCAGAAAGGGAAGCAGGTTTTTCTGATCGGCATCGACGATGTACTTGTTGCCGAGTTTCGGAAACAGTTCCTGAAGCATCTCCAGGTACAAGCGCCGCTTGGTGACGTCCTTGGCCTTGGCGTACTCGAGGTAAATTGCCTCGAACCGGGCGGCGTCACCCTTGGATCTGTTGATTCGGTCCAGGGCATACCCCTCTGCGGCCTTGATTGTCCGTTCCGCTTCGCCCCGAGCCGCCGGAATCGCTTTGTTGTAATCCTGTCTGGCCTCCTGGATCATCTGCTCTTTTTGCTGGCGTGCCTGGTTCACCTCGTTGAATGACGGTTGCACCGGCCCCGGCACATTGGTCTTTTTCATTTCGATGGTCTGTATGTGGATGCCGGACTCCGCCAGATCCAATTCCTCCTGGAGTACATTTCGGGCCTCCACGGCAATCTCATCGCGCTTGGTAATCACCTCGTCGATGCTGCGATCGCCCACCACGAGCCGCATGGCCGCCTCGGCCATATCCCTGAGCAGGCGCCGCGGGTCGTGGACCTTGAACAGGAAGTTGTAAGGATCCTTTATGCGGTACTGTACGATCCAGGGGACGACGCCGACATTGAGGTCTCCGGTCAACATCAGGGCCACATTGGCATTTTCGCTGGCGGCGGAAAATCTCGCACGATCCCCGGTTGCCGGGGTCCGGAATCCAAATTCTTCTTTGTATACCCGCCGAACCTTGACCTTGGTCACCCGTTCTATCCCGGCCGGAAGTTTGAAATTAAGCCCCGGTTGGGTGGTTCGAACATACTTTCCGAATCGTTGAACGACACCGACTTCATCCACTCCCACGGTATAGAACGTCGATGATCCCACGATGATCGCCAGAATGATGATGATAACGATGGGGCCACCGGGAAGTTTGATGTTCTTGACCCGTTTGACGATTTCATCCATTTGGGGAGGCACCGGTCCTCCCGTTCTTTTTTTCTGCTCTTCCTGCAGTTTTTCCCAATTCCATGCCATAAGATAGTCCGTCGTTAGAAGTTTATAATGCCGAAGGGTTTCATCTCCCGTTCGGCATCAACAACATAAGGCACAATCAATCACGATCAAGTAGGTATCGACCGGGTGCAACGCCCGGCCTTTATCCGATTTTGCGTATTTAGGTAAGGTACCGGACATCCCAAGTCAAGAAAAAACAGTCACGTAAGGATCCTGTCTCTCAGGCTCTGACGCTGCGCACGGGTTTTGAATTTCAGGGCCAGGGCGCCACGGGTCGATTTGGATACAGCCATTTTCATGTCGTGCCATAGAAAATCGCCGGGTCCACGATCTTTTCCCATCCCAACGGGAAATTATTGCGACAATCATGACAGATCCGGGTCCTGGGCCCCTTGACACCCCGACAAACCGGGCGGTAGGTAGACATGATGACCCACAACAAAGGCCGGAAAAAGGAAATTGTTCACATCCGGAATGTGCTGCGGAAGGTGCTGCACCGCCCCACAGGTCCATCCGCGGGCGATCTGACCCGGATCTGGGATTTGTGGGACCAGGCGGTGGGTCCGGTAATCGCCGCGAGCACGCATCCGGCGGCTTTCAGGGGCAAACTGCTGCTGGTACACGCCGCCAGTTCCACCTGGCTTCATCAACTGCAGTTTATGAAAGAGGATATACTGCGGAAGGTCAACAACCCCCTGGGGGAGGGGGCTGTGGAAGATATCAAGTTTAAAATCGGTCCTTTAGGGCCATAACGCAGATTCCGGTCGGCCGGAACATGTAATGAAGATGTTTATCTTGAAAGCTCCGGCAGGGACATTCCACCGGTACGCCAACGCCCCAACACGCCGATAACCCGATACGTTGCCGGGGAAGACCCCGGACGGCGGTTTCTCGATGCATGAATGTACCACCGATACGCTCTTTAACGGGCACATCATCATCCGGCAGCGGCGGCAAGGCTACCGCTTCTCGATCGATGCCGTGCTCCTAGCCCATTACGTTCGACCGCGGACCGGCGAAACGATACTGGACCTGGGATCCGGTTGTGGGGTAATACCCCTGATCCTTGTCTACCGATGTGCCGACGTCCGGATCTATGGCGTGGAAATCCAACCCGAGCTGCACCGGTTGGCCGTGGGAAACATCCGGGAAAATGGTTTCGAGAACCGGGTCACGATAGTCCGGCACGACCTCCGGGAGCCTGTCCCTGAAACCTTTCCATGTCCTTTTGACAGGGTGATCTGCAACCCGCTCTATCGCAAGGCCCGGAGCGGAAAGGTGAATCCCGAACCGGAACGGGCCCTGGCACGACATGAAATATCCGCTACAATTGTCGATGTACTCCGGGCCACTCGCCGAACACTCAAGATCGGTGGACGGTTTGTCACGATTTATCCGGCAGAACGTTCCGTGGATTTGTTTCACGCCATGAGAAACGCGGGAATCGAACCCAAGCGGCTTCAGCCGGTGCACTCCAGGGCTTCATCAGATGCCAAATTGATTCTGGTGGAGGGGATTTGCGGCAGTCGGCCCGGAGTGATCATGGAAGCGCCCCTGGTGATATACGGTGACGACGGGGAGTATACGCGGGAAGTTGAGGGCATGTTTCGGCCTTGAGGCGGGTTACCCGGTTGGCCCGTAGGCCCGTCAGCCCGTTAGCCCGTCGGCCCGTTTGCCCGTTTGCCCGTGGGCCGGTTTAGCCGGTTGACCCGTTAGCCCGTTGGCCCGTTGGCCGGTTTGGCGGTCTCACCAAGCTGTGAGCTTTATTCTTTAGCTTAGTACTATTTTTTTCTCTGAGAACTCTGCGAGCTCTGTGAGATCCTTTTATCCCTGAAACCTG
>CAFBRK010000177.1 GCA_903231505.1 Olavius algarvensis associated proteobacterium Delta 3 | reverse complement strand
TTCAAGAGCTGTTAACGGCCACGGTTCAAAATATACTGGTCTATGTTCGGTATGCCAAAGATCGTAGGAGCCGGGCGGCGGCAGGATTGCGGATCAGCAAC
>CAFBRK010000176.1 GCA_903231505.1 Olavius algarvensis associated proteobacterium Delta 3 | reverse complement strand
GCCCCATCATAATCGGTTACCTCAGTGCTCGAGTGGTTTATGAACACCTAGCAACTAAAACCATGCGATTCAATGGCTATTTGGGCAACAGCCCGGCAAT
>CAFBRK010000175.1 GCA_903231505.1 Olavius algarvensis associated proteobacterium Delta 3 | reverse complement strand
GGGTTTTGGGGTGTTTTGGGATTTCGGGGTGTTTTGGGATTTTGGAGTGTTTTGGGGTTTTGGGGTGTTTTGGTGTTTTGGGGTTTTTGGGGTGTTCGGGGGTTTGTGTATGTTTTGTGTTTTTGGGGTGTTTGTGTTTTTGGGGTGTTTGGGGTGTTTTGGGGTTTGGGGTGTTGTAGGTTTTGGGGTGTTTGGGGGTTTTGGGTTTTTGGGGTGTTTGGGGGGTTTTGGGGTATTTGGAGATTTTGGGGTGTTTTGGGACTTTCGGGTGTTTCGGGGTTTGGGGTGTTTTGGTGTGTTTTGGTGTTTCGTGTTTGGTGTTTGGTGTTTGGGGTTTTGTGTCTGGTTTGCCGGCCGGTCCGCTTGTCCTGAGCGCAGTCGAAGGGTTGACCGGTTTGC
>CAFBRK010000174.1 GCA_903231505.1 Olavius algarvensis associated proteobacterium Delta 3 | reverse complement strand
TTGGCCGGTTGGCCCGTTCGCCGGTCTCACCAAGCTGTGAGCTTTATTCTTTAGCTTAGTACTATTTTTTTCTCTGAGAACTCTGCGAGCTCTGTGAGATCCTTTTATCCCTGAAACCTG
>CAFBRK010000173.1 GCA_903231505.1 Olavius algarvensis associated proteobacterium Delta 3 | reverse complement strand
GACCAAAGCGTTCCAAACCTTTTTTGAAAGAATCGTCATTCAATGCGCCGATGCCGGCCTTGTCCAGGGCCGCAAGCTGTTTATGGACTCCAGCGACATACAAGCCGACGCATCCAACAACTCGGTGGTCAACACCAAAGACATCAAGCGGTATTTG
>CAFBRK010000172.1 GCA_903231505.1 Olavius algarvensis associated proteobacterium Delta 3 | reverse complement strand
CAACGGGCTGTTGCCCAAATAGCCATTGAATCGCATGGTTTTAGTTGCTAGGTGTTCATAAACCACTCGAGCACTGAGGTAACCGATTATGATGGGGCGT
>CAFBRK010000171.1 GCA_903231505.1 Olavius algarvensis associated proteobacterium Delta 3 | reverse complement strand
CCCCGACCACAGTGTACTGAGCAAAGCTCGGGCCAGGTGGGGGACCAAAGCGTTCCAAACCTTTTTTGAAAGAATCGTCATTCAATGCGCCGATGCCGGACTTGTCCAGGGCCGCAAGCTGTTTATGGACTCCAGCGACAT
>CAFBRK010000170.1 GCA_903231505.1 Olavius algarvensis associated proteobacterium Delta 3 | reverse complement strand
CATGCTCGAGCACGCCGGGTCGAAACAGTCCCAAAAAGATATCCGTAAACGCCAGCATCTGATGGAACGCTCTTTTGCCAGAGGCAGCCGGTATGGGTTCAAGCGAGCCCGGTGGCGACGGCTTTGGCGCGTTAAGATTCAAGAGCTGTTAACGGCCACGGTTCAAAATATACTGGTCTATGTTCGGTAT
>CAFBRK010000169.1 GCA_903231505.1 Olavius algarvensis associated proteobacterium Delta 3 | reverse complement strand
TTTGGTGTTTGGTGTTTGGTGTTTGGTGTTTGGTGTTTGGTAATGAAATACTATCCCCTTCTGAGAATTGATACATAAATGCGCACTCCAAAAAAAAATCTATATATCCCCCACCTCATATCCGGTGGTCTCATTACCAACTATTATTGCACCTCCGCGTGCCGGCACTGCCTCTATGGGTGCAGCCCCCGGTGGGAGAAGAAATACATCGAAACGTCCATGGCGGCCCGAATGCTGGAAATCATCGGCCAAATGGGATGCCGATCGGTTCACATCGGGGGTGGTGAACCCTTTCTCAACCCCGGCGGGCTCATAGATACCCTTGGGGCGGCCGCGGAATGCGGGATTTCTGTCGACTATGTGGAAACCAACTCGTCCTGGTATCGGGACGAGAATCACGGGATCACCCTGCTCTCCCGCCTGCGACGGGCAGGCCTCAACACCCTGCTGATATCCATGAGTCCGTTTCACAACGAACATATCCCATTCTACAAAGTCAAAGGCGTTATCGCCGCATGCCGGGAAACCGGTGTCGGAGTGTTTCCGTGGATTACCGAATTCTACCCGGAAATAGATACCTTTGATGATCGGACGTCCCACCACCTGGAGGAGTATCAAGCGGTTTTCGGTATCGATTATCTGGATCGGATCCCCTCACGGTACTGGATTCATTTCGGCGGGAGAGCACTGGATACCTTCTCGGCCTCCTTTCCCGGATTTTCTTCCGAAGATATCTGCTCACGGAATGCCACCGGTTGCAGTGAGCTCCGCGACACCAGCCATTTCCACATGGACCTTTTCGGCAATTACGTCCCCGGCCTCTGCTCCGGCTTGGCCATTCAGGCCGACCACCTTCCTGGGCCGCTATCCCATTCCGAGTATCCGATGTTAAGTCTGCTTTACTCGGAAGGCATCGGTGGATTATACTCAATGGCCAGGCACCGTTTCAATTTTGCGTCGAACGGTAGTTATATCTCAAAATGCCATTTGTGCCTGGATATACGAAGGCATATGGTCGTCGACTACGGTGTGGAAACTATGGAACTTCAGCCATTAGATTTCTATCGGAATGTTTAAATCCGAAATTCGAATCTCGAAGCACGAAACAAATAAGAAATTCAAATTTTCAAAATTCTAAAGTTTAAAAAACAAAAGAACCAGTTATGCCTCTCATCTCACGAATTGAGCTCTACCATGTCGCGATCCCCCTGCCGGCCCGATTTTACCCCAGTTGGATTCCCGGCTTCCCGCAGACGAAAAATCGCTTCACCTTGATCCGGGTCCTGACCGAGAGTGGATTGGAAGGGTTCAGCGCCGGCCCGGCCATGGGTCGGGAACGCGCCGGCCTGGGTGACCTGATCGGCCCCTATCTCGTGGGAGAAGACGCCACGGATATCGATCTTATCCAGCAACGGGTTCGGGAGATGTCTTATCTGGGCTGGCGAAATGCATGGATAGAACCGGCATTCTGGGACATCCAGGGAAAAATGGCCGGAAAACCCGTGTATGAGTTGCTCGGGGGGGAGCCCTGCACCGTTCGCTTGTATGCATCCACCGGGGAAGTCAAGCTGCCGGAAGAGCGGGTCGAAGAAGCGGAAGCACGGTTCGAGGAGGGATTTCGAACCATCAAGCTGCGGGTCCACGACTTCGATGAAATGATCGACATCCACCAGGTTCGGGAGGTCTCGAAAGCAATCGGCCATAGGATGCGCATCGGCGTCGATGCCAATCAGGGGTGGCGGGTCACCATCGTGAAAAACGCCCCCCTCTGGGATCTGGAGCGGGCGAAACGGTTTTCCGACCGGTGCGCCGATTTCGGCGTGGATTGGCTTGAAGAACCCCTGCCGATGGATGCCTATGAAGATCTCTCCAAGCTGACCGCCTACAGCCGGGTACCGATTGCCGGCGGAGAACTGCACACCGCCGGTTTTCCGGAGTTGAAGATGATGATCGAACGGCGCTGCTATCGGATCTTCCAGCCGGACGCCGTATTCACGGGCGGCATTGCACAAACATTCCAGATCATTCGACTCTGCCGGCGGCAGGGGCTTACCTACACGCCCCACACGTGGACAAACGGGATCGGGTTCGCCATCAACCTGCAGCTCATGGCCGCCAGTGGATACGCAACGGAAATGGCGGTCGAGTATCCTTACAACCCACCCGGCTGGACCGTGGAGGCACGGGACGGCCTCCTGGAAAGCCCGTTTGACCATGATCAAGGCATGCTCCAGGTTCCAAAACTTCCCGGGCTCGGGTTTACGATCGATCGCAATGCCCTCAAAAGATTTGGACGGCGGTTCTTCGTCATGGATCGAAAGCGTCTCATCTGGCACGCCATCCGGACCCGGGGGTTGCGAACGGCCCGCGAGATCAACAGGGCAAAGCGGGAAAGCCGGATGCGGCAGTCATCTCCCACGGCCAAGAAGTTTGTCGGATAATAAAATCGTCCAACGATTTTATGAAACGCGACGATGTCGCTTGCAGCGCGTTGGAATATATTTGTGACTGCGGCTATAGAAGTGGTTTCAAAACTTCAGATCGGGCCGAAGCTTGTCTGCCCCAGGCATGGGTCAAGGCGAAGGCCGACGAAAAAGCGGAGCATACATGGGAGTAGGTATGCAAGGAGGTCCGTAACGCAGCGATTTAACTGCCTCGGGCAGCTTCGGCGTTATAGCAGTTGCCATAAATATGTTCGGATTGAAGGTAGGGTCAGGTTTCGGGACGGAACTCTGAAAATCGCTATAGATCAGGTTTTGAAACCACTTCTAGAATTGTAATGAAAAATCGCGGTGTACCGACAGGCAGCTGGCAACCTCTTTGACCTGTTCATCCGACAACCGTCGCTGCAGGCGGAGACCGATGGAATCCTTGATAGCATCATCGTAGGAAGCCAGCGCAGGGCCAATTTCAACTGCTGCGCGACGACGCCAATCGACTTCAGCAGCATATAACCGTAGGCCTTCGCTTAGAGACTGAATGGCCTTTTCGGGCTTTGGGTTTTTCCCTTTGAGAGCCCTGCGCGCTCTGGAAAGTTTGGACTTGATGGCGCTTGTGCCGGCAATTTTGCCAAGCGCTTTTTCGGCTTGTTTGATCCGCTCCATGGCAACCTGCGCCGGCTCATTTGGAATTGCTGTTTCAAGAGCGGTCATTTGTGGTTCAAGACCAGCCAGGTCATCGACTCCCTCAATGACCTCGCCCAACTCCACAATCGTTTCATACGCCTGGTCGATGTTGTTGCGGTAATTTCGGCGAGCCTGCTTTTCGGCCTTTTCCAATTCCGCATAACGTTTGCTGGCGCCCGCCCAACTCTCAGGAATCTGGTCTTGAAGGTTTGTTATGGCCACCTCGGCTTTCCCGATTTCTGCTTCAATTCGGATGATTACATCCTTGTCCGGGGAATCGCTCCGAGACGCTCTCGTCAAATTCTGTTTCAATTCAACGATTTTCACTCTGATATTGCGTATTTGTGACTGCAAGCCGCGAACACGCCGGTGCTGTGGACGGTATTCAGATGAATAGCCGACACGGTTTTCTTCAGCCATGCGAACCTTGGCGACTAAATCGAACGTATTCAGGGTTCGATCCAGGCTTTCGATCAACGCTTTCTGTCGCTTTGCCGGCAACGCACTGAGATCCGCGGCATGCAACGTGCTGACATAACCGCGCAGCTGCTCAGCGTTCACATCGTAATAATCAAAGAGAAATTCTTCCATACAGTACTGCAATCTCGGATTTATCGGCGGCGGCGCTGTTTCGGCAGAAAGAGAAATGCGCGTGGGCAGGTAGTTCACCATGGCGGGAGTCAGTGCAACGATCACCAATGCGATCAACTGCAGAACAATAAAGGGCGCCGCCCCACGATAAATCTCCAGTGTTTTAACGCTGGGGGGTGCAACGCCGCGAAGGTAGAACAACGAAAAACCAAAGGGCGGTGTCAGAAATGAGGTCTGAAGATTAAGACCCACCATCACGCCGAACCACACGGCGGTCACATTCGCACCGGGGTCGGCGAGCAGAATGGGGGCGACGATCGGCACGACGACGACGGCTATTTCGAGAAAATCAAGGAAAAAACCGAGAACAAACATCACCGCCATGACGACGATAAATTGAACCCAAAATCCGCCTTCCAGATTGGTTAAAAAATGCTTGACTAATTCCTCCCCCCCAAAACCGCGAAAGGCGGAGGTCAGCATCGCCGCACCAAGAAGAATAATAAACACCATGGAGGTGGTTTTGGCCGTTTCAACCATGACCCAGTTGAGAGTATTTTCGATTTTATATATTCGCCAGGTACTCCAGGCCACGGCAACCAGCAGCCCGGCGGCAGCAACCGCGGCCAGGAAGATACCGATGGCATCCCCCTCCTTGATACTTTTGACGTTCAGGTCATAGAAGCTGAGTATAATGGCAATGACAACGGTCGAAACGACTGCCAGAATGGCGGGGTAATAGGCGTTGCGTCGACCTTCGGCAAGGCGATACCCACCCATGATCATGGCGCCAATGGCACCCACCGCACCGGCCTGGTTAACGGTGGCCACGCCGAGGATAATGGAGCCGAGCACCAAAAGAATGAGCGTCAGCGGCGGTATTAACGCCAAGGCAACCCGTTTGGCGAATTTTCGATCAAACTTGCCGTCATAGGGTACCGGCGGTGCGGACCCTTTCCGAACCAAGGCGGCGATCAGGATATACATGATGTACAAACCGACAAGGACCAAGCCGGGTACCAGAGCCCCCATAAACATTTCACCGGCGCTGGTGGAGGTGACATCCAGCACCGAAGGCATGCTGAATTCACCGGTTGCGGCCTTGTAGGATGCTTTCCGGAGCGTACTGGCTTGATCGGACGCGCCGGTTAACTGGTCGGCAAGGATA
Source organism: Olavius algarvensis associated proteobacterium Delta 3 (assembly GCA_903231505.1). Taxonomy (GTDB): domain Bacteria; phylum Desulfobacterota; class Desulfobacteria; order Desulfobacterales; family CAFBRK01; genus CAFBRK01. The sequence continues at coordinate 169,274 of CAFBRK010000169.1, read as the reverse complement.
ATCAGAACGATGGAGGGGGGAATGATCTGTCCCAGTGTGCCTGAAGCGCAAATTGTGCCCGTTGCCAACGGTTTTGAATAATTGTTTCGCAACATCGCCGGAAGTGAAATCAATCCCATGGCAATGACCGTTGCCCCGACGATACCGGTCGTTGCCGCAAGCAGCGCACCGACCAGGACAACGGAGATTCCCAGCCCCCCGGGAACCGGTCCGAACAGTTGGGCCATGGTAACCAGAAGATCTTCCGCGATCTTGGAACGCTGGAGCATGATGCCCATAAAAATAAACAATGGAACCGCGATCAGGGTATCCCGTTCGACATCCCAATAGAGACTCCGGAAATTGGTCACTCCGGCACTGAGCCACTGAAACGGTCCTCCTTCAACGAAGTAGGCGCTGGAATCGCCTGCAAACAGATAACCAAAGAAAGCCGCCAATCCAATGGATAAAATGGCAGCGCCCGGCAATGAGAAGGCGACCGGGTACCCGGAAGAAAGAGCAACAATCATCGCCAGCAGAAGAATCGCGAGAAAGACCAGTTCCATGTAGTGATCCTTTTTATCTCATATCGTTTTAGGACTTCCCGGCCAACTGATCACCACCTGGTTCTTGACGAAGGTCAGCGACATTGTCGAGCAGATAACTGGAAAATTGTGTAATCATGGACACTGCGTAAACGGCTAAAAATCCAACCATCAGGTACTTCACATACAATCCATAACCGGATTGTGAAACTTCGAAACTGTATAGCGGACTGTTGATACTGCTCGTTTTATCCCACATGCCGGTCATGAGGATGATCCACCCCAATGGCAAGCCCAACAGCAAGGTGCCGACCGTATTGGTCCATGCCTTGCTGCGTTTACGGAAACGCGAATAAAGAACATCGACACGAACATGGCCTTCATTCGCCAGAGTATAGGCACTGGCAAACAGAAATAAGGCCGCATACCAGAAACGGACGAGATCCCCCATGAAAGGCTGTTCGTAGGAAAAAACAAATCGGGAAATAACAATCTGGAACTCTGCCAATACGACCAGAAAGGCCAACCAGGTAAATCCCAGAGATTTGTTAAACAAAGCGATGACAAACGACAGCAGGATCAATGGATAGTGCACATACACACCGCGAAATTGGGGGCGCCCAAGGGCTTGGGTTAATTCTTCCCCAACCAGCGGGGATAAGAAATTTTCCACCCTGAGGAAAGAGATGATAATATCGACCAAACCGATGATCAGAACGATCCAGAAGGCCGTCCGAATGATATAGGTTGCAAACCCGTTCAGTAACGCAGCATCCGCGCGCAACGGCCGTTTTGGGGTCCAAAAAACATAAAGGCCGGCAAGTGCAACGGCTCCGAAGTAACTCAGAAGCTGAAGCCACCCTTTTGTAATTTGATTATCCACCAGAGGGGTGCGCAAAGATTCCAGGCCAAACCAGCCATGGTGTGCAAACAAAGACGGCAACCCAGGCCATTGCCGCCAGACATTCAAGTAGTTGTTTATTAGAAAAACCAGCATGATCGAGACAACTGATATTGCAAATGCGCGTATCAGCCGTATGATGACGTTATGGTCTGCAGCATCTTTGTTTGAAGCGGTGTTGGATAAATCATTTGTATCAATGGTGTCTTGTGCGCTCATATGTTGTGGACTGTTCAGATTTGAGGTGGCAGATGTATGGTGATCGCAGGCCCGGGCGAAGTCGGCCAGCCAGATGTGTTAATTAAAACGTCCCAAAAAAAGAGAATATGGTACCCCGAGGGGTACCATATTTCAACGGGAATCGTTACCGGATCGATTAGAGACCCAGCACACGGTTGCGCTGGTTAAGGTAGGCTTGATCCGAGATCTTCATCCAGCTGCCCACCTCTTTGCGCGCATTGACAAAACTGTTATCCATTTTTGCTGCCAGTTTACTATGCTTTCTTGTCTCTGCAAATACTTCGGCAGCTGCTTCACCGAACGCATCGTAGACATCATCATTAAACTCACGAAGTTTTACGCCTTGCTCGGTAACCAGTTTGTTAAGGGATTCTCCGTTTTTGGCATTAAACTCAGCCATCATGACATCATTTTCCATGGATGCGGCAGCATCAATAGTCAGCTGGTCAGATTTTGAAAGGCCATCCCACCATTTTTTATTCATGCCGATAGACAGCATCGATCCCGGCTCATGCATCCCCGGGAAGTAGTAATACTTGGCGGCTTCATAGAACTTCATGAATCCATCATTCCAGGGACCGACCCACTCGGTCGCATCGATTGATCCGGCAATCAGGTTTTCATAAATCTGACCACCGGGAAGGGAGACAGGGGACGCACCCAGCTTGGCCATGACATCACCGCCTAGGCCGGGAATACGCATTTTGAGCCCCTTCAGATCTTCAGGAGAGTTGATTTCCTTTCGAAACCAGCCACCCATCTGCGAGCCGGTGTTGCCGCACATCAATCCTTTGATCCCAAACTCGGCACCCAGTTCATCCCATAATTCCTGACCGCCACCGAAGCGCATCCAGGCATTCAATTCGGTGTAGGTTAGGCCAAACGGAACACCGGTGATGTAAGCCCATGCAGGGTGCTTGCCTTTCCAATAATAATCAGCGGCGTGATAGATCTGCGCATTGCCCGAGGCAACCTCATCGAAGGAGTCAAATGCCTTGACCCGTTCTCCGGCAGCAAAATAGTTCACTTTCATACGGCCATTGGTCATGTCCGACAATCGCTTTGCAAAACGTTGCGCACCGGTACCAAGACCCGGAAAATCACGCGGCCACGTCGTCACCATGGTAATCTCTATCGTTTTTTGTGCATGTACGGCAGGAGCACCTGCGATCACAGCTCCAGCAGCAACAGCACCAGCACCGGCTTTTTTAATAAATTCTCGTCTTTTCATAGTATTCCTCCTTAAGGGGTGGTTGATAGATCAGTGGACTTCCTGCACCACTGCAATTGACCAAAGGAATTTTCGATTTACTTTTCTGACGGAAGCTCAAGGCGTCTGTCCATCAGTTTAATCAGCACAGACATACAGGTTCGTTCGAGCCTGCGGCAGATTGTTTGTGTGATCACGTAACAAAACGAAATGGGTTCCCTCGCTTACAAGCTTAAAGAACTCAAGCTCTGAATAAAACTGCAAGGACCGTGAGCACACGGACCCAGGCATCTCCTCTGCCGATCCTCTCATGCATCCCGTCGGTCTTCCGGCCCGTGTCCCTGAAACTTGCACGTCATTCCTTCCATAAAAAAATCCCGAAAAGTCGGAATATCGCCGTGATGATAGATCCGGTTTCAGAAATCGGTGCCCCGGCACACTGTTGGTCGGCAAGACCTCGAAAGCATTTCCGCCATGCCTGCCACTATGAAAATGGAACGTTTTGAAAGCCATTACATTAAATAAATGGTGTTTATATGTTCGGTTCGCGCCGGCTGTCAACAACTGAATCGAAATTATCGATAACCATCAAATTGATTCACCCCGTCGGGGGAAGCTCCTTCCGGTTCCCCCGGGCCGATCGAAGGGGACCGATGCGTGGATATGTTTCGGACAAGACGGGTTCTCTCCGCCCTCGCCAGCAGGCCTGCATTTTCAAATTCAAGCGGTTGCCGGCCCTTGCGTGAGGGCAGGAATAACTTGCTCCACCCCTTGCGGATAGGATAGGAAACAGTGTCCATCGGCGTTGGAGGAAAACGTCCGTTCGGTGCATCGAACCAAACCTTGCAACCAGGCAGGAAACAGATGCCGAAATTCACATACTGGGCCGACAGCTACCTTGAGAAACGGCGATCCGCGCGGGAGGCTATCGACCTGATACAACCCGGCCAAAGGGTCTTCATCGGCTCTTCCTGTGACGAGCCCCAGGCGCTGGTACGTGAGCTGGCAAACGCCTCGGAGCGATGCGCCGGCCTTGAGGTCGTTCGGCTGATGGCCCTGGAGAGCACGCCGCTGACCCTGATCGCCAACAAGACCGAAGGGCAGAACCTGAGCATCCGATCCTTTTACGTTACGCCGGATCCGGAAAACCGAAAAGCATTGCCCGAAACAAGCGATTCATCACCCCCCTTCATCTGTCGGCCATCCCGCGGCTTTTTAGAAGCCGCCGCCTCCATGTGCACGTCGCCCTGATTCAGGTGTCACCTCCGGATGATTTTGGGTGGATGAGCCTCGGAGTGTCGGTGGACATCACCCTGGCGGCCGCCCAATCCGCCGATCTGGTGATCGCCCAGGTCAACCCGAAAATGCCCAGGGTGCTGGGCCGGAGTGTCGTTCATGTCAATGACGTGGAGATTATCGTCGAGAGGGAAGAACCGCTCATTACCGCCCGGGCGACGCCGGAATCCGAATCGGCCAACAAAATAGCCGGGCACATTCAGCGCTTCATCGAAGACGGATCGACACTTCAGATCAGCCTGGGCACCAGTCCCCAGGCGGTGCTTCTGGCGCTCTCGGAGGCAAACGATCTTGGGATACACACCCAGTATATTACCGACGACATTATGCACCTGGTCTCCCGCGGGGTCATCACCAATCGGGAAAAGGGGTTCAACCCGGGCAAATTAATTGCCAGCAGCGCCATCGGTTCCGAAGAACTTTACGATTTTTTGGATGACAATCCCGGGATCGAGTTCCATCCGTCCGATTATGTCAACGATCCCGGCATCATCTCTCGTCACAACAAAATGGTTTCCATCAATGTGGCCATGGAGGTGGATCTGACCGGCCAGGCCGCTGCCGATGCCCTGCCGATTAATCTGTACACCGGCGTTTCCGGCATGCTCGACTTTATCCGGGGGGCCTCCCAGGCCGAGGGGGGGAAGGCCATCCTGTTGCTGACGGCCACATCCAAAGACGGAAAACGCAGCCACATTGTACCGTCACTGGGGGATACCGCCGTGGTGATTCCGCGCAGCGACGTCCAATATCTGGTGACCGAGTTCGGCGCGGTGAATCTGTTCGGGAAAAGCCTTCAGGAGCGGGCCCTGGCCATGATCAGCATCGCACATCCCGACTTTCGGGAGCAACTTTTCAAAGAAGCCCAGGCCATGGGGCTGCTGGGAACCGAACGCCGGCTCAAGGAGGCCATGCTGGGGGTATACCCGGCCAGCATGGAAGAAACGGTGGTCGTCGATGGCGACAGCGTCATGATCCGGCCGGCCAAGCCGGTGGACGAGCGCCGCATTCAAGAGCATTTTTACAGCCTGGGAAAGAAGGATGTCATAGCCCGGTTCTTCCACGAAAAAACCCGTTTCGTTCGGGATGAGGCCGAAGGGCTCTCCCAGATCGATTATCGGAAAAATCTGACGCTGGTGGCCCTGGTCGGCGAATTCGGGTTCGGCCGTGTGATCGGCGTCGGGGAATACCTGCTGGACGAGACGACCAATATCGCCGAGGTGGCATTTTCCGTCAGTTCGGATTTCCAGGGAAAAGGCATCGGCACACGCCTGATGATCAAACTGGCCGGGGCCGCCCGGGGAAACGGGATTGCAGGGCTGCTGGCCTACACCGCGGAAACCAATGACGGCATGATCCGTCTGTTTAACACACTACCCTATGTTGTCCGGACGAACACGGAAAATGATATTCTCGAGCTGACCTGTCGGTTTGACGAGATCGATGATCGAAAGGATATGCCCGATGGCCAGACATAACGTGACCTTTCAGCCCCACGGGGCCGTCATTGCCGTAGAGGACGGCGAAATCCTTATACGGGCCGCCATGGAAGCCGGCGTCCATATCAATGCATCCTGCGGCGGTGAAGGGGTGTGCGGCAAATGTCGGGTGCTTCTTGAGGAAGGCGAAATCGACGGTGGCATCACCGAAAAACTGGACGCCCCGGATGTGACCAAAGGATTTCGCCTGGCGTGCCAGAGCCGGATTCGAAGTGATGTAACGGTGAGGATACCCGTCGAGTCGGCCATCGATACGAGCGCCCTTAAAGTCCGCTCCGGCCCGAGGCGGACCGCCCGCATTCTGCAGGTCGATTTCGATGCCCTCAAAGAACAGGGCCTGTTCCTGCCCCCGGTGGAAAAACGGTATCTTGAACTTCCCGAGCCCAACGCCCAGGATCGGCTGCCGGACGTGACCCGGCTGGTCAGCTTCCTGAAGGTCCATCACAATGAGCACCGCCTTGTCGTACAACTTCCGGTCATGCGCAAGCTTCCGGACATACTAAGAATTAGCGGGTTCAAGGTTACCGCCACCCTGGCCCGCCCCGTTCAGCCGGGACGGAAAAGCCACATTATCAACATTGAGTCCGGCGATAGCACGGACCGAAATTTTGCCGTGGCCATGGACATCGGAACGACCACCGTTTACGGGCAACTCATCAACCTGAACACCGGCGACATCATGGCCGAACATGCCGAATTCAACGGTCAGATCAGTTATGGCGAGGATGTGATCAGCCGGATTGTATTCGCTGAAAAACCCGACGGGCTGGAGCGGCTTCAGGACGTTGTCATCGGCACCGTAAACAAGATCATCCGCCGGATTGTCAGGAAGTCCGGCGTCGACACGGATGAAGTTTCGTCCATCACCCTTGCCGGCAACACGACCATGACCCAGTTGATGCTCAAGATCAATCCCCGGTACATCCGGCGCTCTCCCTATGTGCCGGCAGCCACCCTGTTTTCGCCGATTCCGGCAGTGAGTCTGGGGATCGATCTGGCTGACCATGCACCGGCCCTGGTTTACCCAGCGGTGTCCAGCTATGTGGGCGGGGACATCGTTGCCGGCATTATGGGCGCCGGCATTTACCGCACGGACAAGATCACCCTGTATATGGATATCGGCACCAACGCCGAGGTAGTGATCGGCAACAGGGATTGGCTCGCCTGCGCCGCCTGTTCCGCAGGACCGGCCTTCGAAGGCGGCGGGGTCAAGTTCGGCATGCGCGCCGCAAAGGGCGCCATCGAAGATTTTTCCCTGGATCCGGTCACCTACGAGCCGATGAACCTGACCATCGGCAACGTCCGCCCCAGAGGTATTTGCGGCTCCGGACTCATCACCATGGTCGCCACCATGTTTGAGTCCGGTCTGCTCGACAGCCAGGGCAAGTTCCGTCAGAATAAGACCAAAGACCGCCTCCGGGAAACGGACGGTGTCACCGAATACGTGCTGGCGTGGGCGGCCGACACCCAGATCGACCGGGACATTACCCTTTCGGAAATCGACATCGACAATCTGATCCGGGCCAAGGGGGCCATTTACAGCGGATGCCAGACCCTTCTGGAAGAGGTCGGCCTCGGTTTCGACGATGTCGACCAGTTGATTCTCGCCGGCGGATTCGGCAGTTATGTGGACCTGGAAAACGCCATGACCATCGGCCTGCTTCCCGAAATGGATCCGGACCGCATCACCTACATCGGAAACGGGTCACTGATGGGCGCGCGGATGAGTTCTTTGACCAACCGTATCCGGCGCGATGTGGTGGATGTGACCAAAAAAATGACCAATTTTGAGCTTTCCGAAACCCCTTCCTACATGGACCATTACGTGGCGGCACTGTTTCTGCCCCATACCGATATCGACAAATTCCCGCGATTGAAAGCCCGGTTGACGGACCGCAAGTAATCCGCCTCCTGATCGGATGATGCTCCCGGCCATTGAGGTACCGACCCTGCATTTTTTAATAATCTTTCCCCCTACATTCAGAATAACCCACGGCAATCCACCACTATATATTGAGGGTCGTTCGAAAGGCAGCGCTTTTTTGAGATTATGCTCAAAATAATCATTGACAATCTATTGACAAAATTCCAGGTTCCATATAGGAAACCCATTTTGGTAAGCGATACAATTGCTTGAGCATATCTGGCAGGGTGTCGCCGATCCGAAATCCCGGCCTTCTCAAAAATGACTATGATTATCATTTCTATTCCCCAGCATTTACACATGACACCAGTCGGTGTCGATGAATCCATATATAAAAATCTACTTGGAAAGGGGGGCTGCTGATTGATTTGGCGGCACTGTCGCCGCCGTGAGGGTTGTTATATCTCATCACATATCACCTCAATTGCTAACCGGTATTTGAGAAGGAGGGAAAATTGGGCTTTGAATTTTACAAGGAATCTTATACCGGCGGTATCAAGGAAATCGCCATAGGCAGCGGCGACAAAGCCGTCACCGTCGGGGGGGAGACCGGTTATCCGTTCTACCTGTTTGAAGGCGACATGCCCCACAAACCAAAAATCGCCATGGAAGTTTGGGACATGGAACCCGAAGACTGGCCGGAAGCCGCCATCGAACCCTTCAAGGACGTCCTATCCGACCCGGCCGCATGGGCCAAAAAATGCGTCGATGACTACGGAGCGGAAATGATCGTGCTCCAGCTCAAAAGCATCGATCCCAACGGCAACAACACCAGCGCCGGGGATGCGGCAGCGATCGTTAAAAAGGTCTCCGACGCCATCGATGTACCCCTGATCGTCTGGGGCTGCACCAACATTGAAAAGGACGAAGAGGTCCTCAAACAGGTCGCCGAAGAGTGCCAGGGCAAAAATCTGACCCTCGGCCCGGTGGAAGACAAGAACCACAAGGGCATTGCCGCCAGCGCCATGGGCTTCGGGCATGCCATCATTTCCTCTTCACCCATTGACGTCAACCTGGCCAAACAGGTCAACATTCTCCTGGAAAATTTGGGAATGCCGATGGATCGCGTGATCATCGATCCGACCACCGGCGGTCTGGGATACGGCATGGAGTACTCGTACTCGGTCATGGAACGGCTCCGTATGGCGGGGCTGACCCAGGGCGACGACAAGCTCCAGTTTCCGATCATCAACAATCTGGCCAACGAGGTCTGGAAGTGTAAAGAGGCCAAGCAGCCGGTGGACGAGGCGCCCACCCTCGGCGACCCGGAACGCCGCGGCATCCTCATGGAAGCCGTTGGCGCGGTCACCTACCTGATGGGTGGTTCCAACATCCTGATCATGCGGCACCCGGAAGCCATCCGGCTGGTCAAATCGTTTATCGACATGGCCGCCGACGGCGGATCCGCCCAGGATGTTGAGTCCGTGCAAAAGGCATTGGCCGAAGCCGACGTGGATCTGGCAGCGCTGGCTCCGGAGCCGGATCTGAGCCTGGAGGAGGCTAAGGCGGCACCGGCCAAACCCGCGGCGGAAGCCAAACCGGCCCCAGCCCCGGCAGCGGAAACGAAGGCCAAGGCCAAACCCGCGGCAGCTGAAGCGCCGGCGGCGCCGGTTGTGGACGAGAAGGCCGACGCCGAGGCCAAAGCAACGGCAGACGCAGACGCCAAGGCCAAGGCAGAAGCGGACGCCAAGGCCAAGGCCGAGGCCGAAGCAAAAGCAAAGGCAGAGGCGGAGGCCAAGGCCAAAGCCGAGGCCGAAGCCAAAGCCGAAGCAGAGGAGGACGCCGCTAAAAAGGCGGAAGCCGATGCCGCCGCCAAGCGCGATGCTGATGAAGAGGCCATTCGCCAGAAACGGGCGGCTGAAAGGGAAAAACGCGCGGTCAAGGCCAAACCAAAGGCGAAGAAGGGAGCTGTCCCGATGACCCCGGCGGAAGAACCTGCAACGGATCTGGAAAAAATGCTCGACCGGCTAAACCGGATTCACAAACGGATCTGACCGGCAGGCGGGCTTCGACCAACAAATTATATGAGGAGGAGGAACCTCTAATGCCAGACGAAAAAAAAGTAGTAGTCGCCAAAAAGGCCCCGAAGGTGGCCGATCCAATTGCGGCATCCATTGATCCCGCAACCCAAGAAATGCTCAAACGCGCCCAGGAACTCGGCATCGACACGGTGTTCGACCGGGCCGTGACCATGAAACCCTGCAACATCGGAATGCAGGGCACCTGCTGTAAAAACTGTGCCATGGGCCCCTGTCGCCTGCCCATGCCGAAAGCCGGCATCGAAGGCGAAGACACCCGAAAGGGCCTGTGCGGCGCCACCGCCAACACCATTGCCGCGCGAAACTTCGCACGGATGGTCGCTGCCGGTACATCGGCCCATTCCAACCATGGTCGGGCCGTGGCCGAGGTCTTTTTGTCTGTAGCACGGAAGGAAACCGAGGACTACAAAATCAAGGATCCGGTCAAGCTGATGGCCATCGCGCCCCATTTCGGCATCGCCACCAAGGTGGAGGTAGACGGTGAAGAGGTGGACCGGAATCTTGATGAGATCGCCCTTGAGGTGGCCGAAACCGCCCTTGATGAGTGGGGCAAGGCCGAAGGGAATCTGCACTACCTGAAACGGGCACCCGAACCGCTCCAGGAAAAGTGGAAGAAAGCCGGCGTCATGCCCCGGAGCATCGACCGGGAAGTGGTCGAAATCATGCACCGGACCCACATGGGCGTGGACCAGGATTATAAAAACATTACCAAGCAGTGCACCCGGTGCTCCCTGGCCGACGGTTGGGGCGGCAGCATGATGGCCACCGACCTCCAGGACGTGATGTTCGGTACGCCTTCGCCGCTGCAGTCTGAAGCGAACATGGGCATCATGAAAGAAGACCACGTCAACATCATCATCCACGGCCACGAGCCGGTATTGTCGGAGATGATCGTGGCGGCCGCCCAGTCCAAGGAGATGGTCGACTACGCCAAGGACAAGGGTGCCAAGGGAATCCAGCTCGGCGGCATCTGCTGCACCGGTAACGAGATCCTCGAGCGCCACGGCGTACCGCCGGCAGGCACCTATCTCCAGCAGGAACTGGCGATTATCACCGGCGCTTGTGATGCCATGGTGGTCGACGTCCAGTGTGTGTTCCAGAACCTGGCCAACGTGGCCAAGTGCTTTCACACCAAGCTGATTACCACCCATCCCATCGCCCGGATGGAGCAGAACAACGTGCTGCACATCGAGTTCGACGAGCACCATGCCAAGGAAGATGCCACGCGCATCGTCAAAATGGCCATCGACAACTTTGAAAACCGGGGCAGCGAAGTGATGATCCCGTCCCATAAAAACACCCAGATTGCCGGTTTCAGTGTGGAATCGATCGAATACCACCTGGGCGGCACCTTCCGGGGAACCTACTACACCCTGAACGACAACATCATCAACGGCCGGATCCGCGGTGTGGCCGGGGTGGTCGGCTGCAACAATGCCCGGACCCGCCACAACGAGGCCCACATCACCATCGTGAAAGAACTGATCAAAAACGACGTCCTGGTGCTGACCACCGGCTGCAACGGCATTGCCTGCGGTATGGAAGGGCTGCTCACACCGGAAACCGCCGGCGTTTTCTGCGGCCCCGGGCTCAAGGAGGTCTGTGAGACCGTCGGTATTCCGCCGGTGCTCCATCTCGGCTCCTGTGTGGATAACAGCCGGATCCTGCTGGCGGCCACCGAGGTGGTCAAAGCCGGTGGTCTCGGCAAGGATCTCTGCGATCTGCCGGCGGCCGGAAGCGCTCCGGAGTGGATGAGCGAAAAAGCCCATCGCCATCGGCCAGTATTTTGTCTCTTCCGGGGTCTACACGGTCTTCGGGTATCATTTCCCGACCACCGGCGCGCCGGTGTTCCAGGACTATCTGTTCAAAGACATGGAAAAGCTCTACGGCGGCAAATGGGATTTCGAGGCCGACCCGATCAAACATGCCCACATGATGATCGCCCACATCGACAAAAAACGGAAAGAGCTGGGGATCGACAAGGCCCGCGACCGGGTCCTCATGAGCATGGAAGACCGGCAGAGACTCGAAGCCTAACAGCCGGAGCGGTTTTCTTGAAGTGTCACGGAAAATAACATGAAACAGCCTCAAAGAAGGAGGAACGTATGTCAAGGTTAGTTGCATTTGCCGCCATTCAGGGTGGTTACAACATCGTTTCCAAGGTTGAAGGCAAGTACCAAAAAGCCCTGCAGACCTTCGATGCCGATACAAAGGTCGGGTTTCCGAACACGGCCTACTTTCTGCCGGTCATTTACTCCCTGACCGGAATCAAGGTGGAAACCCTCGAAGACATCAAAAAGCCCCTGGATTTCGCCAGGGGCCTGCTGCCGCCCCATGTCAAGGGCGCCAATCACCTGCCGTATCTGGGGCCCCTGCTGGACGCCGGCATGGCCGCGCTGTTCGCCTTTGAAATCGAAGAGGCCCTGAGATATCTGAACGAGCCGGATTTCTACCTGCACGCAGAAGAGATCGACGAAGATGCCGGAAAGATCTGGCTGGGTGCCGCCGACGACACCGTGTTCCGTAAACGCGGTGTGGAGTTTGTGGACGGGTCGGCCCCGGGATTTGCCGCCATCGTCGGCTCTGCGCCCACCCCGGAAATCGCCAAGGAGATCGTGGAAGAATATCAGCGCCGAAGCCTGTATATCTTCCTGGCCGCCAACCAGAACGGCACCACGGTAGCGGAACAGCTTCTGGAAGCCGGCGTGCAGATCGGCTGGAACACCCGGATCGTACCCTTCGGCCCGGAAATTTCTGGGGCCATATTCGCGCTGGGGTTTGCCAACCGCGCCGCCATGGCGTTCGGCGGGGTCCAGCCCGGCGACTACAAAAGCATGCTGCTCTACAACAAGGACCGGATCTACGCCTTTGTCAACGCCCTCGGCGATGTCAACGCCGAGTGGGCGGCAGCGGCGGCCGGTGCCATCAACTGGGGTTTTCCGACCATCGCCGACACCGACATTCCCGAGGTACTGCCGACCGGTATCTGTACCTACGAGCATGTGGTCGCTAATGTGGCCCACAGCGACATGGTCCAGAAGTCGGTGGAAATCCGGGGGCTCAAGACCCAGGTGTCCACCATCGAAATCCCCTGTGCCTTCGGACCGGCTTACGAGGGTGAGCGGGTCCGCGGCGGGGACCTTTACGCCCAGATGGGCGGCGGGAAAACCCAGGCCACGGAGCTGGTCAAGATGGCCGAAATGAACGAGATCGAAGATGGGAAGGTCGTGGTGGACGGGCCGGACATTACCGATGTCAAAGAAGGCGAAACCATGCCCCTGGGTATCTATGTGCAGGTGGCCGGCCGCGAAATGCAGACGGACTTCGAGCCGATCCTCGAACGGCAGATCCACCATCTGATCAACTACATCCAGGGCATCATGCATATCGGCCAGCGGGACATCGCCTGGATCCGCGTGAGCAAGGCCGCCATCGAAAAGGGCTTTACCCTGAAAGATATCGGTGTCGTGCTGCACGCCAAGTTCCACCAGGATTTCGGAAAGATCCTCGACAAGGTCCAGGTCACCCTGATCACCGACAAGAAGAAGGTGGACGAGCTGACCAAGACCGCCCGGGCCGAGTATAAAATGCGCGACGAGCGGGTCGAAAAGATGACCGACGAGGATGTGGAGATCTACTACTCCTGCACCCTGTGCCAGTCCTTTGCCCCCAGCCATGTGTGTTCGGTCAGCCCGGAACGGACGGGCCTGTGCGGCGCCTACAACTGGATGGACTGCAAGGCCTCTTTCGAGATCAACCCCACCGGGCCCAACCAGCCCATCGAGAAGGGCGAGTGCGTCGATCCGGTGCTGGGCCAGTGGAAGGGCGTCAACGAGTTCGTCTACAAGGCCTCCCGGGGCAACGTCACCCATTACAACTTCTATTCCATGGTACAGGACCCCATGACCACCTGCGGTTGCTGCGAGTGCATCGCGGCCATGCTGCCATCGTGCAACGGCGTCATGACGGTCCACCGGGACTACATGGGCGAAACCCCCTGCGGGATGAAGTTCACCACCCTGGCCGGCGTTATGGGCGGCGGGGCCTCATCGCCGGGATTCGTGGGCCATTCCAAGTTCAACATCACCCAGGGCAAGTTCATCAAGGGTGACGGCGGACTGCTCCGGATGGTGTGGATGCCGAAAAGCCTGAAGGATGAAATCCGAGACCGGCTGCTCAAAGCGGGTGAGAGGCTCGGTGTTCCCGATCTGATCGATCGGATCGCGGATGAAACCGTCGGTCTTACCGAAGAAGAGATCCTGCCGTTTCTCCAGGAGAAGGACCACCCGGCCCTGAAGATGGATCCGCTTATCGGTTAGTTATCGAACCGCCTGCGGGGTGCGGCCCGGAGACACCGCACCCCGCGGGTTTCACCCATCGAAAATCCAGTAATGTGCTGATAACGATAAGGAGACAAATATGGCATTAACCGGTATTCAGATTTTCAAGCTCCTGCCGAAAACCAACTGCAAGGAATGCGGGGTGCCCACGTGCCTGGCCTTTGCCATGAACCTGGCTTCCGGCAAGGCGGAACTCGACGCCTGCCCGTATGTTTCGGACGAGGCCCGGGAACAGCTCGCGGAAGCATCCGCGCCACCGATCCGGCCGGTTGTGATTGGAAACGGGGTTCGGAAACTCACCGTCGGCGGAGAAACCGTCCAGTATCGTCATGAAAAAACGTTCTTCAACCCGACGGGTCTGGCCGCCCAGGTCACTTCCGACATCTCGGAAGCGGATCTGGCCGCCAAACTCACCGCCTGGAACGCACTCCAGTTCGAGCGGGTCGGTCTGAATCTCCGCCCCGAGCTGATTGCGCTGAAAGACGCCGGCGACGCCGATGCGTTTGCCGCCCGGGCCAAACAGATTGCGGAAACCTCGGAATTCGGTCTCATCCTGATGTCCGATGACCCCGGCGCCATGACGGCGGCCGTCGATGCCACCAAGTTCAAACGGCCTCTGCTGTACGCCGCAACCGACGCCAACGTGGAAGCCTGCGGACAGCTTGCCAAGGACAATGACCTGCCCCTGGCGGTCAAGGCGGACTCTGTGGAAGGACTCGTTGCCCTGACGGATAAGCTCACCGAAATGGGTCTGAAAGACCTGGTCCTCGATCCGGGTTCACGGGAAATCAAACAGTCCCTGGAGGACTTGGTGGCGGTCCGCCGGGCCGCCCTGAAAGACGGCAATCGGGCGGTCGGTTTCCCGACCATCACCTTCCCCTGCGAGATGACCGGAAGTCTGGACATGGAGGCCGTCATTGCCGGCATGTACATTGCCAAATACGGCGGCATCGTGGTACTGTCCGATTTCACCGGCGACACCCTGTTCCCGCTGCTTCTGGAACGACTCAATATCTTCACCGATCCGCAGCGGCCCATGACCGTCACCGAGGGCATCTACGAAATCGGCAACCCGGACGAGAATTCACCGGTCATGGTCACCACGAACTTTGCGCTGACCTATTTCATCGTTTCGGGCGAAATCGAGGGGAGCCGTGTACCGGCATACCTTCTGATCAAGGATTCGGAAGGGTTGTCGGTGATGACCGCCTGGGCGGCCGGCAAGTTCGCCGGCGACGATGTCGGCATGTTCGTCAAAAAATGCGGTATCGCCGACAAGATCAAGCACCAGGAAGTGATCATCCCCGGGTACGCGGCGGCCATTGCCGGTGATGTGGAGGAAGAGCTTCCGGGGTGGACGATCACCGTCGGCCCCCGCGAAGCAGCCCATATTCCGGGTTTTCTTCGCTCCAGATAAACATAGCGGATACTCCTGCGGGCCGGCCGTTCGGGTCGGCCCGCTAACCAATTCCAGTTCTACGGCGCCGGATATGATCATGCCGATCCCGAATCCGGTATGGGGTCCTGCCCCACATGAACCATTCGATCCATAAGAAAAAAGGGAGGGTGTATGTTACTGATTGGAGAAAGTTTAAACGTCATCGCCACGAAAATAGGCAGGGCGTTCAAGGAGCGCGACCCCAAGCCGATCCAGGAAGAGGCCCTGTTTCAGAAAGAAAAGGGCATGGATTATATTGACATCAACCTGGGACCGGCAAAGAAAGACGGTCACGAACTGATGCCCTGGGTGGTGGAGACCGTTCAGGAGGTCGTCGACGACGTACCCCTGTGGCTCGACACTTCGAACATCGATGCGATTGCCGCCGCGCTTCCCGTATGCAAGCTCCCGCCGGTGGTCAACTCCATCATGGCACGGCCGGAGCGCTATGAAAAAATGATCCCCCTGGCCGCGGAACACAATGCGGCTTTTGTGGCCCTGATGTGGGGCCCCGATGGCCTGCCCCGGGACGAGAACGAACGCGCCGCTCTGGCGGTGGAACTGCTCTATGCGGCCAACGAAGCCGGCATCCCCAACGAGAAAATCTGGGTGGACGGCATTGTCACACCGGTCAACATCCAGCAGCCCCAGCTCATGGCCCTCATGGCGTTCCAGGAGATGCTCCAGGACATCGCGCCGGGTGCCAAAAGCACCTGCGGTCTGTCGAACATTTCCAACGGACCGCCGGAACACCTGCGGCCCATATTGAATCAGACGTACATGGTCATGCTCCAGAAATACGGGATGTACTCGGTGATCGCCGATCCCCTGGACGAGCAGCTCGCCGCCATCGCCAAGGGACAACGCCAGGACATCGTCGACCTGATTTCCGGCATCATGGATGGCAACGATCCGGATATGGGCAGCCTGTCCAAGGAAATGCAAGACTACGCCAAGACCGTGTACGTTATTCTGGGCAAATCCCTCTATTCGGATTCATGGCTCGATGTGTAGAGCTAAAACCTGATTTTACTGATCTATAAAGAAGGCCCCCCGATACCGGCGGGGCCTTTTCCGTTCCCGGGCCGGGCACAGGCCGTCTTGGAACGTTATTTTGGCAATCGCGACGGCACCCGAGAATAGCCGGGCGATACCGTGAATTACAGACGGCCCAACCGGTACGCAATTCGCGTTACAGCAATTGCCAGAATTGCGTTCCGATTCCGTTTACGATCAACCTATCACCGCAAAGTCGCAGAGTGGATAGTGATTCTGCATTTCGCTGCCTTTCGAGAGCCTCCCTTCGACTGAGTTCCCTTCGGCTCCGCTCAGGACAGGCAGGACAGGTAGGCAAAAGGGATGCAGGATCCAGGATACAAGATACAGGGGTTATGAGATTTGGAGAGCTGGATTCTGGTTTCTCGATACTGGATGCTGGATGCTTGAAGTCAGAGGCTTGCCCGCCTTTGGCGGGTCGGAGGTCGGAGGTCGGATGGCAGAGGACACAAGGCAGAGGACAGCTAAGGCATGAGGACACACGGGCAAACGGGCCAACCGGCTAACGGGCTAACCCTTCGGCAGGCTCAGGATAAACAGGACATAGAGGGCGACATGCAAAACGATCGTCTGGGAAAATATATGGATAGCGACAGGATACGAATTGCCCCATCCGTTGGTGCCTTGTTCGGGTTCCGCGGAGCACCGCCACGGGCGGAGGATCTTCAATCCACAAGGATATTTCCGAAGACCGGGTGACGCGCTGTCGGAATCAGCTTGTAAACAGAGGGGGCGTTTGTTATTTTTTAAATTAAATCTGAACATAATACGCCGATTTTAAGCGAATTTCAGACAGTGCCGAAATGAAGCCGGGTTTTCGGGGATCGGGCCGTGGGGTGCTCTTCCAGGAGAGGACGATGATCAAATCCAAAGCACTGGAAGTCAATATCGCCGACTATCACGTCGACGTCGATGTGGATCCCAAGTACAGTGTCCTCCAGGAAGCCATGTCCCGGTACTTCGGGATTATGGAAGGGCTGACGACCTTTCTAAAGGAGCTGTCCCACCCCTACAAGAATTGGCAGTTCATCGTCAAAGAGGCCCGAAACTATTCGCTGAATTATTTCCATCTTCTCAAATCCCATCCAAAAGGCGAGACGGCCGCCGGTCTCCTGGTCGACATTTTCGCCCAGGCCATTGACGCCACCAGCCTGTCCGAGGTCCGTGTGGACGCTGTCGACAACCTGTTGTTGTATCTGCAACGGATCATCAAGGATGCCGGATCGGAGTTTGACCGGTTTTTCCGGGTTCTGGATCACAGTTTTACCCGAATCGCAAACTACCCGGAGCCCACGTTTCTTCTTTTTGTCAAAAGCTACTACCAGTTGCCGGCACTTGCCGAAGCATTTCTCGGCTCGGCTCCGGAAGGGTTTTCCAGCTATGAATCGCTAAATCGGATGCTGGTGCGGTATTACCGCACGACCTCAGAGTACTGGCTTAGTGAAGATGATCCGTGGGAGTGGTTTCACACGGAAGCTTCGGATATCGGTTCCCCGGAAAACGCCAGACCGCTTTTTGACGACGTTTCCCACGGGCAGATTGGACGATGGCAGGAACGGCAGGAACGCGCCTCTGAAGAATTCCCGAGCGGAAGCCCGGAATTGACCCGTAAACTGATGGATCTGCCCCACTACAACGATGTCGTCAATCATTACCGGGAGCTTCCCCACCAACTGTTGAAGGCCGGCGCCGCAACCGGTAAGGGGAACCAGTGGAAAGTCCTATTCCTGTTTCACATCATGAACATTTCCGGGCTCTCGCTGATCCACGAAGAGGCTCTTAGGGATATCAATCGAACCCTGACGTGGCTCTTCCAGAACGAAAAAGACTGGAACACCAGCAAGCTGCTGGAAAAAACCTTTTCCATCCTGATGGTGCGGACACGGAAGTATCCGACAACCGCCTTGAACTGTGTTTTAAATATCGGGAAAGGCGTGTATCAAACCGATGAAATCGATTTGATCAACGGATTCATCGATTCGGTCATCGAGCTCGGTTTTCAGCACCCCAACGTGGGCGGTGTCGGAGACGATTGGCAGATAAAGGTCAACAACGCCCACCTGTCAAATATCCGTACCTGGATGGAACTGATCGAAATTAATCCCAAGTGGTCTACGCGGCTGCTGTCGAGTCTGATTATCAACCTCTCCCTGGGCGGCGTGTTTATCAAAGACACCGACCTGTTTCCACGGGACATCACCCGCTTTTTGAACAGCGATATCAGCCCGGTATATAATCTTACCAAGCAGTTGATGCGATTGTTTCCCGTGTATTTCAACAATATCGGTGCCGAAGGAAAACTCAGGGATATCTCCACGGAAATCGATGAAATCACCCACCGCAAGGACGTGTTGATCCATTTCCTGCGCAAACAAAGCCACGTGGAAAGCAGCAACCAGGTCCTGGCGTTCATCGAGGCTACCCTGAACTACTGGGCAAGCCGCGATAACCGGTGCCTCCGGGCCTATCTGCCGCCGATCATTTACAACCAGATCGGTTGCGACGGCCCTTATGTTGACGGTGTTCACCGGGTCATGCAGGCCCTGTCCTCAGGCGGCATCGACCTTCCCCAGGGGTTGCTGAATAAAACAGGCGAGGATCTGTCACTGCTGCTGACGGATACGGCCGAGGACCTCGCCCCCGCCGATATTCGGCGCGCCCTTCTGGCCACGGAATTCTACAAACTGCTCTATCAAAAATATCACATCGGTTTTACGGAAATCGCCAACTATATCGGTCAGCTCAAAGCAGAAGGCTTTCCCTATCTGGATCGACTCGAACAGGCCCTGGCCCAGCCGGATCTGAAAAAAAAGCTGTTCATGCTCCTTGATTTTCTCGACACGCTGAAAAACCTGATTCTGTCACCCGAGGAATATGAAATCAGAGAAGACATTTACAAAAAGCGTCACTTCACAGTGGATATTCCGTCCATGTACGGAAGCTATCACGAGATGAAGTTTGACGCGCTGGGGCTGACCTTTCGCGTGGAATCCCTGGTCAATGTGCTTCTCGAAGAGCTCATCGAGAACATCGATCTGAGTCTGATCACCAAAGCCAGCATTTATCAGATCTACGCCCGACTTCGCCTGTTCGACAAGGCCCTGCGGCTGGATGGGATCACCTCGCTGGAAATCGGGCTTCAACTCGATCTTCTGGCCCATTCCCTGGAGGTCGAGGGGTTTACCGTCACACAATACCTGGACATTTTTAAAGGTTTTGCCGGGGCGGTCCGGAATATCATCAACGATCATTTTAATAATATTCACGAGGAGAATCTGTCCCGGATTCTGGCCCGCACACCGGTGGATCAAATCAAATCGAAATATCTTCCCAGGGATTCCGGCATTGTCGACCGGGAAAAGCTCCAGCATCGGGCGTCGGAAATCTTTTTCCGGGATCAGATTGCCATGTCCCTTGGACTGCAGCAGATGGATCTGTTCCTCAGCAGAATTCTAAAAACCTTGTATCACCAGGCCGCAAAACTGCCCAAAGACAAGCTTCACCGACTCCTTCTATACGACCCCCAGAACACCATGTCTCGCCTCGATGATGCCGGCAGTCGCATGGGCGGGATCATTTATTTAGGCAACAAGGGGCTCAACATCATGCGGCTCAAGAATTATGGCATACGGGTCCCACCGGGTTTCATCATTACGACGGAAGTCTTCCGATTTCTGGACATCATCGAAAGTTATGCACCGGCCGAGCAGCGATTACAGGAGCAGGTGCGTCGACGTATCACCGAAATCGAAACCCAGACCGGAAAGGTTTTCGGCGATCCGGCAAATCCCCTGTTATTCTCGGTTCGAAGCGGCAGCACGATCTCCCAACCGGGCATGATGGACACGGTTCTGGATGTGGGTATGAATGAGGAGATCGCCGCCGGTCTGGCGAGCCGTTCTGGAAATCCCTGGTTTGCCTGGGACAATTACCGCCGGTTCCTCCAATGCTACGGCATGTCGTTCGGTCTGGCCCGGGACGATTTTGATGCCATCATGCACGATTATAAAGCCCGATGGGGAAAATCGTTCAAAAAGGATTTTACAGGCGATCAGATGCAGGAGGTTGCCCTGGCTTACAAGAATCTGGTCAAAAGCGCCGGACACCGGATTGAAGAGGATCCCATGGCCCAGCTCCATTTGATCATCCGCAAGGTGTTCGCGTCATGGGACTCGGAGCGGGCCAAAGCCTACCGGAAAATCATGAGCATTTCGGAGGATTGGGGAACGGCGGTCACCATCCAGTCAATGGTTTACGGCAATCTGTCGGAAAATTCGGGTGCCGGGGTGGTATTCACCCACAACCCCAGATGGTCTGAAGACACGCTGCGTCTTTGGGGTGATTTTACCATTCACAATCAGGGTGAAGATGTCGTTTCCGGCCTGGTCAAAACGTTGCCCATTTCTCTCACCCAGCAGAGCAAGGAAATGAGGGATACGGATATCACCCTGGAAACCCATTTTCCTAAAATCTATAGGGCCTTGAAAAACTGCGCAAACGAGTTGATTTACGAAAAGGGCTGGAGTCCGCAGGAGATGGAATTTACCTTTGAAGGGCCGTCAAACAGGGATCTGTTCATGCTCCAGACGCGCGACATGGCGATGCGGGAACGGAAGCAGGTGCTGACATTCGACCTTCCGGCAAAAACCCGTCTTCTATCCCATGGGATCGGTGTCAGCGGCGGGGCCATGAGTGGACGGGTGGTCTTCAGTCTCGAAGAAATTGACAAGTGGCGATCCATCGAACCGAATCGGCCATTGATCCTGGTCCGGTCGGATACCGTGCCGGATGATATCCGGGAAATTTTTGCCGCCGACGGCCTGCTCACCGCACGGGGAGGGTTGACCTCCCATGCGGCTGTCGTCGCCCACAGACTGGGGAAAACATGTGTGGTCGGCTGTGGCGACATGATCTGCAACGAAAAAGAGAAAATCGTGCAGTTTCATCAGATTCAGCTAAGATCTGAAGCATTTATCAGCATCGACGGCCAGGAAGGGTCCGTGTACCACGGATTGATTCCGATCCATGCGGGATAACCCGGACGTGCGGCGCCCATTGAAGACCGTCCTGATTTCGGTAAGAAGCGCCGGCCGGTATGCGTGATATGATCGGAAGGAGGGAAGCTTATGGGAATTGAGAATTCCAAGGTTTTGGGTATCAACGGTCTTGGACGGATCGGAAAACTAACCGTGTGGCACCACGTCTCCAGAAAAGCGTTCGACAGCCTTGTGATGAATATCGGGCGTCACGCCGGCAACTCCTTGGCAGATATTGCCCACTACCTTGAGCGGGACTCCACCTACGGCCGCCTGCAGCAGTACCTGCACGGATGCCGCTCTGAAGGGGTAATCGGGGACATCAACGAAGAAACCGAAACGATCGTTATCGACCGCATTCCCGTTCGTTTCTTACGGACCGCACGTAATCCGGCAGAGATCGACTGGAAAACCCACGACGTCCGATTGGTCGTGGACACCACCGGCCAATTCCTCGATCCGGCGCTTTCGGACGACCACGGCAAGGGGTCGTTGCGGGGCCACCTGTTGGCGGGGGCAGAAAAAGTGATCGTATCGGCCCCGTTCAAAATAAACGACACCGGGCATGCCATGCCGGATGATGCCGTCACCACCGTCATGGGGATTAACGAAACGGATTTCGATCCGCGAAAGCACCGGATCATTTCAAATGCCTCCTGCACAACCACATGCCTTGCTCACATGATCAAACCTCTGCTGAACCATTTTGGTCCCAGCAAGATTCTCTCCGCATCCATGGCCACGGTTCACGCGGCGACAGGATCCCAGGCGGTTCTGGACCGATTGCCCAAGAACGGGAAAACGGACCTGCGGAAAAACCGCAGCATTATGAATAATATCATTCTTACGACCACTGGCGCGGCGAAGGCATTGCGACTGGTCATACCGGAGATGGAACATATCGGGTTTATCGCCGAATCGGTCCGCATCCCGACAAGCTCCGGCTCGCTCATCATTCTTGTGGTCAATCTGCACGAAGAGCTTACGGGCGAACCGATTCGGCGAGAGATGATAAACGGGGTATATTACCGGGCGGCCAAAGAGGATTCGAACGGTTATCTGCACTATAGCGACAAGCAGAACGTTTCCGGAGACATTATCGGCCTGCCAAAAGCTGCTGCCATCATCGAAGGGCACGAAACCCACACACGCACCGCTGAGGTCAGCCTGAATCTGGAACACGTACCGGGCATCGATGCAAAGGTCGTCGCATCATTGCCGAATCGAACAGTTCAGGTACCGGTCACCCAGGCCGTGATTTACGGCTGGTATGACAACGAAATGGGAAGCTATGTGAACATGCTGGGGGATCGGACGGTTTCGGTGGCCGGGATGGGCTGAAACGTTTTCATGCCCTGTTCGGGCGGGACAACCCAGCAGGTCGGTTCAACGGCCGGCTTTTAATGGGTCCATTGCCCGGGCTAGGTCGGTTGTATCTGGCGTTTCGATTTTTTGGCTTTTTTGTCACCTTCATCGTCACCGATGATCTTGTCGAGGTCTTCGGTTTTATTTTCGGTGGGTTTCCCCGGCCTGTCGTTCATATCCTCTTCCTGCTGCCCGAGAAGATCCTTTTCGTCGACAAAAATCTCCGTCGGCTGGGGATTGTCGGCCTGAAAAAGGTCCAGAACACATCGGGTCAGTTGCTGTGCATTGAGACGGACGGGATAGAGTGTCGGCGTTCGGAGGACATCCATAACAGCTTTCTCTCCATCTTCGATGGCGGCTTCAATTTCTGCGATATCATACGTTTCTTCATAAAGAAGAGAGAAGATCTCCTTTTCAAGAGCGGCATACTCTCGGATCATTAACCGGTTCTGTGCTTTGTCCAGCTCAACGACATATTTTTGCTCCATACCCCCCCCCGCTAAGCGTTGCAACCCTTCGAAATTCGACGCGCAGTTTTCCAATGTCGCGCTAATAATAGACTTTTCTCGATAAAAGTCAAGTCCTTATGAATTCCGAACCCTCAATGCCCGCCCCACAATCGGCATTCGGGCGGTGGGCCGTTTTTCTATCTCAAACCGTCTTTCTGATTTCGGGGTAGTAATGACTGCAGGTGATCGCTCAGGCGAACAAATTCCTGGACCGACAGGGTCTCCGCCCGGCGGGAAGGGTCGATGTCGGCATCGGCCAAGGCGTTTCGGGCAAGGGTGGCACCCACCTTGAGAAAACTGCCGGAAAGGGCGTTTTTCAACATCTTTCGCCGCTGGCTGAATGCCGCCTGCACCACTTTGAAGAAAAATGTTTCATCACCGGCAGGGAATTCCGGTGTGTGCAGGAAGGTCAGCCTAAGAACCGTAGCATCGACTTTTGGTTTCGGAAAGAAATCGGCGGCCTTGACCTGGAGTATTTTTTCGATTTGCGCACAGTATTGGATTAATACCGACAACCGGCCGTATGTCTTTCCACCGGGGCCGGCACAAATCCGATCGGCCAGTTCTTTTTGAAACATGAGAACCGCTCTGGAAATCGAATTTCTTTCTGCCACCAAGCGGATTAGAATTTGGGAAGAAATATTATAGGGCAAATTGCCCACGACGATCAGCGGCTGCCCTTCTGAACTGGCGATCTTGGATACGTCGACGTCCAGGATGTTTTGCTGAAGTATGACAACTTCCGCCGTGCCGGCAGCCAGCAGTTCTGTTTTCAGCAAACCCGCCAGATCTGGATCCCTCTCCACGGCAACGACCTTTCTGGCAGATCGGGCCAGGGGTATGGTTAACGCCCCAAGACCGGCACCAATTTCCAGAACCACGTCTTCCGGCGTCACCCGGACAAGACCCACCAGTTGCTCGGCTGTGGACGGGTGGCGCAGGAAATTCTGGCCGTAGCGCTTTTTGGCTCGCAACTGCCAGGCGGTCAGTAGCACCTTGGGCGACGTCATCGTTTACCTGGGAAAAAGGTTTATCTCCAAATCCGCGGGCTAAGGCGTTTTACGGCGTGCCGGCCTCACGGCATGGATAAAGGGCGCCATGGGTTTGTTTGGCAGGCGTTTCATCAGCGCTTTTAGCATTTCACGCGACCCCGTGGACCCTGACTCATCACCGCCCCGCAAGCGGGATTGCCAACGCTGTTTCATTCAGCAGCGCCGAGTAATTGGAAGATACCCATGTCCGGAGTGTTGCATGCAATGACCGGGATGGAAACGCGTGTGTCAGTGAAATCGGCCGCCTTCAGCGTGGCGAGATCTCTAGCATGATTTCAGGTGCTTTGCAACGCTGATGCCTCGTATTGGTTGGCAACAATCCACTGATTTGGTTTCTTGACTTTGGCAGAGGAGTCCCTTATTTTCCAGTTGATAGACAAAAAAATAGTCTTTGAGTTTATGACAAGGAGAAAACAATGGTAAAAAAACGTGGAAAACAGGTCAGCTTCGATGCAATGGTCAAGTTTTTCATGATTCAGTATGAGATCCCGACGAAGCGAGATGTCGATCGACTGATGGCCAAGATGGAACGGCTTGAAATGTTGATCACAGCCTCGCAGGGACCCTCCGCGCGACGGGGAGGGCGGAAATCGTCCGGCGCCAAAGGAAAAGGGGCCTTGACGGCTTCCGATATGGTGCTGTTGACGATCAGGCGTTTCAAGCAGGGGGCCAGTTTCTCGGATATACAATCAAAAACCGGCTTTGGAGAAAAAAAGCTTCGCAACATTATCTTCCGCCTCAATAAACTCGGAAAAATCAAAAGGAAGAGCCGAGGCGTTTATATTGCTGTCTGATCCGGGACGCAGCACCCCTTTACTCTCTGCTAATTCCTACCTTTGGGAATATCGGTGGGGCTCGGGCCCTTCCGGGAACCTATCGCGATCTAAAGCCTTTCTCCAAAATAGTTAGAGGCAAGAATCGAAAAATCGAGGGGTCGCGTAACCGTTTTCCATAAATTTACTGAATGGAACCTTTGACCCCTTGAACCCTCTGGGATCACCCTGACGGAGGAGCGGTAAAGTGCTGTCCTGCATCAAAAAACCGCAACGAATCGGGAGATGATCCTAAAAAATGAGCAGGCCCAACCATGTCATCTTTATCCGATCCGATTAATCGGCACGTCACGCCTGGCCAGACCGTTTCCGGGTACCAGGTCCAGCGAGTGCAATCATTGCCCGCCATCGATCTCACCTTTTACGAACTGTCGCATATCAACACGGGCGCCAGGCATATCCACCTCGGTTGTTCGGACACGGATAATTGCTTCAGTGTGGCGTTTAAGACCGTGCCGGAAAACTCAACAGGTGTCGCGCACATCCTGGAGCATACGGTTCTTTGCGGGTCACATAAATATCCTGTCAGAGACCCGTTCTTTTCCATGCTCAAACGGAGTCTGAGCACGTTCATGAATGCGTTTACCGCATCGGACTGGACGATGTACCCGTTTTCAACCCAGAATCAACGGGACTACTACAACCTCATGGATGTGTACCTGGATGCCGTTTTCCATCCCCGGCTTGACGAACTCAGTTTCAAGCAGGAGGGGCACCGGATGGAATTCGACACCATCTCCCCAAATGGCACCCCCCGGGATTTGACTTACAAAGGGGTGGTCTACAACGAGATGAAGGGGGCCATGTCGTCTCCGGACCAGGTGATGATCCGCTCATTGCTGAACGCGTTGTTTCCATCGAGCACCTATCGGTTCAATTCAGGTGGGGATCCCGCCGTCATTCCCCGGCTGACCTATGATGATCTGATACAATTTCATCGTCACCATTATCATCCGAGCAACTCATTTTTCTATACTTACGGCAATCTTCCCCTTGCGGCGCATTTAGAGGTCATCGATGAGAAAATTCTGTCGCAATTCAATCGGATCGATCCCGGAACGGAAGTGGATCCGCAGCCACGATGGGCGTCTCCACGATCGGTGGAGTACACCTATCCCTTGAGCCGCAGCGAGGATCCCGCCCATAAGTTTCAAGCCTGTGTGGCCTGGTTGGCGGCCGATATTCAGGATACGCGCAATGTGCTGGTCATGACGCTCCTCGAGCAGATCTTGCTGGGGAACGCCGCATCGCCCCTGCGGAAAGCCCTGATCGAATCCGGACTCGGCTCGGCCCTGAGCGACGGTACCGGGTATAGTGATGAGTACCGTGATACGATGTTTACTGCCGGCCTGAAAGATGTGGGGGCCGAATCCGGAGCGGCCGTGGAAGAACTGGTCTTCGGGGTCCTGGAAGACCTGGCCCGCCATGGCATCCCATCGGAGCTGATCGAATCGGCGTTTCACCAGATCGAGTTCCATCTGAAGGAAAAAACCAACCATCCCTATCCGTATGGATTGAAGCTGTTGCTGACGGTTGCCGGCGGCTGGATGCATGGTGCAGATCCCTATAGAATCCTCGATGTCGACACGGACTTGAACCGGATTCGCGAAGAAATGGTGAAAGGCCCGTTTTTAGAATCGCAGCTTAAACAATTCCTGCTGGAGAACCCGCACCATGTCCGCTTTTCTCTGGTTCCCGACCTGGAGGAAGAGGACAGAAAGACAACCGAAACCCAAAACGAACTGGCGCACATCGCGGCCCATCTCGACAACGATGCGATCCATCACATACAGGATGATACCATCGTCCTGAAACGGATCCAGGAAACACCGGAAGATGTGTCCGTTCTGCCGACCCTGGACCTGGCCGATGTCCCGCCTACGGTTCACTGCGTTTCGCCAACGGCCGAACCGGCCGAGGTTCCGGTCTTTACTTACGAGCAGTCCACGGGGGGGATCGTCTATTTTACAGCGGCCATCGGTACCGGCCACCTGGATCCGGTACTGATCCCATGGGTCCCGTTTTTCTGTTTTGCGTTTCCCAAAATCGGCACCGTCACAAAATCCTATGTCGAGGTGTCCCGTGACATCGATCGTTACACCGGCGGCATCGGTTTGTCGGCGGCGGCACGCACCCCCTTCGGGCAGACGGCCCAATGCCTTCCGTTTTTGGCATTCAACGGGAAATGCCTCGAGCGGAATACGGACCCCATGATGGACCTCCTGTCGGAGCTGATCCTGGACGTGGCTTTCACCGATCTTGAAAGACTGCAGCATCTTCTCATGGAATACCGGGCCGGGCTGGAGTCCATGGTGATCCACAATGGCCACCGGCTGGCAATGTCCCTGGCCTCGAGGAATTTTTCCGACGCCATGGCCTTGAACGAATTATGGTCGGGCGTGCATCAGCTCAAGCACATTAAGGAGATGACCGAGACCCTGAACGGGTCCCATCTTAGCACCATATCGGATCGCCTGGCCGCGATTCGGCAGCGGATTGTCTTTCGCAATAACATTCGCGCGGCCGTCATCGGGGCCGACGCGGCGTTATCCAAGGTTCTGCCCCCGGTATCCAAACTCTATGACACCCTATCGCCTCTGGAAAACGGAGGCTTCGCACTCCCAAAGATCGATCGGACCGACAGGCGATCCAGAGAGGGCTGGGGTACGTCCTCTGCTGTCTCTTTTGTGGCGGAAGCGTTTCCGACCGTCCGTATGGATCACCCCGACGCCCCCTCGCTGTCGGTCATCAGCAAAATTCTGCGCTCGCTCTTTCTGCACCGGGAAATACGGGAGAAGGGCGGCGCCTATGGTGGCTTTGCGAGCTACAGTCCCGAGGATGGCACCTTCTGTCCGGCATCCTACCGGGATCCCCATATCGTCCGGACACTCGAAGTATACCGTCGCGCCTCCGATTTTATTACTTCCGGGGTCATATCCAACGAGGATATCAAAGAAGCCGTTCTTCAGGTGTGTTCCGACATCGACAAACCCGACCCGCCCGGTCCCGCAGCCAGAAAGGCGTTTTATCGCAGCATCATTTCCCTGACCGATGGCGACCGCCTCCGGTTCAAGCAGAACCTGCTGTCCCTGTCCCGGGAACGCGCGCTGGACGTCGCCAAAACCCATTTCTCCCCGTCATCGACCAATCACGCCGTAGCGGTGATCTCAAGCGAGGAACGGTTGACTGCTGCCAACGCAAAACTCGCCGACGATCCGCTGGAAATTTACGAAATATAGATCGGTGGGCCGGTTTGCCCGTTTGCCGGTTTGCCCGTTGGCCGGTTTGCCGGTTGGCCGGTTGGCCGGTTGAAACACGGAATTGTGGCGTAATGGAGTAATGGGCTGATGGCCCGTATTCTCACATCTGACATCCGATGTCTGATATCTGACAGCTGACACCCGAAACCTGAAACCGGTCTGCGTCATGTCTTCGGAATTTCTTCCTGACCCGTTCTTGTAAATATCCCAGAAAGGAGAGCCTATCTACCGACCATAGTTGCCAGCCACATCGTCAGCGGGGGATAAAACGTAATGATAAACAGATCCGCCAGCAGCACCAGCAAAAACGGCCATATCCTGCGGCTCACCGCACCGATGCCGTCCCCGGAAATGGCACTGGAGACAATCAGGCAGATGCCCATCGGCGGGGTCAGCATACCGATGGCAAGGTTGGTGACAACGATTGCGCCGAGATGAATCAGGTCGATTCCGAGCGATGGCAGCATCGCGCTGATCAGCGGCACCAGAAGAATCAGGGCGGCTGTGGTTTCAATAAAAGTCCCGGCGATCAGCAATACGGCATTGATCAGCAACAGGAGGACTACCGGATGCTGCGTCAGACCGAGGAGAGCTCCGGCCATTTGCCCTGGAAGATCTT
The DNA here is from genome assembly GCA_903231505.1 of Olavius algarvensis associated proteobacterium Delta 3. Lineage (GTDB taxonomy): Bacteria > Desulfobacterota > Desulfobacteria > Desulfobacterales > CAFBRK01 > CAFBRK01. The sequence continues at coordinate 140,133 of CAFBRK010000169.1, read as the reverse complement.
CGATGGCGGCAATCCAGCTGAAAATGGATGCCGTGGCAATGATGAACATGACAATGGCCGATGTTACCGAACCTTCGATGAATATGGATACCAGATGTTTTGGTGTTATCTGGCGGTAAACAACTATTCCCAGAACAAGCGCATAGATCACAGCCACCGCCGCCGATTCCGTAGCGGTGAAAATTCCCATTAAAATACCGCCCAGAATGATGACCGGCGTTCCGAGAGCCAGAATGGCTCGACGGAAGGCCTGCCAGACGCGGCCCAATGCGAACGGCTGGGTGGCGGCATAACCCTCCCGTCGGGAGGTGAAGGTGGCCACGGCAATGAGGGAGATCCCGATCAGAATCCCCGGAAGGATGCCGGCGGCAAACAGCTTGCCGATAGACGCCCCGGTGAGGAATCCAAAAATAATCATAGGGATCGACGGTGGAATGATCACACCGATAGAGCCGCCGGAGGCTTGCACCGCCGCAGCAAAATCAGATGCGTAGCCGGACTTTTTCATCGCCGGAATCAGAATGGCGCCGACGGCGGCGGTATCCGCTGCTGCGGATCCGGAAATTCCAGCAAAAAACATGGCTGAAACAATCGTCACCGCGGCCAGCCCGCCGGGCAGCCAGCCCACAAGGGTGTTAGCAAAATCAATGATACGCTTGCTGATCCCCCCGGCCTCCATAATCACGCCGGTGAACATGAACAACGGGACCGCCATCAAATGAAATGAGTCCGTCCCGCCAAACATCCGCTGGGCCACCATCATCAGCGGAAAATCGCCTTGGACCAGTATGCCGATGACCGATGCGACCCCGATGGCAATCGCAATCGGGGCATGGAACAAAAACAGGACAACGAGCGATATGATCAGCGCCTCAACCGTCACGGGATGTCCTTCTGAATTCGGCCGCAAGAAAAGTCACGCCATGCACACACAGAATGGTTCCACAGATGGGTATGATGGACAAAATAATCCATTTTGGCAGGGTTAGGGCTGGAGATATCTGGAAACGGACAAAGTGAGCGAACTGAATGCCGTACACAACCATGATGAGAAAAAAGCCCAGGGACAGCAGATGGGTAGCGATGGTCACAAATTTTCGCAGGGTTGGCGCAAGCCGGCGTGTCAGAATGTCGACACCGGGGTGGGCTTGACGCTTGTACGCGACCGATGTTCCGAGGAATGTCAGCCAGACCAGCATGAACCTGGCGAGTTCCTCGGACCAGAAGAGGGATTGGTTCAACACGTAACGGAAGAACACCTGGGTCGCCACTGTCAGAGCCATGGCCAAGCCCAGGCCGAACAGGGTGTATTCAACCCCCCTGTTGATACGGTCGCTGGCGCGATCGAGAAATGAATTCATGTCATGAGAATGGCGATAATCCGATCTTACTGCGTCGCCTCGAGTACCCTTATCAGCAGGTCTCGAACCCGCGGGTCTTGATAAATATCCGTATCCTTGATACCCGCCACTTTGGCCCGAAAGGCATTGATTTCCGGTGTTTCCACGACCCGCATCCCCTGATCCTTGAGAAATGCGAGTCGGGCGCTGTTTTTCTCCCGGTTGAGTTTCCGCTGATAGACGGCCGCTTCGTAGATCGTGGACCGGATCAATTCATGGGTGGCCGGATCAAGGGTGTTCCACCACAGCAGGGATGCCACGTCGATGTGGGGCGAATAGACATGCCGGGTCAGGGTCATATGGTCTTGAATTTCATAGAATTTGTAAACCTCCATGACCCACAGGGGGTTTTCCTGTCCGTCGATCACACCCTGCTCCAGTTCGGTATAGATCGGCCAGGGCATGGGGGTGGGATTGGCCCCGAGCTGTTGCCAGATGGTTTTGTGCATCGCCGACGCCATCACCCGGATTTTCAACCCTTCCACATCTTCCGGGCGTTTCACTGCCCGCCTGTTGTTCGTAAGATTCCGAAATCCGTTTTCAGAAAAACAGAGCCCCTTGAACCCGGCCCGCTCCAGGCTTTTCAGAATCTCGGCCCCCAGGGCACCATCGAGTATCGCATCGGCCTGGGCGTGATCCTTAAACAGGAATGGATAATTGATGACCCGCACGATCGGGTCGAAGGTATCAAACGGGCCACCGGTGATAATGCCCATCTGAATGGTGTTCATTTGAATTTGCTGTAATATTTCGGTTTCATTTCCGATGGACTTGGAATGAAATATCTTAACCGTCACGTTTCCGTTGGATCGGGATTCAATCAGCTCTTTGAACTTGTCGGCAACGATATTCTGTGCTGATCCGGGTTTGGTGACCACGCCCAGCTTGATATGGATGCCTGCGGATGCCTCGATCGCCATAACGGTGATCAGGAGCAGCGGCAGCAGCGCGCTCAGTGCTTTTCTCATACGAAACCTCCTGGCGGTGAGCCCGAACTTGGCATGACATTTTCGAAGAGGGCATGTCCGGCAGCCCCGTATTCCCCATGGCAGGGTTTTGACCTGAACCTGCATATCTGAAATCTTTCATAAAGTAAACACGCCCCGACTAGGATGGTCCCTGTCATTTCATGAAATATTCGGGTTACATGTTGACTAACTCGACACCTCTGACTAAAAGGAAAAGTTTATGTGTTTATTTAACCGGTTTGCCGGTTTGTCCCGCCATGGCGGGATTTGCCGGTTTGTCCTGAGCTTGTCGAAGGGTTGGCCCGTTGCGGGAACGGAATTCATGTTCGGCTATAATGAACCTTATAATGACGTGAGACCATGATCCAGCTGATTAGAGGATTCAGAGATATTCTTCCGGGCGATGTGGGGCTGTGGCAGCACATTGAACGGACGGCCATCGATCTTTTCCGCGCGTTTGGATTTCACGAAATCCGAATCCCCATTATGGAAAAGACCGAACTGTTTGCCCGCAGTATCGGTGACACCACCGACATTGTGGAAAAGGAAATGTACACCTTTCCGGACCGCAAGGGGGATTTGATTACCCTTCGCCCGGAAGCCACGGCATCCATCGTCCGTTCCTACATCCAGCACAAGCTATACGCCCAGGATCCGGTCCGGAAGTTTTACATGGTCGGCCCCATGTTCCGCCGCGAACGGCCGCAGAAAGGCCGCTATCGGCAATTTTATCAAATCGATGTGGAAATTTTCGGGGTGATGTCTCCCCTGGCCGATGTCCAGCTCATTTACCTGCTCCACGTCCTTTTCGATAGACTCGCGGTCCCGGACACACAGGCCCACATCAACTCACTGGGCTGCCCGGAATGTCGGAGAGGGTACCGTAGGGTCCTGGTAGACTACCTGAATACGGTGGCCGATCGCCTGTGCGCGGACTGTCGTCGACGGAAAGACACAAACCCCCTCCGGGTATTGGATTGCAAGGTACCACGCTGCCGGGAAGCCCTGACCGGCGCGCCGTCGATTCTCGACTCGTTATGCGATGACTGCCGGCAGGATTTCGATACGGTCCAGGAACACCTGACCCGGTTGGAGATTCCCTATGCGGTGGACGAGCGTCTGGTCCGGGGACTCGACTATTACAATCGCACGACCTTTGAAATGCAGACCGGATTGCTCGGTGCTCAGAGTGCCGTGGCCGGAGGAGGACGCTATGATGGTCTCATCGAAATGCTCGGCGGGCCGTCCCTTCCGGCGACCGGATTTGCCATCGGATTAGACCGGCTCGTTGATGTCTGCGGTCTGGAAGGCAGCCGATATTATAAATCACCCGACCTTTTCATTGCGGCCCTTGGGGAGGCCAGCCAGAAGCTGGCCTTCGAGTGGGTCTGTGATCTTGGCATCCGGGGCATTCAGGCGGAAGTAGACTATCAAAACAGGAGTCTGAAAAGCCAGATGAAACAGGCTGGCCGGCACCGGGCCCGCCATGCACTGATTGTCGGAGACAGCGAATTGTCCCAGGGTACCGCCATTTTACGGGACATGACGTCCAAGGAACAGGTGGATATACCCCTTGATGGTATCGTCGACACACTGCTTCAACGGCTGAATGAGGATAAGTAAAGGGAAAGGAGTCTTCGGTTTGAGCGATAACCTCGGGAACATGCGACGCACCCATTCCTGTTGCGAGTTGGGCCGGGAGGATGTGGGTAAGGAAGTCACACTGATGGGATGGGTTCAACGCCGTCGAGACCACGGAGGCGTTATTTTCGTGGATCTGCGGGACCGGAAAGGGATCACCCAGGTGGTGTTCAATCCGCTGGTCGATGAGGCCGTGCACCAAAAAGCCCATGTGATTCGCAACGAATTTGTCCTCGGCGTCCGAGGCAAAGTGGATCCCCGACCTGAGGGGATGACCAATCCCAATCTGAAAACCGGTGAGATCGAGATCACGGTAACAGAACTGAAAATCTTTAACACGGCCAGCACCCCGCCGTTTCTGGTGGAAGACAGTGTGGATGTATCCGAGACGGTACGTCTGACCCACCGCCATATCGATCTTCGGCGACCGACATTGCAGCAGAACATCATACGCCGGCATCAGGCCGCCCAGATCGTGCGGGGTCATCTGAACGGCCTGGGATTTATCGAAGTCGAGACACCTGTCCTGACACGAAGCACCCCGGAAGGCGCCAGGGACTACCTGGTACCGAGCCGCGTCAATCCAGGCCGGTTTTACGCACTGCCCCAGTCCCCACAGCTTTTCAAGCAGCTTCTGATGATCTCCGGATTCGACCGGTATTATCAGATCGTTCGCTGTTTCAGGGATGAAGACCTGCGGGCAGACCGGCAGCCGGAATTTACCCAGATTGACCTGGAAATGTCGTTTGTCGGGGAAAACGATGTCATGGCCGTGGCCGAAGGCATGATGCAAGCACTGTCTAAACCATTCCTGGGCAGGGAGCTGCCGACCCCATTCCCGCGGCTCAGCTATGACGATGCCGTTGACCGGTTCGGGCTGGACAAACCGGACACCCGGTTCGGTCTGGAACTGACAGACATCTCCGACATCGTCAAAGGCTGCGGATTCAAGGTGTTCGCCTCGGTGGTGGAAAAGGGCGGTATTGTAAAGGCACTGAATGCCAAGGGCTGCGTCGATTTTTCACGCAAGGAAATCGATGATTTGGCGGAGCTGACCGCCGTCTACAAAGCCAAAGGGTTGGCCTGGATAAAGGTACGGGAGGATTCCTGGCAGTCACCGATCGCCAAATTTTTCACCGACGACGAGAAGACGGCCCTGACCGAGCGGATCGACATGGCGCCCGGCGACCTTGTCTTTTTTGTGGCCGACACACCCAAGGTCACCAATGAGGCCCTCGGTCACCTGCGCAATCATCTGGGGAAACGATTGGAACTCATCGACGACAGTCTATTCCAATTTGTGTGGGTCACCGAATTTCCACTTCTTGAATACGACGCCATTGAAAAACGATACCAGGCGCTGCACCACCCGTTTACCGCACCGCTGGAGGAAGCTTACGATCTCCTGGAAGAAGATCCCCTCCGCGTCCGTTCCCGTGCATACGACCTGGTGCTCAACGGTAATGAAATCGGCGGTGGCAGCATCCGTATCCACCAGCGGGATCTGCAGGAACGCGTGTTAAGCGCGCTGGGGCTGCCACGGAAAGAGTACCAGGAAAAATTTGGTTTTCTTCTGTCCGCTCTCGAATCCGGTGCCCCGCCCCACGGGGGGATTGCATTTGGCTTCGACCGGCTGGTGATGCTCCTCTGTGGGCAATCCTCCATCCGGGATGTGATCGCATTTCCCAAGACCCAGCGGGCCGCCTGCCTGCTTACCGATGCCCCGGCGGCGGCCTCAAAAGCGCAACTCGATGAACTCAATATTCGATTGTTGTTATAATCGGGCGATTCAATCTTTTTGAAATAAAAAAGCCCTACCGGATTTCGGTAAGGCTTTTATTGAAATTGTGGCTCCTCGGGTAGGACTCGAACCTACAACCTAGTGGTTAACAGCCACCCGCTCTGCCGATTGAGCTACCGAGGAATAATCTAAGTGTTTAATCGCTTCTATGGTTGTCCCCGGCGCCGGTTCAAACCTGAAATCCCGCCGCTGGCGGGACTGCCGGGGACCAATAGAACACTCTTGAATAATAAAGGTTCCTCCGGCTGTCAAGAAAAAATTGAGGCGTTATAGGGGCGTGCTTCAAGTATTCCCGCCGGGGCTGTCGAATCGAGGAGGCACCGCCGAGAAGCCCGATGTTCCGTTTCAAGGAATAACCAGGTGCGGTCGTTTGTCGAACCATGGCCGGGCCTTCTCCAGTTGACCGGCCAATCGAAACAGGGTGGCTTCGTCTCCGAGGGGGGCGACAAACTGGGCGCCACAGGGCAGCCCATCCGAGGTCCAGTGCATCGGAACGGACATGGCCGGAAGGCCGCACAGATTGGCAAGCTGTGTGAACGGGGTACGCGCGAGGCTGCGTTCCGCCAACTGATCAATCATACGGGTCCTCTTTATGAACCAGCCAAGGCCTAACGCGTTCACCGTGTGTAACATCAACGCCTCGACCGGTTTGAGATCAAGTTCACCGATCCTGGCCGGAGGTTCCGCGGTCGTCGGCGTCAGATACAGATCGTACGTTAAAAAGAAGCGTCCCATTTCCCGCGCGGCCGCATCCCAACAATGAAGCGCCGCGGCATACCGACCCGCAGAGATCGTTCGACCGATCAACCCGAGGGTCCAGGTTGCGGGTTCCACGTCCGCCCGGTTGATTCTTCGTTTCACGAGGGCTTCCATTTCTTTCAACTTTGCCGCCACCTCAGCGAAATACGATGTGATGTAGCTCCGGGCCATTTGTCTGCCGTCGATCCGAGGTTCAGCGTCCTCGACGACATGGCCGAGTCCCTCCAGCACGTGAGCCGTTTCCGCCACGGTTCGTCGGCATTCCGGGTCGACGCGAGTACCGATCGGAGAGCGGGTATTCATGGCGATTCTCAAACGACCCGGCTCCCGTTCCACTTCTTCCAGATACTTGCGTTCCGGTGGCCGGATATCATCGGTAGCGCCGGTATCCGGGCCCCGGGTAGCGTCGAGCATGGCGGCGCTGTCTCGAACCGATCGACTGATCACGTGCTCCTGTACCGCTCCCTGCCAGATTCGACCGTGAACAGGTCCGGTGGGATTTCGTCCGCGGGTGGGCTTCATACCGAACAATCCGCAGTAGGCCGCGGGAATACGCAGGGACCCGCCGCCATCATTTCCGCTCGCCAGGGGAACCAAACCCGCTGCGACGGCCGCGGCGGAACCCCCACTGGATCCGCCGGGCGTGTAATCCAGATTCCATGGATTTCGACAGGCGCCGAAAACAACAGGTTCGGTAATCCCCAACAGGCCGAACTCCGGCAGGTTGGTCTTTCCCAGAATCACGACACCGGCGTTTTTGAAGCGGACAACCATCTCGCTGTCGAATGCGGGGACATAATCCTTCAAGGCCTTGCAGCCGTCACTTAACGGCACGCCGGAATACGCCTGAATCTGGTCCTTGAGCAAAAAAGGAACGCCGGCAAATGGAGCGCCGGCAGGTATGCTGGACACGCTTTGGCGGCCCTGATCGAACATGGTGGTAACAACCGCGTTGATATACGGATTGATCCGCTCAATCCGACCGATGGCCGCTTCACACAGCTCAGCCGGAGTGACGTTTCCCTGCCGGACAAGCAGCGCCAAACCAAGGCCGTCATAGTTTGCATACTCCGGAAAGCCGCCCATACGCCCTTTCATAGCATTTTTCGCTGAAAACGTATCCCATATGTTGCAAGGTTTGGGATAAGATAATTTTCGCGCAAGCAGTGTTTGACATTAGGCGCGCCGGTTGTTAACAAGAATGGTTACTGATAACAATCCGAGGCCTATCGTGTATAACAAACCGAAACACCGTATGACCCAGCAGAGGTCGGTAATCCTCGAGGAAGTTCGCCGGGATACCGATCAACACCTGACCGCCGATGAGATTTATGAAAGGGTCCGCAAACAGCTTCCCCGCATCAGTTTAGGGACCGTCTACAGAAATCTGGAAGTCCTGGTGGAGTTGGATGAAATCCAGAAGCTTGAATTGAGCGGCAGTATCAGCCGGTTCGACGGCAACCCAAAGGGGCATTACCACATCCGGTGCATGCGTTGCGGCCGTGTCGACAATGCTCCTGTCGCCCCCATGCAGAAGCTCGAGGATGAGCTGTATGGATCGACGGTGTACACCATCATTGGCCATCGCCTGGAATTTACGGGTCTGTGCCCAAAGTGTTCGAAAACCCAGGAGGCGGAAACCACGATCGTGTGATCCAAAGGTTCCACAACGCCGCCATGTCCCCTACCGCCGCTGCTATAGCGGTTGTCAGAATTCCGTTCCGAAACCACACCCAAGGCCCGGGGTCCGGATATGGGCCTGTTCGGTATCGGAATCGCTATCGGTATCGGAATCGAGAAAGAAAGGCCCGGCCATATCGACCGGGCCTTTATAATTCGGTTGAATGACGCATGAACGGTATGAAGAAATGGCGGTGCTCCGGCTGACCCGCATCAGCCGATAAAATGATCCGTCCGTTTGGGTCCGCTTGTATCTTCCTGGGCTGCAGGCTCTGCCTCCGACCCGGCAGGCGGGGTCGTTTCAGCAGGTGGAGCCGCCTCGTCAGGTGGGGCCGCCTCGGCGGCCGGAGCTGTCTCGGCAGGAAGAAGAACGCTGGTCCCGCAAAACTCGCATTCAAGTTCGATTGGCCGTTCGCTGGTGGGTATCGGTATCGGCGTCTTGCACTTGGTACACGGGATGGTATCTTCTGTTGGAGCAGGCTTTTCCGCCATCGGTTTTGCCGCCGCGGTGGCTGTTGCTTCCGCCTTCGGCGTTACACTGCCGACAAATGCCCGGATGGCTTTTCTGACGCTGGCACTATCGTCTTCTCCACCCATGGCCCTTAGTTTGTCATGTTCGGCCTTGGTTAGAACGATCTTTACTTCCAGGGTATGGGCGTTTTCCAGCGCCTCGTTGAGTTCTTGCAGTGCCGCCGCCATATCGGCGAATCGCATATCGCCGGAATCCATTTTTTCTTTGATTTTACCCTTTATATCTTCGGCGGTCAGCCACTCCCCGTTAAAATTGATAGACCCATCCGCCATGCGTATGTCGCTCATCTCCGGCCTCCTGATGCGTTAATAGGGTAGTCAGTACCGTTAGAGTTTATCCAAAACCGTGGGTTTTGTCTACTCATCAGGCGATTCATGAGATATTCGGCATCAACGTCCACTGGATGGCCCAATTGCCGTTTTCCGGAAATCTTTCCAAACAGACGATCCCGCCGTTTTGAAATTTAAACACGGGTGGCTCGATGCTCCCGGTAATCAAAAATGAGCACAGTCGTTCCATGAACGGTAGATGCCCAACCAGCATAACCGTGCGCCCGGCCTCCAGTTCGCTGGCAAAGATGGTCACATCATCCAACGGCTTGATGCCCTCCACCTGCCGCAGGGCCTCGGGGGGAGCCAGTGCTTCTGAAAAAATTTCAGCGGTCTGCCGTGCCCGTTTCTTACCTGAATGACCGATGGCAGCAGGTTTTATGTTGTAGCCCTTGGCTACTTCGGCAATCCGTCGAACTTCGGCAATGCCCTCCTGGGAGAGGCCTTTTTCCGGATCGACATCCTTTGTCAGGCATTTGCCGTGTTGCACCAGGTAGAGCGCCATGAGCCTATTCCTTTCCCCCCGGACCGGATCACCACCGGATCTTCCCGACTCGGCCCTGAACGCATTCAAAGAGCCGTCATCATCGAATCTATCCGGTTATCTCCGGGGCATTCGGTTTCGGGTGGATCTTCTTGAGAACAACGCCCTCGGCATCTAAAAGATAAAGAAGAAAATCGTTTTTTGCCGATGTATCCACCAATTCGCCGTAGAATATGGCTTGCACTTCGTATTTGTTACCGGGCTCTCTCGGCATATTCACGGAACACTCGAGCGCGATCTCTTTTTCGAGAAAGAATGGAATGAATGAGACATCCGTTTTCTTCTCTTGAAGACCGACAATTTGTTCGCTTTTCCCGGGATCCTGTACAATGACCCAGACCCATCTGTCGTTCGTCAATTCCTGCGTCGTGTTGTCCAATTGACCTTAGCCTCCAAAGCGTGTTACTTAGGTGCCCATTAAGCGCCTGAATTATAAATAGAAATTTGAACTTATGTCAAACAGAATAAACATATTGTGCCTGACCATGACACTGCTGTTTTGCTGGGCGGCGCCCCCTGCCCACCAGCCGGCAGCGCTGGAAGTCGAGGTGATACAGATCCGGTACCGGTGGGTGGAAGATATCCTCCCGGTCGTGAGAAATCTCCTCTCGCCCCAGGGAAAGGTCACACCGGACTACAGGACCAACTCTCTGGTAGTAGTGGATTCGCCGGAGGCCATACAGAACATCCGGGCCGTACTCCAACGGCTGGATCAGGCTCCGGCCCAGGTCCGGATCGAGGTCCGCTTCGGGGAGATCACCGAAGAGATGGAGCGCGCGGGAAATGTGACAGGAAAAATCTCCGGTGAGGGGTGGGAAATCTCAAAAGGGGATGCTCCAAAAGACGGTGTTCAGATCTCCCTGGATGAGCAGAGAAGAAAAATCGACCGCAGCTCCGGATATACTCTTTTAGTCCAGTCCGGCACGCCCGGTTACTTGCGCGTCGGCAAAGATATCCCCTACCGGGAAAACTGGAATGATCTGTGTCAAAAATACGGCGGCTGCGGCGGCGACGGTATTCGCTACAAGCGGGTGGAGACCGGGATGGATGTCAACCCGAGAATCGTCGGTGAAAAGGTGATACTGGAAATCACCCCGAGGATTTCGGACGTTTCGTCAAAGGGTGTCATCCGATTTGCCGGAGCGTCCACACAGATCACGCTCCCATTGGGAGAGTGGGTCACCATCGGCGGCTCGGACGAAACCGCCAACGCAGCGTTGCAAGCTATCCTGGCGAGGGGCAGCGGAAACCGGGAAACGACCCGGTCAATCTCCCTCAGGGTCACCCGATACCCTTAATAAATTCGGTACCGAATTTATTATTATGAAGTATGTGAGTATTTTTCAATGATCCGCAACGCTGTAAAGAGTCCTTAGACGCGTTTTTGAGATAGGTTTTACCGGTTGTCGGCGATCAGCGTCCTGGCGATATCCAGGTCATACGCCGTATCGGGGTCAAAGGCACCCCGATACATTCCGGCAGCCTCCCGAATCGCTTCATAAGGTACCCACCCGTGTTCCTTCCACATGTTCGGGTCCTTTTGAGTCCACATCCGAAATTCCACGGATCCCCCTGCTTCTCGGATGTACATGCGAACCTGCCGATTGCCGGGAAAGGGATAATAATATAACCCTCGATCATCTTTCATATACTACTCCTCGACGGTATGTCTGTTCAGCCGCTCACTGAAAAAATGTCATGAATTCTTCGGGCCGGAAAGATTATCCCAGAAGGCCTTCCCTTGAGCTGTTCGCCGATCTTCCACCCGTCCTGTGGTGCCGGCCCGGGGGGGCTCCCCCCGCAAGCGGGCGATTCTCTGCTCCAGGGGTGGATGGCTGGAGAAAAGACTCATCAGTCCTCCTCCGGAAAGCGGGTTGACGATAAACATATGGGCTGTAGACGGCGAAGCACGCATGGGTATTCTTCGACTGTCGGCGCCGAGTTTTTCCAGAGCCCGCGCAAGCCCATTCGGATTTTGCGCAAAACGGGCACCAGTGCTATCGGCCAGGTACTCCCGGGAACGGGAGATCGCCATCTGAATGATCATGGCACCAATTGGAGCCAGGATCGACGTGAGGATTAAACCGATGGTTCCAAGGCCGCCTTGCTTATCATTCCCATGGCCCCCTCCGAAAATGGCCGACCAGCGGGCCATAGACGCCAGAAACATGATCGCTCCGGCCATGGTGGCGGCAATGGATCCGATGAGTATATCCCTGTTCTTGACATGGGCAAGCTCGTGGGCCAGGACGCCCATCACTTCATCCCGGTCCATCATCCGCAGCAAGCCTTCGGTCACGGCAATCACGGCATGCTCAGGATTTCGTCCGGTGGCAAAGGCGTTCGGGGATTCCTGGGGTATGATATAGACTTTCGGCATCGGCAGCCCGGCGTGTTGGGACAAGGTGTGGACCATCTCGTAAAGCTCCGGGGCCTGCCCTGGAGTTACCTCTTTCGCCCGGTACATGCGCAATACAATCTTGTCTGAGAACCAGTAGCTGCCAAAATTCATGACCCCGGCCAGAATCAGTGCCAAAAACATACCCTGGCGGCCGCCCAGCATTTGACCGATTAAAAGAATGAAAACGGTCATCGTCCCTAAAAGCATTGCTGTCCTTACCTGATTTCCCATCATACCCAGCTCCCTGTTCAACCTTATACGTCTGACATCGATCGGCACACAAGAATAAACGGTTCTCCAACGACAACGTCTCCCTGCCTGCAGATCATCGAAATCACGGATCCTGTTCTGAACGGCATTTCACCGACCGACCCAAATATATTCTTGATCCAAGGAAAAGCAAGATATCTTCGAAACCATTCAGCCGTTGCACCATCGCCATAGACGTTGTATATTTTCACTTTAAAAACAAGCAGCTTTGGATATCGGAGGAACACATGGCACGGATTGTGGCCCTGATCCTAGGGGTTGTCTTGACCGGTGTTGCGGGTCTCTGGGCGGCCGATTCCGGGACGGTTGAAGAACCATCGGAACAACCGATTCTGGTCCATGCCGTGATGTGTGAAAGTATCGAGGAGCAGACACCCAAAAACGAAACAATCATCTTTTCGGTGTCTGCCCGGGATGCCACATGTTTTACCTACTTTAATCCGGTTCCCAAGAACACTCTGGTCTATCACAACTGGTATCGACAAGACCGGCTTTCGGTGAAGGTCAAGCTGCGTCTTCGATCGCCCAGCTGGTCCACGTTCAGCCGACACCGGATCAGGGCTTCCGACAAAGGCCCCTGGCGTGTGGAAGTGACGGGAGAAGACGGAACCATTTATGCTGTATTACGGTTCAGTATAACCGACTAACGGAACAACCTGAGTTGGATCCCGATGGAAGCCTTAGCCCAATTCTTAAACACGATGCGCTGGCAGGATCTTCTCGATATCGCTCTGGCCAGCTATATCCTTTTCCGATTCTATGCGCTGTTCCGCGGCACCTTCGTATTCCGCGTGGTTACCGGTCTTGTGTTTCTCTGGTTGTTTGGCCGGATGGCCGTTTTTCTGGGTTTGATTGTTACCTCGTGGGCCATCCAGGCAATTACGGCAGTGGCCGCCTTCATAATCATCGTCGTATTTCGCCATGAAATCCGCAGCGTCCTCCAGGCCAAGAACATCAAATCGATACTCTGGGGGTTTTCCCCAAAAACCTCCAAAACACCGATTGAAATCATCAGTTCGAGTGCTTTCGAACTGACGCGGAACCACATCGGCGCGCTGATGGTCTTTCCTGGAGAGGACAATCTGGAGGAAATCATTCAAAAGGGGATTCCGTGGGAAGGTAAAATTTCCAGTGAGATGATTTTAAGCATCTTCTGGCACGGCAACCCGGTTCACGATGGCGCTATTATTATCTCCGGCGACCGCATTCTCGAAGTCGGCGCCGTACTGCCCTTGTCCCGTAGAAAAGACCTTCCGTCCTATTTCGGCACCCGGCACCGGGCGGCCGCCGGGCTGGCGGAATCTTCCGATGCACTCGTTCTCGTGGTTTCCGAAGAAAGAGAAAGTATCATGGTCGCCAAGGGATCCGATTTAATCGAAATCCCGAATGTCGAGAGTCTGGTACGTCTGATACGGGAACATTCCGGTGAGACGGAAAGCAGCCCCTCCAATGAGGTCCCCCAACGGGTTCGTATGGTTGCCGCTGCCCTGGTGTCGGTCATGTTGGTTGCCGGCATCTGGTTCAGCTTTACCCGGGGACGCGATACGATTATCGCGCTGGAGATGCCGATCGAGTACATGAACCGGAAACCGAAAATGGAAATCATTGAAGCCTCCGCCAACATCGTTCGTCTTCAATTGAGCGGCTCCGTCACCCTGATCAAGAACGTCCGCCCGGAGCAGGTGCAGGTGAGGCTGGACTTGAGTGACGGCGTTGTCGGGAAAAACGTCTACACCATCGCCAACAAGGATGTTTCTCTTCCTCCGGGCATTGACCTCATCGCGGTCAAGCCCCAAACCATTGAACTGACGCTGGATGTATTTACGCGCAAGCGGTTGCCCGTTCAGATCGACTGGGTCGGCAAATTAGATAACGGATTACGCCTGGAAAGTGCAAGGATCAATCCGAAGGCCATAGAGGTGGAAGGGAGTAGCCTGATCCTGAGAGACATGTCCACGATCTACACCCAACAGGTCCCCCTCGAAAATCTTCGGGAAACAGGCACCATAAACATCGGCATCGCTCTGGGGGCCGCCGCACTGAAAACCGCCCCCGGTTCCCAGGGGAGGGTGGCGGTGGAGTATGTTATCCGCCGCAGATAACCAGAACCGATCTCATAAACGCGGCTCAGGACCCATGGCGGTGTTGCAGGCCGAAAGGACGGAGGCTTAAAGATATCAGAGGCGGCTGCCTGCCGGGGCAGCCGCCCCTGAACGCCGGGAGGTGTGCCATCGAGCGAAAGCTCAACTACCATGCCAGCCATTGTCGGAAAGCGATCATGGCTGGCATGGGCGCGCTCAAGCCGCGTTTGCGCTGGACGGTTCGGGCAGACGATCCGCCCGGGAATCATCCGCAGCAATGCTTTTTCCCCGATCCGGTGTCAGGACCGGAGTAAAAAACGGATTGTACACAAAGTAACCGAAGTAAACCTTGCCCGGTTCCAGTTTCATGATGGGGGTCGCTTTCTCCATCAGGGAGCGTGGCGGCCGGGTGATCAGCGACATGCCGGCACTCAGGATAAGAAAAAAGGTGGCCATGATGTAGGCGGTTTCCGGAGAGCCGGCTTGCGCCACGATCATCTGGGACACCCGGGGAAAGATAAACCCACCCATGCCCCAGGCGGTGAACAACAGGCCGTAATTGATACCGAAGTTCTTCAGTCCGAAGTAGTCCTTGGTGGCCGAAGGAAAGAGAGACAGATTGGTTCCATAGTTGAACCCGATGAGGGTGGCGGCAGCCACCAGCGGAGCGGCCTTGCTTTCCCCGATGAAGAGCAGGGACATAATCACCAGGGCCTGGGCGCTTAGCGTGATCAAAAGTGTTTTCGGCCGTCCGATTTTATCGGAAACAACCCCGGCAACGATGCGCCCGCCGGCATTTCCGACTGCCATCAACGCCACAACGATCCAGGCCAATTCCCCCATGCTCTGCTTGGCCATCCCGGCAACGCTTCCGATGATAATAAGTCCCGCACCGGAGCCGATAAAAAACATGAACCAGAGTTTATAGAAGGACTTGGTCTTGAGCATTTCCATGGGTGGAAATTCTTCGATCTGCTTTGAGATTGCTGGTTTCGTTGTGGAGGCAGGTTTGGTTTCTTTCGGTGCGTATCCCTCCGGCGGATTCACCAGAAACATGGCAAGGCCGCAAACAACAACCAGAAAGGCCACGCCAAAAATCATCATGGATTGGCTCAGCCCGAACTGTCCGATGAGGTAATTTGCCAGGGGGGCAATGTATACGGATGCCAGACCGAATCCGGCCACCACGATTCCCGCAATCAGGCCGGTCTTGGAAGACGGAAACCATTTTATGGCCGGCGGTGTCGCCGAAGCGTAGCCGAAGCCAAGCCCCATGCCGACCAGGACCCCAAATCCAAGAATCCACATGGCCAGCATATTGGAAAGGGATATGGCGATTAGGCCGGATCCGACCAGCAGTCCGCCGAAAATAGCGGTAAGTTTCGGGCTGACCTTATCCTGCAGGCGTCCGGCGGTAATCATCGTAAACGCAAAGACCAGGCAACAGATCGCGTAGGGATCGTTGAGAGAGGCCAAATCCCAGTTGAAACGGCCGTCACCGGCGAGGATCGATTCCTTCACCGCCAGTTTGAAGATGCTCCAGGTATAGAGGATGCCGAGGGCCAGGTTAATGCCCAAACCGGCCATGGTCACCTGCCAGCCTTTGTTCTTGATCTGTTGCATGGGGGGCTCCTTTCGTCAGTTCGTGTTCGACGGGTTAATGAATTGGACTCAGTGAATGTCGTTCATTTTGTTAGTGAAATCCAATAGACGGGGTTACATATCGCAAACGCTGTGCCAGAAGCCCGAAATCGCTCTATATGCCAAATATTATTGTATAAATTGTAAGTAATAGGCCGGATGAGGAAAGAGAAGAGATCAACAACTTAAGTTGTTGATGGGCGCCGAAGATTGTTTAAACGAAAGCAATTTCAGCATGTTACTTCGAAATACAACAAAGGTTAAGCAACAAATAAAGTTGTGAGGGTTGGTTGTGATCTTTCTAGGACGCGCGGGATCGATGATCCCGCCAATGGCAGCATCAGACGCCGTTTCTTATGTGTCCGCCTTTTTGAGACGTTTGGACAGCGCCTGCTGCGAAATCCCCAGCATCCTGGCGGCAACGGACTGGTTTCCGCCGGCGCGCTCCATCGCCTCGGCCACCAGCAATTGAGCGGCCTCCTTAAGGGTCGGCAGTGTCTCGTGGAAGGTGATCGATTTCCGGGGAGACTCGGGGTGAACCGGGGAATCGGTCGGTTGCAGAGATTGTCCGCGTGCGATGTGTTCCTTGACGACCTCGAGGGAAAGCATACGCGAGGTGTGTCGACTTACGGCATCGTATATCATCGCCTGCAACTCACGGATGTTTCCGGGGAATGCATAGGATTCGAGTACCGGAAAGAGCTCTTTGGGCGGCGTGGGTTTCTTTTTGTTCAGCGCCCGGGCAGCCTCTTCCAAAAAATGATCCACCAGCAGGGGGATGTCGTCTTTTCTGTCCCTGAGCAGCGGGATATCCACAAGGTGGGTGCCTAGCCGATATCCGAGATCTTTTCGAAATTTTCCGTCCCCCTGAAGCCCCCAGATATCTTTGTTGGTGGAGGTAACGATCCGCGCATCGGTATGTCGCGGTTTGTCGCGGCCCAGCGGCAGGTACTCGCCTTCCTGAAGCAACCGGAGCAGCTTCACCTGGGAGGCGTGGCTCAAGTCCCCGATTTCATCGAGAAACAGGGTGCCTCCCGAAGCCTCTTCGATCAAACCGGGCCGGGAGCGATCGGCTCCGGTGAATGCCCCCCTGACGTGTCCAAAAAGGGTATCGGAAAACACGTTATCATCCACGCCGGCCACATTCACGGCGACAAAGCGTCCTGTGAGACCGCTGAGCCGGTGCACGGCATTGGCGATGAGCTCCTTGCCGACACCGGTCTCTCCGGTGATCAGCACCGGCTGGGAAGTTCGGGCTATCGATTCGACGTATTTGAAAACCGATAGCATCTTCTTGTCCCGGGTGATGATATCGTTGAATGCCTCCGGCGATTCCAGGTCGTCGTTAAGGATGTGCTGCCGGAGTGCGATATTTTCCCGTTCCAGTTCCCGGAAGGCCACCGCCCGGTGCACCACGGCAAGCAGTTGCTCCTCGTCGACGGGTTTGATCACGTAGTCAAAGGCGCCTTCCTTTATGCAGCGTACGGCGGTTTTGACATCGGTGGTGCCGGTCACAATGACGACGGGTACGTCGGGACGCTCGGCGTGGACCTGCTTCAGCAGCTCTTCACCGCCGATGTGGGGCATGGTCAGGTCAAGCAGCAACAGTTCAATCGGACCGCTCTGGAGAATACCACCGACTTCGCGGCCGTCCTGAGTGGTCACGATGTTGTTGAATCCTGCCAGACGCAACGTCGTATCCACTGCCAGCAGGATACTCCGCTCATCATCCACGATCAGTATCGGGTATTTCGGATTCGGGGATTCTACCATAAGCTTTTGATATCGTTTTTGATGCAGCCGGTCAACGCCGACAGATCAAGGGAAATCCGGCCCTTCCGCCGCCGGCAGATACAGGGTCACGGTGGTGCCTTTTTCCGGATTGGAGACAAACTCCATCTGCCCATCGTGGTCCTGGACAATCCGATCCGAGATCGACAACCCCAAGCCGGTTCCCCCGCTTTCACGCTTTGTGGTAAAAAAGGGATCTCGAATCTGCTCGAGGGTCTCGGCCGTCATGCCGGCACCCTCGTCCTGGACGATCACGTAGACCTGCCTGGACACGGAATCATATCCGGTGGACACGGAAATCCCACAGCCGTTGTCGGGAAGTGCCTGGCAAGCGTTTACAACCAGGTTGATAACCACCTGTTCAATGCGTTGGGCATTGCCCGCGACGGCCGGAAGATCTTCCCGGCACGTCAAGGAGAAATGAAGGGTCGATTTTCGAATCAGATTGTTGACCAGCCCCACCGCCTTTTCCACCACGCGGTTGATATCCACGGATCCGTTCAGGTCCGGGGGGGTCTTCCGGGCAAAATCCTTTAGATCGCGGACAATGGACTGCACGCGTTTGGCGCTGTCGGCGATATCGTCCAGCAATTGCGGCATCCGGTCCCGGAGCTGGGAATAGGGCATGCTGCCGACCGCAAAATCACCGGCTTCCTCCTGATAGGCGTCCAGAATCGGACGGGCGGCGCGCCATGTTTTTTGAACCACGGGGGTATTGAGCATGACCGAGGTGATGGGGTTGTTGATCTCATGGGCAACCCCGGATGCCAGGGTCCCCACCGAGGCCAGTTTGGACGCCTGGAAGAGCTGTTCCCGGCGGAGTTCCGCCTCGCGTTCGGCCCGCTGCTTTTTCGATTCGACGCCGATACCGTGCCAGATGATGTATGCGGACAACAGAACAATCACCAAAAGAATGAGCAGACTGATCACTGTCAGCTTGCGGGTAAGGAAGGCGATCTCTTCGCGTACGTCTTCCACGTAGATACCGGTTCCGAGGATCCATCCCCAACCCGGGAAACCCTTCACATAGGAGATCTTCGGCACGATCCGCTCCGGATCGTCTTTCCACTGCCATTTGTAGTCCACATAGCCGGCCCCGTGCGTTTGGACGGTACGCACACACTCGACAAAAAGGCGCTTTCCATTCGGGTCCGAGTAGTTTGAAACCTCCTGGCCTTCCAGGTCGGTTCGGTAAGGGTGCATGATGATCCTGGGCAGCATGTCGTTGATCCAGAAATAGTCCTTTAGCTCCGGTCCGTATCGGAGATGACGGAGGTGATCGATGGCCAGCCTCTGTGCCGCTTCTCTGGTCAACGCACCGGACCTTTCCTGTTCGGCATAGAAATCGAGTGTGCTCCAGGCCAATTCGGTCAACTCACGAAGGAACTCCCGTTTTCCGGCCATCATGTTGGCCTCCAGGATCGGCAGGATCAGGAGAAAGATCGTCAGTACAAACAACACCACGGTGAGCAAAACGGGCAGAATGATCCGGGCAGGGACTTTTTCGAGAAGACGCTTTATCATCATGTTATCCATATCTAATCCGATTTATCCCGATCTGCAAGCAGCAGGGCATAATTCCGTTTGGTTCTTCTCCCACAAATTGGGAGAAGAACCTTAAGTTCAAAACATCAACCCACTTTTTTACCCGGAATGCGCCTGCAACGTGTGTCCCGTAAGTGTACGCGGCTCATCGCTGATTTTAAAATACCCTTTACATCACCCTGCCTGTGTGAAATGTTTATTTGGTTATGGCCATGAAACCCGCCGCATACAACAGGCCGCGCACGATTCTGGAAGACTTTGAAAAGCGCGAACGGAATTTTATGTCACCGTTCGGATGTCTGAGTTCGGAATCCGAGGGGCGGCTGGTCCCCGAGCCGGCATGTCCGGTTCGAAGTGCCTTCCAACGGGACCGGGATCGCATTGTCTATTCAAACGCTTTCCGTCGATTAAAACATAAAACACAGGTTTTTCTGGCCCCCCTGGGCGCCCACTACCGCACCCGCCTCACCCACACCCTGGAAGTCGCCCAGATCAGCCGAACCATTGCCCGCGCACTCTATTTGAACGAAGATCTGGCCGAAGCCATTGCCCTGGGACACGACCTGGGTCATCCACCGTTCGGCCACGGTGGCGAAATGGCCTTAAAAGAGATTTACTCGGCGACGTTCTCACACAGCAAGCAGAGCATCCGCGTGGTCGATCTTCTGGAAAACAACGGAAAAGGGCTGAACCTGACCCGCGAGGTCAGAGACGGCATCCTGAAGCACTCCAAGGGTTACGGTCAGATTTTACCGAATAACCGTGGGAAGTTGGCCAGAACCGTGGAAGGGCGCATTGTCCGCATCGCGGACATCATGGCCTACCTCAACCATGACCTGGATGATGCCATCCGCAGCGGCGTCATTCAGGAGGGCCAGGTGCCCGGGCCCTGTGTGCACATCCTCGGTCGAACCCATTCGGATCGGGCGACAACCATGATCCAGGATCTGATCTTCTCCACCACCGTTGTCGGAGATTGCATGCAGCTGCGCCTCAGCGATGATGTGGCGAAAGCCATGTCGATCCTGAGAAAATTCCTTTATGAAAACGTGTATCGCTCCTGGCGGGTTCACAAGGAATTTGTAAAGGCAAAAAAAATCCTGAAAGAGCTTTTCCAGTACTTTCTGGAAAATGAACGTATGCGTCTCGAAACCCTGGAAGATATGGAAATGCCGGCCCTTCCCCAAAACGGCGACACCCCCGAGCGGACCGTATGTGACATGATTGCCAGCCTCACCGACACCCAGGCCCTGGGCCTCTATTCAAACATTTTTTTCCCATCCCCCCATGTGTGACCGGTGAAACCCCTGCCATCCATTTCTGCAGACGCCTGCCGTCCGTTTCTTTCCGAGCTCGAGCCCCTTTTCGATGCCATGGACCGCGAATATGAGAGGGTTGCCGGCAGGTATGGATTTACCTGCACCGGCTGTGCGGACAACTGTTGTCAAACCCGCTTTTATCACCACACACTCCTGGAATTTACGTATCTGTCGAAGGGGTTTCGGTCCCTGTCGGAAACCGAGCGCGGACAGATCACAGCCCGCGCGGGGGAGGTGGTGAAACAGTCCGAGGCAGCAGATGCATGGGGCGACACCATCCGCCTGTGGTGCCCGTTGAACGATGCGGGGAAATGCGTCCTCTACCCGTACCGGCCCATGATTTGCCGTCTCCACGGCATCCCCCACGAATTGAGACGCCCCGCACAGCCCCCCCGGGTGGGTCCCGGCTGTGACGACTTCCATGGACAGTGCGGGCAGGGCGCCTATATTCGGTTCGACCGCACACCGTTTTATGCCCGGATGGCCGCACTGGAACGGCAACTGCGTCAGGCGGTGGGATGTTCGGACCGGCTGAAGCTCACCGTGGCAGAAATGATCCTCCAATTCCCATGAAATACCTCGACAGCCCACATATCGACAAACTACCCGGCCGACTGCTGAAACCCGGTGACCGTTTCTCGTTTAAATGTCACCCTGGGCTGGCCTGCTTTAACCGTTGTTGTCGGAATCTGAATCTTTTTTTATACCCTTACGACGTCCTGCGTCTGAAGCAAAACCTCGGGATGACGTCCGATGCGTTCCTGGACCGGCACGTCGACATTATCCTTCGGGAGGGCAGCTTTTTCCCGGATGTGCTTCTGCACATGGCCGACAACACGGAAAAAACCTGTCCCTTTCTAAGGGATGACGGCTGCACGGTCTATCCGGACCGGCCCGACACATGCCGCCGATTTCCCGTTGAACAGGGGCTCCGTTTCGAGGCCCGGTCCAAACGGGCCGAGCTGCTTCACCTCTTTCGACCGCCCGATTTTTGCCTCGGGCAGAATGAAGATGACGTCTGGACATCCCGGACCTGGTCACAGGATCAGGAAGCGGAAATGTATCAGAAAATGACGATCCTGTGGGCGGAACTCAAACGGCTGTTTCAGTCGGATCCCTGGGGAGCGGAGGGTGCCGAGGGAAAGAGGGCCAAGATGACGTTTATGGCCACCTACAACACGGACCGGTTCCGGGAGTTTGTCTTCGGGAGCAGTTTTCTGGATCGCTACAAGGTGAAACGGGAAGTTCTCAAGAAGCTTCAAAAAGACGAGGTGCAGCTGATGCGGTTTGGATTCGAATGGGTCAAGCTGTTTCTCTTCGGCATAAAATCAAAGAAAATACGCCCCAGGCATTAGAGCAACTGTCGGGATTCCGTTCCGATTTGTGGATGGTCGACGCGGTTGAACGTTGCCGAGTCATCGGTATCGGAATCGGTATCGACGTCGAAGTTAGCCATTCTGTCTCGATTCCGATACCAAGCATGTCCATATACGGACTCCCCCGAAACGGTATCCGGTTGACAAACACTCACTATGTTCAAACGGAACATATTTATGGCGAGGACTATAGAAGATGTTTTGAATCACATACGTGTCTTCATTGAATGCATGGAATCTATGTTGGAATATCACCATGAACGACGGCGCGAGGATGAGCTTTGCCCATCGACCGTCACCGGAAAAACGATCCGCTGCATCATGCCGATGCGCGATGGGGGGGGTCAAACCATGCGGGTACGTGCTTCAGGCTATTTCAGTGCTGGGATCGTGGGTCCCTTGCCACATTTCCAAGGCTGCGGCTGACGGGGGAAGAGCGAGGCACCCTCCCCCCGGCCCGTTTCTACCAGAGCACTTCCCGTGAAGACATTTCCTGAAAGCTCCGGTTTAGTTTGCTGCCGACCGTGCCGAAAAGCTCGTCGAGTTCGTTCCTGATTGGCGACCAATCGGAAGGGCACTCGTTCTCTAGCTGATTCACCCGCATCTGCGCGCTCACGACCTCCTGCTCGAGCTGCCCGATCAACGGGAGGACCTTTTCCTTTTGCTCGGACCCGAAGCCGTCCGCCGTCTTCTTCATGGCTTCCAGCTTTTCCTTCCAGGCCGTTACTTCAGCTTGCATCGCCTTGCAATAATCCTTTACCTCCATCTCTAACTCCTTTCTAACCTAAAACATTGAGGCATCGCTCCGGCTAACCCGGGGCAATGTATCTGCCATTCATTCCGGTTTCATAAGCGGCTTCCAAGAGCCGGGAAGCGCATTACACCACAGATGCGGTCGGGACCGCGGCACTTTTTCGCTTTTCTTCATAAATTTTGCCGCCATCCACGACCCGAACGTTCACATCCGAATAACTCAAGATAGCGAGTTACCTCCATCTGTCAACCAACTCTCAGAGCCTTCGTCCCGGACGGTGAAATACTGGGCGCCGATGTCTTGAGCCCAAGAAAATGCATGCGAAGACCTTCATGGCACCGGAAGACTTCGGGCACTAAAGGGGATCGACGTCGTAAATTTTTTGGATCCATCGCGCCCCATTTCGCCGGGAATCAGGGCTGGTCAGTTCCGGGGTCAATACGCATGGGATCTTATCGTCAGTGCCGGCCTTTTTTCGCCTGCCACGGGCCACGTTACTATCGCAAGAGGGCCGTTCACATGCGCAATCCCAAAGCGGTCGATGTGCTCGCCGGGGAGACGACTGCATGGATTCGATCGATGTGGAGCGGGTATGGGCGGCCGTTGGGTAGCAAATCAGGAGGACAGGCGGTCTCGGCTGAGTTCCTGCATCGCATCAAGGAGCGTCCCGCCGGCCCTGTCCCAGTTCATCTCTTCCTCAACCCATTTGCGTCCCTTTTCCCCCATGCGCCTGGCTCGCTCGCGATCGGTGACAAGACACTTGATTGCGCGGGCGATGTCGCCAACGTCGCAAGGGTCAACCAGCAGACCGGTCTTACCGTCCAACACAGCGTCCGGCACCCCTCCTGACCGGCCAGCGATCACGGGCAAGCCGCTGGCGCTCGCCTCGAGGAAGGACAGGCCGAACCCCTCGATCAAATCCTGCCTCCCGGGGATCTCTCTACTGGCCATGATGAAAACTTCGGCATCAGCATAAGCCCTCAAGAGCTCTTCATCACTCACGAACCCAGCGAAGGTAACCTGCTCCTGCAAGCCCAAGGCCTGTGTCATCCGCGCCAGCCGGGCCCGTTCTTCTCCCTCGCCCACGATGGTGTACCGCGGTGAGAGCCGCTCATCCCGCAACCTGGCAAGGGCTTCGAGGACTTTGTCATGCCCCTTGTGGAGATCAAGGCGGGCAACGGTAAGTAGACCGCCGTCACCGGAGGAATCGCTTGCAGTTCCGGGATAGAAACGGACGGGATCGACACCATGGGTAATTACTCGTATCCTGGCCTTGGCTACACCAAAACCCTCGACCAGCCGTGCAGTGTACCGACTGACCGGGAATATGCCGGCGGCCCGGCGCAGGGCCGCACGTCGCCACCGACCCAGGTACCCCTTGATTCGGCGCCGGATACTCCTATTATCGTCGAGTATCTCTGAAGCGTGCACGCTCACGAAATAGGGCGCCCGAAAAAAACGATGCCACATATGGCTTGCTAGGGCAGTCGTCCACACGGTGTGAAGCACCAGATCCGTCCGCTTCCGGACAAGAAGCCATGGCACGTAGACCAGGAACGCCAGCGTCCGCAGGAACGGTATATTCGGTGTCCTCACCACCTCAAAGCAGAACGTTTCATCAAATGCTCGCGAGCCAGTCGCCCCTGGCGCGAGAACGGTGACGCTGCACCGCTCTGTGAGCACCTGGGCGATCTCGCGCGAGTAGGTGCTGATACCTCCGCTGTTTGGAGGGAAATCAGTCCCAACGATCAGTACGTTCACGAGTCGCTTTTCTTCTCTCCGTAGAGCCACCACCAGGAGTCCCCCACTAAAGCATGTTCTGTCTTGGTAAGGCCAGAATCACGAAGCCAATCTACTGCGTCCGCCTCTCTATAGTAGTTGGTAATGGGCGCAGAAAGACGATCGAACCAGTCGGTGTAGCTCACACGGTAACCGAACTCGGAGTATTCTTTCAGCCTGAGAGGGGCATACTGACGCGCCAAGCCGCCCAGCACGGGGAGTCGGGATGCCACTCGGTACCCGTTGACGAAGATACCGTAATCAATAAGGTTACACAGGAATGACATCCGCTGTATCCCCTCATTTGAAAGGCGCTGCGAAACCACGCGAAGCAACTCCAGCGCAACTTTGCGGGTCGCGTGTGCGTAGATCCAGACGAACTGAGCTCCAGCCGGGCGAAGGTATCGCACCAGCTTCAGGTAAGCCCCTTTGGGATCGACAGTGTGTTGGAGGACTCCGAGGCTGTATATGAAATCGAATGTTCCCTCCGCAAATGGAAGAGCAAACATATCTGCCTGCACAAAATGCACACGTTCCTTGTCGGCATGCCTTTCCTGGGCGACATCGACGGCCGGCGAAAGGTCGATATCTACGATCTCTGCCCCTCGATCGTACGCATATCCGGCATGCCTTCCCGCACCGCATCCGACATCCAGCCCGAGCTTGCCCTCAAGGAACCGCTCCGGAAGGGGTTTAACGAATTCAGAGAAATTGTCGCAGTTGTAGTCCGAGAAGTGCTTCCACTCGTAGCCAAAGCGGTCCATTGTTGCCATCTCGCGCTCGGCCGCAAGCGACTCTCCTGCACCGGAATCCCAACCGGGATACCTGTGCGTCTCGAAGAACCGGGCATACCGCGACAGTACGTCTACCCGCAGGTAAGGGGACAACATACGCGGGACCCCGTTCACCACCGGGTAGACCTGCTTGCAGGCGCAATCAAGCCGCCCCTCAACGATCTCCTCCCCTTCCTTCACCTCGGCCGAAAGGGTCAGTTGTCCGGCGCAGGAAGGGCACACCAGCAATTCAAGCAATGATTCTCGCATAGGTTATCTCAGCCGTACGTTCCCGTCCACGTTGACAGTTCCGCCTTTCTCAACGGTTCCTCCACTGGCTTGGCGCATTGAATACAGACATGCCCTAAAGTTGGCCAGGCTTGATAAAGCTAATCAACAAAGATGATACGAGTTAGGCCATGTCTGGGCCAGGGATTTTATCTTATTGCCCTCCATAGCTCCTTGCGACGACGGGTCGTGCTTCGATACTATTTCTAATTATTTACCACAGCTTATATATTACAACGTACCGCGAATTTATAAGTTTTCCGGTTAATCGATCTCTTATTCTGAGCCTTCCCCCAGCACTCCTTTCGGCATCGGCACCACCTGCTCGCCGCCCAGGACGTACCCGCCATCCAGCCGAAGGACACTGCCGGTCATAAACGGTGCCTGCTCCAGAATAAATCGCACGGCGCGGGTGACGTCTTCCAGATGACCTGTGCGTTTCAGGAGCGTGTGATCGATGACCGCCTGCCGCTGGGCCCCGGTTAAAAGCCCCCACCCACGGGTACCCTCACCATGGCGGGTTTCGAAAATGCCCAGCATGATTTCATTGACGCGCACCTCCGGAGCACCGAGCCGCGCCCAGGTTTCGGTAAGAAGCGAAATGCCGCGGTTGGCCGCTGCATATCCATCGTTGAAAATCGGGGTGGCCGGACCGGATCGCCCGACAATGCCGGCAATGGAAGACAGGTTTACAACGGCGCCATCCCCGGACTGTTTCAGGTAGGGCAGAGCCCGGTCAAACACCCACCATTTCGAACGCAAGGTGGTGGCCAGTTCCAGGTCCCACTGAGACTCGACGTAGGGACCGTGGACCACCGGCATCCCCCCCCGCTCGATATTGTTGATCAGGATATCCAGTTGCCCGAAACGATCGACAACGGCCCGGATCATCCCGTCCACCTGGTCTGTCTCCAACAAGTCGATTTTCTGAATGAAATGGTCCTGGCCGGTCTCCGCGAAGCATTTCTGCATCTCGCCCAGGCTCTCTTCCCAGTCGTGGTAGGTCAGCGCCACCCGAACCCCGGCCCGGGCCAGATCCAGCCCGATATGCCTGCCGATTCCTTTGATACCACCCAGGACGAGAGCGACTTTATTCGTCAGTTCCATGTATGGCTTCCTTAAAATGAAAGGTTGTTAAATGTCCAGAAGCAAAATTCGAAGCCCTAAATACGAAATCCGAAACAAATCCGAAAACTAAAAACCCAAAATTCAATATATTTCTGTGATACCATCGGATGGCGTTTTGGTCATTCGAATTCAGGTATTCGTGCTTGTTTCGGATTTCGTGCTTCGTATTTCGTGTTTACCCTTTTTAAAGCAAGGGTAGATCATTCCGTTTCGCCAAACAGTTCCTTTTTAATGAACAACATCCCCAGTTCAAGCAACGCGACATCGTCAGTCCTGGCGGCTTCGAACTGATCGGGATCCAACTTCATATCCGCCAGAATCCCTTTCTCGAACACCTGATCCCGGAACTCGTCCAGGTCATACAAGGCCAAACGGAACAGATACTGGGATTTGATATCGAGGACAGCCGGGTGTCGCTGGTTTTTAATGCTGATGATCTCCAGCATGCGATCGTTCATCCGATTGTAGTCGGCAAGATCCTGGTCCTCCACCCATTCCTCGACGGTTTGGGATCCATCCTGATCGAAGCCGCAGCAGTGGGGTTCTTTCAGAAGTGCAAAATGTTCGGTCAATTCACCGGTCTCCCGATTTCGGGACAGGGCCCGAGCCAGGGGGTACATCCGGCAGGCCGCAGGCCGATCCCGGTATACACGGCATCCTTCGGGGGAGACAAAGGGGCATTTAAATTTGTCCGTGTAATCCGCTGTCAAACTGACGATCGGCAAACCGGATTCGGGTCCGACATGAACAGTCGCGTATCTCTCCAGAAACCGGGTTGATGACACGCCGAGATGATGTTTCAGGCGCAATATGTCATAGGGATAAAGAAACTGGTTCAAATCCCGGCAGCAGGCATTAAAGCAGGGCACCCCCGGTGAACAGCAGAATTGGAACGGCTCGTCCACTGATATCGGCGTCATGGGATCGTTCATAGGAACTCCTTTGTCGCGCCTGAAATTTGGAACATGATACATGATCCAGGGTTCAGGTGTATGAGTTTGGGGCTTTGCCCTCCTGGCTTCGATCCCGCAAGCAGGTGTCGGGTGTCAGGATACGGGCAAACGGGCCAACGGGCCCATACGCAGGTGTCAGGTGTCGGGTTTCAGGATACAAGATGCAAGATTCAAGATACAGGTTGTCGGCAACCGGGTAAACTGGCCAACCGGCTAAACCGGCCCACGGGCCAACCGGCCAACGGGCAAACGGGCTGACGGGCCCACGGGCCAACCGGCCAACCGGCCAACCGGCCAGCAGGCCAACCGGCCAACGGGCAAACGGGCCAACCGCCCACCCGCCCAACGGAATACATGTAGCATGTCGATCGGTCAAGGCAACGCCAAAATGCCGGATCCCCGGCGCGGCTCCTAAGGTGTCAATACCATTTTAATATAGCACACCACATATAGTGGCATGGCCACCGGTTTTTCCCAGATGTTGTTCTCATTCGGAACGGTTTCTAACCCGTTGCATATTTTAGATTTGTTCGGGTGAAAATCCTTGACAAGAAAAAAACTGGGTGATATTTAGTTCTATCTGTGGAAAGGCATGTTTGTATTTGATTTTAATAGATAATTTTAAACCCCATTCCGAACAATTACCTGGAAATCAGCAAGTGCATTCAAACACTTGAGGTGCATTTACAGGCAGATACGACAAGACGGAAGTCAAAACCGGATTCGAAATGGCACCCTTTTTCGGATCGAACAAGGAAGGGAGGTGTGGAATAAAGCCAAGGGTGTTTCAAAGAAACCAGGAAAATGAGTAGAGGCAATACGCAGAATCTTAAACTTAGGAGGGATAATTAATGCCAAGCTTTGTAATCAATGAAAAATGTGACGGCTGCAAAGGCGGGGACAAGACGGCCTGTATGTACATCTGTCCCAACGACCTCATGGTGCTGGAGCCCAATGAAATGAAGGCCTACAACCAGGAGCCGGATCAGTGCTGGGAATGCTTTTCCTGCGTGAAGATCTGTCCGACCCAGGCCATCGAGGTAAGAGGCTATGCCGACTTTGTTCCCCTGGGAAGCAGCATCATGCCGATGCTGGGTACCGAAGATGTCATGTGGACCTGTAAGTTCCGCAACGGCGTCGTCAAACGCTTTAAGTTCCCCATCCGTACCACTCCCGAAGGTGCTGCCAACGAGTACGGTGATCTCAAAGGCAATGATCTCGAAAGCGGCCTGCTGTCCACGGAAGAAGCCGACGGCTACACGATTCCCACCCCCCAGGCGACGGTTTAGGGCCGGTACTGGACGCAACACTCTTTGATTATTTAAAAAAATTCAACACCTTAAGGAGGAACAAATATGGCATTACCGAATAAACCCACGGGTGAACTGAAAGCCGTCCGTGACCCTGAAGTCGAGGAGAAGGAAGTTGATGTTTTGATCGTTGGCGGTGGTATGGCTGCCTGCGGCGCGGCATTTGAAGCCAAAAAATGGCTGAAGGATGATCAGAGCGTTCTGTTGGTCGACAAAGCCGCCATGGAAAGAAGCGGCGCGGTCGCCCAGGGACTGTCCGCCATCAACACCTACATCGGCGAGAACTCACCGGATGACTACGTCCGCATGGTCCGCAACGACCTGATGGGCATCGTCCGCGAAGACCTTATTTTCGACCTGGGCTGCCATGTCGATGACTCGGTCCACCTGTTCGAGGAATGGGGTCTTCCGGTTTGGAAGAAATCAGAAGAAGGAAAGAACCTGGACGGTAAAAAGGGCCAGAAAATGGGGACCCTGAAGGCCGGGGCACAGCCGGTTCGGACCGGCAAATGGCAGATCATGATCAACGGCGAGTCCTACAAACGGATCGTTGCCGAAGCCGCCAAAAAAGCGATCGGCGAAGACGATGTCCTGGAACGGGTCTTCATCGTTGAGCTGCTTCTGGATGCCAATGAAGAAAATCAGATCGCCGGTGCGGTCGGTTTTTCCGTCCGTGAAAACAAAGTCTACATCATCAAGTGCAAGACCATGCTCGTGGCCTGCGGCGGCGCGGTCAATATCTACCAGCCGCGGTCGGTCGGCGAGGGCAAAGGTCGTGCATGGTATCCGGTCTGGAACTCCGGTTCCACCTACACCCTCTGCATGCGTGTCGGCGCCGAGCTTTCCATGATGGAAAACCGGTTCACCCCGGCCCGTTTTAAAGACGGTTACGGCCCGGTGGGCGCATGGTTTCTGCTGTTCAAGGCCAAGACCCTCAACGGCCTGGGCGAAGCCTTTGCCGGCAGCGATGCCGCCAAGGCCGAACTGGAAGCTTACGCTCCGTATGGAACCGCCGCCATCACCCCGACCTGTCTGCGGAACCACCTGATGCTCTTCGAGATGAAGGAAGGCCGCGGCCCCATCATCATGGACACGGTTTCCGCCCTGGCCGAACTCGGCAAAACCATGGACAAGAAGGAGCTCAAGCACCTCGAGTCCGAGGCGTGGGAAGACTTCCTGGACATGACCTGCGGCCAGGCCAACCTGTGGTGCGCCACCAACACCGAACCGGAAAAGAAAAACTCCGAGGTCATGCCGACCGAGCCGTACCTGCTCGGATCCCACTCCGGATGCTGCGGTCTGTGGACCTCCGGTCCGGATTACGACTGGATTCCGGATTCCTACAAGCTCAAAGCCCGCAACGGCAAAATCTACAACCGGATGACCACGGTCGATGGTCTGTTCACCGCCGGTGACGGCGTTGGCTGCTCCGGCCACAAATTCTCCTCCGGCTCCCACGCCGAGGGGCGGATTGCCGTCAAGCAGATGGTCCGTTACGCCAGCGACTTTGCGGACTTCTCCCCGGCACTCTCCCAGAGCGCCGAAGAACTGGTCGACCTGGTCTACAAACCGGTCCGGACGCTGCTCGACAACATGGACTACTCCACAGACATCAATATCAACCCGGCCTACCTCAAGCCCGAGGGCATGATGTACCGGTTGATGAAGGCCACCCATGAGTACGGCGCCGGAACGGCCACCTACTACCAGACCACCTCCAAAAACCTGGAGATCGTCATGGATCTTCTCGCCACCATGCGCGAAGACTGTGAGAAACTGGCTGCCGGCGACCTGCATGAGCTCATGAGAGCCTGGGAAATCATCCACAGGATCTGGACCGTCGAGTCTCATCTGCGCCACATCCAGTTCCGGAAAGAAACCCGGTATCCCGGCTTCTACTACCAGTCCGACCACCCGGGTACGGATGACGAAAACTGGTTCTGCTTCGTCAACTCCAAGTATGACCCGAAGGCCGGTGAATGGGATATCTTCAAGAAAGACTACGTCCAGATCATCCCGGATTAATTGCCGACCGGATAGAATGAATTCGTCGTTCTAAAATAAAAACCTCCAGGTGCCCTTGCGGCACCTGGAGGTTTTTATTACGTCCGCGGTTCCGTTTCAGGCTGGTTTGGCGCCCCTCTCGACGATGTCCGCATGCTTAAGGGCTTGACGGTGCGGGAGCCTTTAAGTATTTGGACATGGACAACGCAGAATATTGCCTGAAGGGACGCGGGCAACAAAATTATTACCAACACTCTTATCCACGGAGGGATAGCATGACAGAAGAGAAATCAGCCCCTGCCAGCGGGAGCATTTTGGTAGTCGGCGGAGGGATCAGCGGGCTGACCACGACCCTCGAAGCCGCTGAGGTGGGCTACGAGGTGTTTCTGGTCGAGAACAATCCTTCGCTCGGCGGTCGAGTGGCACAGCTCAATCAGTATTTCCCGAAGCTCTGTCCTCCCACCTGCGGTCTGGAGATCAACTTCCGAAGGATTAAAGACAACCCGAACATCAAGGTTTTCACCCTTGCCGAGGTCGAAAAGGTGGACGGCTCGCCGGGTAACTACAATGTGCGCATCAAACTCAGCCCCCGGTATGTCAACGAGAACTGCACCTGTTGCGACGAGTGCGCAAAGGCCTGCGACACCGAGAGGCCCAACGCGTTCAATTTCGGCATGGACCAGCAGAAGGCCGCCTACCTGCCCCACGAGATGGCGTTTCCGGCACGTTATGTCCTGGCGCCGGAAATTATCGGCACCGACGCTGCACAGAAGTGCAAGGATGCCTGCCCGTACGATGCGATCGATCTGGATATGGCGGCCAAGACCATCGATCTGAACGTCGGTGCGATTGTCTGGGCCACCGGTTGGGAACCCTATGACGCCACAAAAATGGACAATCTCGGATTCGGTCAGTACGAAAACATCATCACCAATATGATGATGGAGCGGCTGGCCGCACCCAACGGCCCCACCCAGGGAAAAGTGTTCCGGCCATCCGACGATAAGGAACCCGAGAGCGTCGCATTTGTCCAATGCGCGGGCTCCCGGGATGAGAATCATCTTCCATACTGCTCCTACATCTGCTGCATGGCCTCGCTGAAACAGGCCACCTACGTCCGGGAGCGGTATCCCGATGCAAAAATCTACATCTTCTACATCGACATCCGCTCGCCGGGCCAGCGGTATGAGAATTTCTACAAAAAGGTGAAAGAGGACGAGAACGTCTTTCTGATCAAGGGTAAGGTTGCCGAAGTCAGCCAGGATCCGGCCACCAAGAATGTCACCGTGGTCGCCGAAAACGCGGTCACCGGCGAAAAGATCCACCAGGAAGTGGAGATGGCGGTCCTGGCCACCGGCATGCAGCCGACGGCAGCCAACACCACCCTGCCCGCGGATCTGAAGTTCAATACGGACGGGTTTATGATGAATGACTTTGCAAAGGGCGGGATGTTTGCCGCCGGATGCGCTACCAAGCCGGCCGACGTGGTGTCATCGAACCAGAACGCCACCGGTATGGCCTTGAAGGCGATTCAAACCCTGGTGAGAAGGTAGGAGGTTATCCATGGATAAAAAGTATGGTGTATATATCTGCGAAGGATGCGGCATCGGGGAAGCCCTTGATATCGAGGCACTGAAAGGTGTTCCGGAGGAAGAAGGGCTGCCGGTCAAAACGCACCCCTTCCTCTGTTCCAAGGAGGGCGTGGAATTTCTGAAAAGCGACATTGCCGAAGGTACCAACACGCTGGTGCTGGCGGCCTGCTCACGCCGGGTCAATTACGATGTGTTCCGCTTCGACGGCTGCATTGTGGACCGGGTCAATCTTCGCGAACAGGTGGTCTGGTCCCACCCGCGCAGTGAATTTCCCAAGCTGGAGGAAGACCAGAAGGATGACGGGGTGCATTTCGATCGTGTCCAGATGCTTGCCCAGGACTACGTGAAGATGGGCATGGCCCGGGTCGAAAAGGTCGATTTGCCCGAGGCCTACCAGATGGAGACCTTCAGCCGCAAGATTCTGGTCATCGGCGGCGGCATGTCCGGCATGACCGCAGCCCTCGACGCAGCAGCGACCGGCTATGAAGTGACCATTGTCGAGAAGCAAGACCAGCTGGGCGGCCATGCCACCCAATGGCGGAAACAACTGCCGGCCAGCGATCCCTATGACGCGCTTTCCACGCCCCGGGTGCAGGAGACGATCTCGGCGGTGGAAGCCAGCGACAAGATCACCGTCAGAACCGGAACGATGGTGGCCCGTCTGGCCGGAGAGCCCGGCAACTATACGGTCACGCTCAAAACGCCGGGTCAGAAGATTCCCTTCGACGTGCCCTATCCGCTGCCGGATGAAATGAAAGTCGACGAAAGTGGAAAGGAGCTGGACGCCGAGTCTCTGCACAAGGCCTTCCTCGAATACAACGAGGGTAAAGAGGACATCCTTCAGTTCGATCCGGATGGGGATAAATTCGGCGCCGTAGTGCTGGCCGCAGGTTGGCAGCCCTACCGACCAAAAGCGGGTGAATTTGCGCATCTGGGGTTTGGTGAGAGCCCGGACGTGGTCACCAATGACCAGTTCGAAGAAATCGCCAAGGCCGGAAAGATCGTCCGCCCCTCCGACGGGAAAGAAGCCAAATCCGTCGTATTTGTCCAGAGCCCCGGTGTCGATGGTGACGATTCGGACTTCGCTTACGCGGGTGCGGTTACCAGTCTGGTTGCCCTAAAGCAGGCCAAGTACGTCCGGGAGGACTATGACGACGGAAAGGCCTTCGTGATCTACCAGCACATGAGAACCCCTGAACTCCAGGAGAATTTTTACAAAAACATTCAACAGGATCCCGGTATTTTCCTGACCAAGGGTGAAGTGGTCAGCGTGTCCAAAAACGGTGGTGGACTCATCGTGGAAGCCAGCGACACCCTCCTGGGTGAAACGCTCGGGATCACGGCCGACATGGTTGTGCTGGGCACCGGCATGGTCCCGGCGACGGTGGAAGACCCGGTGGTCAACATGGCCTACCGTCAGGGTCCCGCCTTCAGGGACATCGGCCTGTTCGACGGATACGTCGACTCCAACTTCATCTGCTTTCCCTATGAGACCCAGAGGACCGGCATTTACGCCGCCGGTGCCGTCCGCCGGAGCATGACCGTGGAAGAGTCCATCGAAGACGCCTCCGGAGCCGCTCTGAAGGCGATTCAGTGCCTCGAATCGGTGAATCGTGGCATGTCGGTCCATCCGCGTTCCGGCGATCTGACCTATCCGGATTTCTTCTTCCAGCGCTGTACCCAGTGCAAGCGGTGCACGGAAGAGTGCCCGTTCGGCGCCCTGGACGATGATGAAAAGGGAACTCCGAAACCGAACCCCTCCCGATGCCGGCGCTGCGGCACCTGCATGGGCGCCTGCCCGGAGCGGATCATCGGGTTCGCCGACTACAACATCGACAGCATCGGTTCCATGGTCAAAAACATCGGGGTTCCTTCCGAAGACGATTACGAAGAGCCGCCGATGCGGGTCCTGGGCCTGATCTGCGAAAACGACGCCTACCCGGCCATCGACATCGCCGGGCTCAACCGGCTGTCGTATTCGGCCGATGTCCGGTTCATCCCGGTGCGATGTCTCGGATCGGTCAATGTGATCTGGATCAAGGACGCCCTGTCCGTGGGAATGGACGGCGTCTTCCTGATGGGCTGCAAGCACGGCGACGACTACCAGTGCCATTTCGTCAAAGGCAGCGAGTTGGCCGAAATTCGGGTCAAGAAAATCGGTGACGCACTGGCCAGCCTCGCGCTCGAGAACGAGCGCGTCGCCCAGTTCCAGGTGGCCATCGACGAATACGACAAGATCCCGCAAATCATCAATGAATTTGTGGAAATGATCGAGGAACTCGGACCGAACCCGTTCAAGGGGTTCTAAGCGGCGCGGCTTTTGTGAGCGGCACCAACCACCCGATCTATACTAGGAGGTTTGCAAATGTCAGTAAAACACATGGTTGAACCGGATGTGGGGTTTATCAACGAAGTGGCCTCACTCGGCGGCGGCGACCTGAAAAAGTGCTTCCAGTGCGCCACCTGTTCGGTGGCCTGCGCCATATCGCCGGACACCAAACCGTTCCCGCGAAAGGAAATGATCGCGGCGTCCTGGGGGCTGAAAGACCGGCTGGTGGCAGACGCGGACATCTGGCTGTGCCATAATTGCGGAGACTGCACCACCCGGTGCCCGAGGGGCGCCAAGCCGGCTGAGGTCCTGGCGGCCATCCGTGCCTACGCCGTCAATGAATACTCTACCCCCAAGGGTCTTGCCAAAGCCGTGGCCAATCCGAAAATGCTGCCGGTATTGCTGGCCGTCCCGGCTGCGATATTTATCGGGCTGGGACTGATCCTGAAAATGTTCGGAATCGACTGGCTCAACTTCGCCCCCCACGGCGACGTGATATGGCAATCCCATTTCATCAACAACTATCTGGTGGACATTATCATGGTGCCCACCTTCTTTGCAGCGATCGGTATTTTCGGCTTGGGACTGAAGCGATTCGTGATGGATATTCACGCCAACGCGGTGGCCGAGGGGAAAACCGATAAAACCGAATTCGAACCGATGGAGTTTGTAAAAGCCATCGGGCGGGTCGTCCCGAAAATTATCAAGCACCAGCAGTTTGACCAGTGCACTGAAAACAGGGCGCGCTCGACAGCCCATATGATGGTCCTATTCTCCTTTATCGGACTGTTTATCGTCACGAACTGCTTTTTTGTCGCCGAATGGATTCTGCATATCGAGGGCCCCTACAGCCAGCTCAGCCCGGTCAAGTGGCTCGGCAATATCAGCGGCGTCGCTCTGATTATCGGCGGCTTTCTCCTCCTGAAAAATCGCCTCGCCAAAACCGACAGGGGGTCTAGCTACTGGGACTGGTATCTCATCGGCCTGGTGCTGGGCCTCGGCCTGACGGGCATGGCGACCCAGATGGCGCGACTGGGCGGCTTGGCCGGCCCGACCTATGTGATCTACTTTGTGCATCTGCTGCTCATTTGGGCGCTGTTTGCCTACACCCCGTTCTCCAAGCTGGGCCACCTGGTCTATCGGACGGTCGCCATGACGTACAACGAGTACTCGGGACGGAAATAATTCAAAACAGAAAACCGTAAAAAAGAACGGGAGCCGAGCAACGGCTTCCGTTCTTTTTTTTTGGAATTGGGTACCGGTCTTCGCTCCTCCGAAGCTTCGCCCCGGCAGGCTGGGGATCGGGTATTCGCTTCTATTTATAGCAGTTGCCATAAATATGTTGCGATTGAAGGTAGGGTCCAGGGTGTGGATTTTTCTCTGCAAGATGTGAAAAATTCGCCTCAGACTTCACGACGGCACCCGTACATCACGTATCGGATGGAGGAAAATGATGGGTCCGTGGGCCTTTGCGGGAAAGCGTGGTGTGCCTTTGCCAAAACTGTTCAAGCGGAGAGGCTCCGGTATGACGCCGTAAGATTCATCTTGCAGAGAAAAATCCACACCCTGGACCTTGTCGGAACGGAATTCTGTCAACTGCTTCAGAAGCGATAGGAAACGGACAGAAACAGATAGTTCAGCCAGGCGATATTGTAGGTGTCGTCGGTATCCACGCCGCCTTCCAGGGTCCGGTAACCCACACCGAGGCCCCACCGATCGGTGAGATTGTATCGGACCTTAATGGCCAGATCCAGGGCCCGGCCCGGCCCGGTCCTCCAGCCAACCCGTCAAAATCGAGAATCCCGGTCCAGCGTTTCGCAAATGCATACTCTCCCGAGAAGAAGATCAGTGGGGCAAAACCCACATTCTTGTCGGAGGTCGAAACCCCGGGCTGGCTGAGTTCGATTTCCGCATCACGAATCAGCAACGTGCCGCCGATCCGTAGCCGCCATTTCTCCCGTTTTAGAAAACTAAAATTTCCTGAATTGGGTTCAGGAAATTTTAGGGGTAGTCGAATACCGAACGCAGAAACACCCGGATACCCTGGCTGTCTTCACTGAACCGGTATCCGATGCCGATGCGATCCGCCCACAGCAGCCAGAATTTTTGGAGGTCTTTGGTGCCGATGGCCAGAGCGACTTCCACCTCCTGATTGATCGACACCGGCTGTTCAAGGAACACCTGGAAATCGATTTCGTTAAAATACCAGTAATATAAAATATGGGGGCGTATTAAAAGCTGCTGCCCCCTGAAGGTGGCCTTGCCGAGGGGGTGGTCCGCCTCCAGTCCGGCGAGAAAGCGGCCGAAGGCGTTAGAGCCACCGGGATTGGGCGTATAACCGTACCACTGCAGGCCGTTGAGCAGGCTGAGGTCCGCCTTTCCCCAGCCGAAGGTGTACCGGCTGTCCACGCCGCCGAAGTAAATCCAGGCGGATTCGTCCCCGGTCACGGTCGTCCCCCACCCGGCATTTGCAAAGGGTCTGATCATCCAGCGCTGGGTCAGAGGCAGGAAGAATTCGACCCCGGGCACCACGCTGATGGTGGTGAAAGTTTCCTCCAGTCCCTGAAAATTGAACTCCTCCGGATTGATGGTCTGCAAACCGATGGAAATGGGAACACGTAGATTGAACGCGTATCCGTGCTTTTTAATGTTGCGGAGTCTAAATCTCGGCTTGACGGTGACTACAAACGTCTCTTCGTCGCCGATCTGATAGGCACCGGTGCCGAAGGCGGGAGAATAGGCCCAGTGATAGAGGTTGCCGGGGCCGAAATCCTGGCCCGACGTGCGTTTCGACATCCCGGCTATGAGGATGGGAAGCACCATAAGACCCATCAGAAAAACACGGGCCATGTATCGCTCCGTGAGTCGTTGCATACTTATTTAGTCCCGTCTTTGTTGTCGCCCTCGGATGTTTTACGAAACATCCGTGTTAGAAGTCGATCTGCCACTTGGCGCCGGCATAGACGGCATTTCCCAGTTCCTGCTTGGAGGCGCCCTGCTCGAGAGCACCGAAATCATAATAGCCGATCTCCGGAACCACCCTCACGGTCGAGGCCAGCATGACCTTAAGCTGGGCATAGATCACGTAGCTTTGCTGCTCCCGGGAAGTGCTCGTGTCCAATTTCATCCACCGGTGACCGACAGCGGTTTCGAAGCCCAGTCTCTCGGTAAGCTTCCAGTCGAACTGAAGGGCGGCAATCAGGGCATTATTGTCCTTGAGGGAATTGCCCTCGAAAACCGGCAGCCCCCCATCGAAATTCATGTTGCTCAGCGTTCCGGATTCCACGCTCCCGTAGGTGCCGAGATTTTGACCGTAATAGATGCTGGCGTGAATGCCGCCGGCACCAAACCCGCCCTTGCCCTGAACCCCGAACAGAAACGAACCGACCCCGACGCTGCTGTCTGCGGTGTTCACCAGATCATAGGTCTGGTATCCGCCAAATACACGGACATGCGACCCGTTCCAGTCGTGGCGGTACACGGCTTCGATCTTCGGGATGAGCGAGTCGGTATCCGCATTGTACGTGGACCCGCTAATCTGACTGCCCGGGACGATATTCGGCTGGATCAGGGCCAGCTGAAACCCGCCGGTATGCCACTTGATCTGCGGAAGCCGTCCGGCAAACGGATCGCCGATGTTATACAACGCCGCGTCGGTAAGGACGACCTGGTTGGAGAAATTGCCGGTGATGGGGGTAAAATCCTGACCGGCCAGCAGAGACCCCTTTCCATAGGTCCAGGTCCCGTAGAGACGCCGAAGGTTCGCATTGCCCCCGGATGCGCCGTATTCGAAGCGGGCGCCCACGGACCCGTTTTCCACCGTGGCGCCGATGCGGCTGTTGCCCTGAAGGGCCCACGTCAGATCCCCGTCTGCGGCGTTCAAGGGGTTGCCGGGCCCCTGGAACATGGGGTTGGTGGGGACATCTTCGCTTTGCTGGATGTAAAACGTGGTCATGCGGGCACTGCCGTAGAATTTCCAATCGGCAGCGCCGACGGTACTCGCCACCAGTGCCATTGCCGGAGTGAACAGGACAATAAAAATGCATCCGATCCAGGTTCGAATCACAGCGTCCTTTTGTTTTGATTGTGATTGGCCCGACCATTTCATCAGAAGGAGCTTTCCATGGCAAGGCAATTTTGTTGTCGATGGAAAACAAGAAAGGGAAATACTCCTTGGAGCATTTCCCTTTCTTGTTTTCCTGTAATCGCCTGCGGCGATGGTCGTTAGTCGCCGGTGGCGGCCTTGTGGGTCTTGATCTCGACCTTTTCGGTCAGGCCTTCGTAGTAACCGCGAAGGATGGCAACGACTTCGTCACGGCCGAAGTGATCCGGCAGCTCGCCGCCTTCAGAGAGCATTTTTCGCAGCATGGTTCCGGAGAGCAGCACCCGGTCTTCCTTGGAGTGGGGGCAGGTTCTCAGAGAGGCCATGCCGTCGCACTTGTAACAGTAGAAGGTCCAGTCGATCTTTAGCGGCGTGCAGAGCAGTGCCTTTCCTTCCTCTGCCGGGGCCGGAATTTTGTCGAAAATGGTCTGGGCTTCGAACATGCCGTAAAAATCACCCACACCCGCGTGATCGCGGCCGATGATCATTTTGGAGCACCCGTAGTTCTGGCGGAACACGGCGTGGAGGAGGCCTTCCCGGGGACCGGCGTACCGCATGTCCAGGGGATACCCGCCCTGAACCACGTTTTCACCGACAAAGTAGTTCTTCACCAGGCTGTCGATACACTTGACCCGCACTTCCGCCGGAATGTCGCCCGGCTTCAGGTTGCCGACCAGGGAGTGGATGTACACACCGTCGCAGACTTCCACGGCAATCTTGCAAAGGTATTCGTGGGAACGGTGCATGGGGTTTCTCAGCTGCAGGGCAGCCACTTCGCTCCATCCGGCATCTTCGAAAATCTTTCGGGACTCGGCCGGCCGATGATAGACGCCGGCGTACTTGGTGGGGTATTCGCCTTCGCTGAGCACCTTGACCGGGCCGGCCAGGTTGACGTCCTTCTGGCCCATCACCATCTGAACGCCCGGGTGGTCTTCCTTGGCGATCTTCCAGAACTCTTCGGCGGTGGGGGTGCCTTCACCCATGAAGACTTTCTCACATTCGTATGTCTTGTCGGCTTCGGTCATCTCGAATTTTTCGGTGACCTGCATGGTGGCCATGATTTCATCGCCTTCCGGATCGTACAGCGCGATTTCGTCGCCGACGTTGATGGCATCCGCATCTTCCTTGGTCACGTCCAGGCATACCGGAACCGGCCAGAAGGTCCCGTCGGCCGTCAGGCAATTGTCGACAACACTCTTCCAGTCCGCTTTGGTCATAAAGCCGGTCAGCGGGCTGAAGCCGCCAATGCCGATCATAATCAGGTCCCCTTTGACACGCGGGGAAATTTCAACCTTTTTCAGGCCTTCCGCTTTTTTCTTTTCTGCTTCCAGCTCCGCGCCTTCGAGCAGGCAGATGGTCAGGCCCTTTCCGCCATGGGGTGGTACAAGATTCGCCATTTGTTCCCTTCTCCTTTCACTGTTTATTCACATTCACCGTTGTCCGAAACGGCAGTTCGCCTTTAAACCGAATTTATCCACATAATAAACCTGTATTTATTTGTCAAGCGGAATCAAGGTCTATTTTCCCAATGATTATAAACACGTTCGCCTGATTTCAGTATCTCCGGAAACGGCCGTTCGGACGGCCTCCGGGACGCTCCGGAACTATCTGTTTTAACATGAGATCGATTTTTTACCGCTTGGTTTGACCATCAGAAGGCGGCTGTGAAATAATGGGACCCATGGCGATCATGGTAAAGCGTAAACAGTTGATCCTGGTCCTGGCGGCTCTGGCGTGTCTATCCCTGGCCGGTATGGTTCTGTTGCGGGCCTATGTCCGGCAGCAGGATACGCAGATGCGCCTCAAACAGCAGCAGGCGCTGATCAGTGCCGACGCCCTCCTGGATGCCGGCCGGTTCCATGAAGCGATTCCGATCTACCGGGAGATACTGCTGAACCTGCCATCGGATCGAGCACCGGCGCTCTACGGCGACATCCAACGCAAACTCGCCACCTGCTACCTGGAGCTGGCAACATCGAAAGACACCGCAGCAAACCTGAAAGCCGGCGCCATGGCCCTGGAAGCGGCGTTGGGCAGTGTGGCCCCCGATGCCACATCCAATGAATATGGCCATTTTCAAAAGGATCTGGGTGCCGTCTACAGCGAGCTGGCCGTGCTTCGAAATCCCAGGGAATACTATCCTCGCGCGATCCGTGCCTATCGGGAAGCCATGAAAACGTTTACATTAAAAGGCGACCCGGACATGTACGCACGTCTTCAGAAAACGACCGGTTTAGCCTACCGGAATCTGGCGGAAGTAACCGATTCCCGCCGAAACCTGTCCCATGCAAAGGATGCCTTCGAGGCCACCTTGCCGGTCTACACCCTGGAGCGCAATCCATTCGAGTACGGCATCTCCCAAAACAACATTGGAGCGATTCTCATGGGACTTGCCTCGGGGGATCGACAGGCAACGTATCTGAAGGAAGCGGTCCGTGCCTTTGAAGCGGCAAGGACCGGATTCCATCCCGAAAGACATCCGTTTGATTGCGCTCTGGCGATGAATAATCTGGGCCTGGTGTATAACAATCTGTCTGTTGTAACGAAATCCAACGAGTACATAGAGCTTGCCATTGAATCGTTTCAGCAGGCCATTGAAACGATACCCCCGGACAGCAGCCTGAAGTTTCAACGCATCATCAAAGCGAACCTGGCCCTGGCTCTGGACCGAAGGGAAC
The DNA here is from genome assembly GCA_903231505.1 of Olavius algarvensis associated proteobacterium Delta 3. Lineage (GTDB taxonomy): Bacteria > Desulfobacterota > Desulfobacteria > Desulfobacterales > CAFBRK01 > CAFBRK01. The sequence continues at coordinate 98,365 of CAFBRK010000169.1, read as the reverse complement.
AGATGTCGCCGACAGATAAAAAATAGGCGCGGAAAATACGTGATCCGGTAGTGGGCAGTGGGTATTCGATACTTGATTCTGGATGCTGGATACTTGCAGGGCACAGGTGTCGGGTGCCAGGTGTCGGGTGTCAGGTGTCGGGTGTCGGGTGTCGGAGGTCGGGTGCCAGGTGTCGGGTGTCAGGTGTCGGGTGTCAGATGTCGGAGGTCGGATGTCAGATGTCGGAGGCAAGATACATGATACAAGATGCAGCTCTCATGAATCGAACAAGGGCAGATAGTTCCAATATCCTGGAGCCTGAATCTTGTAGCCTGTATCCCGGATATTCCGGCCAACCGGGTATTCTGAACAAAGATCCTGTAGCGCCTTCGTTAGAACCAAATACCCAATACCGAATACCCAATACCTATTGTTTACGTTTCAACCAGAAAAACAATACAATCCCGGCGACGATCATCGCAGCGCAGAGCAACTGGCCCATGGATAAAGACAGGAGCACGGGACCCAGATGCGCGTCGGGTTCTCTGACAAATTCGATAAAGAATCTGACGGTACCGTACCCGATAAGAAACAGCGCCAGCATGGCCCCCTCCGGAAGGCGGACCTTGCGGAGGCTCCAGAGAACGATGAACAGAACGATACCTTCGAAGAATGCTTCGTAAAGCTGTGATGGGTGGCGCAGAACACGCTGGGGCGAGAGCGGAAAATACATGCCCCACGGCACATCCGTGTCGCGGCCGTAGAGCTCACCGTTGATGAAATTGCCGAGACGTCCGAACGTGTAGCCGAGCGGAATGGCGGGTATAAACAGGTCCGCCATCTGTCGGAAACTGAGCCCGGCGCTGCGTATATACAGCCACGAAAAAAGGATAATGGCAATCAGGCCCCCGTGGAAGGACATGCCGGAAATACCGGTAAAGTGAAATCCACCGGAGAACGAAAAGGGCAGGACTATTTCGAGGGGATGCCGCAGATAATAGCCGAGATTGTAAAACAACACGTACCCCAGACGACCACCGATGATAACGCCCAGTATCCCGGCCGTCACCAGGTCGGTCACCTGGGCGGCGGTCACGTTGGAAAACCGGCTTTCCCGGGCCCACCGGTAGCGGATCAGGGCATAACAGACGGCGAATACGGCGATGTACATGAGGCCGTAATATTGAAGGCGAAACGAACCGATCTGAAAAACAACCGGGTCGATCCGCTCGGGGATATGCTGCCACCACTGCCAGAAATCATCCATTCTCTGAATTCCTGTACAAATTCCAATATAATGACGAATGTTTCCGTCACTTAACAGGGTGATTATATCAATATCAAGCGAGTTCTGATATGTTTGATTCAGAAATTCGGTTATCGGACCACATCAGCGGCAATCCGTTACCACGAAGATCACCACCCGTCCCTGAAGCTTTAGTACGGCAGGCGAAGTACACGAAGAATAATACCGGTAGGGTTACCTAACGACTGGAATCTGATGAACAAGAAGCTGCATATCCGTTCAAAAATCTGGATCGAGGATAATCGAGACCGCGTGGTGTTCGGACAGGGGCGGCTTAAAATTCTCGAATCGATCGAGCGGAACGGTTCCATCAGTGCCGCCGCTCGAGAACTGCGGATGAGCTACCGTGGCGTATGGGGCAAAATAAAGGCAACGGAAGAACGGTTGGGGAAAAAGCTGCTGTCGAGGAATGTCGGCGGATCTTCCGGCGGCGGATCTTCCGGCGGCGGATCATCACTGACCCCGTTTGCCATGGAGATCATGAAGCAGTTTTACCGCCTGCGGCACGATATCCAGAAGGATGCCGATACTATTTTCGCCGATTTGTTTTCGACACACACAAAACCGGACACATTCTATAATCATAAACCCGGTGGTGGCTGCAATACGCTTTCCGGGTATAGTTGGTGCGCAAGGTGAGAGGGATTGATTAACTCCGTTTCTGCTTCTAAGTTGTGGCAAAGCAACCTGAGGTAATTGCTGAAATCAATCGCTATCATCATGTTTTCGTTTTAGTTAGCATTACAGGCACGGGTACCGCTCCAATGGATGAGAGGCAAAAACAATCCGTAAATGAGGATGTCTATGATGAAAATTATTTCCTTAAAGATTGTGGCGGTGCGGATTGGCTGAAACGATTCACCGAGACAAAAGGAAAAGTAGCATACCCATACTATGGAAAATTGATATCCCGCATTGGCGCTCAACCTGGCCAGCATGTGTTGGATATTGGTTGTGGCAGAGGCGAGATGACGGCGATGCTGTCATTATCGGGGATGCACTGCGTGGGGATGGATTACTCATCATCCGCCCTTCGAATTGCAAAGGAAGTCCATAATATATTATTAACCAAGAATACAGCAGGCTTAACTCTTGTAAAAGGTACCGCAACGCAATTGCCCTTTCCAAGTCAATCGTTTGATCGAATCTTGATGGCAGACATCGTTGAGCACCTTCACAAATGGCAATTGTCGCTTTTATACGATGAATGTTATCGTGTTCTAAAAACAGACGGCAAGGTCCTCATCCACACTTGGCCGAATGTCTGGCATACAAAGTATACCTATCCGACAATAGCCCGTATTTCGAACCTGCTGGGAAAGCCTCGGCCTCTGGATCATCGTAAGCCCCATGATCGAATCATGCATGTCAATGAACAGTCTCTTTTTTCGCTTCGCAGAGGCCTCACCGGCGCTAGATTTACAATAGAGCGAACGTGGTGTGAACATGAAACCGCTTTCAGTTAGACGCCATCTCGCCTGATGTACTGGTTTTTTCACAATGTGCCGGGAATACGGTTATTTTTTGCCGACCACCTTTACGTACTGGCGGTTAAAGGGGCTCAGTAATCGCAAAACCAAGGTCATAAGGTATCAATTATGCCACTCAGTGTGACCATCGCCACGAAAAACGAGTCCGAAAAAATAATCCAATGCATGACAGCGGTTTCGTTTGCCGATGAGATCGTCATTGTTGACGATTGCAGCTCTGACGATACGGTTGAAAAGGCCAAAAGAGCCGGGGCACGGGTGCTGGTCAGAGAAAGCGGAGGGAGTTTTCATGAAAACAAAAATTTGGCGATCGATGAGGCGAAATACGAATGGATACTCTCGCTGGATGCTGATGAGATTGTCAGTGATGAGCTTTCAAGATCAATACAACATGTATTATCAGATCCAAAACATGACGGCTACCTCGTCAATCGGCATAATTACTTTCTAGGGAGGTGGATTAGAGGCTGCGGATGGTATCCCGATTATATTTTAAGGTTGTTCAAAAAAGGAACGGCCCGGTGGCCTTTGCCGATACATGAAACACCCGAACTCGATTCAGGCAACGACCACGCAGGCATACTCAACGGTCCTCTGATCCACCACAGCTATGTTACTGGAGCAATATTTTAATAAATTTAACCAATACACAACACGGTTGGCAGTAGAGTATTCCGAAAGAAATGAATCCATGAAAGGATACCACATCCCCACCAATCTGTTTCTGCGCCCATCATACTGGTTTTTCAAGAAATACTTATTCGGCCGAGGTTATCGGGATGGATTGCGGGGTTTCTTCATAAGTTATAGCTCTGCCCTCACCATTTTTATATCCTACCTAAAACTATGGCAGAACCAGTCGAAGACGGAACACATAGAAAGCACAAAAATCAGATAGCCGGCTCTTAAACCATCGGCAGCCGGCTATCTGATATCGTCTGGCGGAGAGAGAGGGATTCGAACCCTCGGTGGAACTTTCGCCCCACACTCGCTTAGCAGGCGAGCGCCTTCAGCCAGCTCGGCCATCTCTCCCAAAAATTGTTATACAATTTTTGCAGGCGCGGCTGCGCCGCAAAAAAGATTTCACGTTCATGCCACCTGTGAGCATTCGTTGGAAACATCAGCTCAAGGTGCCACCTCTGTTTCCCCGCACGAGAACGAGAAAAAACCGCAGCGCACGCTGCGAACGTACAAAAATTTTCTACGAAAATTTTTGGCGGAGGGAGTAGGATTCGAACCCACGGAGGCGTTACCCTCAACGGTTTTCAAGACCGCCGCTTTCGACCACTCAGCCATCCCTCCAAAATAAAATCGTTCCGCGATTTTATGGAACGCGACGATGTCGCTCAGACGGCGACAGGCTTGTCCGCCTCTGCCGGGTTTATCCGCCGTTGTTGTGGCGGGCTAAAATTTCTATCCACTCTGCAGGCAACGGAGCATACACAAGTTTGGCCCGTTTTTCTATCATCGAACCCATTTTGGGTCAACCGGTTTATTGGTAAACAAGGGTTTCGCGGCCCCCGTTTTTCAGTGCAATCAGACCCTTTTGCATACATATTCCCGCGGGCATTCCGGTTTTCCGAGCAGCCTTCCGGCGAATCAGAAAATAAATCGGGGAAACCCCATTTTGACGGTTGACACGCATCATATTTTATGGTTTCAGAAGCGTTCTTATAAGGCAGAGAGCGCAAGCCGTTGTGTCAAATCATCATATAGGGGACATTTGTCATGAAACAAAAATATGTCATTGAAATGGATCGGGACAACAACAGTCTGATCCTGAAGGAATTTGCCGAGCTGGACAAGGACATCCTGTCGTTTCTCTGTCAGCAGGCATACAATATGGGCACCATCGAAGGCGCCGTTTCAGGCGGAAAACCGGCGCTGATTGCCGCATTGCGGACCGACAATATGTATCCACCCACGGTGTACGCGTCCGAGATCGCCGAACGGGTCATGACGATGCTTTCCAGCGGCGACAGAACCCCCCAGGAAATCCTTTTTGATGCCGGCACCTTCCTTGGTAAAGCATCGGAAGAAGCTCTTCCTGAAGACGATGTGGAGGACGAGGAAGAGGGCATCGAAGATCTTCTAAAAGGGGATGTCAACGAGAAATATGAGGGCAAAAGCATCAGCAATCTCACGTCATCGATTAAAATTGCCGATAATGAGTCCCTGGCAGCCGATGATGACGCCTAGCCCGGATATGTCATGAAATCTTTTCTCTAATGTGGGTAACTGAAAAGGCGCTGCCTCTGTATCACGTATCTCGCGTTCTACCGGAAATAGCTATCTCCCGCTGTTGTCACTCCAATTTGACGACCTGCCGTCTATCCCCATGCAACCGATCTACGCATGGGTTTCCGTTATGCCTGAAATGATATAACGCTTCGTTTTTATTTGGATTTTTTTTGACATTGATTGTCACATCGACTATGGTAATCACGTTTCGCCGCGACAACCCATGTAATTCTATATCCTCCGGATTCTCAGCCGTTTGCGCGCATGCCCATAAAGGATCACACAGATTCGAAGCACCCAGCGTAGAAACCTGAAACGAGCCTACGCCGCCCAGCCAATGTTCTTGTTGGTCAAGGATATGAATCCGATAGTTGCACGGACCGATCGTATCATTGATGTGTCTTTTCCCGCCGATTCCGGCGGTATGTCTCACGGAATCAGCGGCGTTTGTATAACCGTTAACAGAGGGGAAGCATTTCAATCAATCGATTTAGGCCGAAAGGAGGGTTCCGTATGCACGTAACACGACGGGAGTTTATCCAGATCACGGGTGCAACGGCCGCCGGTCTTGCCGTCAGTGGTTTGGGATTTGACCTGTCGCCGGTCAAGTCCCACGCCCAGATGATCAAGACCAAGTATGCCAAGGAAAGCGCCACGATCTGCTGCTACTGTGCGGTGGGTTGCGGTGCGATTGTGCATACCAGCATCAAGGGGGATGGACGGGTCATCAACATCGAAGGTGATCCGGATCACGTCATCAACCGCGGTTCGCTGTGCTCCAAGGGGGCATCCCTGGCCCAGCTTACGGAAAATGAGCTGCGCCTGACCGAACCGATGTACCGGGCGCCCTTTTCCACAGAGTGGAAGACGGTATCGTGGGACTGGGCGTTGACCCAGATCGCTAAGCGGGTCAAAGCCACCCGGGATGCCACGTTTGAAAACAAGAACGCCAACGGGCAGGTGGTCAATCGGACCGGAGGTATCGCTTCGGTGGGCAGCGCCGCCATGGACAACGAGGAGTGCTGGATCTACCAGGCCCTGATGCGGGCCATCGGTCTGACCTACATCGAACATCAGGCCCGTATCTGACATAGCGCCACGGTTGCGGCTCTGGCAGAGTCGTTCGGACGCGGCGCGATGACCAATCACTGGATCGACATCCAGAACAGCGATTGTATTCTGATCATGGGCAGCAACGCTGCCGAAAACCACCCGGTATCCTTTAAGTACGTCGCCAAAGCCCAGCAAAACGGCGCCACGCTCATCAGCGTCGATCCCCGGTTCACCCGCACCTCCTCAAAGGCGGACATCTATGCGGCATTAAGATCCGGGACGGACATCGCCTTCCTCGGGGGGATGATCAAGTACATTCTCGACAACAACCTCTACAGCAAGGAGTATGTGGCCGACTACACCAACGCGCCCTTTCTCGTGAACAAGGGTTTTAAATTCAGAAACGGCGTTTTCTCCGGCTACGACTCGAAAAAGCGGAAATACGACAAGAAGGCCTGGGCCTTCCAGATGGACAAGAACGGCGTCCCCAAGATGGATCGCTCCCTTAAAAACAGGCAGACGGTCTTCCAGCAGATGAAAAAGCATTTCAACCGTTACAATACAAAGACCGTGTCGAAAATTACCGGGACGCCCGAAGCGAGTCTCCGGGAAATCTACGCCACCTATGCGGCAACCGGGAAAACCGGAATGGCCGGTACCATCATGTACGCCATGGGATGGACCCAGCATACCACCGGCGTGCAGAACATCCGCACCATGGCCATGATCCAGCTGCTCCTGGGCAACATGGGCGTTGCCGGCGGCGGGGTTAACGCGCTGCGGGGTGAATCCAACGTGCAGGGGTCTACCGACCATTGTCTGTTGTGGCACATCTGGCCCGGGTATTTGAAAACACCACGGGCGTCCAATGTGTCTCTGGCGGCCTACAACGAAAAATGGACCCCCAAGAGCAACGATCCCCAGAGCGCCAACTGGTGGCAGAACTACCCCAAGTACTCGGTGAGCATGCTCAAGTCTTTTTTTGGGGACACGGGAACGCCGGTCAACGACTTCGGTTATGACTGGCTTCCGAAGGTCGATGACGGTAAGGCGTATTCCTGGCTGGACCTGTTCGACGAAATGTACAAAGGCACGTTCAAGGGTTTCTTCGCCTGGGGACAAAACCCCACCTGCAGCGGCTCCAACGCCGGAAAGGTCCGCGAAGGAATGAAGAACCTGGACTGGCTGGTTAACGTCAACCTGTTCGACAATGAGACCGGATCCTTCTGGAAAGGCCCGGGCATGAGTCCCAGCAGCATCAAAACCGAGGTCTTCATGCTGCCGGCCGCCGTGGCCGTGGAAAAGGAAGGCAGCATCACCAACAGCGGCCGCTGGATGCAGTGGCGCTACCAGGGCCCCAAGCCGCTGGGCAACAGCAGGCCTGACGGCGACATCATCATGGAACTGGGGCTCAAGATCAAGGAGGTCTACGAGGACGGCGGGGCGTTTCCGGAACCGATCCGCAGCCTCAAGTGGGACTACCTGACCGACGGGATGTACGACCCCCACAAGGTGGCCAAGGAAATCAACGGCTACTTTCTGGAGGATGTCACCGTCAAGGGCAAGAACTTCAAAAAGGGTACCCTGGTGCCGAGCTTTGCCTTTTTAAAGGATGACGGCTCCACCTCATCGGGAAACTGGCTGTACTGCAACAGCTACACGGAAAAGGGCAACATGTCCGCCCGCCGGAGTCAGCAGGATGCCCCCAACAACATCGGCCTGTACCCGCAATTTGCCTGGTGCTGGCCGGTCAACCGGAGGATCATTTACAACCGGGCCTCCGTCGATCCGAAGGGGCAACCCTGGGACAGCAAAAACTGGGTCATCCGCTGGAACGGCAGCAAGTGGGAAGGGGACGTCCCCGATGGTGGATGGCCGCCGCTGCTCATGGCCGACGGCAAACCGAACCCCAAGAGCAAGCATCCCTATTATCATGCGCAAGCACGGTCATGGTCAGATTTTCGGCCCCGGCCGTGCCGACGGGCCGTTTCCGGAGCATTACGAGCCCCTCGAATGCCCGGTGGAAAAGAACTTCCTCAACGCGAAACTGATCAATCCGGTGGCGCCGATCTACGATACTGAAAAAGATACCTACGCCACCTGCGATCCACGCTATCCTTACGTGGGCACCACCTACCGGGTTACCGAGCATTGGCAGACCGGTGTGATGACCCGATACCAGCCGTATCTCCTGGAAATGCAGCCCCAGATGTTCGTGGAGATGAGCGAGCAACTGGCCAAGCTGAAGCAGATCCAGAACGGCGAGCGTGTCAGGGTGACATCGGCACGGGGAGCGGTGGAAGCCACGGCCATCGTCACCAAGCGGTTCCAACCGTTTAACGTGGGTGGCGGGATCGTCCACCAGGTCGGTCTGCCCTGGCACTTCGGGTGGATCAAACCGACATCCGGCACCGAGGACAGCGCCAATCTGCTGACCCCGTCCACCGGCGATCCCAACACCCGGATCCCGGAAACCAAGGCGTTCATGGTTAACGTCGTTAAACTCGCATAGAAGGAGGTGGTCTGAATGGCGAAATCGTTTTTAATCGATACCACATTATGTACCGGTTGTCGGGGGTGTCAGGTGGCCTGCAAACAGTGGCACAATCTGCCGGCGGATCCAACGGTAAACATGGGCTCATACCAGAATCCACAGGATCTCTCCTTCACCACCTACAAGCTGGTCCGGATGCAGGAGCATGTGACCGAAGATGGGCTCAAGTGGCTGTTTTTCCCCGAGCAATGCCGGCACTGCATCGATGCACCCTGCGAAGCTACGGCCGGTGAGCCGACCGCCGTCTTCACGAATCCCAGAACCGGAGCGGTCCTTTACACGGCCATCACCAAGGATCTGCCCGCCGAAGAGATCATCGAGTCGTGCCCCTACAATATACCGCGTATGGCACCGGACGGCACCCTGGCGAAATGCGACATGTGCCAGGATCGGGTAGATAACGGCATGCTTCCGGCCTGCGTCAAGACCTGCCCGACGGGGGCCATGAGTTTCGGGGAGCGGGAAGAAATCGTGGAAATGGCCAACAGCCATCTCATGATGGCGAGAAAGAAATTCAAGAATGCGAACCTGATCGATGTGGACACCATTCGGGTGATCTACCTGGTTGGGTTCAAACCGGAGCTCTACCACGGATTTGCCATGGCCTCGAATGCCGAAATCGGCATCACCCGCCACATGGCGCTTCAGCGCATGTTCCGTCCATTTAAACGGGCCGGCGCACAGCTGATGAGAGGGTAAGCGCTCTAACCATCGAAAACGATCGAACGAGAAAAGGGGGAGGCGTTTGCGTCTCCCTTTTCTTGTTCTCCTGTGGTAGGATCCGTTGGCCCGTTGGCCCGTTGGCCCGTTGGCCCGTTGGCCCGTTGGCCGGTTGGCCCTGGGGAGCCCGAAGGGCGAAGGATGGTCGGTCGGAATTCGGGCCTCTGATATCTGATCGCTGACGACTGACACCCGAAACCTGCTCTCATCCAGTATCCAGTATCGAGCATCCAGTATCCAGAATGCGAACAAGGTGAATCAATGAACCAGACAACCGACCCGGTGACATCCGAACAGATCCTCAAGGCCGTCGACACCGTCAAACAGGAACGGCCGGTATATACCAAGCTGCTCGATTTCTATGGACCGCTGTTTCTGGCCCAGGAGGCCTCAACGGCTCGGGTCCGTATCGATCCGATCCACCTTTCCGACGACCTCCTCTCCGCCAAAGCCGAAGCGCAGCTTCCCCTCATCAACCTCCCGGAGTTTGTGGTGGACCTTGAGGAAGCCAAAACGGTCCTGGGGGAAATTTGTGACATCGCCGTTTCCGCCCGGAGCGACATCGGCGACGCTGCCAAGACCCTGAAGACCCGTCTGGAAGGTGGTCACATCGACATTTCGGTACTTGTGCAATCGGTGCTCGGCGACAGCGACGCACAACTCAGGACGGCCGCCGCGGAAATCGGGATCGACGCGACGGTTCTAAGTTTTATCCTCTACAGCAGCATCAGGCCGTCCCTGTCCGTTTGTGCCGCCGATCTCTCCCGACATCTGCAACAACAGCCGGAATGGCATCAGGGATACTGTCCGATCTGCGGCAGTCCGCCGATCCTGTTTGTTCTGCCCGAAGAAGGGCGGCGGCGTCTCGTCTGCAGTTTCTGCTGGCATCAATGGGAGGTCCTGCGCATCGGCTGCCCGTTTTGCGGCAACAGGGACAGCGGGGCCCTCAAATACTTCATCCCGGATGGTGAACCGGCCTACCGGGTGAACCTGTGTGACGGTTGTCAAAAGTACATCAAAGGCATCGATGCCCGCGAGACATCCCATTTTGTCTATCCCCCGCTGGAACAGATTTCCAGCCTCCATCTGGATATCAAGGCCGCGGAACAGGGATACCAGAGCGGCATTCCGATGGCACTGCCGGAGTAAACGTCCGGTTATCCCTGGAAAAATACCGTGGCCACTTCCGGGGCAATCGCCGGATTTACCTTGACATAACTATTGAAATTCAATAGAGATATTAATTTCTGAACGCGTCTCTAATCATATTCGCCGTGCCATATTCCACAATAGCATATACAGACCCCTCATACAGGCCATCGAACCGGAATTGTCTGCAGTATTTTTTGGTTCTGTTCATAGATTCCAGAAACCAACGCAGAGGCGTTTAACCGACCCTAATTGCATCAGGAGGTGCCAATGGAAAAGGAACAGAAGCAATTCTACGAAAGACTGGAGCAGAAAGGGGTCTCACGAAGGGACTTCATGAAGTTCTGTACCTTCCTTACGGCCACGATGGGGCTTTCCTCTTCGTTCGTACCGAAGGTGGCAGAGGTCTTTGCCGCTCCGTCGCAACGCCCCCCGGTGGTATGGCTTCATTTCGCAGAATGCACGGGCTGCTCGGAATCGGTTCTGAGATCCATGTATCCCTGGATCGACGAACTGGTGCTGGACATCCTGTCCATCGAGTACCATGAGACCATCATGGCTGCCGCCGGGCATCAGGCCGAAGAAAATCTTCAGATGGCCATGAAAAAATACGCCGGCAAGTTCATCTGCGTGTGCGAAGGCGGGGTCGCTACCAAGTATGACGGCGGTTGGGGAAAAGTCGGCGGCCAAACCTTCCTGGAGATTGCCAGGGACGTCGTGCCCAAGGCGGCGGCAACCATCACCATCGGCAACTGCTCCAGCTTCGGCGGCATCCAGGCGGCGGCTCCGAATCCGGGTGGTTACGTCAGCGTGGAAAAAGCCACCGGAGTCAAGACACTCAAAATTGCCGGCTGCCCGCCCAACCCGGTCAACTTTGTCGGCACCGTCGTCAATTACCTGCTGCTCGGCAAATTGCCGGCCCTCGACGAGTTGGGCCGCCCCCTGTTCGCTTACGGAAAGACGATCCACGATCAGTGCCCGCGGCGTGCCCACTTCGAAAACGACGAAATGGTCACCGAATTCGGCTCTGAGGAAGCGGCCATGGGCTACTGCCTCTATCAGGTGGGCTGCAAGGGACCGGAAACCTATAATAACTGCCCGGTGGTCAAGTTCAACGATGGAACGAGCTGGCCGGTCGAAGCCGGTCATCCCTGCATCGGTTGCAGTGAACCCAATTTCTGGGACACAATGACCCCATTCTACGAGGAGCTATAGTTCGTTCATCGATTGACAACACTACGTTTCCAGAACAGGAGGCAAGCATATGGCAAACAAGCGAATCACGATCGATCCGATCACCAGAATTGAAGGCCACCTCCGGATCGAAGTGGAAGTGGCCGGCGGCAAGGTCGTTAATGCCTGGAGTTCCGGGCAGATGTTCCGCGGTATCGAGCTGATTCTTCAGGGACGCGATCCCCGCGATGCCCATCACTTCGTACAGCGTTCATGCGGCGTCTGAACGCTGACCCATGCTCTGTCCTCGGTGAGGGCAGTCGAAGACGCGGTCGGCGTCACCATTCCCGACAACGCGCGGATCATTCGGAATCTTCTCCACGGTGCACAATTCCAGCATGATCATATCGTTCACTTCTATCACCTCCATGCCCTGGACTGGGTGGACGTGGTCAGCGCCCTGAAGGCCGACCCAAAGAAAACCGCCTCCCTGTCCGAGAATGTCAGCAATGCCCCCTGGGGCGGCTCAGCGTATTACAAAAACGTCCAGCAGCGCCTCCAGACCTTTGTGGACAGCGGACAACTCGGTCCGTTGAACAATGCCTACTGGGGTCATTCGGCATACAACCTGCCGCCGGAGGCCAACCTGATGGCATCGGCCCATTACATCGAAGCCCTGAGGCTCCAGGCCAAGGCCGCCCGGATGCACGCCATTTTCGGCGCCAAGAACCCGCACCTTCAATCCCTGGTCGTGGGCGGCATCACCAGCGTAAGAGACCTGAGGCCCGACCGGATCGCTGAATTTCTCTATCTGTGGAAAGAAACCCAGGATTTTATTAAAAACGTTTACATCCCGGATCTTCTGGCGGTGGCCTCCTTCTACAAAGACTGGGGCGCCATCGGAGGAACCACAAACTTTATGGCCTGGGGAGAATTCCCGCAATCCTCCGCAGAACCCCAAAGCCTCTACATGCCCCGCGGCACCATCATGAAACGTAATGTGGGCGGCATAAAAATGGCCACCCAGGACAAGGTCACCGAGCATGTGCAGCGGGCCTGGTATGAGGATGGAAAAAACCTGCATCCCTACAAGGGCGAAACCCGCCCCTTGAAGGAGAATCCCGATTATCGGCCGGGAGGCGGTAAATACTCCTGGTTCAAGGCGCCCCGCTACGAAGGCGCCTCCTGTGAAGTCGGCCCCCTGGCCCGGGTGCTGGTGGCCTACGCCAACGGCCACAAGGATGTCGTACCGCTGGTCGACGGCACCCTGTCGCAGCTGGACATCCCGGTGCAGGCCCTGTTTTCCACCCTCGGTCGGACGGCCGCTCGCGGCCTTGAAAGCGTGGCCATCGGAAACGCCATGGAAGGGTGGATTCTGGAACTGGTCGGCAACATCAAAGCCGGCGACACCAAAACCTATCAGTCCTGGGATATGCCGAACTCGGCACAGGGTGTCGGCTTGAACGACGTTCCCCGGGGTTCTTTAGGTCACTGGATCAACATTGAAGGTGGCAAGATCGGCAATTACCAGTACGTGGTGCCGTCCACCTGGAACCTGGGTCCAAGAGATGAAAAAGGCCAGCTCGGTCCCGTGGAAGAAGCGCTCATCGGCACACCGGTTGCAGATCCCAAACGGCCCCTGGAAGTCCTCAGAACCGTCCATTCCTTTGACCCGTGTGTCGCCTGCGGCGTCCACGTGATCGACCCGGACAGCAACGAGGTATACAAAATCAAAGCGCTGTAGAGTCCGACCTTATTCAAACACAAAGATACCCCCGGTGCGAAAGTGCCGGGGGTTCTTTATCGCCGTTGCCATAAATATATTCCGAAAGAAGGTAGGTTCCGGGGTCTGGATTCGGAATGGCATTCCGGCAACCGCTATAGGTGTCCATACCTTGCGGGGAAACCGAAACCGTGATAGGTTTCCGCCTGCTATTTTTCAAAGATCTTGCACGCTCAAAGGGACAGCGACGACATGGGAAGCGATGGTCACACCGAACAGGTCATGATTCTCGGTATCGGGAACATTCTCTTTTGCGACGAGGGCACCGGCGTCCGGGTGATGGAACAGATCAACTATCGATACGAATTTCCGGATAATGTATCCCTGGTTGACGGGGGTGTTCTGGGTCTCAACTTGTTGGGAACCATCGCCGAAGCAGACCAACTGATCGTTATCGATGCCATCCGGAACAAGGGAAAACCCGGAGACCTCTACCGCCTCGAGGGCGATGCCATACCCGAACGGATACGCGCAAAAAATTCCCTGCACCAGGTCGATTTTCTGGAGGCACTGACCATGTGCCAGGCCCTCGAGAAGGTGCCAAAGACCGTCATCGTCGGTGTAGAACCCGAAGATATCGAAACCTGCACCCTTGAGATGACCGAAACTATCCAGGCAAAAATCGAGGAGATCATCACGATGGTCCTCAAAGAGATTGATCGCCTGGGGGTTCGATACACACCAAGACCCGAAGGATCCCAAGACGATGTGCTTAGCAATACCCTCTAAAATAATCCGGATCGATGACCTGACGGCCACCATCGACGTTGACGGCGTTCGGCGCGAGGCCAGCCTGATGTTGCTGGAAGATGTGCAGGTGGATGATTGGGTGATCGTTCACGCCGGATTCGCCATACATAAAATCGATGAAAAAAGCGCCAAGGAAACCCTCGATTTCCTGCGCGAGGCTGCAGAACTGGTAGACCGGCTGGAACGTGATGGACGATGAGAGTGCTGCCAGAAAGATACGCATCCACGGTATCGTCCAAGGCGTCGGATTCCGACCGTTTGTCTATCAAACCGCGGTTCGACATCGCCTGAACGGGACCGTCGCCAACACCTCCACCGGCGTAACCATCCACATCGAAGGCCCGTCCGCCCGAATCGACAATTTCCTCTCCGAGCTTGCACACAAGCAGCCGCCCCTGGCCCATGTCATCGAGGTCCATGTCGAACCGGCAGACCTCAACGGCCATAGCGATTTTACTATTGTTCACAGTCGTACCGGAGAGGGGCCCGCCACTCTGATTTCACCGGATGTTTCCATATGTGACGACTGTCGCCGGGAACTGTTCGATCCCGGCGACCGCCGTTTTCAATACCCGTTCATCAATTGCACCAACTGCGGCCCCCGCTACACCATTATCGATGACATCCCCTATGACCGTCCCAAGACGTCCATGCGGCAGTTTGCCATGTGCGCTGCCTGCCAGAACGAGTATGACGACCCGCAGAGCCGTCGATTCCATGCCCAGCCCAATGCGTGCGCCGATTGCGGGCCCCATGTCAGCCTGCGAACCCATACCGGGGAAACCGTCTCGACCGATGACCCCATTGGTGAAGCGGTGAACATCTTGAAGCAGGGACGTATCATTGCGGTAAAGGGGCTTGGAGGCTTTCACCTAGCGGTGGACGCTACCAATGACAACGCCGTCCGACGCTTGCGCAGGCGAAAGCACCGTGAAGAAAAGCCCTTTGCCGTCATGTCCCCCGGTATCCAGGAGGTCAACACCTATGCCGCAATAGAGCCAGAAGAAAAAAACCTGCTTCTGTCTTCGCGGCGCCCGATTGTCCTTCTAAACAAAAAAAAGCCAAACCCCCTGGCGGAATCGGTAGCCCCGGGAAACCGCTATTTTGGTGTGATGCTGCCCTACACCCCGTTGCATTACCTGCTGTTGGCACATGGTTTTAGCGCCCTGGTGATGACCAGCGGCAACATGACCGACGAACCGATTGCCATCGACAACGACGATGCCCTGAAGCGGCTGGGCAACATTGCCGATTTCTTTCTGTTTCACAACAGGGATATCTACCTTCGCAGCGACGATTCCATTGTCCGACGAACGGACGGCAGCAATCGTTTTCTGAGGCGATCCCGGGGCTACGTTCCGATGCCGGTATTTTTGAAGATCCCTATGCCCCCGGTTCTGGGTTGCGGGGCGGAGCTCAAGAACACCGTCTGTTTGACCAAAGGGAAAAACGCCTTTTTAAGTCAGCACATCGGCGACCTTGAAAATCTGCCGACCTTTGAGTTTTTTACGCTGACCATCGATCACCTCAAGCGGATTCTGGGCATCGAGCCGGAGTGGATCGCGTACGACATGCACCCGGATTATTTGAGCACCCGGTATGCCGAAGACCAGAAGCGCGCCGAAAAAATACCGATACAACACCACCACGCGCACATCGTATCCTGTATGGCCGAGCATCAGATCGACGGTCCGGTTCTCGGACTATCCTTCGACGGTACCGGCTTTGGCATGGATGGCGCCATTTGGGGCGGGGAAGTGCTTATCGCGGATCACGCCGAGTTTACCCGGGTGGCCCATCTGGACTATTTTCCCATGCCGGGAAGCACCTCCGCCATTACGGAGCCGTGGCGCATGGCCGTCAGTTACCTTTACGGCACCTTTGGTGAGCGGATGTGGGCGCTGGATTTACCCCTGCTGGCCGAGATCGGGGAAACGAATCTTCGAATCATCACGCAAATGATCGACCGGGGAATTAACGCGCCCCAAACATCCAGTCTCGGGCGGCTCTTTGACGGTATCGCCGCCATGGTCGGCATCCGAAGCCGGGTCCATTTCGAGGGACAGGCCGCCATGGAACTGGAGATGCAGTCTGCGGAAGGTGATGACGGCATCTACGGCTTCCGATGGAGCCCGGGACCGGTACGCCGAATCGACATCCGACCGTTGATCAGAGAGATTACCGGTGACATCACTTCCGGAATATCGCGCAACCTCATCGGCGGAAAATTTCATCGGACGCTCATCGCCCTCTTCACACAGCTGGCCGAAGACCTGCGCCGGGAAACCGGCCTCGACCGTGTCGTACTGAGCGGCGGCGTGTTTCAGAACCTATGGCTGCTTTCCGGATTTATCCGGGCCCTTGAGCGAAATCGATTTACCGTGTACACTCATCGGGTGGTCCCGACCAATGATGGCGGTATTTCGTTGGGTCAAGCGGTGGCGGCGGCAGCCATTGTACGAAAGGGCCCATAGCGCATTGTTTCCGAAAGAAAATGGATTCACCCCCTGTAGAACGGCAAAAGTTGAAACCCGACCCGCCGTCGCACAGCGCTATGGCGGGCAAGAATCCGCAATTAACTAATAAAACAGGCAACTCCGAGGTTGGTACGCCATGGCATTGAAACACGTAGAAGAGTACAGAGATCCCGAGCTGTCAAAAAAACTCATCGATCGCATCCACACGATCAGCCAGACGGATGTACGGCTCATGGAGGTTTGCGGCACCCACACGGTATCGATCTTCAGAAGCGGTATCCGTTCGATTCTTCCGAAGTCCATTTCCCTGCTGTCCGGTCCCGGCTGTCCGGTGTGTGTCACCGCACAGGGAGAAATCGATGCGTTTATCGAGCTGGCGAGAAACGACAACGTCATCCTCGCGACCTTCGGAGACCTCATGCGGGTGCCGGGGACATCGTCGTCCTTGCTGAAAGAGAAAGCGGACGGTCGGGATATTCGTGTGGTGTATTCTACCTTCGACGGTATCCAGATGGCTAAAGATAACCCGGGCAAGTCCGTTGTATTTCTCGGTGTCGGATTCGAGACCACCGCTCCGACCGTTGCGGCAGCCATTTTCTCTGCGAGACAGATGAACATAGAGAATTTTTTTGTCTACTCCGCCCACAAGCTCGTGCCTCCGGCTCTGGAGGCATTAACCGATCAGGAAAATGTTCAGGTCAACGGGTTTATTCTCCCGGGCCACGTGTCGGTGATCATCGGAGAGGCGGGGTATCAGCCATTTTTCGACAGACACCGGGTGCCGTGTGTGATCACCGGATTCGAGCCGGCGGATATTTTAAGGGGCATTTCGATGCTCGTCGACCAGATCGAATCCGGATCTCCCCGTCTTGAGAACGCCTACCCACGGGCAGTCAGCCACGGGGGGAATGAAAAGGCGCAGCGGCTGCTGCAGGATGTCTTCGAACCGGTGGATGCCGTCTGGCGGGGCATTGGTGCGATTCCCGGGAGCGGGCTCAAAATGCGGGGGCCCTATGTCGCGTTCGATGCGGCGGACCACTTCCAGATCGTTGCCAAAGCGGCTCCGGAACCGAAAGGCTGCGCGTGTGGTGAGATTCTGACAGGCGGCAAAACCCCACCCGAATGCCCGCTCTTTCGGACGCGGTGCACTCCGATGGCGCCGGTCGGTCCCTGCATGGTATCCAGCGAAGGAACCTGTGCGGCCTTCTATCGGTTTCATGATGAAGAGTAGCGGAGTCTGTACCGAAAGTCAGTCTGCCGGTTTGCCAGTTCGCCGGTTTGCCGGTCATCTGATACCCGACACCTGACACCAGACACCTGGCTCGAAACACGAAACACAAAACACCGAACACGACTTATGGACAAAATATTACTAGATCATGGCAGCGGCGGAAAACTGTCCCATCTGTTGACCACCGAAATCATCCTCCCGTTTTTCGACAATACCATACTGGCCCAACTGGACGACGGTGCGGTATTCGCCATAGATGGCCGGCGTCTCGCCTTTTCAACGGACTCCTATACGGTGGATCCGATCTTTTTCCCGGGTGGAGACATCGGAGATCTGGCCATCAACGGCACCGTCAACGACATTTCCATGTGCGGCGCTGTGCCGCTGTTTCTCAGCGCTGGCTTGATCATCGAAGAAGGCTTCCCGATGGATGACTTGAAACGGATACTGGCCAGCATGCAGGCAGCGGCCAAGGCAGCGGGGATCCAGATCGTCACCGGGGATACGAAAGTGGTTCCCAAAGGCGCCGTGGACAAGATATTCATCAATACTTCCGGGGTCGGCAGTCTTCGGCCCGACATTCGGGTTTCCAGCGGCATGGCCCACATCGGCGATAGGATCATTATCAGCGGGAGCATCGCCGACCACGGGGTCACGATACTCACCCGGCGAGAAGGGTTGACATTTGACGCCCCGATAACCAGCGACACCGCCCCGCTGAATCACATGGTCCGAAACATGTTTGAGGTCAGCACAGACATCCACGTTCTGCGGGATCCCACGCGGGGCGGCCTGGGGACTGCACTCAACGAAATTGCCATGAAATCGAACGCCGGCATCCACATCGAAGAGAAGCGGATTCCGGTAAAAGATGCCGTTGCGGGGTTGTGCGAATTGCTCGGATTCGACCCCCTGTACCTGGCCAATGAAGGCAAATTGATCGCTTTTGTCCCAGGGGAGCAATCGGAAGCGGTGCTCGAGGCCATGAAACAGGAGCCCTTTGGAGAAGACGCCTGTATCATCGGAGAGGTCGTCGATGAACACCCCGGAAAGGTCGTCATGACCACCCCCATTGGCGGAAAACGGATCGTGGACATGTTGACCGGGGAGCAGCTTCCACGTATCTGTTGACAGATCGTCAGACACTCTCCGTTTATCGGTTGTGTCGGAGTTCCGTCCCGATCGGTGGATTTTTCTCCATGCACTTAACGGAACCATCGGGGTCGGTGTCGGAATCGCTATCGGTATCGACCTCTAAGGGTGACCGCCTGTCTCGATTCCGGTTCCGATAGCGATCCCGACACCGAACATGTCCAGATCCGGATTCCCTCGAAACGGAATTCCGACAATCGCTATAAAACCTTAACGCCCTGAGCCTTCCGGATCACACCCACTCAAAGGGTCCAAAAGACAGCACGACATGATCGAGACAGCACGAAACCATTTGCTTCTTCTGGTATGCCTGTTTGCCATCGCCGGCTGCGACAATCGCGCGGAAGTCGCTCTGGCCGGCAAGACCATGGGAACAACGTACCATATCAAGCTTCTCGCCGACCGCGGGATGGACACCGCATTTCTCCGGAAGAAAATCGAATCCCGCTTGGAACAGATTAACAACAGCATGTCGACCTATAGGGAAGAAAGCGAAATCAGCCGGTTCAATGCATTCCCGGAAGTCGGAGAAAATTTTCCCATATCCAACGACTTCATGAACGTGATGACCGCCGGCCGACAGATCTATGAATTGAGCGACGGCGCCTGGGATGCAACGATCGGTCCGTTGGTTAAGCTGTGGGGATTCTATGGAACAAATGAAAACAGCGGCGTTCCGGATGCGGATGCCATCCAGGCGATATTACCAAACGTTGGCTTCCGCCGGGTTCAACTCCGTTCCGGAAATTTTCTTGTCAAATCCAGCCCCCACGTCACCCTCGACCTGGGTTCCATAGCGAAAGGTTACGGAGTGGATCAAATCGCTACCCTGCTGAAGACCGCAGGCATCGAGAGCGCTCTGGTGGAAATTGGAGGGGAAGTCTTTGCCTTCGGTCGAAAAAAAGATGGTTCTGCCTGGGCCGTCGGCATTAATACGCCGCGCAAAGATGCC
Source organism: Olavius algarvensis associated proteobacterium Delta 3 (assembly GCA_903231505.1). GTDB lineage: Bacteria > Desulfobacterota > Desulfobacteria > Desulfobacterales > CAFBRK01 > CAFBRK01. The sequence goes on along the minus strand of CAFBRK010000169.1, from coordinate 78,355 downwards.
CCCCTCGACTCCGTATACAAGGCTGTTCCCCTGACTGACGGGGCTCTCGCCACCAGCGGTGATTACCGGCGCTTCTTTGAGTCCGGCGGAAAATCCTATTCCCACGTTCTCGACCCCCGCTCCGGGTATCCGGTCAACAACCGGGTCGTGAGTGTTTCCGTACTCGCGGGCAACTGCACCCTGGCCGACGGCCTTGCCACCGCCATAATGGTGATGGGCCCTGAAAAAGGCATGCAACTGGTAGAGCGTCTCGATGATGTCGAGTGTCTGATCATCATTCATAAAGCCGGCAACCGACTGATGGATCTCTATTCGAGCGGGTTCCCAAAGTCCTGAATCGTTCCCCCTTTTTGAATTGACACCATTTCACCCCTCGGATACATTTTCTAACGATCGGTAACACCTTTCCCTTATCGTTACGTTCTCACCCGTTCCCAAATCGATCTCGTCCGGAGGTGGACATGTCTGGCCGGATGCTGAAGTACCTGTCTGTCGAGGTCTGGTTGAAATCCGTCCTGAACAAGCGGGCGGCGGTCCTGTTGATCATCGCCGCAATCACACTGTTCTTTGCCGGCCAGATTCCCAATCTGAAGTTCAGCACATCCGTTTACGATCTCATCATCGAAGATTTGCCGGAAAGCGCGCAGTACGATGCATTTAAACGCATCTTCGGCTCGGATGAAATAATCCGCCTGGTGGTAAAGGCGGATAATGTCTTCGAGTCAGCCACATTTGCAAAACTCGAGCAGCTTTCCGAAGCCGCGGCAGCCATCGGCGGTGTGCGCCGCATCATCAGCCTCCCGGAAGTCCGCAAAGCCGTGGATATTGGCGGGAAATGGAATCTTGAAGAATTCGCCGGTATTCTCATTCCGGTGAAACTTTTCGAGCGAAACCTTGTTTCCACCGACCGGAAGACAACGGCCATTACCCTGGTCCTGAATACCGACGCCGACTACGACCAGGTCATCGGTGCTGTCGAAGAGCTTATCTCGAAATCCCCTGCCGATCTGTCCTTATATCAAATCGGCATGCCCCTTGTGTCCCAAGCCCTGGCTCAATTTACGGAAAAGGATTTTTTCCGGCTTCCGCCCGTCACATTCATTTTAATCGCCGTCGTTCTTTTTTTACTGTTCAGAAGCTTCCGGTACCTGTTTTTCCCCCTGGCCTGCGTCAGCCTGGCAATGGTCTGGACATTCGGATTAATGGCTCTGACCGGTATTCCGCTGTCCATGCTCATCATGATCGTGCCGGTATTCCTGATCGCTGTAGGTACCGCCTACTGCCTGCATATCGTATCCGCCTGCATGGCGGCCTCAAAAGGCGCCCGGACCCAGGAGGAGATGGTGTTAAACGCCTTCTCGAGTATCGGTTTCCCAACGATCCTGGCGGTGGTCACGACCATCATCGGCCTGGGTTCGCTGTTGCTGAACAGGATTACCGCGATCCAGGAATTTGCCCTTTTTTCCTGCTTCGGCATGGTCAGTCTGCTGGTGATTGTTCTCACCGCCTTCCCCGCCGGCCTGTCTTACTTTCCCATCCAACAGCCCCGAAAATCCAAACCGGGCAACGTGCCGGGAGTGATCGACCGTTTTCTGGAGTGGATTGTCCGGATCGATCTCTATCACCAGAAATGGACGCTGACGATCATCTCGGCGGTCGTTGTCTTCTGTCTCATCGGCATCTTCCAGCTCCGGGTCGAAACCAATCCGGTGGATTACTTTAAGGCAGATACTCCGGTCAGCCGGCATTTTCATGACATTTATCACCACTTGTCGGGCAGCTTCCCGATTAACGTCACCATGAGCGGACCGGAAGAATACTATTTCGAAAGCGCTGAAAATATCGCGAACATCGCCCGGATCCAGGAGTATTTGGACAAACTGCCCGGTGTGGACAAAACGATCTCCTTTGCCGATTACCTCAAGCTGGTCAATTATGCGTCGAACCAGTTCAAGTCGGAGAATTATCGTCTTCCCGAAGAGGCCTGGGAAGCCCGGATGTTGATCAACAGCTACAAAACCATGCTCGGTGAAGATCTACTCGTCCGGTTTATGAAACCGGATTTTTCCACGGCCAATATTCTGTTGCTCACCCATCTCTCCAGCTCACGGGAATTTTTAAGCACCCGGGGGGAAATCCTGAAATTCGCGGGCAAAGAGTTCCCACAGGACCTATCGTGGGAGGTAACCGGATTCGGAGTTGTCATTTCCGCCAGCAGCCACCTGCTCACCAGCGGACAGGTTAAAAGCCTGTCCCTGACCATGGTCGTGGTCTTCGGCATCATGTTTTTGCTGTTTTTGTCCAAGAAGGTCGGACTCATCGCAGTCCTCCCAAACCTCTTTCCCATCGTTATCAATTTCGGCATCATGGGCTGGCTCGGAGTCGATCTTTCCATGTTCACCAGCCTGATTGCCAGCATCGCCATCGGTCTTGCCGTGGACGACACGATCCACTACATGGTTCGATACAACAGGGAGTTTCGAAAGGACCTTGACGACCGGCGTGCCCTCCGGGAGACGATCCTCCACTTGGGAAAACCGATCGTGTTTACCACGATCACCATCAGCATTGGTTTCGCCATTCTGACATTCTCCAGCTTCAAGCCGACGGCGATTTTCGGTGCCATGATGGTCATTACGATGCTTTCGGCGCTGGTCGGAGATCTCATTCTGCTGCCGTCCCTGATGATGCATGTGGAACTGGTGACCTTGTGGGATCTGATCCGGCTCAAACTGGGAGAGGAGCCGCGGGAAGGCATTCCCCTGTTCAGCGGTCTTTCCCGGACCCAGATCAATTATATTATCATGGCCGGTAGCCTTAAAGAGTTTGGGCAAGGAGAAATATTGTTTCGAAAAGGGGATGTCAGCGACTCCATGTATGCTGTCATTTCTGGAGAACTAGAGGTGCTGGACCAGCAGACCGACACCGAAACGGCCAACGAAATGCGGGTTCACAAACTCATTCAACGTCTGGGCGTCGGGGATGTCGTTGGTGAAATGGGGCTGCTCCGCTCTGTTCCACGAATGGCCACGGTGGTCGGCAAAAAACCGGGAGAATTGCTCCAGATCAATATGAAAATGATCCGGCGGCTTCAGTGGCTCTTTCCGCCGACAGCCCACCGGTTTTTCTTCAACCTGATGAATATTCTCTGCGACCGGCTCGAATCGGCGACCGTCTGTCTGACCGAGCTCAGCCTCGAAGACGACCTGACCAAATTCCTCAATCGGCGGGGATTCATGAAGGTGCTGGACGCGGAGACCTATCGGGCCCAGCGGTTCCAGGAAGACCTGACCATGCTGATGTTGTCGGTGGATTTTGACAGAGACATCCTGGCCGTGCCGGTGGACACCCAGGACCGACTGATCCGGTCTATCTGCAATTGTCTCGTTTCCGACATCCGCCGTTGCGATACCTTTGGACGCCTCGACATTCAGACATTTGCGCTCCTGATGCCGAGAACACCCCCGGACAGCGCCGGAGTGGTCTGTGAGCGTCTTCGCAGCACGCTAAAGAAGCGGCGTTTTGAATCAGACGGAATCCGCGCCCGGGTCGCCATCGAGCTGACGGAGGTGGGACAGGATCCGGAACTCTCGATACAGGATCTGATTCAAAGCGCCTCCGAAAGGGTGGCCGGTGCAGAACGGATATAACGAGAATGTTTCTTGCACTGTCCCGGACACATCGTCGTTGCCATAAGTATGTCCCGTTTGAACATCGTGAGTTTCTGTCAATCGGCTATCGAGATTTACGGTATCGGGCTCGCTATCGGATTTGAGACACAATGGCCAACTTCAACGTCGATACCGATTCCGGTCCCGATACCGATGCTGCCGCATCGTTCAACCGCGTCAACAAGCCACAGATCGGAACGAAATTCCGATACCGGCGATGGTTGGGCAAATCTGTCACTTGCCTTGCACCCACAAGAAGCGTTATGCTCGTTGGCCAGGCTCACCATGCCGGTCCCCGGGTAAGACGGACATGGTTGAGACTATTGAAGAGGGCATAATCCCGCATATTTCATAAATATTTTTTGACTATGTGGCGAATTAGGTTTCGGCTTATCCATTCACATCAACGGAAGGACTGCGAATCGTGAACATTGTCGTGTTGCTGAAACAGGTGCCGGCGACCGAGTCCCTCGTCAGCGTGGCCGCCGATGGGGTCTCGATCCAAACAGGCGATCTCAAATGGGTGATCAACCCCTATGACGAATTTGCCGTCGAGGAGGCGCTCCGAATCAAGGAGGCCCATGGTGGCTCTGTGACCATCCTTTCGATCGGCTCGGACAAGGCTGTGGAAGCCATCCGGACCGCATTGGCCATGGGGGCTGACACGGGGGTTTTGATCAACGATGAGGCTGCGATTGGACGTGACGCCCTGGTAACAGCCAAAATTCTGGCAGCCGCCCTGAAAGGGATGTCCTACGATCTGATCATTGCCGGCCAACGGGCCGTGGACGGTGACAACTACCAGGTGGGAACCGCCGTTGCTGAATATCTGGGTATCCCAAACATCTCTCTGGTCATCAAAGCGGAGGTCACCGATGGTGCCGTCCAGTGTCACCGCACCATCGAGGGCGGCACAGTGGTCCTGGAGGCGCCGCTACCGGCGCTGTTTACGACGCAGCGCGGCCTTAACGAGCCACGATATGCGTCCCTGCCGGGCATCATGAAGGCGAAGAAAAAACCGCTCGAAACAAAGACCCTGTCCGATATCGGTATCCAGCCGGGAGATCTCGAGGGACCGAGCACCCGAATCGTCCGCATGACCCCCCCTCCGGAAAGGGCCGGAGGCCAGATGATCGAAGGGGAATCCCCACAGGAAAAAGCCGCAAAGCTGGTTAAAGCGCTCCGGGAGGAGGCGAAAGTCATTTAGCCCGATCATGGCATGACATCGTTCCAGCCATTGGTGCAATGTCCGTCTTTACACAATCGGTGGGGTTTTCGAGTGAGGAAACCGAATTCACAACAAACGATACATCATATGCCACAGGGGAGAGCAGAATGAGTAATTTAGTACTGGCGATAACCGAACAGATCGACGGGCAATTCCGCAAAGTCACCTTCGAAGCTCTGAGCGAGGGCCGGCGTATTGCATCGGCAACCGGCGGGAGTCTGGCGGCGCTCGTCCTGGGCTCCGATGTGGGGTCGCTTGCCGACGAGCTCGGAAAATATGGGGCCGACCGGGTCCTTGTAGCAGACAACGGGGCCCTGGCCGATTACACTACAGGCGCGTATACCAATGTGGTTGGCGCGCTTATCCATCAAGAGTCCCCCGCCGTGGTGGTTATCGGCGCCACCGCCCAGGGGAAAGATCTGTCCGCGCGTCTATCGGCTCGGCTCGATGCCCCGCTGGCCATGGACTGCGTTGCGGTGTCGATCGATGATGGCCAACTGACCGTCACCCGGCCCATGTACGGTGGGAAAATCTTGGCGGAGGTGCAAATGGACGGCGATCCGAAAATCATCGCCCTTCGTCCCAACGCCATCGCCATCACCGAAGCGGACGGCGGTGGTGCGGTCGAATCACTCGAAATAGATCCTGGTGAGAGCAAAATTAAAGTTCTGGAAAAGACACTGGAAACCGGCAAAGTGGAGTTGACCGAAGCCGATATCATCGTTTCCGGGGGACGGGGCATGGGAGGCTCGGACTATTCGGTCATTGAGACCTTGGCGGATTTACTCGGTGCGGCGGTGGGTGCCTCCCGCTCAGCCGTTGACGAGGGCTGGCGTCCCCATTCGGATCAGGTCGGACAGACAGGAAAAGTGGTCTCACCCAATCTCTATTTAGCCTGCGGTATTTCCGGTGCTATCCAGCACCTTGCCGGAATGGGCTCATCCAAAGTGATCGTAGCGATAAACAAGGATCCGGAAGCCCCTATCTTCGCAAAGGCAGACTACGGTATTGTCGACGATCTGTTTGAAGTCATTCCCTGCATTACCGAGGAAGTCAAACGTATAAAATAATAGAATCGCGGCGCGATTTTATGAAACGCGGCTGCGCCGTTCTACATAGCTGAATAAGTTTAGGGCCACCGGTAAGGCGGTGGCCCTTTGATTTGGCATAGACTATAACAGTCTACTGAGAGATTTGAGGAGGATTGCCTTACTCGCCCTAACCTGAAACTCCCCCAGAATGGGAAAAACCTGATTTTTCTTTCTCCGGAGCCCGCGATGTTATTCGCGGGCGTTTCATAAAATCGCAAGGCGATTTTATTATGAACGTACACTTCGTCAGTCTCGGCTGTGCCCGGAATCAAGTCGACAGTGAGACCATGATGGGCCGTCTGCAATCTGCCGGGTGGGTAATCACCCAAGAGCCCGCCGATGCAGAGGTCATCGTAGTGAACACCTGCAGTTTCATTGAACCGGCGGTCGATGAATCCATAGACACCATCCTGGCTCTGGCGAACTATAAAAAACCGGTGTGTGTAGAAGGCTGATCGTAGCCGGGTGCCTTCCGGAGCGATATAGAGCAGATATTTCCGGAGAGTTGCCGGAAGTGGACGTGTTTCTCGGCACGGGGGCATTTGACAAGATCATAGACGCGGCTTCAGAGGTGGACATGCAGGGCGCTTGTCTCCTGCCGGCTCCCGGGCAGGAACCCCTTCGGGACGACGGATTGTCAAGACTCCGACCAACACCCCACATGGCATATGTCAAGATCGCAGAAGGGTGCAGCCGGTCATGCACGTACTGTGTGATTCCAAAACTTCGAGGACCCCGGCTCAGCCGCATGCCCGATAATATAGTGAACGAAGTGCAACTGCTCCTCCAGTCCGGCGTGCGCGAACTCGTTCTTGTAGCTCAGGATACGACAGCCTACGGCAGGGACCTTGAGCCTGCTTCAGACCTGGCCTCACTCCTGACCCGGATCGAATCCGCAGCTCGTGAGTCGAACCAAGACAAGACACCCCCCTGGATCCGTTTTCTCTACGGACATCCCGAAAGCATCGGTGAATCCGTCTTGGAAACGGTTGCATCCCTCCCGGCCATTTGCCCCTATTTCGACATACCGGTACAGCATGCTGCCGATCACTTACTTAAACGGATGGGGCGCCATTACTGCAAGGCGGATCTGATCCAGCTCTTTGAAAGAATCCGTTCCACCGTCCCCGGGGCGGCCCTTCGGACTACCGTCATTGTTGGATTCCCGGGTGAATCAGACGAAGATGCGGCGGAATTAAAGGAGTTTGTCGAGCACGTCCGATTTGATCATCTGGGAATTTTCAGGTATTCGGACTCGGAAGATCTCCCGTCTCATCGGCTACCGAACCACGTTTCAACCGAACTTGCCGAGGAACGGTACCATACGCTCATGGCAATCCAGGCCGATATCTCGAGGAAGACGAATGAGAAATATATTGGTGAAACGCTGCGAGTACTGGTAGAAGAGAAGCCCGAAGAAAACCTGTTCATCGGCCGAACCGCTTTTCAAGCACCGGAAGTGGATGGTATAACATACATAAACGCCAGCCGCCTGGATATCGGCACGTTCACGAACGTCACCATCACCGATAGTTATGAATATGATCTTGTCGGAGAACCGGCATGAGTTCCTTGAAAGAACGCCTTTTGGCGCGAGTCACCAACGACCTTGAAGCCATCGAAGCGGCGCTCCAGGACAACCTGACACCCTACCTGGATTTGGTGTCAAAAACCGCCAGGCACATCCTGTTCAGCGGAGGCAAACGATTGCGTCCGCTGTTGATGGTGATTTCCGCAAGAGTTTGTAATTATTCGGGAAAAAATGATAAGCAATTTGCCGTCATATTTGAATACCTGCATGCGGCAACCCTGCTTCATGATGACCTGATCGACGGTGCTCCGGTTCGGCGGGGAAAACCGGTCGCCCACTCGATCTTTGGAAATTCCACCGCCGTTTTGGTCGGTGATTTTCTTCTGGCCAGGGCGCTGAGCATTGCCGCCATCGCTGAAAATGCCCGGATCATCGACACCATTGCCAAGGTGACGGAGGACATGTCCCAGGGCGAGATCCAGCAAATGATGAACAAAGGCCGCATGGACATTACCGAAAAAGAATATATGCAGGTCATCGAGAACAAAACCGCCGGCCTGATAAAAGCGGCCTGCCGGATCGGCGCGCTGATCGCCGATGCACCGGATAAAGACATCGAGCGCCTTTCTGCATACGGCTACTATGTGGGCATCGCCTTTCAAATGACCGACGACCTGCTCGATTATCTTGCCGACACCTGGGATCTGGGAAAGGAAGTCGGCGCAGATCTAAAGGAGGGCAAGCTCACCCTACCGGTAATTTATGCCTTAAAACAGGCCGACACCGCCGAACGAAACCGGATGATCGAGATCATTTCCGAATCGGATTTCAGTGTCGCGGATTTTCAGCTCCTGGTCGATTTGTTGCAATCCTACGGCGGTTTGTCCTACACGCGGGATCGGGCCGATGAATACGTCCGGATGGCAAAAGAGGAGCTGGCCGGGTTCGAACCATCCGAGGCTCTGGAAACGCTCGAAATGATCGCAGATTATGCGCTCCTGCGGAAAATATAGTGAGGTGAAAGAATGACGCGAAACGGCAATATTGGAAGGATCGCTCTGGCTGCATCTACAGTGGTGCTGATCGGGTGGCTGATGAGCCTGCCGGCGGTGGCGCAGCAATCGAGCCCCTCCCAGACCATGGTGGTCATGGGCAGCAGCAGCGTGATCAAAAACAAAGTCGACTGGGCCAGGGAGCGGGCCATCGCCTCCAGCCTGGTCACCGCCCTCGAGAGAGCCACCGCCTCCCAGCTTCCGTTGGATTCCATGATCCAGAACTTTCAGCGTATCAATGAATCGATTTTATCACGACCGGATGACTTCATTGAGGGCTATAAGGTCCTTACCGAATCCCGTGTTGAAAATATATACCGGATAATTGTCCAGGCCACGGTCTCCATTCCCCGTCTTCAGCAGCAGCTCGCCGTTCTGGGAATCATGCTTGGGGAAAAGCCGATGCCCAGGATTCTGTTGATTCTGACCGAGCAGAATATGGTCGATACGTCGCCGGCAGCCGGTTGGGGCTCGGCCTCCGCCGATGATTCGCCGGCGGCCGAGACAGCCATGGCGGCCGTATTAAAATCAAATGGATTCACACTGATTGACCCGCGAAATTATAAGAACAACCCCGAGTATTCAAAACTCAGCTCGTCGCCGGTGATCGACACGACGGAAGCCGTTCAGCTTGGAACGGCCATGAAAGCAGACGTCGTCGTCATCGGCAACGCCGTTGCAGATTATGCCCCGAACACGATGGGCGGCGATATCAAATCGTTTAACGCCGAGATAACCCTTCAGGCCTTTCGTACCGAATCCGGGGAAGAAATTACCACCATCACACAAAACGCTGTTTCGGCCCATGCCGATGAGTCGGCAGGTGTGCGCGTTGCATTGGATCACTCGGGGCGCATGGTTGGTGAAGCCCTTTCCAAACGGATACTGGACACATGGCGCGCGGAAAAACCGCCTGCTGAAATCCGAATCGTTGTGGAAGGAACGCGCCACCTGGCCAATTTTGTAACTTTTCGCCGAACTCTCAGCCAGATTGCCGGCGTCAATGAATTGCAAACCAGGGAAATGAAGGCCGATGAAGCCAGTCTCGCGGTTGATTTCGAAGGTAGTGAAAAAGATCTTGCCGACGCGCTGCTCCTCAAAACCTTCGATGCGTTCGGTATCAATATTTCCGAAGTGTCCCCGGGGTTTTTGCGGATAGAGCTGATCCCCGGATGAAATGACCACCGCAGAGACGCAAAGCTCGCAGAGGGTTTCCTGTGTTGCAGAATCCCTGAGGGGGGGATTCTGTAAAAAAAGATGTCCGTTAAAGGGATTGAAGATCACGACCTAATGACAAACAAATGGAGGATGTGCCTCTCAAACACACCACTTGTGTTAAAAGTGACAACTTCAGTGTAACATCGATTACTTAATTGACGATCCCAATTCATTGACCATGCTAACGCCGGATCAAAAAATCCCACATTTCTCGATCAATATTCCGAACACGCTCACCATTTTACGCATTCTGCTGGCCCCCGCATTTGTCATTATCCTTTTACGGCACCAATACCTCTACGCCCTGCTCATATTTGCCGCCGCCGGAGTCAGTGATGGTCTGGACGGCTTTATCGCCAAACATTACAATCAGCGCACGATCCTGGGTGCTTTTCTCGACCCCATCGCCGATAAAGTGCTGATCCTGTCGGCATATATCTGTCTGGCAAGCCTGCAAATCGTTCCGATCTGGATTGCCGTGATCGTCATTTCCCGGGATGTCATCATTGGCATAGGGGTCGCCATTTTCGGAATATTCAATGTCCGGTTGCAGGTAAACCCGAGCTTAATCAGCAAGTTCACCACCTGTCTGCAAATTGCCACCGTCATTCTGGTGCTGATCGACCCCGATCCCCGGGCGATGGTCATCGCGAAAGCCGTCCTCTACTGGGCCACCGCCGGTTTCACTGTCGCGTCCGGATTGCATTACATCTATGCCGGTGTCAATATGCTTCAGGATGCCTTGGGACATGAAGACCCGGATTGATGTAAAGAGCGAGCCGAGCCTTTTGCCGGCCGTTTACACGAATCCCAAGAGGGTCTACATAATCCGAAATCCGAATTCTTGCCCGCCATAGTTTGGGCAACGGTGGGCCGAGCTTCGAATTTAAAGTGACACCAAAACCGCAGGCCTTGCAGCTATAGTGGTTGTCCTAAATATGTTCCGATTGCAGAAATATGGAAACGATGACCGCAGAGTCGCAGAGGACGCAAAGGAACTGTATGTTCCCCAGAATCCCTGAGAGGGGGATTCTGGGAAAGGGCCCCAGCAACATATAGAAATTCTATAGCAGTTGGCATAAATATGTTCCGATTGAAGGTAGGGGTTCAGGGTGTGGGTCCTCCCGAGGCGGCAAGTTGCAGAACGTGAGAGGTTTGGCCATTTTCATTTCCCTTGACAGCCTTCCGGGCCAATGCTAACAAGCCAAATTCAAGCACTTGCAGGCACGTAGCTCAGGGGGAGAGCGCTACCCTGACACGGTAGAAGTCGGGAGTTCAAATCTCCCCGTGCCTACCACCTTAAAAGAAGGGTTACGGATCAAACCGTAACCCTTTTTTAATGAAGACTGTTTCAATCGTCTCGAGGCGTTTGTCGGGATTTGGAATGGGTAAGACCTGCGAGGCAGTATTTGACATACTTCCGTTCCGCCTCATGAAGATCTTTTTTCGAATAATAATCGAGATTTTCGGTACGCTGAAATTCAAACCGACATTTTCGGACCAGTAACTCGATCCCCTCGCTGGCGTTGGCTATGTGTTCCATGTTTCCCCCGATCTATCTCCCCAGTCTATGCCCCCATCAAGGGGGGAGGACGGTATTTTCCCTCCCCTTGTGGCTCGTGGTGAGCTGCGTCGAACCAGAGAAATTCAAAGGGAGGGGGTATGACGGGCTCATAATGTGATTTTGTTTACAGGAATTTACACTTAAGGTGGTTCCGGAATAGCTCATTTTCAAGCACTTTGGCCTGGGAATTATGGAACGATCGCCGGAGCCTTGCCCCGGCAGGGTGTTTCCCACGCTTCCGTCGAAACCTGAAACGACTGACGGAAACGCCACTCCCCGGGTGGCGGTGTCACCTTGCCCCCAAAACCCGGGTGCTTATCCTACCTGGTAAATATTGAAACATGTATACCCTTTCCAAGGGTGATTCGGATTACAGAATTACACGGGAGACACGAGCCATGCCGTTGCGAGCCAAACTAACCGTCATCGTGGCCGGGATGCTGGCCATGGTGTCCCTGATGGTCACCGATCAGGCGACTTCAGCCCTTCCTGATGAGCAACTTATCGTCTTCGTGCAATCGGGCAAATCGCCTGTCGACCGGGCGTTCCAGGAAAGCCGGCTACCCGAGATCCGCCGTCTGGCCGAACAGATGAAGGTGTCGGTGTCCGTGCTCGAAGCCAACGACGGTGCGCCCGGAGAGGTCGCCATCACCCCTTTGATTATCTATCAAAACTTCCGGGGACGATCGATATACCAGGGGCGTACCACCACGTTGTCCCGTGTTCGAAATTTCATCCGGACGTCTCGATTCGTACCCCAGGGAGAGGAGCCATTGCAGCGGCAGCAAATTCCGGTGTGGAAAAATGGGCGGACCCGAACATGGGCTCCCATAAAAATCAGCCGGGTGACCGGAACCATTCCACCGGGCTACGATCACGAAGCGTTTCTCAAAGAGGCCCAAAGAGGACTTGCCAGAGGTTTCAAGAAGTTTCGTTACCAGGATGCCGTCGATTTGAACCGGGCAGACCGGGGCTTTTACATGGATTTTTATCCCTGGCGGGCAGATGACGGCACCCTCTTCCTGTCTCTGGCGCTCTATTCCCAGTTTCACTGCAAGGAGCCGGTGTTCGAGCTTAAAAAACAGCCGATTGTCGGATCCTGGAAAGATCGCAAAAAGATGTTCACGAAAGCGGCCGCCATCATGGAAAGGGAAGTGGTAAAACGGACACAGGATCCGGACGGGGGCGACGGTTTCGATCCGGTTTCCCGTCGCACCCGGGAGGCCACCTGGAACGCGCTCGGCTTTCCGCTGCCTTCGGCGCCCCGGGCATCCCAGCAATCACTTTCCCCGGTTTCCGGAAAAATTCCAACATCCTGGATTTTAGACCCGCCCGGTCCGGACAATCCCCCGATGATCCAGCTTCGATTTCCCGCCCCGCTGGACCAGTACACCGGTGAGGTCACCCGTGGCAGCGGCAAATTGGCACTGTCCGAAAATCGGTTGGCCGAGGGCATGACCGGTTATGTTGAAATCGACCCGACATCCGTGACCATGGGAGAGCCTACCTTAGACGAAGCCCTTCAAGGGAGCATGTTTCTGTACAGCCGAAAATTTAAAACCGCCGCATTTCTGATCGAGTCGGTCCAGGGCGAGGCAGACCCCATCGGGTGGGGTCGTCTGACGCCGGCGGGAATGGCCGGCGTATTCAAGCTGAAAGGCGTTTCCAGGCCGATGACCCTTCCGGTGGAGATTGAACCGATCGTGGGCACGGACGGAAAGCCCCGCCTGCTGGTGCGCGGGGCGTTTCAGATCGACCTCACGGAATTTGACATTGAAGGGGCGGACGGACCGGCCCCGGCGCGGAACACCTTGCTGGTGGATGTGAATCTCATGTTCCGGCCCAGATAGTCCGCATCTATAGCGATTTTCAAAATTCCGTTCCGACTCTTTTTACGATCAACGGTTCACCGCAAAGTCGCAGAGGTCGCAAAGTAGATATTGACTTTGCATTTCGCTGCCCTACGACTCCGCTCCCTTCGGCAGGCTCAGGGCAGGCAGGACATAGAGGGCGAAATGCAAAACGATCGTCTTGCAAAATGTACAGAATTTCAATTTGTTGCTGGGGCCCTTTCCCAGAATCCCCCTCTCAGGGATTCTGGGACACATACCGTTCCTTTGCGCCCTCTGCGACTCTGCGGTCATCGTTTCCAAATATCTGCAATCGGAACATATTTATGGCAACTGCTATAAAGTCAGTCCTGCTCCGGGAGTTGCCCCGCGTGCCGGTGGGGAACGGTGCCGGCCGGATGGCTGTGATAATGGCTGTGAATCTTGGAGGAGTCTCCGTCGAACACGATTCGCCCCTCATGAATGCTGTAGATCAACCGGGTCGCCCGCGCGAGAAAGTCATACTCATGGGAAACGATGACATATCCGATCTCCAGTTGATTTAATATGTCGATAATCCGAATGATGGTCTCTTCATCCAGGCCGGTGGTCGGCTCATCGAGCAGCAGGACCTCGGGCTCCATAACCAGTACCGTGGCCAGTGCCACCAGTTTCTTTTCCCCTCCCGACAAGCGGTAGGTCACGCGCTCCTCGAAACCGGTCAATTCCAAGTTTTCAAGTGTTTTCAATGCCATGGCTCGTGCTTCAGCAGGCGGATAACCGAGATTCAACGGACCGAATGCGACATCCTCCAGGACCGTTGGACTGAAGAGCTGGTCGTCCGCATGTTGAAAGAGCAGGCCGATTTTCCGCCGGCTTTTCTGAAAATCCTCTTCTTTTTTGACCGGCTTGCCAAAGAGGCGGATTTCACCGGTCGTCGGTTTCATCAATCCCATGATCAGGTGAAGGAACGTCGATTTTCCGCTCCCGTTGGGCCCGATCAACCCGATTTTGTCTCCGGCCTTGAGCTTGAAATCAATTTTTTCAATAACTTTACGCCCGGAGGGGTACTGAAACCCAACATCGGCCATTTCTATGGTTACAGGTAACTGCTCCATTCGAGTGCTCCAACCGAAATGATCATAATCCCGACGGCCGCGGCCCAAAGCCAGTCGGAAGTGCCCAGGGAAAACGTCCTCAGGCTGTAGAATTTCCCCCGGAATCCGCGGCACAGCATGGCCTGGTGGACCCGATCCGCGCGGGCAGCCGCCCGAACAAACAACATACCGATCACGTAGGCATAGGTGCGATACGAGTGCAGGTTGGTGCCCGGCGTGAACCCACGGATCCGTATCGCCCGACGGAGCCGCTGGTATTCCTGCTCCAGCACAAAAATATACCGAAAGGTCAGAAGCAGCAGCAGAACCAGTTTATCCGGTACCTTCAGCCGGTTCAGTGCGTGGCCCAGCGTGGAAATGGATGAGGTGGCCAGCAGGGCGATCATGGATATCAAAATCGCATTCGATTTAATGGTTATTTGAGCCGAAAGCAGGATCCCTTCCCGGGTGAGGGTGAGCGGCCCGATCTGCATGTAGGGGTGTCCGGCGACGGTCAGCGGCAGCACCAGCCAGAAAAACAAAATGAACCCGTTTACCAGGGCCAGGCGTATCAGAACAGGTCGGAGCCCAAGCCCGGACACGGCAATCAGAATCAGGGAAGCGCCGAGGGCTGCGAACATCGCCGGAAAGGACGACGCCAGGGCCGTGGTGAACGCGAAAACCGTGGCAGAGATGATTTTGATGCGCGGATCCAGGCGGTGCATGGGCGATTCGCCCGAGGCGAAGGTTTCGGCTGCGATCACGTGGACCTGTCCCTTGATTGCTTCCGGTAATGGACATACGTCGCCAGCCCCACGATACCGAGGATGTATCCGATGCCGCCGATGATATCGGATATCGACGGCCCGGACGGTCGGCTCTCGGCGATCAGACGCATCATGGGCTCCAGCTTCCGATCCAGCGCCGCATCCACAATCCGTTCGATGTCATCCGGGCCAAGGGCGCTTGCCGGGCTCGGGGAATCGCTCCCTCTGGAGGGGACATCGGCCCCCGGTGGGCGATCACCTTCCGGCGCCGTTATCCCTGACGCACCGACCTCCTCATCCGTTATTACCCACTCCCCCCGGTGCCCCATACCGGCGATCAGTTCGATACGCATGGCCGTCGGCTTCGGGATCTTGAACGAATAGGCTCCGTTTTCGTCGGTTCGGCCCTCGATCAGGCGGGCGCCTTCCAAATCGGTAACAACCACCTGACCGTTATGAACCTTTTTCCCGCCGCTGAACTTGCTTTCGGTGTGCACGGTATCGCCGTCCACCCATGCGAAAATGGTCACCCGATGAGCGGCAGCCGGCGACACGCAAATTACCGATATCGTGATCAGGACAGCCAAAACACCTGTGGCGGCAGTCCACGTATAACGCATCATGACGTCAACCCTTTGATGATTCATTGATTTTTCCTCTCCGCAACGTGTGTTGCGGAGAATTTATACAATCGTGAAGCGATTTTATCGTGCCGCACCCAGCAGCAGGCCCGGCTGAACTTTTTTTATAAATCCGACGCAGAACATGGTGATGACGCCCTCGATCACCATAATCGGCACATGGGCGGCGACAACCAGTGCGGCGGCTTCCAGGAAGCTTTCGCCTGTAAATACCAGTGACAGTGCGACAATAATACCGCTAAGCAGGATCGCCCCGCTTCCAACGAAAAAGGCTCCGGTCAAAAACACGCCTTTCTTATCACTGCGAATCATGGGAATGAACAGGTAATAGCACAGCACGGCGGGAAGGGCCATGAGCACGGTGTTGACGCCAAGGGTGGTAATGCCGCCATATTGAAAAAGGATCGCCTGGAGGACCAGGGCTACGAGAATCGCCGGGAAGGCGCCCCATCCCAATAACAAACCGACAACACCGTTTAAAATTAAATGGATACTCGAAGGCCCGATCGGGACGTGGATAAGGGATGCCACAAAAAAAGATGCCGACAGGACCCCGGCCTGGGCAACCCGATCGTAATCCATCTGTTTCAGTCCGATGCCGGTGCCCACCACCGCCAGTGCAGCACCCGAGAGCAACACCGGCCCGGAGAGTATACCTTCAGAAATGTGCATATAAAATCCTTTCGGATTTTATGAAGCGCGGCTGCGCCGAAAATAACCTGCCCGATCACGTTAGTCTCTCAGCTAATATTATTCATAAACACCGCTGGGCAAGTTAACCTCGAATATTCCCTTCGGGATTCCATTGTGCAACCGGTGACATCGGAACCCATCTTTATTTCCATTCTTCGAACTTTACCCACAGGACTGCGCCGAGTTCCACATCCTTTTTTTGCCCCTGGTAATCGAGCTTGTAATCCGCGGTGTTCAGGGCTGCAAAACCCCACCAGCCGGCCCTGGGCGCTGCATAGGTAAACACCCCGTTTTTGTCCGCCTTGATGGTCTGGGTAATCATGTAATCGGTGGGCGCCGCGGCCTCTCTGTTCTGGTTGTAATATTCGACTTCGACCTCCCCATGGGGAACCGCCTTGCCGTTGAGCTTGACGATCCCCTGGAAAACGTTGCCGGCATACAGTCCGAAGGGTTTGGAAAGGGGAACGATCTCTGTTTTTAGACCGATTTCCCGGTCCCAGCCGTCGTCGTCGCCGAAGGCGGTCACCACGGCCTTGGTGTAGTGAACGATGAAGCTGTCCTCTGCCGGTTCCCAGTACGGTTCGGGTTCCATGACGAACACATATATGCCGGGCCGTTTCAGTGGATAATCGGTTTTCCAGGCCGTGTGTCCCATGGTCGTCGTCTGTTCCAGATTCCCACGGAGATCGGTGTTCTGACCGTTGGCAACGACGAAAAAGGCCTCGGGTTTCTCCATCTCCATGCCGACCAGCTCGAAGGGATGGGAGAAGGACAGGGTCACGGACACGGACCGCGGATCGGATGGCATTACCATGTTGTCGGAAGGAATGACCATACCGAAATGCGCACCCGCCGAACCCGCGAGCAGGGTCAATGAAAATACAGTACCCAGAATGAATCCAATTTTTGTCATTATGCCCCCTTCTGAAACAGAAATGCCACAATGGGTCCACCATTATGGCGGTAACACCTTCGTGGCAATCGTAAGTTGAGATCTCCGAATCACGACAACGTCAGGTCCGAATAAGATGTGTGTCCTCTATGAAACTCGACCGAAATTGTCAATCATAATAAATTCACCCCGACAGAGACGCTTGACTTCCGTCCGAGTACCCATTATCCATGACTCTTTTAACCCTGATATTTCATGAACCATTTTCTACGAAAGTTTAATGTATAACGATATCGATTGGTAGAAACAATATTTGGGCTAAATGGCAAAAGTACAACGTGTCACCTGGGCTTTTTACAGATGAGTAGAAAATATTTCACCCGGAGGGCGCTCTCTGAGGTGCCCATTGGCTGTGTTATCAAGGGCTTGCAGTAGGGCCACGACGGCTGCGCCCTTGAATGCCTTGCCAATGAACACCTCAGGGGCGTGAAATATCCGGGTTAAGTGTCTTACCCAATCCCCAAGGGGCGACAGTGGCATGAAAACAAAACTCGCAGCGTTGTTACTCCGGGCCGCCACCGGTGCATTTGCCGACGGGCAACTGAATTCATCGGATTTTCCGCCCATCGATATCGAGGAACCCAAAGCCGATGCCCACGGTGATTTTTCTTCGAATTTCGCCATGGTCATGGCCGCTGTCCAAAAAATGGCCCCGAGAAAGATTGCCGAATCCATAACGGCAAAACTAGAGGATCCGGAAGGCATTCTGTTGAAAACAGAAATCGCCGGCCCGGGCTTTATCAACTTTTTTGTGCGCCCCTCCGCATGGCTTCCGGTTCTGAAGGAAATACATCAAACGGATGAGAGGTTTGGGCACGCCAACATCGGAAACGGTGAGAAAGTGCAGGTGGAATTTGTCAGCGCCAATCCCACCGGGCCGCTTCACGTGGGGCACGGCCGTGGCGCGGCTGTGGGAGATTCTTTCGGCAATATCCTGTCTGCCTGCGGGTATGATGTTCAAAAAGAATATTACATCAACGATTCGGGCCGCCAGATCCGGACCCTGGGGTTGAGCGTGTATCTGCGTCTGAAAGCCATTTCCGGTGATCCGGTGGACTTCCCGGCAGATTGCTACCAGGGCGACTATATTCGAGAGTTGGCTGAAGATATCCAACAGGGAACGGAGCTGGATTTGACACGGATACCGGAAGAGGCCGCCATCTCAAGATGTGCCCGGTTTGCGGCCAAAAAAATTCTGGCCGGCATCCGTTCGGATCTGGATGCCTTCGGTGTCCATTTTGATCGATGGTTCAGCGAACAGAGCCTCTTTGACAAGGGTCTGGTGGATTCCGCCGTGGCCGAATTCAAGGGTCGCGATGTCATTTATGAAAACGAAGGCGCGCTGTGGTTTCGAACATCGGCGTTCGGAGACGAGAAGGATCGGGTCGTGGTGCGCAGCAATGGGCAGACGACCTATTTTGCGTCGGACATCGCCTACCACAAGGATAAATTCGAACGGGGATTTGAGCGGGTCATCGATGTCTGGGGGGCGGACCACCACGGCTATATCCCCCGCATGACCGCTGCCGTGGAGGCTTCCGGAATCCACCGGAGCAACTTCCAGGTCATCCTCGTGCAGCTCGTCAACCTGCTGCGGGGAGGAGCGCCGGTGGCCATGTCGACCCGCGCCGGTGAATTTGTCACCCTGCGGGACGTGGTTGACGAGGTCGGCCGGGATGCGGCCAGGTTCATATTCCTGACTCGACATTATGAAAGCCCGCTCGATTTCGACCTGGAACTGGCCAAACAGCAAACGAACGAGAACCCGGTATATTATGTCCAGTACGTCCATGCCCGGATTTCAAGTATCCTGCGGAAAGCTACTGAACGGGGTGTTTCACGACCCGGAGGGAACAACCGGCACCTGGACCTGTTGACCACGCCGGAGGATATCCAGCTGATAAAAACCCTGGCCAGGTTCCCGGACACGCTTCAAGCGGCCGCAAGGATGATGGAACCCCACCGGGTGTCCTATTATCTCATGGATCTTGCATCCGGTTTTCATGCTTACTACAATAAGCGCCGCGTGCTGACGGACGATCAGGGCCTCACCCAGGCACGCTTGACCCTTGTTCTGGGGGTTCAAACGGTTATTCGAAACGGTCTCCGCCTGCTGGGGGTCTCAGCTCCGGATCGCATGTAACGATAAAATCGTGGGACGATTTTATATGGCGAAAAAGCGTCGCGCCCGTCGATTACTGGTGTTGTTTGTGGTGGCTGCCTGGATGTTTTTTCTTGGCGTCCTGGTGGGCCGCGGCACCTCACCGCTGCGTTTTGACCTAAAAACCCTCGAAAAGGAGCTGGCGTCTCTGAAAGAGTTGGTGTCAAAACAAGAGCGGGCAAAGTTCAAAATAAATTCGCCGACATCCGAAACCTCAAAAGAGCTCAAATTTTATGACGCCTTGAAGGCCCCGGAGACAGACGAAGCGCCGACGCCGAAACAAAAACAGACGCCGACGCCAAAACCACAGCCGACCCGGGACAGGTCATCGGAAAAAACGGATATCGCATCATCGCCGGCGACCCCCAAGCCCGCGCCGACCCAACCGACTGCCGTCAAAAACAAAACACAGAAGGCGCCCGCCGATGAATCCCTCCCTCGGCGGTTGACCATACAGGTGGCGGCGGTAAAAGAGGCGCGAATTGCCGCCAAACTGGTGGACCAGCTCCGGGTTAACGGCTACACGGCCTATCAGGAAAAGGTGACTCTAAAGGATAAAGGGACCTGGTACCGGATCCGTATCGGTTCCTTTGTCGATGCGGCAGAGGCCCAGGCAACCCTGCAAAAACTCCGGAAGGAAAAGCATCGCCCCATCCTGGTCCGAATCGATTAAGGGGATAAATCCCAAATAACAATAACCTTAAACCTGAAACCCGACACCCGACACCCGAAACCTGATAGCTGGCTGAAACCTGACACCCGAAACCAAAAACCTTAAACTGGACACCAAAAAACCAAGGAATTGTAATGAACATTACCAAAGACGAAGTCGCCTACGTCGCCACGCTGGCCCGCCTCGAACTGAGCGAAAAGGCCATCGACACCTTCTCCGAGCAAATCGGCGATATCCTGGCATACGTTGACAAACTCAACGAGGTGAACACCGACGGGGTGCCGCCGACATCCCACGCCATATCCCTCTCCAACGCCTTTCGGGAGGATAAACCCGTTGAGCACTTAGATCGGGACAAGGCGTTGCAAAATGCCCCCGAAAAAGAAGATGGCGATTTTATGGTCCCGAAAGTCGTCGGCTGAACAGACCCGGAATCTAAAACAGGAAAACGATATGGCATACAACACGCTCACCATCGAGGAGGCCCTGGCCCTGCTCCGGAAAAAAGAGCTCTCGGCGGTCGATCTCACGCGATCGGTCCTGGATCGCATCTCATCCGTGGATGGCACCATCAGCGCCTTTATCTCCGTATCCGCGGAAAAGGCCCTGAAGCAAGCCGAGCAAGCGGACAGAGCCTATGCGGACGCCACCGCCGGACCTCTGGCCGGTATTCCGCTGGCGGTAAAAGATGTCATCTGCACCACAGGATTTCGGACAACATGCGGATCTAAAATCCTGGAGAACTTTTCACCGCCTTACAATGCCGCCGTCATCGAAAGGCTCGAAGGCGCCGGAGCAATATTGGTCGGCAAGCTGAACATGGACGAATTTGCCATGGGCTCGTCCACCGAACATTCTGCATTTATGACAACCCGGAATCCATGGAACAGAAACCGCATCCCCGGCGGATCCAGTGGCGGCAGCGCCGCCGCGGTGGCCGCGGACATGTGTCTTGGCGCTCTGGGTTCGGACACCGGCGGCTCTATCCGGCAGCCGGCGTCCCACTGCGGGGTGGTCGGGATGAAACCCACCTACGGGCGGGTCTCCCGATTCGGCCTGGTGGCATTTGCATCCTCACTGGATCAGATCGGTCCCATCACCAAAACCGTCGCCGATAACGCGATCCTGTTGAATGCCATTGCGGGCTATGATCGGCGGGACTCCACCTCGGTACCCCGGGAGGTCCCGGATTACAGGAATACGCTTAAAAACGACCTCAAGGGCATCCGGGTCGGCATCCCCAAGGAATACAACAGTATAGACGGCACCGATCCCGAGGTTAAAACCGCGGTGGAAACGGCAATCGAGACCATCGTCGACCTTGGCGCGGATCCGGTCGAGGTGTCTTTGCCCCACTCCGACTATGTCGTTGCGGTCTACTACATTATCGCTCCGTGTGAAGCCAGCTCCAATCTTGCGCGATATGACGGCGTCAAATACGGCTACCGGGTCGAAAATGCCGGGAATCTGTTGGACATGTACCATCGCACCCGGTCCTCCGGATTCGGCCAGGAGGTTCAGCGGCGGATTATTATCGGAACCTATGCGCTGTCTGCCGGATATTACGATGCCTATTACGGGAAGGCCTCCCAGGTCAGGACATTGATCATGGAGGATTTTAAACGGGCCTTTGAATCCTGTGATGCGCTGCTGGCGCCTGTGGCGCCCACTCCGGCATTCAGAATCGGAGAAAAAACCGACGACCCCTTAACCATGTATCTGTCCGACATCTTTACACTATCGGCCAACCTGGCCGGTATCCCGGGGGCCTCCGTACCATGCGGGTTTTCATCAGAAGGCCTGCCGATCGGTTTGCAGATTCTGGGGAAACACTTCGATGAAGGCCAACTGCTGAACATTGCCTACCAGTTCGAACAGGCAACGTCGTGGCACACGCGGACGCCCGACGTATAATTCGGGGGACCGGAAGCGCACCCCATTTGGATAACTGGCGATCACACCATCATCATAAAAGAAGGGTGTCACTGATGAGTATTCAACCGGAAGGGGAGGAACTGCGAAAAGCCGTCAAGTGGATATCCGACGAGCGGCAATTCGGTCCCAAACAGCCGCTTCAGGAACTTATTGAAAAAGCCAGTGTAAAGTTCGATCTGTCTCCCAAAGATTCGGAATATCTGTTTAATTTTTTTACGCGGAAATAAAATCGCGTTGCGATTTTATGGTTTTGTTGGTTCAATTATCCAGTTAGCCAGGCCGACCTGTTCCGTTGGCGCTCGCAGAGCGAGGTCGGAAGCTCCGAAAGAGCGACGCCTGGCATCCAGCATCCAGTATCGAATTCCAGATACTGAACACCCAATATCTGAAACCTGAAACCTGACACCCGGCATCTTATATCCATGTCCAACATCCGAATTTTACCCGAAATCCTGTCAAACAAAATTGCTGCCGGCGAGGTGGTGGAGCGCCCGGCCTCGGTGGTCAAGGAGCTGATTGAAAATGCCCTGGATGCCGGCAGCGACCGGATCCTCGTCGAACTGGAACACGGCGGCAGGTCGTTGATACGGGTGTCGGACAATGGCTGCGGCATGCCAAAGGATGACGCCCTTCTGTCGATCGAACGCTACGCCACCAGCAAAATCCGGAGCGACCAGGATCTGTTCGCCATCCGATCCCTCGGATTCCGGGGCGAAGCCCTGCCGAGCATCGCATCGGTGTCGCGATTCCAGCTCATTTCGCGGACAAGCAAAGAGGATATCGGCACCGAAATCCAGATCGCAGGCGGAAAGATCCGGCATGTCAAGGACGTCGGTTCCCCACCCGGGACCATGATCTCGGTTCGCCAGCTCTTCTTCAATACCCCCGCCCGGCGCAAGTTTTTAAAGACCGTGAATACGGAAATGGGGCATTGCGCCGACGTGGTTTCCAGAATGGCCCTGGCCTATCCCGGTGTCCAGTTTCGACTGCACCACAACGGGAGACGCATCAAAAACTGGCCGAAGGCGATCGATCCCATCGAAAGGATTGCGGACGTTCTGGGCCGGGAGATGAAAACGGCCCTGCTGCCGGTAGAATCCACCCTTGACGACATCTCCCTCTCCGGCTGGCTGGCGTCTCCCAATCTGTTTCGAACCACCGCCAGGGGGATGGTGACGTATGTCAACAGACGTTTTGTCCGCGACCGGACACTGCGGAACGCACTTATGAAAGGCTATTCGGGACGGCTGGTGAAAGGGCAGTTTCCTGTGGCGGTCCTGTTTTTGGACGTGCCGGCCGACAAGGTCGATGTCAACGTTCACCCGGCGAAACTGGAGATCCGATTCGCCGAACCGCCCCGGGTGCATGGTCTGGTTTCCCGGGCCGCCGCAAGCGTGCTGCAGCGGATCGATGTCCCTGGGTGGGGTTCCCGCGCCGCGAACCAGAGGATCGCGGAACCACGGGAAGCGTATGCGCCTTTGCCGTCGGGGCCGAGGTCCGTGCCGTCGGAAACAGATCGACCCCCAGCCGCCCATGAACCCATATCCACGGTGACGCCTGCCGATGTCCCCACGGACCCGGGGGCCGCATCCGGACCGGTCCAGGCAGACCTGTGGCATAGGGGCCGATTCAGTGACCTCCGGGTCATCGGCCAGTTTCACAACACCTATATCGTGTGTGAAAGCGGCAGTCGGCTGGTGCTTATCGATCAACATGCCGCCCATGAACGGATTTATTTCGAACAGCTTGAACGGGGCCGCGCCGAGGATCATCCGTCATCCCAGAGGCTGCTGGTGCCGGAAACCCTGGAACTTGGCTTCAAGGAGGCCGACGTCCTCAAGGCGTTGTCTCCGGATCTGGCCACCATCGGTTTAGACGTCGAACCGTTCGGCGGGACGACCTTTGTGATTAAATCGGTCCCGGACATACTGGCGGGCCGGGAGGCCGCCCCCCTTGTTGTCGAGATTGCGGAAAAGGCCGTCGAGATCGGTGTTGCCGGCGACCTCGACACGGCTGTTCAGGAATCTCTGATGCTGACCGCCTGCCATTCGGTTATCCGGGCCAACCAGCCCCTTTCGGACACGGAAATCAGACACCTCCTCCGCCAACTGGACCAGTGCGAAAACCCCGCCCACTGCCCCCACGGACGGCCGACGTTTGTTGAATGGAAAACGGCGGAGTTGGAGAAATTGTTTAAGCGAATAGTATAGCGTTCAGAGAACCGATCCATCTTTCACCCTCCCCTTGATCCCCTCCCCTCAAGGGAGGGGAAACATGTTCCATCTCGGATGAATCCCCAGAAAACAGCTATTCATGACCACAGATTGAATATTTATTCGTTTATATAGCAGTTGCCATATACATGTCCGCTTGAATGTAGTGAGTTCCCGTTAACCGGATACCGTTTCAGGGGAGTCCGGATATGGACATGTTTGTTGTCGGGATCGCTATCGGTATCGGAATCGAGACAGCATGGCCAACTTCGAAGTCGATACCGATTCCGAACCCGATACCGATACCGATGACTCCGCAACGTTCAACCGCGTCAACAATCCACAGATCGGAACATATTTTTGGCATTCGCTTTAAACGCCCCTCCCCTGGTGGGAGGGGTTGGGGAGGGGGTAAGATGAGAAAGTCCAAAGTCCGTATCGCGAAAAAGCTCAGAAAGCATCAAACCGAAGCAGAACAGCGGCTATGGCGCCACCTGAGAAATAAACAACTTGGTGGCTTCAAGTTCCGAAGGCAACAACCAATAGGCCCGTATATCGTGGATTTCGTTAGTTTCGATGGGAACCTGGTTATCGAAGTGGATGGTGGCCAGCACGCCGCCAACAAGGAGAACGATCTGAAGAGAGATCAGTGGCTTCAATCCGAAGGGTATGGCGTCCTCCGATTTTGGAATACCGACGTGATACGCAATATTGAAGGTGTTATTGCAATAATTCGGAAAAAATTAGTCAATTCATCTCCATCCGGCTAAGCGCGCATTAGGCCAACAGGCCAACGGGCCCACCGGCCTACGGCTCGATCACCTTCGCCAGTACAATCCCGTTCTTTTCGAAAATAACCTCGTATGCTTTGAGCTCTTCCAGGTGGGTTCTTTTGGTGATCAGGATGTCCCCGGCCGCCGGATTTCGCTGGGCGACGAATTTGCCGCTGTAGAATATAAAGCTGGGCAGGTAATAGCCCCACATGACGACATCGTAATTGCGCTGCCGGGCAATCAATGCGGCTTCCTTGACCGGTCCCTGCATGAGCGCCCCGACCCTCGGCATGAGTGCCAGGTTGATCACAATCAAGACCGCGATGGACACGAGCAGAGCAAATTTGGTCCGCTCCGGTCGGCGAAAGTAGAAAACGGCGACCAGCAGGATCAGCAGGCCGCCGCAGAGCAAGTAGTAGGACAGCCCAAAGTACTCCGGCGCGGAGGCCATTACCAGAACGGCAAACGGATCGGTCACAAACGGGGCCGCCACAGGCACCAGGGCGGGCAGCACCGTCAGAACCAGCAGGAATAGGACCACCGGCAGAAAATAGGCCCGGAATTTCTCTATTTCCTGAAAGGTCAGCGCGTACAGGATAAAGAGTGGTGTGTACCCGTAGATAATGTAGTGGGGGAGTTTGGTTCCGGCCAGGGAAAACAGAAGGAACACAAACCCGAACCAGATCATGCCGAACATCAGCACGGGTTGGCGCCACCAGGATTTCAGCCGGGAGACCATGGGGATCCACAACCCGGAATGGGGCAGGGTGCCGATCAGCACCACCGGAATAAAATACAGAAAGCTTCCTCCGTGGCCTTCCATGGGAGACTGGAAGCGCTCCAGGTTGTGCTTGAAAAAGAAGTCCCGTATGAATGCGTCTCCCTGGTCCAGGTACTCGAGGACATACCAGGGCAGGGCTACCGCCAGAAAGATCAGAATACCCACCGGATTGAAGACGGCCCGCAGCCACAGGGACAGGCGACGTTGAAACAGGCAGAACAGAAAACCCACCGCTGCCGGTACCACCACGGCCACAGGCCCTTTTGTCAGAAATCCCAGTCCGGCATACAGGAATGCAGCGTACAGGCATCTGACGTTCCGGCGGTGAACATAATCATAGAACCGGAACATCGTCAGCGCCAGAAACAGATTCAGGAGGGCGTCTGAAATCGCGGCCTTTCCGGTGATGGTGATCTGCACGGCGCTGATCAGAAACAGGCCGGACAAAAAGGCCGTCCGGTGGTTCAGATAACGCCGGACAAACCCGTACAGGGCCATGACCCAGAGAAAAGTGGCCACCGCCGAGGGCAGCCGCGCGGCAAATTCGTTGAGGCCGAAAACGCGGAAACTGGCGGCTTGAAGCCAGTAGATAAGAATCGGTTTGTCGTATTCCGGCGTTCCGTTCAGATGGGCGGTGATAAAATTGCCGGTTTCCAGCATCTCCCGGCTCACTTCGGCAAAATAGCCCTCGTCTTCGTCAAACAACGGCGTCCCGGCGAGGGTCGGTATGAGGCTCAGAACGGCGACGGCAACCAGGATAACCGTATAATGCCGTTCCGACAATGTGCGTCGAATAAATTTCATTCAATGGTCCGGGCTAAAGGTGTCATCCGGATTCGATGGGATCCGGCCATGGTGTTCACCTCGCTTGTTCCCCGCAGCATGGCGGTGCAAAGCGGAACTCCCGCTAACCGGGGCTGCAGGGAGCGTCACTGTAGATGCGCACATCACCTGCTCAGCTTAGAGCAGGCTATACCAGAGATCCGAATCAAAAAGCAAAGCCGCCTGTCCGGCGTTTCACCCCAAACCGCACGGCGATGGTAATTACCATAA
This sequence comes from Olavius algarvensis associated proteobacterium Delta 3, assembly GCA_903231505.1. Classification (GTDB taxonomy): domain Bacteria; phylum Desulfobacterota; class Desulfobacteria; order Desulfobacterales; family CAFBRK01; genus CAFBRK01. The sequence goes on along the minus strand of CAFBRK010000169.1, from coordinate 51,432 downwards.
CGACGTTCCGGTTGAACATCGAGTCTTCGACCGACAGAACACCGACTGGAGCAAATGCAGCCATCGACGGGCTCGGCGTCGGGATCGCTATCGGAATCGGAATCGAGACAGGATGACCCTCTCCGGGAACGATACCGATCCCCATGACGCCACCCGTTCCGGCCCGCGTGAATTCCGACCATCCTAATGGATTTCTGACATGCGCACCAAATATAAAAGGACCGGGTGGGTGTTCCCGGTCCTTTTGAATATGGTGGAACCTCCTGCACTCCGAAACGCGCCGTTAATCACCTGGGGTCCGGCTCCGGTACCCCGGCAGGCGTTTGGTTCCGGTTTTAGACGTACTGCGTTTGGACGCCGTTATGCCCTAGAACGTGTATTGAACACCGAAGGACAGAAACGGGACATTCCGGTCATAGGAAATCGCCCCGCTCGACGTGGTCTGCCCGCGATAGGTGGCCATGCCTCCGGCAAACTGCAGGTCCAGGTCGCGGATGACTTCCCAGGCAATGCCGCCGGCAAATGTGTTGGCATCCAGTTCGGGAAGTTCCGGCGTCATGAAGTCGACGTTTCCGCCAACACCCGAGTAGAGATAGCCGAGGCTCCCCTTCAGTTTGGGCATGAACGCATACTCGAAGGCGATGCCGAATTCGATGCTGTCGCTGATTTTATCTGAGAGCGCCTCCCCGCCCTGAGTTTTTCCCAGATCGGCATCCCGGTTAAAATAATACCGGAAACTTGCCTCGTAACGCAATTTTTGGGTCGCCTGGATATTGACACCGGCGCCGAAAAGGGCCGGCAGATCCGAGCGGACCGTTCCCCCATCGGTGAAACCGGATTGGTTTAACAGCGCAAACCCGTTTGCATTGGTGCCGGAATCGTACGTTACGTCATATTCAAGAGCTATCCGTGACTGATAGGTCAATCCGATGGTCAGCCATTCCTTCGGAAAGAAATCCAGGCCGATCACGCCTCCCCAACCCTTGGCTTCGTCCAGCTGAAGATTCACGGTTGCCGTCGGATCAACAAGTCCACCGAAGATCGGTGTCATCCCGATTCTCGCCTGCTGCTCCTTCTTTGCGTCGACATAACGGGCGGCCAGGGACATGGAAACCAGGTCGTTGAATTTGGTACGCCCCACCGAGGGTGAAGCCGAGACCAAAGCTTTGGGCTTCCAACTTCATGTCGCTGATGGTGGTCACCTGGCCGGTAGCAGCAAGAACATTCGCCGCTATTCCGGCGCCTCCGCGGAGAGTGGTGGCGTTTCCCTGATCGAACTCCACACTGCCGCCGCCCAGGGGTACATTGAACCCGAAAAAGCCGGCCCATTGGTTCTTTTTGTATACGGCATAGAGTGCCGGGATGTACTGCGGTTTATCCGACTCGTATTCGGTGCCGCCGGGATTGGACGTGTTCTTGACCTTGAGCATCTGGTCCTGAAACGACAGGTTGAGCGTGAACCCATCTTTCAGCTTCACCGTCCCGGCCGGGTTGAATTCCACGATGTCCGCATAATCGGTGGCCGCCTGGCGGTTCAAGGTCCGCAAATACTCCACGCTCAGATTGCTCTTGTTGACGTACCCGCCCGCAAGGAGCACCGATGGAACAGACAATATCAGCAAGAGTGCACAAAAAATGATGCCAACCCGTTTCATGGTTCCCTCCTCCTGTTGAGAATATGGTAGGCAGTATGTTCTATTCACAGCTTGCGATGCTTCTATCGTCGAGACGCTGAAAAGAATGGCGGGCAATGGCTGAATATAAATAATAACAATGACTGAATATAAATTAATAATTAAATATTTCTCTAAAAAAGAACCTCATAAAAGTCAAACGATAATATGCGAAATGTCACAGAGGTTTCGCCGATTGCCCATGCACAAAGCTTTTCAGGGGAGGACCTCCGGCGAACCGGCGATGCATCGGTTACCAATCGCACGCACCGCCACCGCGGGGCGTGTGCACACGTGTCCGGAGACCGCTGTGCCATGGGAAGAGAACAGCGCCCGGCCCAAGGCGGTCGGTTATAACCGCCGCCAAAACGATGTTCCGCCTGAACATCGTGGGTTTCTGTTCACCGGATACCGTTTCGGAGGCGTCCGGATAAGGGCATGTTCGGTATCGGAATCGTGACTGAATTTTCAACTTCGAAGTCGATACCGATACCGGTGAATCGGCAACGTTCAGCCGCGGCAACAATCCACACATCGGAACGGGATCCTGACGATTGCTCTAAAACAACCGGATTCGCTGCCGGGCCATTTTTCAGGACCGGTGATCCACCACCGTGATGAAAAGCGAAACGGTAAAGAAGGTACGGATTTGATTGGAAATATATAACGCCTCAGATCGGAAAAAAACTTGACAATTCAGGGATCGCTTGATAAAGGTTCGCGTGATCCGCCGGTTATTCGATGTAAATGCTGGATTGGTGCGGATCTGCCAATTAAACAGAGACCCTTTTACGCATAAGGAGGTGATGCGGGAAAAAGAGCGTGTGATCGAGTTTTTCGGGTTTAGTTTCAGCTGAAATTATCATATTCATGTTCGTTAAGGAGGAAAAACACGATGAAGAAACTCTATGTTTCTATGGCAGTTGTTGCCCTGGCGTTTGTGTTTGTCGGGCGCGCCGTGGCAGCAGACTGGAATTTTTACGGCAGTGCCCGTATGACCACGTTTTATACCAACATAGACAAGGAAGCCAACGGGACCCTCAACGATGATACGGACCTGACCCATACTCTCCAGGGCAACTCCCGGATCGGCGCCACCGTGCAATCCGGCAGTGTGGGCGGCGGCTTTGAGTACGGCACCGGCGTCAATGTCCGGAAACTGTTCGGTACCTGGAACTTCGGCAGTGGCGAGCTTCTGGTCGGCCAGACCTATACCCCGGTCACCCTGCTGCTCTCCAACCAGGTGTACAATGGGGACAACGGCCTTTTGAACGGTGGTGAGTTCTATGCCGGCCGTCAGCCGATGCTCCAGCTCAAGTTCGCCGCGGGCATGGGCGATTTCAAGTTCGCACTCGTCTCTCCGACGGTTGCTGCATTGACATCGACGACCGTGTCAACCGCCCCTGCTGCTCCGGGCACCGTCGTATCAACCACAACGACATCTCTCTTTGGACAGCCTGGTGTGACGGAAACCGACGTCACATTGCCGAAGATCGAGCTCAGCTACCGCTTTAAAGGCGACGCATGGTTCGCCCAGATCTACAGCGGCTACCAGACCTATGATGCAGCCGATGCGGCTGACAACGGCAAGGCCATCACCTCCTACGTGGTGGGCCTGGGTGGCGCCTATTCGTGGAGCATGGTCACCCTGAAAGCCAATATCTACACCGCACAAAACCCCACCCAGTACGGTGCCACCACGGCTACCGCCGGCGCTCCGGCCGGCTCCGCCTACTTGAATCCGGTATGGAACGGCACGGATTATGAGGATGCCTCGAATATGGGCGGCCTTTTGATGGCGGGCTTTTCGTTCAATGACATACTCGGCCTGGAACTCGGTATCGGCTACTCGGCGAGTGAAGTCGATGTATCTGGAATCAAGACCGAGAAAACCGTCATGACGTACTACGTCCAGCTGCCGATTACCCTGGCAGACGGTGTATTCATCGTTCCGGAAGTCGGCAATTACGATTTCGGCGACCTGAAGGTCACCGGTGCCACGGACACGAAACTGGGCTCACAAATGTACTACGGCTTCAAAACCCAGATCAACTTCTAGTCGGGTCTTTCTGTAGAGCACTTAATCACCAAGAACGAAAAAGCCCGGGGCGTTTGCCCCGGGCTTTTTTGTTTCTATAGGCCTTGCGATAAATATGTTCCGATTGGAGGGAGCGATGAATCATTCAGCGGGACTGCCCAATATCACGTTGTCCCCGCACTGAATGATGACAATCCCAATTATGATGTTTCCAAAACAGAGCGCTTTTCTCCAATAGCGGGATGCATCAGTTCACCCCCTCCCGTGCGAGGCACAGTGGCAGTGGAAAATGCCCCGTTGCACCGTAACCGAGCCCGCCACAAAAACGACGGGTAAACATCGCAGATCCGGGCCGAAAAGGCGCGCAAACTATTTGAGCCTCGCCGTTCCGAATCCACACTCTGGCTCCGGGGTTCGGGTTTTCACGGCGGGATGTAAACAATTCGCCGCAGCCTGATTAGTTGAAATCAATCGCGATGACAGCCGATTTGCCTTTCACGCCGACGGTGGTTCCCTCCTTTGAGATCAGCGCCCCTATCAGCTCGTTCTTGCCGTCGTTATCAAAGTCGCCCACCGCAAAATCGCGAATCATTCCGGAGAGTCTCCGGGTCTTCCAGACCGGGGCCAGGCCGACCCCGTCCCATGACATGATGAGCATCTCGGTCCGGGTGTAGAGGCGAAACTGAGACAGCCGCCCTCCCGCGACCTCCTTATTGTTGACCGACACCACTTCATACTCGCCGTCTCCCTCGATGTCCACGATCTGAACCCGCATCGGCAGGTATTTTTTGTTCTGGATCTGGCCTCTATCATTTTTCGGCATGTTCAGAAACAGCGTGCTGCCGCCGAACCTGCTACCGCTGGTCCAGAGTTCACTGCCCGACAGTTCGAGAAGCCGGAGGTTGTCGCTCGGGTCAAAGGCAAGCACCGTCTCCTGCCCGCTGTTCATCGGGTCCCCCATGGTAAAGCCGAGAAGATTGGCCTTTCTCGTCGGCAGAACGCGATTCTGGGTAACATAGCCATTTCCCTCCCAGGTCATCTCATAGACCGCACTGGAAAAGGGCGTATCGCTTTGCCTCTGGCGCTGGCCGAAAAGGACGCTGCCACGGGCCGGAAGTTCGCACACCCGGAAGTAGTGAGCCGCATCTTTGACCAGTGCCCGGAATCCGCTGCCGTCATACTCCAGTACCTTGGAGGCAAGGCCGCTCCGCTGGGCGTTGAGTGCGGAAACGAAAATCTCTGGAATACCGTTTCCGTTGATGTCGGCGACGTCAAGCCCGACGATATTCTCGAATTTCACCCGATCGACGGTTGCCACTTCAAAAAATCGCTTTTCATCGTATCGGTATACCAAAACGCGGTTTGGCGATGCGATCACCGTTTCGATTTTGCCGTCTCCGTCCACGTCCCCCAATGCCAGGCCGTTGATGGCATGGTTGAAATTTCGGCTTTTCCAGAACCGTTGAGTCCCTCCAAACCGCCCCGAATCCCCGGGCGCGGCGGCATCGGCGCTGAATCCACCCGGGATCAATTTTTCCGGGTGGGCATAAATTTCAGGGGTGGGTTCTTTGGCCGGTGGCGCGTCTGCCGGCGCCGGCGGTCCGGCTGGCGCCGCCGGCGTTGCGGCAACCGGGCCGCGCCCGAAGACCTTTTCGTTGATCTCGATGGCAAACTGGTTGATTTCGGTAATGACCTGCCCCAGCTCACTCTGGGTAAAAACGGCGACCGGTTCTGCGTCACCTCCGACATCGAGCATTTTCGCGTCGATACTCGCGCTGTTGCCAAAGACCGTCAGACTTCCAAAGAGCACGTAGTCGGCACCCAGCTTCCGACCGATGCTTCGCGCCAGGCCCATTTCCATGGGACCGTCCGCATCGGCAAGCGCCTGTTCCGTCTTCTGGCGACTGATGACGGCCACGTTGCCCGACTGGGCCAGCCGGCTGGAGAGCATGTCGACAATGCCTTTCTGAAGAAATGAAAGGTCCTTTTCAGAATTGATCTGAAACGGAAATATCGCCACGGTTTTTAAATCTTCGCTCGCTGCCGGCAGTACCACGCAACAGGTCGCGGCCAATATCACGGCCGGAATGATCCATCTATGTCGTCGTTTTTTCTCTCTCAAGGGTGCCCCCTCCCTTTGAATCCCTCCCTCCAGGGGAGGGAACATAACGTCCTCCCCCTTGATGGGGGAGGTGCGGTGGGGGTGACAGAATGGACAATTTCCGCACCCTTAACTTTGTTTATAAATCCGAAAAACAATAATCCGGAATCCATTTCAACGGATTCCGGTGCACACCCATGGTGTTTATCCCCCCAGTTTCTGTCGCAGAATCTCGTTGACCAGTTTCGGATTCGCTTTGCCCCGGGTCTCTTTCATAACCTGCCCAACAAAAAAACCGAGCAGTTTGGTCTTTCCGCCCTTGTACGCCTCGACCTCTTTTGCCGAGTCGGCGAGGACCTGATCCACCGCCGCCGCGATGGCTGCCGTGTCGGTAACCTGGACAAGGCCCTTTTCCTCGACAATGGTTTTCGGGGATGTCCCGGTGCGGGCCATGTCGTCAAACACGGTCTTGGCAATCTTGCCGCTGATGATATCATCATCGATCAATCGGACCAGGTCGGCAAGGCTCTCGGGCGATACCGGCGAATCGGCAATGGTTTTGCCTTCCGCATTCAGCAGCCCGATAAGGGGTCCCATGATCCAATTGCTGATCTTTTTCGGATGGAGTCCGGATCGGGCGCATGCCTCAAAGTATTCTGCAAGCTCGCGGCTGGCCGTGAGCAGATCGGCGTCATAGGGCGGCAGGTGGTAATCGGATATGAAGCGATCCCGTTTTTCATCCGGAAGCTCGGGAAGCCCCCTGCGGACCGTTTCAATCCAGCGGTCGTCGATCACCAGCGGAAGGAGGTCCGGATCCGGAAAATACCGGTAATCATGGGCTTCTTCCTTGCCCCGCATGGACACCGTTCGGTTCCTTTCCTGGTCCCACAGCCGGGTTTCCTGAACCACGTCTTTCCCCTCGCCGAGAATCGCCTGCTGCCTGCGGATCTCGAAATGCAATGCATTTTCCACATGCTTGAAGGAATTCAGGTTCTTCAGCTCCGTTCGGGTACCCAAGACCTCCGCACCCCGGGGCCGAATCGACACGTTGGCATCGCAACGGAAGCTTCCTTCCTCCATATTGCCGTCACTGATTTCAAGGTACCGCAGGAGGGTCCGAAGTTTTCTCAGGTAGGCACCGGCCTCTTCGGGTGACCGCAGATCCGGCTCACTGACGATTTCCATCAGAGGCACACCGGTCCGATTGAAATCGACGCGGCTGACAGGGCGATCCGGATCGTGGACAAGCTTGCCGGCATCTTCTTCCATGTGGATACGGGTAATGCCAATCCGCTTTTTCTCATCCGCGACGTCGATGTCCACAAAACCGTGCTCGGCAATGGGCAGCTCGTACTGGGATATCTGGTATCCCTTGGGCAGATCCGGATAAAAATAGTTCTTGCGGGCAAACCGGCTCTGCCTGCCGATCGTGCAACGGGTTGCCAGGGCCATCCGGAGCGTATATTCGACGACCTGTTTGTTGAGCACCGGCAGCACTCCCGGCATTCCCAGACATACCGGACAGACATGGGTGTTCGGCGGGGCGCCGAATTCAGTGGAACAACCGCAGAATATCTTGGTATGTGTTTTCAGCTGGGCATGAATTTCCAACCCGATGACAGATTCAAACGCCATGGGACGCATCCACCTGATCCTTATAGTTTCCCAAGTGGTCCCTCCTATAATTCCACATTCAGCCAGGGGGATCTCGGATTTAAACATGTATAACTCTAAAATTATCGGAGAATAGTCAAGGTCTATTCAGCAACGTTAGAGGATTTTAATGAACCGTGATGCCTGGTTGTCTGAAGCCGGGATCGCTGCGAAACCGACCGGCCGCCTTTTCGTTTTGACAAAGATATCCCGGGGTGGCTATACATTTTGATTTCGACGTTTTCGAGTGAGGCGCCACATGAAGTATTTTCTGAGTGTTATCGGGATGGTAATGATCATCGAGGGGCTGCCCTATTTTGCGTTTCCAGAAAAAATGAAAGTCTGGGTTCAGAAGGTCATGGAGATCCCGGACAGTTCGCTACGTAAGTTTGGTTTTGCCCTGATGGGCATCGGCCTGCTGCTGGTGTATTTTGGAAGGAATGGTGTGCACTGATGCGAGATGTCAGGTGTCGGATGTGAGGTGTCAGGTGTGAGGTGTCAGGTGTCAGGTGTCAGGTGTGAGGTGTCAGGTGTGAGGTGTCAGGTGTCAGGTGTCGGGTGTCGGGTGTCAGGTGTCGGGTGTCGGGTGTCGGATAAGATCGCCTCGCACGTTATAAGATTGGGTACAATCATTTTTTATTTTGTTCAACCATCGTTATTACTTTCGATGCGTGGCTGAACCGTTTCAATGGGGCACCACAGCCACAAGGATGCTGAAACCTGAAACCCGACATCTGAAACCCAAGATTCGAAACTCAATCAAGAACCACGAGACACAAAGATCGAAACACCAAAGCATGTACTCCCTGGACGACTACAACTACGATCTCCCCCAGGAACTGATCGCCCAGCGTCCGGTTTCGCCGAGGGATCGATCTCGGCTCCTTCGTCTGGACAAGGCGACAGGTCGGATTGACCACCATCGATTCGACGGCATCGGGGATTTTCTCAGGCCGGGAGACCTTCTGATCGTCAATGACACGGAAGTCGTTCCGGTCCGTCTGTTCGGTGCCAAAGAGACCGGCGGTCGGGTTGAGGTGCTGATTCTCGATGTTGCAGAGGCTGTAACCCGGAATCAGGATACCCAATTCTTTGAAACGGACTGCCTGGTCAGAGCCTCACGTGCTCCGAAAAAGGGCTCTCGACTGGTTTTTGATCCGAAATTGCAGGCGGCGGTCATCGAAAAACGGAACGGCGTATCCCGGCTGCGTTTCCAATGCCGGGGGAGGTTGACCGACATCCTGTCCCGAATTGGTCACGTGCCGCTGCCGCCCTACGTCAATCGGGTGGATGACGTCGAGGACAAGCGCACATACCAGACCGTATATGCCTGCCGGCAAGGCGCCGTGGCGGCGCCCACAGCCGGTCTCCATTTTACAGACAACCTTTTGGATAAACTACAACAAAATGGTGTACAACTGGCCAGAATCACCCTGCATGTGGGCTATGGAACGTTCCGGCCCGTCAAGGTCGCCGACATCCGGCAGCACCATATGTACAGCGAATGGTTTCACATACCCGATGCCACCGCATCCCGAATCGCCGGCGTCAAGCAAGACGGCGGCCGGGTCGTCGCCGTCGGGTCAACGTCCGTGCGGACCCTGGAATATGCCGCAGCGGTTGACGGCGCCGTCCGCGCCGGCTCCGGTAAAAGCGACCTGTTCATCTATCCAGGGTACCGGTTCCGCGTCGTGGACGCGCTGGTGACCAACTTTCATCTGCCCAAATCGACGTTGATCATGCTGGTCTCTGCCTTTGCCGGCAGGGAGAACGTCCTTCGCGCCTACCGGGAAGCGATTGCCGAAGGCTACCGTTTTTACAGTTACGGGGATGCGATGCTGATTGCTTAGAATTGAAAGGGCTCAAGGGGTCAGGGATTCAAGGATTCAAGTGAAATGCTCAAAAAATACGAGGAGTTGAATGTCTGGCAAAAGTCATACGAACTCTGTTTGAAAGTATATGCAATCACAGCAAAATTCCCAAAGGAGGAAAGATACGGCTTAACGTCACAGATCAGAAGATCTGTCGTGTCTATTCCATCTAACATAGCCGAAGGATATGGAAGAAGGACAACCGCTGATTACATTCGGATGCTTTACATGTCTTATGGTTCAGTTTGTGAACTGGAAACCCAGATATTATTGGCAGGAGATTTAAAACTCGTCGAAGGTGATGAGTTGGCTGCGATAAAAACGGACATAGCAGCAATTGAACGAATGCTAAAGGCGCTGATAAAATCGTTAGAAAACAAATCCTTGAACCCTCGAACCCTTGAATCCCTGGACCCTCTTCTCCAACTAAATTGGAGAAGAACCGAAATTAATTAATAGATGCTGAGTTACACCATCACAAAAAAGTGCCCTCACTCTCGCGCCCGGGCCGGTGTGTTCAACACCCGGCATGGTACTGTAAACACTCCGGTTTTCATGCCGGTCGGCACCCTGGGTACCGTCAAGGCCCTCTCCCCGGAAGATCTCATGACCTGTGGGGCCCAAATTCTTCTGGGCAATACCTACCACCTGTATTTGAGGCCCGGTTGTGAGGTGATCGATCGCTTTTCAGGGCTCCACCGGTTCATGGGCTGGGAGCGTCCCATCCTGACCGATAGCGGCGGATTTCAGATCTTTTCCCTGGCGAAACTTACCGCCGTCGATGATGCGGGGGCCACCTTCCAGTCCCACATCGATGGCTCCCGGCACCTGCTCTCTCCGGAACGTTCGGCAGACATTCAAGCATGCCTGGATTCGGATATCATGATGTGTCTGGATCAATGCATCCCATACCCGGCCGACAAAACGGCCGCCTCCGATGCCCTGGATCGCACAATCCAATGGGCAAACCGCTGTCGTAATCACTGGCTGAACCGACACGGCGGCAAAAACAATCTGTTCGGTATTGTACAGGGGGGGATGTACCCGGATCTTCGACGACGCTCCGTCGAAGAATTGCTACAGGTCGATTTCCCTGGCTATGCCGTCGGGGGGCTCAGCGTGGGAGAGCCCAAAGATCTGATGTTTGAAATGGCCGACGTCAGCCTTCAGGCCCTCCCGGAGCAGAAACCAAGATATGTCATGGGCGTCGGGACACCCGGGGACATTGTCGAACTGGTGGCGCTGGGAGCGGATATGTTCGATTGCGTCCTGCCCACCCGCAATGCCCGAAACGGCCAGTTTTTTACCCGCACGGGCACCCTGAACATCTGCAATGCAAAATACCGTCTCGATCGCCATCCCCTGGACGAGCAATGCAACTGCTATACCTGCCGGAATTTTTCGCGCGCCTACCTGCGTCACCTGTACATGGCAAAAGAACTTCTGGCCTATCGATTGAACACCCTGCACAATGTTTATTATTATCTGGATCTCGCCCGGCAGATCCGCGAAGCGATCCTGGAAGAGCGATTTTCTGAATTCAGAACCGGGTTTTACCGGCAGTACGGGCAACGAAAAGCCCCGTGACGATAACGGTAGATGAGAGAAAACTGTCGGATATTATGACGTGCGCACTTTTCCCTGGATCAAGTGTGCTTATGCTATATGAATTATAAAGCTTGCGTTTTTACGCGAAACTGGTGTTTTAGTAAATCATGCGACCTAAGATCGATACCAATGGCAACCACCACAACCAAGAAAGAGGTAGACGATGAAGGAAAAAGTAGAAGCGGTGATGAACAAAATACGACCGATGCTGCAAGCTGACGGCGGCGATGTGGAACTCGTTGAAATTCAAGACGGTGTGGTCAAAGTTCGCCTCCAGGGCGCCTGCGCAGGGTGTCCCATGTCCCAGATGACCCTGAGAAACGGAATTGAACGCATCCTGAAGCAGGAAATCCCGGAGGTAAAGTCTGTTATCCCTGCAGAATAATTGGACTTTCCCTGTTGATGGGTTTCGGCTGAAAACGATTTGCCACATATGCGGGCCGGGGAGACCGGTGTAATTACATGGGGAGGTGTGCTTTCGAATGACTATTGCCAAAAAGATCGAGACGTTTATAGAAAAATCGTCCTGGATACGAAAAATGTTCGAAGAGGGCACGCGTTTGAAGGCTGAACACGGACCGGAGAAGGTGTTCGATTTCAGTCTCGGAAATCCAAACGTGCCTCCTCCGGAAAAATTCCATGACGTTCTGAAAACAGTTGTCGAATTCAGCGGCCCGGGCGTTCACGGCTACATGCCGAACACCGGATACCCGTTTGTCCGCGAGGCCGTCGCCGAGTACCTGTCCGGAGAGCATCGGGTACCCTTGTCCGGCGATGACATCATCATGACGTGCGGTGCCGCCGGTGCCTTGAACACCATTTTGAAAGCACTCCTGGACCCGGGCGACGAGGTCCTCACACCAACCCCGTTTTTCGTGGAATATACCTTTTACGCGGACAACCACGGGGGGAGTTTGAAAACGGTACCGACCCATGCCGATTTTTCCCTGGATCTGGACGCCATCGCCGGCGCGATCACTCCACAAACAAAAATCGTTCTCATCAACTCACCCAACAATCCTACCGGTCAAGTCTACCCCGAAAAGGACCTGCAGGGACTGGGAGCGCTGCTGGAATCCCGCAGCAGGGCGCTTGGCCGGACGATATACCTCGTCTCCGATGAACCGTACCGAAAAATCGTTTATGACGGTATCGACGTGCCGAGTATCTTGGGAGTGTATCCTGATTCGATTGTTGCGGCGTCCTACTCCAAAGACATCTCCCTGGCCGGCGAACGCCTCGGGTATATTGCCATACACCCGGAAGCCTCCCACAAACCGGAACTTCTGGCGGGAATGACCCTGACGAATCGAATTCTGGGGTTTGTTAATGCGCCGGCCCTTATGCAGCGGGTGGTGGCCCAACTCCAGGGCGTGACCGTGGACGTAGACGAATACGCACGGAAGCGGAAACTGCTTTGCGATGGTCTGGCCGATGCGGGGTACGATTTCGTGTGGCCGCCGGGGGCGTTTTACCTGTTTCCCCGGAGTCCGATTCCGGATGATGTGGAATTTGTCCGCGCCCTCCAAGCTGAATTGATCCTGGTGGTCCCCGGCAGCGGCTTCGGCGGCCCCGGCCATTTCCGTATCTCCTACTGCGTCGATGATGATACGATCGTCAATGCGATGCCGGGATTTAAGAGGGTCATAGATAAATACAAATAGGGGCTTGTGTTTTGTGTTTTGTGTTTTGTGTTTGGTATCTGGTCCTGAAATTCATTTGAGGATACATTTATATCGCTGATCCCTGAACACCAAACACTAAATACCAAACACGTTTTTTAAGGAGAGAAAATGAAGGTACTCAAAATTGACCATCTTGGAATCGCGGTAAAAAGTATCGACACGGGTAAGGGGTTTTGGGCGGACACCCTCGGTCTGGACTTTGAAGGCTCGGAAACCGTGGCCGAGCAGAAAGTCACAACGGCGTTTTTCCCGGTCGGCGAAAGCGAGGTGGAACTGCTGGAATCGACGGCACCCGATGGTCCCGTAGCAAAATACATCGAGAAAAAAGGCGAGGGAATTCAGCATGTCGCCTTTCGCGTGGAAAACATCGAAGCAGCGCTGGCCGAGTTGAAAGAAAAGGGGATCCGATTGATCGACGAAACCCCGCGCATCGGAGCCGGTGGGGCGAAGATCGCCTTTCTTCACCCCAAATCGACCAACGGAGTATTGGTGGAACTGTGTGAGCGAGGGTAATCCAACCCGTTCAAGAATAGGCGTACAGGCTCCATTGGAGAAATTTCACCACGAAGCTCACGACGAAAAATAGTTTGCATGTCGCTCCCGTTGCGCGCTTCATGGCCTTGGTGGTGAGACAGACCCATATTTCAGCTAACGTGTGCTCTCCGGGGAGCCGCATTCTAAAGATTTTTTGCGGAAACATCATGGCATCTCCCTGGGAGGTGAGAAGATACCGATGGGCAGATCGTCTGCATTCACCCCCCCCGGGCGAAGAATGCTCCGGCACGATATGCTTCCTGTAACGAATTGTGACATTTTTCTCATTTTCCTCTTGACATCCACTGTGTACCTGCCATAAACGGTAACCTTGTTCCACAATTTTACTGAAAAAAATCTGTAATTAATATTTTTAATTAAAAAACAATATATTATATTATTTAATGCTTTGAAACGTTGTTTTTTCAGCCGACACGGAAAATGACGGCGAAAATTTCACAAAGTCATTATAATAATATAATAACAGAGTGTTATATATTTTTCCATGGATGCTTTTACCAATAAACAACTAAACGAAGTAACAAAGTTTACCAGTCTACGACCGGACGTCTACAGCCGTCTGGAAACCGCGGTTCAGGAGATATTCTCCGAATCCGATTTTCACAAGGCCAATATGCGGGAAGTGGCAAAACGGGCCGGAATCAGTTTCAGTACCATCTATAACCACTATGGCAGCAAAGAGCGCCTGGTGTTCGCATTTGTGGATGTGTGGCTTGGAAAACTTACCGAGCGGATCATCGATCATCTGCAAGGTATCGAAGATCTAAAGGAGAAGCTCAGGAAAGTCTTCTGGCTTCAGATCGATTACTATGAGAGACACCCCTACCTTGGCCGCATCATTTTCATGACGATCCCCATGAAGACCTGGATGGCCGATGAAACCTTTGAACAGAAGAAAATGATGAACCTGTTTTTGGAAGTACTCAAGGAAGGGCAGCGGGAAGGGGTGCTGAACCCCAACGTCCGTGCCGGCGTCTGCCTGGATTTCATCATGGGGTTTGTTCAGCGTTCGTTTGTCATGTGGATCTCCAGAGGGCAGGCGGACAGTTTGAGCGACCAGTCGAATGCGCTTTTTGAGCTGGTCTGGCGGGCCATGGAAAATCCAAACCGGCCATAACTCCCCGCGGAGAAAATACCGGGATCAAACCTATTTATCATGTCTGTGGACATTTAACCGAAGTTGGAGGAGCAACGCATGTCTGAACATCCGGAAAAACAGAAATGGGTCGACCTGGCTGCAAAACAGCTCCGGGGGCGCCCCCTTGAAGAGTTGAATTGGGACACGCCCGAGGGCATCCAGGTAAAACCGTTGTACACCGCAGAAGATGTTGAGGGTAAGGCACATGTGAACACCCTGCCCGGGTTTCAACCCTTTGTCCGGGGTCCCATGGCGACCATGTATGCCGGTAGACCCTGGACCATCCGCCAGTACGCCGGTTTTTCAACGGCAAAGGATTCGAACGCATTTTACCGCCGGAACCTGGCCGCCGGCCAGAAAGGGCTTTCAGTGGCCTTCGATCTGGCCACACACAGGGGTTATGATTCGGACCATCCCCGGGTGATGGGGGATGTGGGCAAGGCTGGTGTGGCCATCGACTCGGTAGAAGACATGAAAATCCTCTTCGACCAGATCCCCCTGGATAAGATGTCGGTGTCGATGACGATGAACGGTGCCGTGCTCCCGATCCTGGCCGGACACATCGTGGCGGCCGAAGAGCAGGGGGTAGCGCATGAACAACTGGCAGGCACCATCCAGAACGACATCCTCAAAGAGTATCTCACCCGGAACACCTATATTTACCCACCAGAGCCGTCGATGCGCATCGTCTCGGACATCATCGGATTTTGCTCCAAGAACATGCCGAAGTTCAACACCGTCAGCATCAGCGGCTACCACATGATGGAAGCCGGGGCCAACTCCGTGCTGCAATGCGCCTTCACCCTGGCAGACGGCATCGAATACGTCCGGGCCGCCTTGAACGCGGGTATGGATATCGACACCTTTGCCCCAAGGCTGTCGTTCTTCTTTGGCGTGGGTATGAACTTTTTCATGGAAATCGCAATGCTGCGTGCCGCCCGGTTCCTGTGGCATGAATTGATGAGTCAGTTCAGCCCCAAAAACCCCAAATCGATGATGCTCCGGACCCATGTCCAGACCTCGGGCTGGAGTCTGACCGAACAGGATCCCTACAACAACATTATCCGGACCACTATTGAAGCACTGGCCGCGGCACTCGGCGGTACCCAGTCCCTGCACACCAATTCCTTTGACGAAGCCGTGGGGCTGCCGACGGACTTTTCCGCCCGTATCTCACGAAACACCCAGATTATCCTCCAGGAAGAGAGCCAGATTTGCCATGTGGCCGACCCGTTGGGGGGCTCATACTATGTCGAGGCCCTGACCGGCGAAATCATCACGGAAGCTGGAAAGATCATCAACGAGGTCGAAGAGATGGGCGGCATGGCCAAGGCCATAGAAACCGGTATGCCCAAGATGCGTGTCGAAGAGTCCGCCGCCCGGCGGCAGGCCCGGATCGATCAGGGCCTCGACGTGATTGTCGGGGTCAACAAATACAAGATCGAGGAGGGGCCTCTGGACGAAGTTCTGGAAGTGTCCGAGGCGGTTCGCGACGAGCAGGTGCAGCGCCTGAAAGACATCCGGGCGACCCGGGATGACGCCGCCGTCCAGAAGGCACTGGCCGCTCTCACCGCGGCTGCCGAAACCGGTGGCAATCTTCTGGAAGCCTGTTTGCCGGCAGTGCGCGCCAGAGCCACGGTTGGCGAAATATCCGATGCTATGGAAAAGGTTTTCGGCCGCTTTGTGGCAACGACCCAGTGCATTTCCGGTGTTTATGCCTCCGAGTACGGCGACAGTGAAATATTCCAGTCCATCCGGAAGCGAACCGATCAGTTTATGGACCGCGAAGGCAGACGCCCCCGAATTCTGCTGACAAAAATGGGCCAGGATGGACACGATCGGGGCGTTAAAGTGATCGCCACCGCCTTTGCCGACCTGGGATTCGATGTCGACCTGAGCCCCATGTTCCAGACACCGGAAGAGGCCGCGCAGATGGCCGTCGAAAATGATGTGCACCTGGTCGGGGTCTCCAGTCTGGCAGCCGGTCACAAGGCCCTGGTACCCCAGCTGGTGGGCGCCCTCAAGGAAAAAGGGGGAGACGATATCAAGGTGGTTGTCGGTGGCGTGATACCTCCGAAAGACTATGCGGCGCTCTACGATGCCGGCGCGGTGGGCGTCTTCGGACCCGGGACACCGATTACCGATTCAGCCAACCAGGTGCTCAACGCCCTTGAACAAACGGCGTAATGTCAATCGATCCGAAGCCATATGTCGACGGTGTGCGCTCCGGTGACAGGCGGGCTCTGGCAAAGACGATCACATTGATCGAAAGCGCGTTGCCCGAGCATCAAAATGCCGCCCGGACGATCCTCGACGATTTGCTGCCCCATACCGGCAACGCTGTCCGGATCGGTATCACCGGCGTCCCCGGTGTGGGCAAGAGCACCTTTATCGAAAGCTTTGGCACCATGCTGGTCCGGGGTGGTCACCGGGTCGGCGTACTGGCCATCGATCCCAGCAGCCGGCGCAGCGGGGGAAGTATTCTGGCGGACAAGACCCGGATGGAAAAGCTTTCCACCGAACCCGACGCATTTATCCGACCGTCGCCTTCAGGCAACACGCTGGGCGGTGTTGCCCGAAAAACCAGAGAGACCATGCTTGTGTGTGAAGCGGCCGGGTTCGATGTCATGATTATCGAAACCGTCGGGGTGGGACAGTCGGAAACGGCGGTGGCCTCCATGGTCGATTTTTTTCTGGTCCTTATGATCGCCGGCGCCGGCGACGAGATCCAGGGGATCAAGAAAGGCATCATCGAGCTGGCGGACGCCATCGCGGTGAACAAAGCCGACGGCGACAACGTCAAAAGAGCCATGGCCGCCAAAAAGCAATACGAGACGGCCCTGCACTTTTTAAGTCCGGTTACCATGACATGGTCGCCGCCCGTGCTCACCTGCAGTGCCATCGACGAGACCATGTCGGGGATCCGGGAGATCTGGGAGACGGTTCTCGACCACCGTGAGAAACTGAATGCCACCGGTGAGCTGTCGGAAAAGCGCCGGCGGCAGGCTCTGGACTGGATGTGGGACCTGATTCACGAAGGACTTCGGGATCGATTCCACTCCCATCCGGGAATCAAGCGGCATCTGCCGCAATTTATCCGGGAGGTGGAGGGCGGCACGGCTGCGCCCACCGTGGCCGCCAGCAGGCTGCTTTTTTTACTTGACAACCATGGGGCGGTCTAGAATCATTTAGTTTCCAACAGTTGCCTTTCTAACTAACCAAATGTTTTTACACATATTTTCGGGATTTCAGGACCCCTTGGGATTAACCGCGTTTACTTTGGGAAAGGAAAACCGCGATGGGTAGAGTGGAAGAAAAAATAAAAGACCTGAAGGTACGTGAAGACAGGGCCCTTCAGATGGGTGGGGAGAAAGCGGTCGCCAAACACAAGGAAAAGGGGAAAATGACCGCCCGGGAACGACTGACGTTGCTCTTTGACCCGGGTACCTTCCGCGAAGTCGATATGTTTGTCGAACACCGCTGCACCAATTTTGGCATGGACAAGGTAGAGATTCCTTCAGATGGTGTCATCACCGGTCACGGGCTTGTCGAAGGACGCCCAGTATTTGCCTTCTCACAGGATTTTACCTCTCGGGCCGGCAGTCTCGGCGAAATGCACTCCAGAAAAATCTGCAAGGTAATGGATCTGGCATTGAAAGCCGGCGTCCCCTTTGTCGGAATCAACGATTCCGGGGGTGCCCGGATCCAGGAGGCGGTGGACGCGCTGTCCGGCTACGGGCAGATTTTTTTCCGCAACTCGGTGGCCTCCGGGGTCATCCCCCAGATATCGGCCATTATGGGCCCGACAGCCGGCGGCGCCGTGTATTCACCGGCCATGACCGACTACATCTTTATGGTAAAGAGCACGTCTTATATGTTCATCACCGGGCCCGAGGTCATTAAATCGGTGACCGGTGAAGAGATCAGCTTCGAAGACCTGGGCGGTGCCATGGCCCACAATGAAAAGAGCGGTGTGGCACATTTTGCCTGTGACAACGATGCCGACGCCATTGCGGGCATCAAACGGCTCCTGTCATTCCTGCCCCCGAACAACATGGAGGACCCGCCGGTGGTCAACACCGGAGACAACCCGAAGCGAACGGATCCGGCACTGGACAGCATCGTTCCGGAAAATCCGAACCATTCCTACGACATGAAGGATGTCATCCGCAGCATCGTTGACAATGGCGATTTTTATGAGCCCCACGAGCATTTTGCCAAGAACATCATTGTCTGCCTGGCCCGGCTCAACGGGCGCAGTGTGGGTATCATCGCCAACCAGCCGAGCGAGCTGGCCGGATGTCTGGATATCGATGCGTCGGACAAAGCGACCCGGTTCATCCGGTTCTGCGATGCGTTCAATATCCCGCTGCTAACCATCGCCGACGTTCCCGGTTACCTTCCCGGAAGCAACCAGGAATGGGGCGGGATCATCCGCCACGGCGCCAAACTGCTCTGGTGCTATTCGGAAGCCACCGTACCGAAAATGCTCCTGGTCACCCGCAAAGATTACGGCGGTTCCTACCTGGCCATGTGTTCAAAGGATCTGGGGGCGGATTGGGCCTTTGCCTGGCCCACGGCCGAGATTGCCGTGATGGGTGCCGCAGGGGCCGCCAACATTATCCATCGCAAAGAGATCAAGACCGCGGACGATCCTGCGGCCAAACGCCAGGAGAAGATCGAAGAATACGAGCAGCTCTTTTCCAATCCCTATCAGGCAGCCCGCCGGGGGTTTGTCGATGCGGTGATCATGCCCAGGGACACCCGGGCCCGTCTGATCGAGGCGTTGGAAATCATGTCGACCAAGAGGGAATTCCGGCCGCCCAAGAAACACGGCAATATACCCATGTAAATAAAATCGTTTCACGATTTTATGAAACGCGGCGTTGCCGCTATATAAAATTTGAACTGAGGTTTGTTTCTACAATCGGTGTTCATGACCCAGTACCGGATACCCAATACCGAATATCGATGAAACAATCCCGAAAACAGATCACCCAGGGCCAAATACAGAACACCAGGCGTGGAATGCAACATAAGGGGAAGCTGATGAAAGATCCAAAGAAGTTTGCCGCCATCACAGCCGCTGTCATCGATTACATTAAAACCCAGGAAGAGGCCATGATGATGGCCGCTTCCCAAATGCCGGCGGCCGCTGCGGGTCCCGCCGTTCCCGTGAACAGCTGGGGGATCAGCGGGCGCCAGTCCATGATGCAGATGCAGAACCTGATGCAAATAAAGGCATTTCAGGGCTCCAGACTCAGATAACAACGCCATCTTCGAACATATCAGGTAAAGAGGAGAAAAGGATCATGAGCGATCACAATCAAGTCAAGATGACCGAAATGAACTATGACAAGGACCGGCCGGCGGCGGAGAACCCGGTGAAAATCGAAGATCTCTCGCTTCGCGACGGCCACCAGTCCCTGTTCGCCACCCGTGGCCGGACCGAGGACATGATCCCGGTTGCCGAGATGATGGACGAGGTGGGCTTCTGGGCCGTGGAGACCTGGGGCGGGGCGACATTCGACACCATGCACCGTTTTTTGAACGAAGACCCCTGGGAGCGGATCCGGACCCTGAAACGGTATCTCAAAAAAACCCCGTTTTCCATGCTGCTCCGGGCCCAGAACCTGGTCGGCTACCGCAACTATGCCGATGACGTGGCCAACGCTTTTATGGATCGCGCCTGCGAAAACGGTATGGACATCTTCCGGACCTTCGACGCCCTCAACGACTATCGCAACTTCCAAACGGTGGTACCCAAGATCAAGGAATACGGCAAGCACTTTCAGGGCTGCATCTGCTACACCATGACCGAGCCCCGTTTGGGAGGGAACGTCTACAACCTGGACTACTATGTCAAAAAGGGCAAGGAGCTGGAGGCCATGGGCGCCGACTCGATCTGCGTCAAGGACATGGCCGGTCTGATCGCGCCCTATGACGCCTATGCCGTCGTCAAGGCCCTGAAGGATTCGGTCAAGCCGCCGATCAATCTTCACAGCCATTTTACGTCGGGCATGAGCCCTTTGAGCCATCTTAAGGCCATCGAAGCCGGCGTGGACATCATCGACACCTGCATGAGCCCCTATGCCTACCGCACCGCCCATGCCGCCATCGAGCCGCTGGTCATGGCGCTGTTGGGCACCAACCGGGACACCGGGTTCGACATCAAGCTGCTGGCCCGGATCAACGAGGTCCTCGAAAAGGAAGTGATGCCCAAATACAGGCATCTTCTGGACGACAGCAAGATGTCGATCATCGACATCAACGTGTTGCTCCATCAGACCCCGGGAGGCATGCTTTCCAACCTGGTCAATCAGTTGCGGGAAATGGACGCCCTGGACAAGATCGGCGATGTTTACCGGGAGCTGCCGCGGGTCCGGAAAGAATTGGGCCAGATCCCCCTGGTGACCCCCACCAGCCAGATTGTCGGTATCCAGACCGTCAATAACGTCCTGTTTGACGATGAAAACGAGCGGTACAAAATGATCACCGGCCAGGTCAAGGATCTCTGCTACGGATTGTACGGCAAGACCGCCGTCCCCATCGACAAGGAAGTCCAGAAAAAAGCGCTCCAGGGTTATGAACGCGGCGAGGAGCCGATCACGTGCCGGCCGGCCGAGGTACTGGAACCGGAACTGGAAAAGGCCAAGGAGGAAATCGCGGATCTGGCCGTCGACCTGGATGACCTGGTGCTGTATGCCATATACCCGGTAACCGGCAGAAAATTTCTCAAGTGGAAATACGGCAAGGAACAGCCCCCCAAGGAGGTCCTGCCCCGGACCATGGAAGAAGCCCGTGCCGAAGAGGAGCTGGTCCGGAAGGCCAAGGCCGGGAAGCTGGTGGAGATCGTTAAAGAGGCACCGGCAAAGGGCGAGAACACACGCACATTCAACGTCTTTATCGACAATGAGTACTACGAGGTAGGTGTGGACGAAGTCGGCGGCGCTCCGATGGTCAGTTATGTGCAGCCCATGGCCGGGCAAATGCCCATGACCCCGCCGGCGGCACCGACACCCCAACCGGCAGCTCCGGCAGCGGCAGCGCCCGCCCCGGCGGCACCGGCCAAAGAGGAAGCGCCCGCGGCACCGGCACCGGCGGATACGCCCGAAGGTACTCCGTTGACCGCGCCCATGCCCGGTATGATCGTGTCCTACGAGAAAAAGGTCGGCGACACGATCAGCCAGGGAGAAACCCTCGTAGTCCTGGAAGCCATGAAGATGGAAAATGCCCTGCCGTCGCCGGCCAGTGGCACCGTTAAAGCCATCAATTTCAGCAGCGGCGATTCGGTCGCTAAAAATGATGTGCTCGCTGTTGTCGGATGACGCCGTCTTAATATCAATCGGATAAAAAAGGGCGAGCTGCAATCTCGCCCTTTTTTTTAAACAAGAGCCGAGGAGGATCAAACGCATGAAGATCCATGAGTACCAGGCAAAGGAACTGTTTCGAAAATACAACATACCGGTCCCCGATGGCGGGGTCGCCTTCACCCCGGAGGAAGCGGAGACACTGGCGGACACCTTGGGTGGTTATCCTGTGGTCGTTAAAGCCCAGATTCATGCCGGGGGTCGCGGAAAGGGCGGCGGTGTTAAACTGGCCCAGTCCAAAAGTGAGGTAACGAGCATTGCCGGAGACATCATCGGCATGAACCTGGTCACCCACCAGACCGGACCGGAAGGCAAAGAGGTTAAAAAGGTCCTTGTCGAACAGGGCCTCAACATCGCCAAGGAACTCTACCTGAGCATTATACCCGACCGGGCCACCGCTAATATCGTGATCATGGCCAGCGAGGCCGGGGGTATGGACATCGAGGAAGTTGCCGCCAAAACCCCTGAAAAAATTATTAAAGTATATGTGGATCCCCTGCTGGGAATCCAGGGATTTCATTGTCGCGAAGCTGCCTTCGGGCTGAATCTTCCGCCGGCGGCCATCAAGGCGTTCATTCCGATGCTGCAGCGCCTGTATCAGTTGTTTGTCGACTACGACTGCTCCCTGCTGGAAATCAATCCCCTGGTGCTGACCGCTGAAGATGGGGTTATCGCTTTGGACGCCAAGGTCAATTTCGACTCCAACGCGCTGTTCCGGCACAAGGACATCATGGGATATCGGGATTTGGATGAAGAGGATCCTCTGGAAGTGGAAGCATCCAAATTCAATCTGAATTACATCAACCTCGACGGCAATGTCGGCAACATGGTAAACGGTGCCGGTCTGGCCATGGCTACCATGGACATCATCAAACTGGCCGGCGCAGAGCCCGCGAACTTTCTCGATGTCGGAGGCGGTGCCAGTGCCGAAATGGTTGAAAATGGGTTCCGGATCATACTCAGCGACAAGAATGTCAAAGGAATCCTGATTAATATTTTCGGCGGAATTCTCCGATGCGATGTTCTTGCCGAAGGTGTGGTACAGGCCGCGAAGAAAACCGGTATCGAGGTCCCCGTGGTGGTCCGCATGGAAGGAACGAATGTGGAAGAGGGCCGGCGGATTCTTGCAGAATCCGGCCTCAATCTGATTACTGCCGTGGATTTGAAGGACGCTGCAAAGAAGGTAGCGGATATCGTAGCCTAATAAAATCGCGGCGCGATTTTATGAAACGCGGCTGCGCCGCTCCAAACTACAAAGAGGATCGATATGAGTATATTTGTCAATAAACATACGAAGCTACTCGTTCAGGGGATTACCGGTCGGGAGGGACAATTTCATACACGCCAGTGCGTGGCCTACGGCACCCAGGTGGTGGCCGGTGTAACACCCGGAAAAGGCGGCCAGACCATGGACGACATCCCGGTGTTCAACTCCGTAAAAGCGGCTGTTCGAGAAACGGGCGCCAATTGCAGCATGATTTTCGTCCCGCCGCCCTTTGCCGCTGACGCCATCATGGAGGCAACCGATGCCGGGGTGGATCTGATCGTGGCCATTACCGAAGGCATACCGGTGATGGACATGATGAAGGTGAAAAATTATCTCCAGGGAAAACCCACCCGCCTGATCGGGCCAAACTGCCCGGGAATCATTACTCCGGGGGAAACTAAAATCGGCATTATGCCCGGGCCGATGCACAAACCCGGCGGCCCCATCGGCGTGGTGTCCCGCTCCGGAACCCTGACGTACGAGGTTGTCCACCAGTTGACACTCCAGGACATCGGGCAAACCACCTGCATCGGCATCGGTGGAGACCCGGTCAATGGAACGAACTTTATCGATTGCCTGTCGGCCTTCGAAAATGATCCGGCTACGGAAGGGATTGTCATGGTCGGTGAGATCGGCGGCACCGCCGAAGAAGACGCTGCGGATTTTATCACCAAAACCGTCTCGAAACCGGTTGTCGGATTTATCGCCGGTTTGACGGCACCTCCGGGTCGCCGCATGGGACACGCCGGCGCGATCATCAGTGGCAGCAGCGGCACCGCACAAGCCAAAATCGAAGCCATGAAAGCGGCCGGGATTGAGGTTTGTGAGAATTTGGGGGAACTGGGGGAGATGTGTAAAACGGTGTTTGGTAAATAGTGTTTGGTGTTTCGTGTTTGGTGTTTGGATTGGCGGACTCATTCGGCTCCTATAGCAGCTGCCATAAATTTGTTCCGATTGAAGGTAGGGTCCAGGGTGTGGATTTTTCTCTGCAAGATGAATCTTACGGCGTCATGCCGGAGCCTCTCCGCTTGAACAGTTCTGGCAAAGGCACAACACGCTTTTCCGCAAAGGCCCACGGACCCATCGTTTTCCTCCATCCAATACGTGATGTACGGGTGCCGTCGTGAAGACTGAGGCGAATTTTTCACATCTTGCAGAGAAAAATCCACACCCGGAACCTTGAGTCAGGTTTCGGAACGTAGTTCTGAAAATCGCTATTATACGACCGAAACACGAAACACCAAAAACCAAACACGTTTTTTCGAAGAGGTCCCATTCCAGGAATCACCGGAAATTGTGACGTCCTATAAAGCAGAACTGGAACATCCATGCACGAAATGGGCATTGCCCTGCAGATTATTGAAATCGCTACCGAATCGATCCCCGCAGAGCATGTCGGTGCGCGGGTTGAACGGGTATACCTGGAAGTGGGCAAACTGGCCGCTGTCGTCCCGGAAAGCCTCCGCTTCTGTTTTGGCATCGCATCTGAGAAAACACCCCTTGACGGAGCCGAACTGGTGATTGAAGAAATACCCGTCATCGCCAGGTGTCGCGATTGCAACCACCAATGGACCATCGAACAGGCAGCATTCAGCTGCATCGCCTGCAACGGCGGAAATATCGAACTGCTGTCCGGCCGGGAATTGGACATCCGGTCTATTGAAATCACAGACGAGGATGCGCCCCATGGACATGAATAATCACAGGACCCCGTTACACCGGCATCACAAAGACGGTCACCATCGTCATCCGCATTCCCAGTCCCATCCCAGGGGCGGCTTTGACAACGCCCCCCGCGAGAGCGGAACCCGTGAGATTCAGGTTGTCCGACGGGTTCTGGATGCCAACGACGTTATAGCTGAACAGAACCGCACGCTTTTTGCGGATAAGGGTGTGTTTGTCCTCAATGTCATGAGTTCTCCCGGGTCCGGGAAAACAACGACACTCGAGCAAACATTAGGGGAAATTCTCCCGGAAATCCGGTGTGCCGTCATTGTGGGAGATATCTGCACCACCAACGATGCGGATCGCCTGTCGGCATCGGGTACCCCCGTCATCCAGATCAACACCGATGAGTTCGGGGGGGACTGTCACCTGGCCGCCCATGTCATCGGAAACGCGCTCGGCGGCCTGGACCTGGAAACTCTGGATTTGCTGATTGTTGAGAATGTCGGCAATCTGGTGTGCCCGGCGGAATTCGACATCGGAGAGGACAGTCGGGTGGTCGTCCTCAGCGTCACCGAGGGAGAAGATAAGCCCCTGAAATACCCGCTCATGTTCCGCGAGTGCGAAACCGCACTCCTGAACAAAATCGATCTTCTCCCGTACCTGGATTTCGACAAGGACCTGGCTGTCCGCAATATTCGACAGGTTCATCCGGAAATGCCGGTTTTCGAAATATCCGCCAAGACCATGGAGGGGTTTACCCCGTGGCTGGAATGGCTGAAAGGGAAGGTGGCAGCGAAAACCGGCAGATAGCTTTCTTCACCCCGAAGACGGCCATCCTGTTTCGATACCGATTCCAATATCGATTCCGATTCCGATTCCGAATTTATAAAATTATCTTTTCCATAGTCGTAAAAGCGCAACGCGCGTTTACGACAAGTGGACTTGCTGGACCACCAGCATATTCGGCAACCCCAGGATCTCCTCCAGCACCTCCTCGCCGGCCGGGGTATCGATATTGACCATGCACAGGGCCCGATCCCCTCGTCGTCCGAGTTGAAATCGGCCGATATTGATGTCGTGTTTTCCGAGGGTGGTACCGATGTTCCCGATCACCCCGGGTCTGTCGATATTTTGAATAACGATCATCGATCCCTCGGGAATGGCATCCATATAGATCTGCCCGAGACGAACAATGCGCGGGTACTTTTTTTCGAAGATGGTGGCCCAGATCTGATCCGGCCCTTTGTCGACGCCTTCAAGTTTCAGTTTGATGACACCGGGAAAATCGTCCGTCTTCTCGTGGCTGATCGTCTCCTTGACGTGAATCCCCTTTTCCCGGGCCAGGGCCGGCGCGCTGACAAAATTCACCGGTGTATCGGTGTAGGCGCCGAGCAGACCTTTGAGAACGGCGTGTGTCAGGGGTCTGGTATCCAGATCGGCAAGTCCCCGGCCGTAGGTAATCGACACATCGTGAACACCCCGTACAAGCTGGCCCATCAGGGAACCCATCTTTTCGGCAAGGTCGATGTGCGGTCGGAGCTTTTCCATAACCTCGACCGATACGGACGGGAAATTGACCGCGTGTGTAATCACTCCGTCGACCAGGTAGGCGGAGATCTGCCGTGCGATCATTTCGGCAACCTTGTCCTGGGCTTCCCCGGTGCTGGCCCCCAGATGGGGCGTCAGTATCACGTTGGGGTGCTTCAGAATCGGCAGTTTCGGGTCGGGCGGTTCCATCGGAAGAACATCGAGCGCAGCGCCGGCCACATGGCCGCTGTCCAGGGCGGCAACCAGATCGTCCAGGTGAACGACCTCACCCCTGGAGCAGTTGATCAGTCGCACCCCCGGTTTCATTTTCGATAGGGTCTCGGCGTTGATCATGTGGCTGGTTTCCTTCAGGCGGGGCACGTGAAGGGTAATGAAATCCGATCGGGCCAGAAGATCCTCGAGATCGGTGAGTTCCACGTGTAAGTGGTCAGCGGCGTCCCGGCTGACATACGGATCACTTGAAATGACTTTCATTTTCAATCCCCGGGCGCGCTCCGCGACCACCCGGCCGATCTGTCCCAAACCCACGATACCGAGTGTCTTCCCTGTAATTTCGACCCCGCCAAGCGCTTTCTTTTCCCACAGCCCCTGCCGCATGGAAGCCGTGGCCTGGGGCACATTACGGGCCAGAGAGAGCATCATGGTGATGGCATGTTCGGCGGTGGTCACGGTGTTGCCGCCGGGCGCGTTCATGACGACCACGCCACGCCGGGTGGCCGCCTGGACATCGATATTATCCACGCCGATACCGGCCCTGCCGATCACTTTGAGATTCGGGGCCATGTTGAAAACCGCCTCGGACACACGGGTCCCGCTTCGGATCGCCAGTCCGTGAAAATCACCGATAATTTTTGAAAGCGCCTCAGGGGTCCCTGTTGCCTTGTCGTTGTCGACAATCACCTCGATCTGTCCGGTGTCTTCCAGGATTTCCCGGGCCAGGGGCGACATGCTGTCTCGTATCATCACTTTGTACATGATTTACCTATCTCTTTTCTCGAATTATAGCAGTTGCCATAAATATGTTCCGATTGAAGATAGGGTCCAGGGTGTGAATTTTTATCTGCAAGATGAATTTTACGGCGTCATACCGGAGCCTCTCCGCTTGAACGGTTCTGGCAAAGGCACAAGACGCTTTCCCGCAAAGGCCAAGGGACCCATCGTTTTCCTCCATCCGATACGTGATGTACGGGTGCCGTCGTGAAGACTGAGGCGAATTGTTCACATCTTGCAGAGAAAAATTCACACCCTGGACCTTGACTCAGGTTACGGAACGGAATTCTGACAATCGATATAGAAGGAATCGGAACGCAATTCTGACAATCGCTATAATCCCCCGATACGAAAAAAACAAGACCGGTCCCCCCCGTTTGGCGGTTCCGGTCTTGATCGCTATCATCGCATCACATCGGGAGTCCACGTTTTTACCGGAATGCGGGTATCTTGCCCCGAATGTCATTTACCTCGGAATTATGACACTATCTATATCGGCGGTTAATCGCTGCCCTGTCAGGCGGGTTGTTGTGCCTCTTTCCAAAAGGGTGACATGCTGCGCAGCCGTTCGATAATGGGCGGCAGCTTGTCGATGACAAAATCGATCTCTTCTTCGGTATTGTACACACTGAGGCTGAACCGTATCGTCCCGTGAGCGGCGGTAAACGGAACGCCCATTGCCCGGAGAACATGGGACGGTTCCAGGGATCCGGAGGTACACGCCGATCCGGACGACGCGCATATGCCGAGGCCATCCATCATCAGCAGAATGGACTCTCCCTCGACATATTCGAAAGCGATGCTGGACGTGTTTGGGAGCCGGTTTTTTGTGTCGCCGTTGACAAACGCGTTGGGGATCCGCCGCATCAATTCCGATTCCAGCTTATCCCGCAGCTGCTTGACACGGGTATTCTCGTCATCCATGTGGTCGGCGACAAATCGGCTGGCCCTGCCGAGGCCGATGATGGAGGACACGTTTTCCGTCCCTCCCCGGCGCCCGCCCTCCTGGTGCCCACCGATCAGAAACGGAGAAAACCGGGTTCCCTTGCGAATGTAAAGGGCGCCGATCCCCTTTGGGCCATGCAGCTTGTGTCCGGACAGGGAGAGCATGTCGATGTTATTCTGTTTCAGGGTGATGGGTATCTTTCCGACGGTCTGCACCGCGTCGGTGTGAAACAGAATGTCCCGTTCCGCGGCGACTTCGGCCACTTCTTCCACGGGAAAAACGACCCCGGTTTCGTTATTGGCCCACATCAGGCTGATGATCGCCGTATCTTCCGACAAGTGGTCATACAGGTAGTCCAGATCGAGGCGCCCCTTGCTGTCGACGGGAACAAACGTTGCCCGGTATCCGTTCTTCGACAGGTACTCACTCAGGTTCTTTACCGCAGGGTGCTCCACCCGGGACGTGATCACATGACGTTTTGCCGGAAACGATTCGAGCGCCGCCCGGATGGCCGTGCTATCGCTCTCCGTTCCGCAGCTTGTAAAAATGATTTCCTCGGGCTCTGCGCCCAGCAACGCGGCCACATCCGCCCTGGCTTCCTTTATTTTTCGCTCGACGTTGCCGCCGAACGTGTGCATGCTGGAGGGGTTGCCATAGTAATCTGAAAAATATGGGAGCATTTCTTCCAAAACTTCCGGTGCCACCCGTGTTGTCGCATTGTTGTCCATGTAAATCGTGTTCATGACGAGACCTCCTCGACAACCAGCTCCGGTGTGACCAGCTCCCTGAGTTTGGATTCAACGTAATGTTTCAGGGTGACTTCGGAAGCCGTACATGTGGCGCACCTGCCCCGCAGGGCCACCAGAACCCTGTTTCCATCAACATCGATCAACTCGATATCGCCACCGTCCTTCTTGAGCTCCGGTCGAACTTCCCGGGACAGGGCATCTTCGATCAGTTTAATTTTTTGAATGTTCGTCAATGCAGCGGGCTTCTTCTTCAGCCGCGGCCCCTTTCCCAGGACCCGATCGATGATATCCTGGATATTATCATGGCAGTTTCCACATCCGCCGCCGGCTTTGACAAAGTCGGTGACATCTTCAATGCTCGTCAGGTGATTTTCCGTAACCGCCCGTTCGATCTGGATATCGGTGACCCCAAAACATTCACAAATCACTTCACCCTCGACCTCTTTCTCCGGATCGCCACGGTAACATGCAATGGCCCGTTCAAGCGCGTCCCGCCCCATAACCGAGCAATGCATCTTTTCCTTGGGCAGACCTCCCAAGTACTCGGCGATATGATCATTCGTAATTTGCTCGGCTTCTTCGAGTGTTTTTCCGATAATCATTTCGGTCAATGCCGAAGAGGATGCAATGGCGCTGGCACAGCCAAAGGTTTGAAACTTGGCGTCGGTGATCCGTTCATTACCATCG
Organism: Olavius algarvensis associated proteobacterium Delta 3; assembly: GCA_903231505.1. Lineage (GTDB taxonomy): Bacteria > Desulfobacterota > Desulfobacteria > Desulfobacterales > CAFBRK01 > CAFBRK01. The sequence goes on along the minus strand of CAFBRK010000169.1, from coordinate 21,885 downwards.
AGTTTGATCATCAACTTGAGCGCGTCCCCGCATGCCATGGACCCGACTTCGCCCACCGCATCCGCATCTTCCATATCACCGACGTTCCGGGGATTGAGAAAATGTTCCTTCACCTTATCGGTATACTCCCACATAGCAACCTCCTTGAGATGGAATACAGACCTCTACACGGGGCAAAAATAAGCATCCGAATCCAAAAAGTAAGGGCTTTCTTACGAATATGACATGAAATTCAGTCCGCTGGCGGACCCGGCGGGCACGGCACTAGCGGGTTGAGGAGGTGACTGGGCTGCCCGGCGCACGGCCGGACGGATCAACCCGCTCAGGAAAAGCCTTTTGGGGCCTTTGCGCAGCTTCCCATGCCGGAAGACCCGATAAAGCTGGCGCAACTCATCTGCCGATGGACATCATCGCTTCCGCAGCTCGGGCATGCGACCGATTCCTCGTCTCCGGCAAACATGAGTTTTTCAAAACAACACTCACAGCAACCACACTGGTATTCATATATCGGCATATCATGCTCCATTTCATGCAATTGTCAGCGCGCTGTTTGGGCTGCCGTATGCCCAAGCGCATGAGACATGTCATCTCATCGGAATCGGTGTCGACCGCGACTCATGTGATTCTCATTCGATTCGGAAATCACCGCCGACCATGTCCCGCGCCGGATGCCTTCCCCGCGATGGGATGTCGATGGGCTTTCTATAAAACCATATAGAAATCCGTTTTATGGCAACAGTTTAGAATATCAGAGACCGTTCCTTCAATGGGGTTACACCGGAAAGGGGTTTTGACACCGATTTCATTTGCCCGTATACATTTTAAGATCGTCTCCTGATTAGTTGCAGGTTTTTACGACAGGCTGCTTTTGATCGCCCTTGCGTCGAAGTGACATATAGGATTCAAGGGTTCAAGGATTCGAGTGAAATGCTTAAAAACCATAAAGAACTGAATGTCTGGAGAAGCAAAAGATTAATAAACATCATTGAGTCCTGTAAACCATGCCATCACCACAGCAACGGAGGTGTCGCAATGGAAACCCGAAAGGCCATGTTTTCCGGAAGCTGGTATCCGGCAACGGCTTCTGCGTGTGAATCGGAAATAAACGCATTTCTGGAAACGCCGGGAATCGAGAAAAGCACCCGGCAGCCGATCCGCGGCGGTATCGTTCCCCACGCCGGATGGTATTATTCCGGGGCCATCGCGTGCAACGTCATCCACCAACTTTCGGGCAGCGCCCCCGCAGATGTGCTGTTTATTTTCGGCATGCACCTCCACCGGGGCTCGCCGTCGTATATCATGTGTGACGGGGAATGGGAAACACCCTTTGGCAACCTGAGTATCGAATCCGGTTGTGCCGACGCGTTGGCCGAACAGTTCGATTTCCAAATTGAAACAGCCCACCGGTTTACCCAGGACAACACCATCGAGCTTCAACTGCCGTTTGTGAAATATTTCTTTCCGGACGCATCCATTGTACCGATTGGGGCGCCACCCCGGCCCGAATCGTTGGACATCGGAAAAAACGCGGTTCGAATTGCCGAGCAGCGGGGCCTCCGAGCCAAAATTGTCGGGTCCACGGATCTGACCCATTATGGAAGCAACTATGGGTTCCAGCCCAAAGGTTCCGGCCCGGAAGCTGTTCAATGGGTAAAAGATGAGAACGACAAACGGATTATCGATGCCATGCTTGCCCTCGACCCGCAACAGGTTTTAAAAGAGGCTCTGGCACATCAGAACGCATGTTGTGCCGGTGCCGCGGCAACAGCCATCGCCGCCGGAAAAGCTCTCGGCGCCACACAGGCCGAATGCCTGAGCTACGCGACCAGCTACGACAAACGCCCGGGGGACAGCCTGGTGGGATATGTCGGCATCACGTTCTAGGTAGCGGGTATCATCTGAATCGTGTCTTCCTATCCTAAGCCATCGATCATGGCACTCCCCTGCGGCACGACACCCCACACGTAACTCCCAAAATAGAGTTGGGTTTTCTCAATTCGTCCTTATGCTAAAACGGTCGGTATAAAACCGGATAAACGGCGGCTGTAAGGATCCCATCGTATTGGAAGACAAATAGTGGGGATTGCCATACCGCGGTTTCTATTGGCAGGGTCTCTCCATTGTCCGGCTTGTTTCACTGAGAGATACAACATATCGCGGCGAGGGCGTGACATCGGTGTCCGCGTCAAAAGAATGACATTTACCGGAACCTGGCCATAAGGGGCATTGCGGAACCATGCGTCGTGCAGAACCTCTCGAGGAAAGATACGTCGACACAACACGGAAAAGTTCATCTCGCGGTGATCCGGGCTAAATCCCGTACAATCTCCAAACGATTTCGGAACATATTTGTGGAAAATGCTATCGGTGAAGGGTGCCCATTTCATGGCATAGATAATGCATATTTTACTTTGCTAAAGACGAACGCGAGCACGCTCGGCCGGAAGGGAGCAAAACTATCGGTTGTTACATCAAATACGGTTCAAGCGAGCAACGAAGACCACCTACCAAATTGACGTAAGGCACACAAATGATGAATTTAAAGTCACTTTCAAACTGGATACAGCAGAAATGGGGGCGTCGTAAAAAACGCGCCGAACAGGTCCGGTTGACCATCTCCCCGGACAGCACCCCTGCCGAGGAACTGCATTCTCCGGATCCCGAGCAGACGGTCAAACCGTTTTCCACTCAAGAACCGGAGATCGATTTTCGTCGTACGAACGATCTGGAAGCCTACGCCGAAAATCTGAATGTCCCGATAGAAACCATCGAAACATGGATATCTGCAGGCTTGCTTTATCCGGATGAAATCCGGATCGCCGAGAAAATGGTACAGATTCTCAGAAAAAAGGAAGAGTCCCGAAACCAATAATAACCCTAGTGCCGCCTGGAGATGAACGCCGGCATTGTCAGATCGTCCCCGCAAAGTTACAAAACAGTAACCTGTCGCCTTTTTGGACAAACGGCGATATTCATTGAAGCCGCGGTTTAGCTTGCTTCTTCCTCAACTTTTCCATATTCACGGACATCCATCACCTGACCCGTTATATCCCCTTCAATGCTTGCCTTATAGGCCTTGGCCGGGTCGAGCAGTTCGGTAACGGCTCGGCCGATTGTTCCGCCGGCGCCGACAAATATGTCATGGGTCCTGAAATCGAGGACATCGTGAAGTTTCAGTTCCATATTGACCGGGCATTGGCGAATCATCGGCGCGGTCTCCAGTTCCCCGTAAAACACGTCGAAAAGGGCCGCTTTGTCGATCTTCTTGCCCGTCTTGAGGCCGCAATAATCCGTTTCGACCATCAGATCCTCCGACGGCATGCAAATACTAAAAGTTCTGTTTTCTTGAATACCGGCTTTGGAAAAAGCGGCGGTTTCGTTTCGTTATTGTTCCGGAACACGGCACTAGCAGCGCGCTATCCGATACAGGGTATACCTCAGATCCATCAGGCCGGGTTCCGGGCCGGGTTTCCGTTCAATCTCCACACGCCATGTGGAATGGTTCTCGAGCACCTCCAGAGTTTCGAGGATTTTCATCAGGATGCCGGAGCCGTCGCCGTCAGCACCATACTGAATCCGCTCTGTTTCCTGAAAAGTGGTGTCGTCGGGTTTCCCGGGCGTAATGATCAGCGCTGCTTCGCCAATTACATTCAGCGCCCGGTTTAAGGCTGCCGACAACTTGGGCGCCACCGGAGATAGTTCTCTGTGCAGGGTCGCAGACAGTTCAAATGGCGTCATATGGGTACTCTCCAAAGTTTTTTTGCTGTATGGCACCACGACGAAAAGGATGCACACGAAGGTGAATACGTCCAAAACGCCGTCGTGATCCCTCTGGTCGTCGTGCCAGTTTGTATACGCTGTGGGCGCAATCCCAGGCCTGTCCATGCCGATGTACCGATGCCGGACGTCGCCGGCTATCGGTCATTTTCTCCGTTTTTGGATCCTGGCCCAGGTGTCTCTCAGGGTGACCGTTCGATTGAATACCATACGGTCCTCCCGGGAGTCCTTTGCGTCGACAACAAAATATCCGAGCCTCTCGAATTGATACGGGAATCCGGAGGTCGCCTGGAGAAGTCCCGGTTCAAGCTTGCAATCCGACAGTATTTCCAGGGCGTCCGGATTCAGATAGGCTGTAAAATCTTTGCCTTCAGCCGTTTCGTTCGGATTTTCTTTTGTAAAGAGATGATCATACAAGCGGCATTCCGCATTGATGGCGTGAGCAGCCGACACCCAGTGCAGCGTGGCCTTTACCTTACGGCCGTCGGGCGCATCACCGCCACGGGTGGCTGGATCGTAGGTGCATCGCAGTTCGACAATCTCTCCGGTAGCCGAATCCTTTACGACATCCCGGCAGGTGATAAAAAACGCATACCGGAGGCGCACCTCCCGTCCCGGTGCCAGCCGGAAAAATTTCTTGGGCGGCTCTTCCATAAAATCATCACGCTCGATGTAAATCTCCCGGGAAAACGGGACCTGGCGCATTCCCGCATCCGGATCTTCGGGATTATTCAGGGCATCCAGCATATCCACATGGCCTTCCGGATAATTCTCAATGACCACCTTCAACGGTCGTAAGACACCCATCACGCGCGGCGCCCGCCGGTTGAGATCCTCCCTGAGACAATGCTCCAGAAGGGCAATGTCGACGATGCTGTCCCGTTTTGCCAATCCGATCCGCTCGCAGAAGTTTCGAATCGATTCGGGTGTGTATCCCCGGCGCCGGATTCCGGAAATGGTCGGCATCCTCGGGTCGTCCCATCCGGAAACATGGTCTTCATCCACCAGCCGGATGAGCTTTCGTTTGCTGAGCACGGTATAGGAGAGGTTCAGCCGGGCAAACTCGATCTGCTGCGGATGATATAGCTCCAGCTGATTCAATACCCAGTCATACAATTCCCGATTGTTTTCAAATTCAAGGGTACAGATGGAGTGGGTAATCCGCTCGATGGAATCCGAAAGACAGTGGGTAAAATCGTACATCGGGTAGATGCACCATCGGTCTCCCGTCCGGTGGTGCGGTACGTGCCGGATACGATACAGGGTGGGATCCCGCATAATGATGTTGGGAGCGGCCATGTCGATTTTGGCCCGGAGCACGTGGGCGCCATCTTCGAATTGCCCGTCCTTCATCCGCTGAAACAAATCGATATTTTCTTCCACAGAACGTTCCCGATAGGGGCTTTCCCGGCCGGGTTCGGTCAGTGTGCCACGATACTTTCGAATCTCATCGGCACTCAAACTGTCGACATAGGCGTTTCCCGCCCGAATCAGAGACATGGCAAATCCATACAATTGATCGAAATAATCGGATGCATAGTATTCCCGATCGTCCCAGTCATATCCAAGCCAGCGGACATCCTCCTTGATAGACTCGACATACTCTATTTCTTCTTTGGTCGGATTGGTGTCGTCAAATCTCAGATTACACAAGCCTCTGTAATCTCTGGCCAGACCAAAATTGAGGCAGATGGATTTTGCATGTCCGATGTGCAGATACCCGTTTGGTTCCGGGGGAAATCGTGTGTGCACACGCCCCCCCCATTTTCCGGTTTCCATGTCCTCATCGATGATGAAGCGGATGAAATTGGATGGAACCGTCGGTCCCTTGGTCAGGTTATCGGCCGGTGGTGGTGTGCTTTGATCTTTGGATGCCATCGATCCTTCTCCGGGTCATTGAACGTGATTGTTCTCCGCGGCTTGTTGGAGCAAAGCGGAAACCCCGCTCGGCGAAACAGCCCGGGAGTACATCAGATTAAATGAAGATCCTGATTAACGCAAACGTGCGATACTTCCGTCGTAGGGTAAATAAAAAGATTTCGCAATCCCCTGCTCTTTGTTGGAGCGAAGCGGAAACCCCGCCCGGCGGGCTGAGGGGCTGGCACCTTTCACTCGTCAACATACCGGCGGATCAACCCTGGTCGCATTTAGCGCCGCCGGAAGTTTATGCGCCTCAGGTGTGCGGGTAAACCCTCCGCCCCAGGAGCGACGGGTCGTGTTTCATGACGTCGTGGCCCGCTGATCACCGGCAGGTCTGTTCAATCAAGGCCCCACAAACGTTCGAGGTGCTCCGTAATGTCAAAAAAATCATTCCATTGGAAAAAAGCGACCCCCAATTGTGTCAGGTAGCGAACCAGCTGATCCCTGGCAAACACGAGGTCGGCAATCTCAGCCATGCCGATGTCTGTCAACCCATCTCCAATGACCACCGATTCGTCGAAATCATATTCGGCCAACACCTTCGCTTTGCTGACCAGTTCCCTGGGCCCGTCATAGGACGAGTGTAGCTTCAGCCGGGTTCCGTCCAAGGACAACTCCGCCCCGTGCATACCGGATACCCGGTCGCCAAAGGGTGTCAGAAACGTTTTCACCTGTTCCAGGATCCCCCCGGAAACGACCACAAATTGGGATGTCCCGTCTATTCAAAAAGTCAAGAAACTCGATAAATCCGGGGCGTGGGTCCTGATCTGAGATATATGCCTGCATGTCCTGGAATCGATCCGTAGGGATGGCTTCCACCAGCTGCCGCACCCCCTCCCGAAGCGACATGCGGCCATCCATCACCTGCTCCGCCACCGCGTCATAGGACTCCGGGGAAAACTGCTTCAGCATCCCCACAAATGTTTCCTCCGTGGTGATGGTGCCGTCGAAATCACAAAATACCATACGGCGGGGAATCATGGCGGAATTTCCTTGACGTTAAAGAGATAGCCGGCGTCCTTCTCCCAGGGTGTTTTCTCTTTCGCTTTTTACATACGAGGCGCAACGGTCGCAGCGCAAAATATCCCTTTTGCCTTTCGCCGAGAGGGCCAAATCGAAAAGGGGTTATGAGAAGATCTCATAACCCCCTGATGGCCGGTTGGCTGAGGGACCAGGATTCGAACCTGGGTTAACGGGGCCAGAACCCGTCGTCCTGCCGCTAGACGATCCCTCAGTGCAACACACAGGTCTGTTACACAAACCGCTGTAATGAGTCAAGGTTAAACTCAATGACCCGATAACGATAAGACGTTGTCCTGTTGTTTCAACCCGTTTCTCCCCGTCAGGGTCGGTTCAGGAAGGCAGGGCCTGGATATAGGCAATCGCATCCTTGAGCCGGGCAATCACCTTTTCCTTGCCGACAATCGATATGACCTCGAATATCCCCGGGCTGGCGGTTTTGCCTGTCAACGCCACCCGTACGGGTTGGGCGATTTTCCCCAGTTTAAGACCTGTCTCTTCCATGACCGCCTGAAATACCTGCTCCAATGAAGGCTCATCAAATGTATCCAGTTCTTCCAATTTCCCGGTGAGGCGTTCCAGAGGCAGGAGAGCTGCGGATTTAAGAAATTTTCTGGCCGCCTTTTCGTCATAGGCAATCGCGTCGGCAAAGTAAAACCCGCCGATATCGGCCATCTCCTCCAGTGTTTTGCTCCGGGGAATCAGCGTTTCCACGGCCTTTTCAAAGAGCTGATCGTCTGTCCCCCGATAACCGTTTTGCTGAAAGAAGGGCAGGGCCATCCGGCTCAGATCAACCAGCGGCATCGCTTTCATGTGCTCGGCGTTAAGGGAAAGTAACTTGTCAAAATCAAATATCCCCGCGGAAGTACCAACATTTTCCAGGGAAAATTTTTCGATGAGTTCATCCCGACAAAAAAACTCTTCGTCTCCAAAAGACCATCCGAGACGAACCAGGTAATTGACCAGCGCCTCGGGAAGAAACCCCATGTCCCGATAGGCGGTCACCGACATGGCGCCGTGGCGTTTGCTGAGGCGGGTGCGGTCGGATCCGAGGACCATGGGGACATGGGCATAAATCGGCAGTTCATGGCCAAGAGCTTTGTAGATAAGCATCTGCTTGGGCGTATTCATGACATGGTCGTCTCCCCGGATCACCGTATTAATCCCCATCGTCATGTCGTCCACCACCACGCAAAAGTTGTAGGTGGGAGATCCGTCACTTCGGCAGATGATAAAATCGTCCAGTTCTGCATTCTGGAAGACGATGTTGCCTTTGACCACATCTTCTACAACCGTCGTCCCGGTCAAGGGCGCCTTTAATCGAACCACTGCCCCCTCTGCGCCGGAAATACCCTTCTCGCGGCAGGTGCCGTCGTATTTGGGTTTTCCTCCGGCAGCCATGGCCCGCTTCCGCATGTCTTCAAGGCGCTCCGGTGTGCAGGTGCAATAATACGCATTTCCGGACTCCAGGAGTCTGTCCACGTAATCCATGTAAATGTCAAACCGTTTGGACTGAAAATAGGGCCCGTCGTCCCAATCGATCCCGAGCCATTCAAGGGCCTCGAAAATGGCATCCACCGATGCCTGGGTGGACCGTTTGACATCCGTGTCTTCGATGCGAAGCACAAGCCGTCCCTTGGTATGCCGGGCATAGAGCCAATTGAACAACGCCGTTCTGGCTCCCCCCACGTGAAGGTAGCCCGTTGGACTTGGCGGAAATCGGGTAATAATCTGTTGCATAACGCTCACCTGAGAGTTGATTGTCATTGATTTCCCTCTCTCCCGGACAGACCCGAACGGAAGTCATCCGTTTTCCGTTGAACATGACGACAGTGCTTTTTCTCTGCCGCTTTCTGAAGCGATGCCATACCGTGTTTCGGAATTGAGGTGGGCTGACAATAGTCATCAATGCCGGTCTCCGTCAACAATTCAAACATATGACGACGCGGCGTTCCCATGACTACTGTTGCAAGTAGATATTTGGCCATTCACTTAACGGTTTTCGGTATATATAATTTTATATGTATTTACAATTATATGTGACAATTGCTAACCCATCACAGACAATTCTCGAGCTGACGGCTCACTGGCTAAGAGTAGTAATAAGTAAATCGATAATCCCCGCCGCTCTGTAAGATACACGGCAAAACGAGCCGTCGGAAAGGGTCTAAATGGATCCTTATGTCACCTCAAAAATATCTCAACGCAATCCCATCTTTGTATATTTATATAGTAATTACAGAGTTTAATCCTCACACTCAGCCCCCCCTGAAATCCAGTGTGAATTTTGTTGAAAGCCAATTCCGCCAAAGGAAAAAACAGCGGGCAGAAAAAAGCTTGACATAACACACATTTTCAATTACTTATTCATCTGCTTTTTTATAAGCAATATTTATATATAATTATCAATTTTATCAAAATATTAGGAGATTACTTATGGCAGTGCCCAAGCGAAAGACGTCCAAAGCCAGAAGGGACAAACGCCGGACCCATAAAAAACACACGGCCCCGAACCTGACGACATGCCCGGATTGCGGTGAAGCCATGCAGCCCCATCGTGCATGTCCAAGTTGCGGCGCATACCGGGGCAGAACCGTCGTTGAACCTGAAGAATAGGTAACCGGACAATGTCGTTCTGATCACGTTTCCGGATTCTCGGCACGGATGTGACAGAAACGATACCGTCCCCCACCGTTGAGACGGTCGGTGACCGGAATCGTCAACGATACAAGGGGATTTGAGATGACAGACGTTGCGCGTGAGCCAAGAGGGATCGATCCGGAATATCAGGAGATGATTCTTGAGACCATCCGCCAGCTCCGAAAGCGGTTGCTGACCAAGGAGAACATCCTTAAATACGACCGGGAAGAGGTCTTTCCCGAGGACACCATTCGCGAGATGCTTAGCCCGGAGATCGGGCTCCAGCTCATTTTCGTACCCGAGCCCTATGGTGGAATGGGGGGTGGGGCAAGGGATTCCTGCGCGGTCACGCGGGAGCTTTCCAAAATCTGTCTCGGCATTTCGACGGCGTTTTTCGCGATTCAGCTTGGCGCCGACCCGTTGATGGTCGGGGGAACCAAGGAGCAAAAATCCCGCTGGCTCGGCTCCATCGCCGAAGGCCATTCTTTGGTCGCCTATGCGGTTACCGAACCGGGCGCCGGCAGCAATCTGGCCGCCCTCAAAACCAAAGCGGAACCTGTAACAGATGATGCCGGTCACGTCTCCGGCTATATCGTAAACGGCACCAAGCAATTCATTTCCACGGGCGGCTACGCCGACTTTATCACCCTTCTGGCCAAAACCCCGGAAGGACCCACCTTCTTTGTCGTAGAAAAAGGAACCGATGGTTTTGTTCAAGGCAAGGGGGAAGAAAAGCACGGGATTCGCGCGTCGAACACGTCTCCCCTGACGTTTACCGACGTGTTCGTTCCCGTGGAGAACCTCATCGGCGGCGTCCCCGGCCAGGGACTCAAGCAGGCCAACAAAGTTTTTGGCTACACCCGCCTGATGGTTGCCGCCATGGCCCTCGGTGCCCTGGATGCGGTACTGGACATCGTCGTCCCGTACGCCCGGGAGCGGATCCAGTTCGGGTCTCCCCTTTCTGAAAAACAGGGATATACCCACAAACTGGTGATCCCCGCCGCCGTGCGGCGTGAAGCGGCCACGGCGTTCATCGACGAGGTGGCCCTTCTGATCGATTCCAGCGATGAGGATCGGCAGGTGGAAGGCTCCATCGCCAAATATTTTTCCACGGAATCGGCAAATGCCGCAGCCGATAATGCCATCCAGGCCCTCGGCGGGTATGGTTACATCAACGAGTTCGAGGTGGAAAAAATCAAGCGGGATGTGAAAATCACCTGCATCTATGAAGGCACCAGCGAAATTCAGCAAAATATCATCGGCACCTTCCGCTGGAAGAAAACCCGCAAAACCAAGGGGGAGTTTTACGGGGCCATTGCCGACGAGATGGATCGATGCCATGCCGACATCGCGGACGTGGGATGCGGCCACCTGGCCCGCTGCGCCCGTGTCCTGAATCAAACCATCGGGATCGCCCACGATAACCGGTTGACACGCCAGCAGTATGTCCTGTTCGGCCTGGCCGACATGATGACCCATGTCGAAGTCGGTGCCAGTCTGGCCCGCAAGGCCGCGCGGCTCACGGCGGCAGGGGCCCCAACCGGAGAGACCGTCAAGGCGATGTCCCGCATTTTCGCCCATGAGGTTTCCCTGTTGGTCTACCAGAAGTTCCTGCTGACGTTGACCGGAACCGGCCTCTACGATGCGGCCGGGGCCGCGGAAGTGATCGCTTCATGCGGCGCCGACAAATTGGTGGAGAGCTGTCACAATGTCATCGCCGACATGGACGCGGTGGCGGACGTCATCTTTGAGAGGTAAACCATGCAGGCATCCGAAAAGCAGACGATCGTCATTACCGGGGGATCCCGGGGTATCGGACGGGCCATCTGCAAGGCCCTGGCCGATCCCGATGCGACCCTTTTTTTTAACTATTTCAACCCGGGGGATCCGGAAGGCGAGAAGGCGGCCGCAGATGACACCGAGAAGATCGTCGCCGACGTCGGTGGAACGGCCAAAGGTTTTGAAGTCAATGTGGCCGTCGAACAGGAAGTCAATGATTTCATCGGGCACATTTTAACGGAAACAGGCCGCATCGACATCCTGGTCAACAATGCCGGTATCACGCGGGACACCCTTCTGGTGCGCATGAAGGAAGCCGACTGGGACGCCGTCATCGGGGTCAATCTCAAAGGACCGTTCCTGTTTTCCCGTTTAGTGGCAAAAACCATGATGAAACAGCGTTCCGGGCGGATCGTAAATATAGCGTCCATTGTTGGCGTGATCGGAAATCCGGGTCAGGCCAATTACGTAGCCTCCAAGGCCGGCATTATCGGCCTTACAAAAACAGCAGCCAGAGAGCTTGCCCCACGGGGGGTGACCGTCAATGCGGTGGCCCCGGGGTTTATTGAAACGGATATGACCGCTTCCCTGCCCGAGAAGGTCAAGGAAGCCATGTTGAGCCAGATCCCGATGGGAAGAGCCGGACAACCTGAGGATGTCGCTGACGCGGTCCGGTTTCTGGTATCAGATGCAGCCGGCTATCTGACGGGTCAGGTCATTCACGTCAGTGGCGGGATGTACATGTAAATCAAGGAGGAAAAGCGAATGTCGGTTGAAGACAAGGTCAAAAAAATCATTGCAGAGAAGCTGAGCGTGGACATGGAAGAAATCGTACCGGAAGCATCCTTCGTGGACGATCTGGGCGCCGACTCACTCGATCTGGTGGAACTCATCATGTCGATGGAGGAGGAGTTCGACATGGATATTTCCGACGAGGATGCCGAAAAACTGGTCACATTTCAGGATGCGCTCGATTACATAAAAGCGCACTCATAGAGGTGCTGATTTGAAGAGACGTGTTGTCATTACGGGGATTGGATTGCTCACCCCCCTGGGGGTCGGAGTCGATGAATCGTGGAGCGCTCTGTGTGCCGGTATATCGGGTATCGGACCGATTACCCGGTTCGATACCACCGACTTTCAGACCAAGATCGCCGGAGAGGTGAAGCATTTCAATCCAGAGGATTTCCTTTCACGAAAAGATGCCAAGCGCACCCAGCCGTTTATCGCTTATGCGCTCGCGGCGTCCCGGATGGCCATGGAGGATTCCGGCCTGATCATCGATGAGGCCAACCGGGACCGGGTCGGCGTCCTGACCGGCTGCGGGCTGGGCGGCCTGAGCCTTCTCGAAGACACCTGCGAGGTCCTCCGTACAAAGGGCCCGAATCGGGTAACGCCGTTTTTCATCCCCACCATGATCGGCAATATGGCCGCCGGGATGATCTCCATTCAGTTCGGCGCCAGGGGGCCCAATGCTTCCGTGGCCACGGCGTGCGCAGCGGGCAGCCATGCCATCGGAGACGCGTATAAGATTATCCAGCGGGGAGGTGCCGATGCGATGATCACCGGAGGTGTGGAGTCGGTGATCAGCCCGTCCTGCGTTGCCGGTTTCGGTGCCATGAAGGCGCTGTCGACCCGCAATGATGACCCTGAAAAAGCATCCCGCCCGTTTGACCGGGATCGGGACGGCTTTGTGGTCGGTGAAGGCAGCGGCATCCTGATTCTGGAAACGCTGGAGGACGCGCTGGAGCGGGGTGCCCGTATTTATGCCGAGCTTATCGGGTATGGCATGAGCGGTGACGGTCACCATATGACCGCCCCGCCCGAAGACGGCGATGGTGCGGTCCGCTGCATGAGTGCCGCGCTGGCGGATGCTGATCTATCCTACGATCAGATCGACTACATCAACGCCCACGGTACCTCCACACCCCTGAATGATCTCTACGAGACCCGGGCGCTGAAGGCGGTCTTCAAGGACAAAGCCCCCAGCATTCCCGTCAGTTCTACCAAGTCGATGACGGGGCACCTGCTGGGAGGAGCCGGCGGTGTCGAGACGGTCATCACCACGTTGACCCTTTCCCATGGGATCATCCCTCCGACCATAAATCTGGACAATCCAGGGGAGGAGTGCGACCTTGACTACGTGCCCAATGTCGCTCGAAAGACCGACGTCAGGACAGCGATGACCAATTCCTTCGGGTTTGGCGGCACCAACGCGAGTCTGATTTTGAAAAAATACACCATGTAAACCGGATTTCCGGGCCGCGGCATGACCATACCGCGGCCGTGGCCCATCCCGCCGTTGACAGATCCGTGCCATCACCGGGTGTTGGTGCCGTCATCCCCTTAAAACCCCATAAATTGTACATTTTTTTCTTGCGGACAACAAAATGTCCGTATACAGAGAAACGTCAAGCAGATGGCCTTACCCCAAAAATCCCGGAATAGAGAGTCGGCCATGAGGACAGATATTGTGATCGGATGTGATCACGCCGCCTTTTCACTGAAAGAGACGATTAAGTCACACCTCCAAAGCAGGGGGTTGACGGTAGCCGATACCGGGGCCCACAGCGAGGATTCAGTGGATTATCCGAAATTCGGCATCGATGTCGGCCGAGCCGTATCCTCCGGTGATTTCGAAAAAGGCATTTTGCTTTGCGGCACCGGCCTCGGCATGTCTATGGTGGCCAACAAATTCCCCCACGTCCGGGCCGCCCTCTGCAATGATCTTTTTTCCGCGGTCATGAGCCGGCGGCACAACGATGCCAATGTCCTGGTACTGGGCGGGCGTGTTATTGGGGATGTGCTGGCCATGGAAATCGTCGACACCTGGCTGGACACACCCTTTGAGGGGGGACGGCACCAGAGACGCCTTGACCAATTTGATACCATCGAGGACATGACGCGTGAATCTGCCGGTCATTGAAAAAACAGACCCGGAAATTGCCAGAGCCATTGCCAGCGAACACGACCGGCAGCAACGTACGCTCGAGCTGATCGCCTCGGAGAACATCGCCAGCGCAGCCGTGCTGGCGACCCAGGGCAGCATTCTCACAAACAAGTACGCCGAAGGGCTCCCGGACAAGCGGTATTATGGCGGTTGTGAGTATGTTGACGTTGTCGAGAAACTGGCGGTGCGGAGGGCCGAAACACTCTTCAACGCCGCCTATGCCAATGTTCAGCCCCACTCCGGTTCCCAGGCCAATATGGCCGCTTACTTTGCCCTGCTGAACCCCGGCGACACCGTTCTGGCCATGGATCTGGCCCATGGCGGTCATTTGACCCACGGCAGTCCGGCGAGCTTTTCGGGACGGCTGTTTCACTTCGTGCATTATGGCGTGGGGCGGCAAACCGGCCGGATCGATTATGATGAGGTTCAGCGTTTGGCCAACGAGCACCGGCCACGACTGGTTGTTGCCGGTGCCAGCGCATATCCCAGAATACTGGATTTTGAAGCATTTTCCCGGATCGCGGATTCTGTTGGGGCCTTGCTCATGGTCGACATGGCGCACATTGCCGGCCTGGTGGCCGCCGCTGTCCATCCCTCGCCGATCCCACTCGCCGATGTAGTGACGTCCACCACCCATAAAACGCTCCGGGGCCCCCGGGGTGGGTTGATTCTGGCCCGATCCGATTACGGCGATCAGCTGAACAAGCAAATCTTTCCGGGTATACAGGGCGGTCCGCTGATGCATGTCATCGCCGCGAAAGCCATCGCATTCAAGGAAGCATTACACACAGACTTTCAAGAATACCAGAAGCACGTTGTGAAAAATGCCCGAGCCCTGGCCGCCTATCTAATGGAGGCCGGGATCCATCTGGTTTCCGGCGGGACCGATAATCATATGCTGCTTGTCGATCTCAGCCAATTGGACATTACCGGCAAAGAGGCCGAAGAAACCCTGGGTCGAGCCGGAATCACGGTCAACAAGAATGCCATACCCTTTGACACCCGGGGCCCCGCCGTTACCAGCGGTATCCGGGTCGGCACCCCGGCCGTGACGACACGGGGCATGCGGGAACCGGAGATGAACATCATCGGGTCGCTGATCGTCGATGTTCTGAAAAAGGGCCGTAACAATGACCCGTTGATCCGGAAAAGCCGGGAAAAAGTACTCGAATTATGTGAGGCGTACCCTTTCGATGCCCGATAAGCCGATTCCCATATCCGCGCCCACGCCCGGGCCCGAGCCCAGCCGCCCCTCCTGGGAAAGCTATTTTATGGAGATTACCCAGCTGGTGGCCAAACGCTCCACCTGCACGCGGCGTTCCGTCGGCGCGATCATCGTAAAGGACAAGCGCATATTGTCCACCGGCTATAATGGGGCGCCCAGTGGCGTCAGTCACTGTCTGGATATCGGATGTCTGCGTGAACATCTAAACATCGCTTCCGGCGAGCGCCATGAACTCTGCCGCGGCATTCACGCCGAACAGAATGCCATCATCCAGGCGGCGTTGCATGGCGTGTCGATCAAAGGCGCCGCGCTGTTCTGCACGAATTTACCCTGTTCGATCTGTGCGAAAATGCTGATCAACGCCGGAATAAAAAAGATTGTCTACCTGTCCGGCTATGCCGACCGGATGTCTCTTGACCTGTTGGAAGAGGCGGGCGTGTCTGTTGTTCAATCCGATTTCGGGAATGAGGAGGACCGCGTATGAAATGTCCGTTTTGCGGGGAGGTTGACAACAAGGTAATCGATTCCCGGCTGAGCAAGGACGCCAGCGTCATCCGACGCCGTCGAGAGTGCCTGGCCTGTTCAAGACGCTTTACCACCTACGAACATATTGAAGAGATCCCGATCATGATCGTCAAGAAGGACGACCGCCGAGAAGTATTCAACCGGGACAAGCTGAAGTCCGGAATTCTCAAGGCCTGTGAAAAGCGGGATATCAGTGTCCACATCATAGACGAGTTCCTGGACGAGTTGGAACGGGATCTGCGGGAAACCGGGGAGAAGGAATTGTCGTCTCATATCATCGGGGAACGGGTGATGATCAAGCTCCATGAACTGGATGACGTGGCATATGTCCGATTCGCGTCGGTGTACCGAGAATTCAAGGATGTAAACGACTTTGTGTCCGAACTGAAAAGCCTCTTGAGCAACCTCTGAGCTTCCCCCGGACGCCACTTCCCGCGGCAGCCCGCCTGGGATATAATGTAATGGATGACGTCGGTTACATGACAATCGCCCTTGAGCTGGCCGCCCTGGGCCGTGGCCACACATCCCCCAACCCGATGGTGGGCGCCGTCGTTGTGGATCCCAACGGCCGTGTTGTGGGAAAAGGTTTCCACGAAGCCGTCGGCAAACCCCATGCCGAAGTGATGGCCCTTCAGGAGGCCGGTGCCATGGCCAACGGGGCCACCTTGTACGTGACCCTCGAGCCCTGCAATCATTACGGACGGACCCCCCCCTGCACCGAAGCAATCTTGACCGCCGGTATCACCCGGGTGGTCGTCGCTGCAAGCGATCCCAACCCGGATGTCGCCGGTGGCGGCAGCGCTTACCTGGAAAACAACGGGATCGGCGTCACTGTGGGCGTTTGTGCGCCGGAGGCGCGGAAACTAAATGAGGCATTCAACAAATACATAGTGACCAAAACACCGTTTGTGGTCGTCAAATGTGCCGCCACCCTCGACGGACGCATCGCCACGCGATCCGGGGATTCCAAATGGGTATCGGGCGAGGCGTCTCGCCGGTTCGTCCACACCCTTCGCCATGAACTGGACGCTATCATGGTCGGCATCGGAACGGTGGTCGCCGATGACCCGAGCCTGACGGCACGAATGGACGCCGGAGACGGAAAAGACCCGGTTCGGATTATTTTAGATACCCATTTATCGATCTCGGCCGAGGCCACGCTCTTGCACCTTGACTCAACGGCTGAAACCGTGGTTGTATGTGGTTTTTCGGTATCTGACGATAAGATCGCGCGCATCCGGAAGGAAGGCGTTCGGGTCGTCACCATGGAATCCGAGAAGGGCCTGATTCTGTTAAGACCGCTGATGGCCCGTTTGGGGAAAATGGGGATCACCAGCATTCTCATCGAAGGCGGGAGTAGGATCATCGGCTCTGCGTTTCGAGAACAGATCGTTGACAAGCTGTTATTTTTCTTTGCACCCAGGATCCTCGGAGGAAACGACGGGACTCCCATTTGCAACGGGCCGGGGCCGGAACTGATGAAAGATGCCATCCGACTGCGGGATTTGCGCGTTCATCGATTCGGCAACGACCTGATGATCGAGGGATACGTGGATTAAAATCTTTCCGAGTGTGGACAGACGCCGGGAAGGCCGTATGTTATTTCTGTGGCACCGGGATTGAGGATGCAATATCCCGCCGCCACCTGGGACAACCGTATCGGTAACGCCGAAACCATGTTTACAGGCATCATAGAGGGGATGGGGACCATCTCTGGAATCCGGCCCGGCGGCTCGGGGCGACGATTCCGGATCGATTCGGATGTGCCGTTGAAGGAGGCCCGTATTGGCGACAGCTTCTCGGTCAGCGGCGTCTGCCTGACAGCGGTATCCATTGAAGAATCCCGTTTCGAGGCGGATTTGTCCCCCGAGACGCTCTCCCGCTCAACGTTCCGTCATGCAAGGATCGGCGACCGGGTAAATCTGGAACGGGCGCTGCGCTTCTCCGACAGACTGGACGGGCACCTGGTATCCGGCCATGTGGACGGTCTTGGAACCGTCGCCGGACGCCGGAAGGCCGGCAATGCCATTATCGTGACCATCGACGTGAATCCGGAACTCGCCCGATACATGATTCCCAAAGGGTCGGTTGCGGTGGACGGCATCAGCTTGACGATAAACAGCTGCAGCCGGACCAACTTTGAGGTCAGCATCATCCCGCTGACGGCGAAATGGACAACCGTTTCAGACAAGGGGATCGGGGCGGCCGTCAATATCGAAACCGACATGATCGGAAAATACGTGGAACGATTCCTGGAGCAGAGATCGGAATCCTCCCGGAACGGTACATCGGAAATTACCAAGGAACTTTTGATCAAGAGCGGTTTTTTCGCGTAAATAAGCCGTTCGGCGGACCATGCAGGTTCTGTCAAAACAATGTTCCAATCAAGCTGGGGCGATAGCCGCCCACTGCCATGAAACAGGACAGGTCTTTGACAAAGGATTTGAAAAGGAGATCTGAGTAGATACCATGCCATTATTAACGATAGAAGAAGCCATACAGGATGTTCGAAACGGCAAACTGGTCATCCTGGTCGACGATGAGGACCGGGAGAACGAAGGCGATCTGATGATTGCCGCAGAGAAGGTCACGCCGGAGGTTATCAATTTCATGGCCACACACGGTCGCGGCCTGATTTGCCTGGCCTTGACAACGGAAACATGCGATCGCTTGGATCTACCGCTGATGGTCGACCAGAACACGTCCCCCTTTGGTACCGGATTCACAGTTTCCATCGAAGCCCGATGCGGCGTGACCACCGGGATCTCTGCCTTCGACCGGGCCACCACCATATTGACAGCGATCGCTGAGGATGCCAGCCCGCAGGATTTGGTCCGACCGGGGCATATTTTCCCTCTTAAAGCCAAACAAGGCGGCGCCATGGTCCGGGCCGGCCAGACAGAGGGATCGGTGGATTTGGCCCGGCTGGCCGGCCTGAACCCTTCCGGCGTGATCTGCGAAATCATGGATGAAGATGGAAGCATGGCGCGGATGCCGGCGCTGGAGGCATTCAGTGAACAACACGACATCGGTATTTGCACCGTTGCAGATCTGATCGAATACCGGATGCGGACCGAGTCATTTGTTCGACGCGCCGCTGAATCGGTGGTTCCCACTTCGGTGGCGGGAGATTTTCGCATTGTCGTCTACGAAAACGACGTCGACGCTTTTCAGCACATTGCGATGATAAAGGGCGATATCGAATCTGAAGAATCGGTGATGGTGCGCGTCCATTCCGAATGCATGACCGGCGACATTTTCGGTTCCCTTCGCTGTGATTGCGGCCCTCAACTGCACACCGCCATGAAACGGATCTCCGAGGAGGGCTCCGGGGTATTGCTCTACATTCGGCAGGAAGGGCGCGGCATCGGCCTGGTGAACAAAATAAAGGCTTACGCGCTCCAGGACCAGGGGATGGATACCGTTCAGGCCAACGTGGAGCTCGGTTTCAAGCCGGACATGCGGAACTACGGCATCGGAGCTCAGATTCTGGTGGATCTCGGCGTCCGAAAAATGCGCCTGATGACCAACAACCCCAAAAAAATGGTGGGTCTCGAAGGCTACGGGCTCAGCATTGTCGAGCAAGTCCAGATAGAGGTGCCGCCCAACGATCACAACCGATGTTATCTGGAATGCAAAAAATTGAAAATGGGGCATCTGCTGAACATCGATGCGAACCGGTAATAAAATCGCTTGGGCGATTTTATGAAATGCGGCTTCGCCGCTTGGTAAAAACAATTCAAGACTTCGGATTGGCAACGTTCACCGTCAGCGTGTGGTACCGAGGAGGTAATATGCCGAACATTAGAGAAGCCAAGCTGCTTGCCGAGGGCAAACGGTTTGGAATCGTCGTCAGCCGGTTCAACGATTTCATCACCGAGAAGCTCCTCCAGGGGGCGTTGGATGGTCTTGTCCGGGCAGGTGCCAACGACACGGATATCGATGTTGTTCGCGTTCCCGGGGCATTCGAAATTCCGCTTCTCGCAAAGAAGATGGCCATGACCCGGAAGTTCGATGCGATTATCTGTCTGGGTGCGCTTATCCGGGGCGCCACATCGCACTTTGATTATGTCAGCGCCGAGGTGTCCAAAGGGATCGCATCAGCGTCAATGGATTCGGAAGTACCGATTATTTTCGGGGTGATTACCACCGATACCATCGAACAGGCGATCGAACGTGCGGGGACCAAGGCCGGAAACAAGGGCTGGAGCGCGGCGATGGCGGCGGTGGAAATGGCCAATCTGATGGAGATCGTCGAATAGGCCGGATCATGGGAAACCGTCGAAGGTCTCGAGAGCTGGCGATGCAAGCTCTCTTTTACATGGACATCCGGAAAATTGCCTCCGATGCCGTTCTGGACAGCTTTTGCCGTGCGTTCGGAGATTCCCGTGATGAAGATGCGTTTTTCACTGAGCTGGTGACGGGGGTTCTCGGTTCAAAAGCGGATATCGACGCGCTGATCGAGCGGTTCTCGAGTCACTGGAAAATCAGCCGAATGTCATGTGTCGATCGAAACGTCATGCGCATCGCGGTTTACGAAATGCTTTCCCGAACGGATATCCCCTCCAAGGTGTCCATCAATGAGGCCATTGATGTGGGAAAGAAATACGGCACGGAGGAGTCCGGCGCCTTCATCAACGGCATTTTGGACAGTATCCACCTGGCCATCGAAAGCCATGAGATCCAGATTCCTGCGGCAACCGCCGGCGGCGAATCCGGCAACAGAGATAACCTTGAAAAGGAACTCGCCCGATGACCCGGACCAGAGATCATCTGCAACGGCGTTGCCCTCGGTTGGGGGGCCCCGTTGGATTTTCTTACTGCCGCACCATGGGCGACAACGGGCTTCCCTGCTGGAAGGTATTCGACTGCTGGTGGGAGATGTTCGACGTCGTGGCGTATTTCAAGGGCCGACTGGATGACGAGACGTTTGAAAAAATCGCCACCGCCCGACCGAAGCCGAAGGTGACAAGTATCCTTGAAATCGTAGAACAAGCCCAAAAACGGGTGGCCCAGGATAGGGTGACGAAACCCGAAGCGATCCAGGAACACCGATTCGACCACGACGTGCACGAAAGAGAAAACATAAGCGAAGACTAAGGACCGGCCTTCGCGGGTGTCGCGCCATCGTGGTGATTTTTCAGCACATGGAGGGTTGCATGATTGTGAAAACGCTGGCCGTTGGCCCGATCATGGCGAACTGTCATATTCTGGGGTGTGAAACAACCATGGAAGCGGCGGTGATCGATCCGGGAGATGAAGCCGACCGGATTCTACACACACTGGCAGAATCGGAGCTAACGGTTAAACTAATTCTCAATACCCATGGCCATTTCGATCACGTCGGCGGAAATCGGCGCCTCAAGGAGGCCACCGACGCTCCGTTGATGATTCACGAATTCGATGCGCCGATGCTGGCGTCGCTTTCCCAGAGCGCTTCCGCCTGGGGCCTTCGGGCCGAAGACTCCCCGGCACCGGATCAATTTCTGGAAGACGGAGACAGCGTTTCGTTTGGCGATCTCTCCCTGACGGTCATTCACACCCCTGGGCACACCCGGGGCGGCGTCTCTTTTCACGCGGACGGCGCCGTTTTTGTCGGTGACACCCTGTTTGCCGGCTCCATTGGGCGCACCGATTTTCCGGGCGGAGACTACGAGACCCTGATTGCCTCCATTCAAAAAAAGCTTTTTCCACTTGGTGATGATGTGATGGTCTATACCGGCCATGGCCCGAAAACCTCCATCGGCCGGGAGAAGCGTACCAACCCGTTCGCGCGGATCCACTAACCCGAACATTGCCTGAGATCTTTTCAGCAAATGGCTTAAAAGATACAATATCGGTGCTTTAACGTGAAACCTGACGCATCGGTCTGCGATGCAATGTGTCACGTTGAAAAACGGTGGAGAACGACCCGTTGCCCCGTAGCCGAGCATCGCAGATCCGGGCCGAAAAGGCGCGCAAACTGTTTGAGCCTCACCGTCGGCGGGGCGAGTTTTTGCGTGCCAGGACCGGGTCGAGAAGCGCAGGGAAGTCCGGAGGACCAAGGGAC